>NZ_AP018227.1:1659358-2294259 GCF_002368095.1 Calothrix parasitica NIES-267 | reverse complement strand
TTCATCTCCCGTGCAGACGGGTTTTGCTTGTTTAGGAGCGGTTTCACCTGCCAGGTAATTAAATATCAATAAATATCAATCACTTCTTAACCAGAAAAGCGAAGTTATCTTGTAAACTAGTTAGTTCGTCTGTAGAAGCTTGTAATTCATTAATTTGCTGAATATCTGTTAAATCAGCAGTACGTAATTTATTTTGAATTTGTTGCAATATTCCAGCAGAATCTTGAATTAAAGTATAGAGACTGGTCATTTGAGCGGTACGAGCGTTTTGTCCTTCTTTGGCTAGCTCTATATTTCGTTGCAAACTGTTGCTAAGCTGGTCTAAATTTTGACGTGCAATTCCGGAAGATGAAGAACGTTTATTTTCTACTTCTTGTAATTGCTGTTGTAAATCGTTAACTGATAATAAAGAATTAGCACCGTGAATTCTTCTACCCAATTCGTCAAGTTTTATTGGTAGTTCAATCGCTCTTTGACAAGCTCCCTGTACCGCTACCAATAAATCCATTTCAAAGGAACCGTGACTTAATAATTGATTAGCTTCTTGACGTAGTGATTCTGCTTTTTGTGCTAAATTTTTAGCCGAAGTTCGTAATGTTTGTAATTCGTTTTCTATCTGCTGCTGAGCGATTTTTTGAAGGTCTGGTTCTCTCGATTTTATTACAGCAGCACCACCTGTAGCTACTGCTGCGGCTGCCGGTAAAGCAACAAAATTAGGTAATCCGATAAAGCGGACACCTGCGACGAGAACAACACCACCGGCTAAAACGGCTATTGGGTAATAAAGAGGGTTTGCTAGTTTCATAATAAATTGAGAACAAGGGGACAAGGAGAAATAGATAATTATTGAATTATTAAATTCTTAACTCCTTACTGTTAACTGACAGGAATGGCCGCAACTGTCACACTACTCAGCCGGTGCGTGACACTGAAGACATTGTAACTACGTTCATAATTGTTCAAAGTGTCACGTGCCTCGGCAATAATATGGGAAGAAAATCTACACCCTCCGGGTTCCTTAGTTGCTCATGGGGGAAACCACGCCATTTGCTACAACGCGCTTGTTCCCCTTCGGGTTCACTAGGAAAGGGGGACGGAAACCGACACCCCCTTTCCTTGATTCACCGCGCAACGCAATGGCTCCCCAAGACCGCACCAAGGAACCGTATTTTGCCTCCCCTACAAGAAAAATATGCCGATTGCGGCCATTCCTAACTGATTTAAAATTCAACTTGTAAATCTGCCATTAATGTAGAGATTGTTTCGGGGTCTCCTTTGCGGTAATAACCTCCATTTAGCTCGGCTATTTGTTTGAGTACTTTGGGGTTGAATTCTCCTTCGTTTCCATAACCTACTGTGAAAAAGGCTATACGTTTATCGCTGCTGAAGTTACTTTTTTCCAATTCTTGGCTCAGTTGGTTTAAATTAATATCTGAACCGGAGTCGTCACCATCTGTGAGTATGACTACAGCGTTAATTGCGTCTTTACGAAGGTTTTTCTGCAACCAGTTACGTGCTTGTAGCGTAGAATCGTACAACCGAGTTCCACCATCAGCCCGTAAGTTTCCGATAAATTGCATTCCGTTTGCTTGTCCCTCGGGACTACCGTTAACTTTTACGGGATTGCGTATTTCTGAGTCAAAGTCGATTATCGCTATTTGCTCTTTTGGTCCTAAGCTTTGAATATAATTTCGTAAGGTATTCTGGACTGCTGGTAATTTATTCCCGGACATGGAACCGGAAGAATCTACAACTACAACTACTTGTGAAGGTTTTTTCGCAAATTCTTGCCAGGATTTGAGCATTGCTGCGACTACTTGGGGTTGTGGGGGACGCAGGGAATCATATTTTACGTCTGGTTTGACTCCAAATTGTGGAGTAAATTTTGCACCTAGTTCTACTCCCGGTACACCAGGTCTTAATCCTAATTCTGTAGCAATTTTCTGAGTTTGAGGAGTTCTCAAATATTCAATTACTTTTTGTCCAGCAGCTTTTTCGTCTGCATTTACCCAGGTACCACTAGGTAAAATTGCTCGCATGTTTGATGTGAATGTGGCTTTGGGATAAATCGCTTCATAACGAGTTTGACCCGATTGTAAGTTGGAGTTGGCTTGAATTACGGATGATTCATATACCGAGCCGATGGATGCCCAAAATGGGCCGTTTTTAACCATGTCGGTAGCCAAAGTGTTGGTGGAGACTCCGTAACGAGTCACTTTACTTTGAATTTTCTGAATTTGATTTTGATGTTTTTGTACGTCCTCTGCTGTTAACTGCTCTGGTCGTTTTCCGGAGACGCTAGCAAATTGCGCTACTAAGGTTTGTAAACCGGAATTGGAACGAGTAGGAGCGGTGTGAACGAAGTTAATCGGTAATTGAGGACTGTTGGAACCGAGTTCTTTGTGATTTTTTGCTGTTACTAATGTTTTGTACAAGTCTTCTTGCTTGCGTAATCCAGCAGCAACGTCAGCAGGACTCATAAACACCATTGGACTATTTGCAATTAACGCTGCATCGCTAATTTCTGGAATATAATTTTGTCCGGGGAAGATTTGATTAAGTTGATAAAGTAGCTGCGAATGATAGATTTCTCCATCTACGGAAACTAATGTGGGAAATTTCGCATCATCTGGTTGTAGAGTTCCAGCTTTGAGTTGCTCGGATAAAGAAGTCATTTCTTTGACTACATCTCCACTACCTTTAGCTTCGCAGTTGAGATAGAAAGCTTTACCGTTCTCTAGTTTGGGTTTTGTAGCGTTAAATTGTTCCGCAGCTTGATGGCAAAATTCTTTTAAAGCGCTTCCTACTAAGAATTTGACTTCAAATCCTTCTTGGGAATTACCATTATCACAAGCGTTAAGAAACAAAGCACCTAAAACCGAGATACAAACAGCAATTTTCTGACAATTTTTCAATTTAGGATTTTTCATAAAAATAGTAAGAGTAGTGGATATACTTAACGGCTAATTTTTCAATCGGTCATTTCTTAACAGAATTCCCTCGATTAACCAAAAATTAACAAATCAGGAAAAAATACGTAATACGAGTCTTTCAAGCTGTTGTTGGAATTAATTGATGGTTCTAAAACAGAAGAATATGATTAAAACAAGTTTTTAAGCAGTCCCTATACTACTTAATCAGTCTGTCACTGCAAATTTATGAAAAAAGTTGGTTAACTGAAAGGCTAATTCTTAGCTATTTAACAGATTTACTGTTTTTTTAAACAAGATTTAATTTTTGTATAAAAAGCGTTTGTTTTGAAAGTGTGGAAAATTCAGATTCACAGTTATTCTTTGACGCAAGCAATTACAATCAATTGATTCTGAGATGATACTAAAAGAGAGCATCGCGAATATATAAATTGGTTTTTTGTAGTGCGAATAAGTGGTTTATATATTTTTTTGCCAACAAAAGTTAAAAAAAATACCAAATTTTTCGTAAAAACACTTGGGATATCCTGATGAATAAATATGAGGATGATTTTTCAAAATAAATCCTCTTACCCTATATAGTTTAGAAATAATAAAAAAAATGAAGATTGTCACATTCTGGGATAAGTTGAATCACCTAAATCTACAGACGGTTGCATATAAACTTATGTCCTCTAAAGGATGGACAACAGAAAGAACGCAATTAGCAATTAGTCGTTACAAATTGTTCTTATGTCTGAAATCTTTTTACCCTGCTGCAATGCTAGTTCCAACTCAAGAAATAGATGCAGTTTGGCATGCTCATATTGAGGTTAACTTACTAAAATATATTCAAGATTGTGATTTTTTATTTGGTTATTTGTTAAATCATTGCTCCGCTATTGAGCTACAACAACATCAAGAAACACACCTAATATACGAACAGGCTTTTGGTACAACAAAAGTTTTGTTTGAAGAATTTTTCGGACTAAATATTTCGGAAAATACATCACTACGTGCTGCTTGTGCTGATATCCCTATCGACAATAATCCAGCAGCATGTGCTGATTTACCAATTAACAATAATGTTTTATTGGGTAAAAGGTAAAAGGTAATTGGTAATTGGTAATTGGTATGAGATTATTAATATAGTTCTCAATTACCAATCGCCAATTATCAATCCCCATAATTTTAATTTCACTTTGCGAGTAAAGCATACATTTCTTTCGCTTCTGCAATCATTTTCAAACTTTCAAAGCTTTCTGCTGCTTCTTTTGCTAAACGCTGGGCTTGAAATCCATTTCCGCAAGTTTTTTCTAATTTAGCAAATGTCGCTTTATGAAAAGCAATAACTCGCTTATCTTTGTGTCTTTGAGCCATTGGTAAACTAAATTCTAATAGCCTACGTGCTTCTGCTAAGTCACCATTTAATAGTGCAATATCTGCTAACCAATTATTAATGGCTGCGGTTGCTTTTTGCCATCCTATTGCTTGTGCTTGAGTTAATCCTTGCTCAAATGTGGTTTTTGCTTGCTGATAATCTTTTTCTCTATAAAATATTTGTCCTTGG
Organism: Calothrix parasitica NIES-267; assembly: GCF_002368095.1. GTDB lineage: Bacteria > Cyanobacteriota > Cyanobacteriia > Cyanobacteriales > Nostocaceae > Rivularia > Rivularia parasitica. The sequence continues at coordinate 2,289,780 of NZ_AP018227.1, read as the reverse complement.
TAATATAAATTCTGAACTTGCTGTTCTTGATATTCTGACTCACTCAGGTTGGTCTGTTGCAAAAGCTGTTCTTTTACTGTTAACCATTCTCTTGCTTGCTTTAACTGTGAAAGATGAACGTGCAAAATCACCATGTTGGCAGCTAATTCTAACTGAAAATTTAATGTCTGATGCTGACGTAAGTCCCATGCTTCTTGCAATAATACTTGTGCTTCTTGCAACTGTTGTCTCTGCCGCATCCTGACTAAAGTCCATGCGCGATCGCACATTGCCTCTAATGCTACAACCGGCTCTCCGGAAAGCTTTGCAGCTTCTATTAACCAAGCACTCCATTCTAATCTCTCATCCCAATATCCACGGATGTGAGCGTAACCTTTGATGCGAGACCAGAAAGCTTTGACATCAGAATATCGACCTTCAGAAATACACCACTCGAATACTGCTTGCAAATTTTCCCATTCAATTTCTAGGTATTCATAGCTTAAATGCCATTCTTTCAAATCTTGGTCTGCAAACGATTCAGAAAATTTGAGATACCAATTCACCCAACGCTGACGTAATTCTTGAGCAAATTCGGGATTTGTGGCCAATTCGGCCCATGCATATTCACGAGTCAAAGCTGCTAAACAATACCGTCCTTGCTGTTGATAAATCAAGGAAAGTTGCTGTAATTTTACCAATCCTGGCGATACTATAATTGGGTCTGGTTTCTCAAAAGCTACGTTAGCTAGGGTTTCTCTCTTTACCGGTTTCACGAAAAGAGTCAAGGCCATTAATAAATAATGAGGTGGTGAGTTTCTCAAAGGATTTATTGAAGCAGTAAAGCAAAAACGAGCAATATCACCTTCAGGACGTTTAATTAATTGCAATACATCATCAAATAAATAACCAGCAGCCATTTGTCCGATAGCATAAATCATGGCTGCTGGAACTCCACTTACTGCTTTATATAGTTGCTGTGATTCTGTTGTGGTTAACTCAATATCTTTTTCTTTAGCTTCGTGCTGAATTAACCGTAAACCATGTTCTTTAGCTAAAGAATTAAGACGTATCGGTACAAATAATGTTTGTTCGCGGGTTGTAATTACAACTTTCACCGTTGGGGGTAAGTCGTAGAGAAAGGAAAGAACTTCTTGCTTATCCTCAATGGTTTCTAAGTTGTCAACAATCAATAAAGTCCTGGTCTGGGAAAGTTTATGACGAATTACTCCGATTTGTTCTTGTAAAGGTAAGTTGTTGATTTCCGCAAGCTCAAAAATTCGAGCGATTTCTCGACATATATCCCGTAAAGTACGTTGATAAATCAGTCGGGGTAAAAGTCCAATAGAGGTAAGATGATTTTGCTTGGCAGATGTAAAGATAATGGCTTCAAAAGCTGGGAAATTAAAAGTATCCCTGTTTACACTGATATTTAAACTTGCTTCTAAACAGCGGTAAGCTACTTCTACTACTAGAGTGGTCTTACCTACCCCACCAATTCCATCTACACTGATTAAATGAGCCGAATGCTTGTAACTCAAAACCTCCATTAATCGTGCTATTTCGCGAGAACGTCCCACAAAAGTTGTATATTCTCGTGCGGGTAAGTTTTGCACTACAGAAGATAGTTGGCTTTCTACGACCGTTACAGAAGCAGCATTTTCTTCTTGACTATTTACCGATAAACTTTCGGAGTTGCTTTCGGATACTTTCCCAGCTTTTAATTGTTCCCATTGGTTGCTCAAGAAAATTCTCAGTCGATTTTCTTTTCCTCTGCTGCTTCCGCTAACGTTGAATTTCTTATAAACCTGCCCCATCCTTTTTAAGCAAGCATCAGCAGAAGTACGTAATTCCGAGGCTATTTCTTCGTAGCTTAAACCTTTGCCCATTCGCAGTAAAAAAACTTCCTCCTGGTCGCGAGAAAGTTCGTGATTATGCGCCATTTCAGTCAAAAAATCGCTTGGGAACATTTTGCTCAAAATTATAATGTCGCAGTTATATTCTACCTGTTAATTTAGAGTTTACACGTAATTCGGAGCAATTCGGAGTTTAAAGAAATAGTGAAGGTTCTATGTAATACATTGCCATGATTTTTTTTTAGGTTAGGATGCAGATAACAAGACGAACTAGAAGAAATAAACTTTTCGTAAGTCTTCTAGAAAAACGATTGTCGAGTTTTAAGTTAATACTTTTTAACTAAACACAAAGGACGACTTAGCTATTCTACTTGTCGTTCAAAATACAACTAATCGAATGTTATGTCTGAGGTTTAGAACATGATATCAGCATTAATGCTTACCTATGACTATTTTTCTTCTATGAGTGAATTTATGCAATAAAATGTCAAAAAAAACTAAATATTTTTGCTAACTGTTCGGTATTTAGTTTATCTTTCTTAAATACTATCTTAATCGAACCGTTTCAAATATCTTTTCAGCAGTAAATATCTATAAAGTTTTTTCAAAATCAATAATAAACGATTCGCTACGACCTGAGAAATCCTGCGAATCGTTTTGCCAACCTATTCTACAAGGACTGACATTACTATGTTACTAAATGGTACAGCTAAAAGCGAGAAATTACATGGCACCAACATCGGAGATTTTATCAATGGTCGCGGTGGTAATGATACCCTCAAAGGTGGTGACGGTCGCGATACTTTAAAAGGTGGTAAAGGTCATGACTTATTAAAGGGTGGTCGGGGTCAAGATATTCTCCAAGGTGGTAAAGGTAAAGATACTCTCGAAGGTGGGGATGGTAATGACCTACTTCAAGGTGGTAAAGGTCATGATTTACTTAAGGGTGGTAAAGGTAAAGATGTTTTAGAAGGTGGCAAAGGACATGATACCCTCAAAGGTGGTAAGGGTAATGACTTACTCCTAGGTGGTCGAGGTCATGATTTACTTAAGGGTGGTCAAGGTAACGATACTCTTGATGGTGGTCGAGGTCATGATTTACTTAAGGGTGGTCAAGGTAACGATACTCTTAATGGTGGTCGAGGTCATGATACCCTTAAAGGTGAAGATGGGAATGATGTTCTCCAAGGTAGTCGGGGAAATGATACTTTAAATGGTGGTCGGGGTCGCGATACAGCAGATTACAGTCATTTAAATACAGCGATTACTCTTGAAGCAGTCGGTGTAGTCAATAAAGGTCGTTTTGGTACAGACCAAATTTTAGATATCGAAACTATCATCGGTGCGTCTGGACAGGCTAATACAATTGATGGTTCCACAGGTACTAGCGGGGTGACATCTTTTGATGTTGACTTGTCAAATGATAGATTAACTGTTCGGGATATTCCAGTTCTTGGTAATACAACTTTCAAAGTCAAAAACTTTGTTAACGTTATCGGAACTACACAAGATGACAGCATTATCGGTAACGATGAAGATAATATCTTTATCGGTAACGGTGGTAATGATTTTTTTGGTGGAAGTGCTGGTAATGACATAATCAACGGTGACGATGGGGGAGCCGATGATTACGATACAGTTGATTATACAGGTTTAGGTGAAGCAATTACTCTCTTGCCCACTGGGATTGTAGAGAAAGATGGTGGGTTAGGTACAGATGAATTAATCAGAATTGAGACAATTATCGGTGACAAAAATCAAGCTAATACAATCGATACTTCTGGTGCTGGAAGTCCAGTTTCTATAGATGTTAATTTAGCAGCAGAATCTTTGCAGATTAATAATATTCCTGGGGTTGGTAGTCTTCATCGTACAGTTATTAATTTTATCGATGTTATCGGTACCCATCAGAATGACCAAATTACCGGAAATGCTCAAGATAATATTATCAATGGTGTTGGTGGAGAAGATAACTTAAGGGGAGGAGACGGAGCAGATACTTTTGTTTTAGCAGAAAGTGGTCAAGTATTCTATACAGATACAAAGTCTTCAGATTTAGCAATTCTTGAAGACTTCGTATCTGGAGAGGATAAAATTCAACTGACCGGTAGTATCGACGATTACGACTTTATACAAAATAGTTTTACAAACTTGATTTTCTTTGATAACGATATTATTGCATCTGTGAGTAGCGCTTTTGATACTGCTAGCGACTTTACTTTTGCTTAAATTTGAGAAGGATTACTTTCTAACTAAATTAAAATTGAAATAGCACTGAGTTGAGAGAATAAATATCTCTTGATTCAGTGCTTGTTTAATTCTTTTTGATTTTGACAGTTTGTAGCTCCGGAATGCGCTTCCTTTGAACAGAACGATAAATATCATCCGGAATGGCCGCAATTGTCATAATATGCGGTTGCTGCGTGACACTGAATACCTTATTTCTACGTTCGGGTAGGAATCAAAGTGTCACAGCACCCTACGAGAGAATGTACCAGTTGCGGCCATTCCTAATCATATTTGCTGAAACAGACTAATACTTAGACCTCTATAAAATTTACTGTCATAAAATCAACTAATTAGTTGATATTGTCTAGTACTTATACTTAATTATGAGTTTTGGAGAGGATTAAAGAGGTTTTATTCTTAGTTTGTAGTTTCACATACTTGTCTAATAAAAAACACGGAACTAATATGTAAGTCAAAAGGAGCTTAAAGAAGATTTTAAGACGGCAGTGAAGGGCTATCTATCCTCCTTAAATCCAAAAATAATTGGCAACAGCCTTCATCATTTTATAGAGGTAATTATTATGCAACGGTTTATTCAGTCTGCTGCTAGAGTTTCTGCTGTGTCTATAATTGCTTGTGCTTTAGCTTTTGTTGGAGCCAGTGCAAATGCTCAATCTAAAGGAATGCCTGAAGGCTATATCGGTGTTACTGGAGCTACTTTAGAGGATACAGGACTTGGTGGTTTAAGCGGACGTATTTCTTTCCCAAGGGCTAAAGTATCTTTGCGCGGCTCTCTTTTAGGAGGTAGCGTTAATTGTGGTTTTGATGATTGTGGAGTTGCCGCATTCGTCCCTACAGTTACTTACGATATTCCAGTAGCTAAAAATACTAATATTTATGTAGGTGCTGGCTATCTTAGTGTTGGTATTTCTGATGATAATAATACTTTCACAGGTAGCGAGGGAATATTGCAAGCAGGTGCTGAAACTGGAATCGGTAAGAAGTTTGTTGTTTATGGAGATGGGAATTTTTATGATGGTGGTAGCTTATGGAAACTGGGATTTGGCTATCGCTTGTAAGCTGTAACTCAAATCTATATCGATATTGATATTGACATTGATTAAAATTGTTGACTAATATCTGGCATTACTCATGATAACTTGAGGCTTTTGCCCCAAATCCTAGAAACGCTAGTTCCCAGATTAAACCTGGGAACCTGCCTCAACAGTCTCTCGCTCTTGTTGAGAAGCTGATGTTATGGGTAATCTTTCACCGGGAAGCAAGCAAAACTATTTTTAATTTTTATCAGACGAAAATTTGCCTGATTTTAGGAGATATTCAGAGCTAGAAAGAATCTTTGATATAAGTTATTTTCCATACTGACACTAGAAAAAATACTGAGTTAATATTCTAAGCACTCGGATAAAAAACTTGTGTAGCAATTATGCTGCTCTTTTTTTGATATCCGAATAAATTCTGGTTGTAGCTAAAATTTATACTTAGGCAATATTATGCGTCAGTTTCTCAAGTCTGCTGCAAAAGTTTCTGCTTTATCCGCGATTGCTTGTGCTTTGACTTTCGTATCTACATTGTCTGCAAACGCTCAAACCAAAAAAGGTTTAGAGGGAAATTACGTTGGTGGTAGTTTCCAAACAGGAAATGGAGTAACTGGGATTAATGTCTACGGACGATATGACGTTAAGCAATTACCAATCTCCGTGCGCGGTAGCGTCAATATAATTGATGCTAGTGGTAGTTCTGTTACTCTATTTGCACCTGCAGTTACCTATGACCTACCTATCAGCGAAAAGGCTAATGCTTATGCTGGTGCTGGTTTGGTATTCGGTGAAGGTGATTCTAGTGCATTCTTGAATGCTGGTGCAGAAACAGAACTAGTTCAGAATGTAGTAGTATTCGGAGATTTGAATGTTCCTTTAGATGACAGTGTTGACCCCACTTTCAGCGTTGGACTTGGATATAAGTTCTAAGTTTCTTACACGCTCATTTAATCAAAAATAATAAAGCATAAATTACCACGCGAGTAAAAACAGGAACTTTTACTCGCGTTTTTCAGTATCTATACTAAAGGAGCTTTTCGGAGCTTTGCTGAATTTTAATATATAATGTTTTGTACGTGCCTAGATACAGTATGATTACGGAGTTATATTGTAAAATAAGCAGAGTATTAACGAGGGTAAACAAAAGATAGTTGAATATCGGAGGTAATTTCTAGATTATTTCTTGTTAACTAAAGAGAGTTCAGTTGATTGTCAAAGCATCTTGCTGGCTTGAGATTAAAGAAAGCGTATTATCGCTAAAATGCTGTGAATGTTTGATTGCTGCATTCCTAGCTTCCAGAATGCGTCAGAAATTCACAAATTCAGGTCAGGGTTTTTCTTAATTCTTATTACTGGTTGGATACAAATATGTACTTGTATTCTTATCTAAAACGAAACTCCGGTAGACAAACTATATAATTTTGAGGAACTAATAATGAGCCAAGATTTGCAACAAAGAGTGTCCCCTAATATGTCTCCTAAAATTCTATTGATTGACAGCTATGAAATATTTTTGAATGGAACTGTAAAAATATTACGTTCTTATTATCCTAATGCTAAAATTTATGCTGCTACAACTGTAGAAAGCGCTTTACATCAAATTGCGATAATTAAACCAGAATTAGTTATTACAGATATTTGCGTTGCTCAGAATGTTGGGGAAGCAACCCAAATTAATAACGGTATCCAGCTTTTAAAAGAGTTACTAACTAATAATCCTCAAATCAATATCCTAGTGCAAAGTACATATATAAATACTTTGGTGCGAATCAAATCGCTAATCGATAATCATTCTTCGGGTTTCGTAGTTGCGGATAAATCTCTTTCTAGTAAGGAAATATTAAATAGAGTTAGATGGGCCTTGCTCGGAGAGACTCATACCAAGGATATCAAAGCAATTAATTCTGGATTGGAGTTGAAACCAGAATGGTTAAGATTGCTTAATCTAGCGTTTGAAGAGGGATATCAAGATAAAGCTATTGCTGCACATATTTGTGTTTCCGAACGAATGGTTCGCCACTATTGGTATAAGCTGCAAGAAGTTTTAGACATGAATATCGAAGAATTGAGACATCAAGGTAAAAATCTTCGGGTAATCACTCATATTCGGGCTAGGGAAGAAGGTTTTATTGATTAGTTTTACAAAAAGTTTCTAGGGATAAAAAAGAGAACAGGGAGTAGAGAATGGTGAGAATAAGTAAGTGTAAATATAATTTTAGGTATTAAAATTAGTGATTTTCATGAAATCAGTTTTGTGAAGTTTATTGCTAGCAATACCAAAGGTAAATACAGGATTTAAAGCATATTCTATTTAAGCTTATTAATCCTATGACTAAATAGGAAAAGACAATCGCGACTTTGAACAAATATTTATCCGACACTTTGGAAGAGTGCGGCTATAGAAGTGAAGCTTTACAAGCTGAGGGAAAAAACTTCGTAGCTCAAAAGAAAAGATTGCTTTATTCATTTCAGCCCTCAGATTTATAGTCTGAGGGCTTTTTGAAAACAAAATCAAGATAATTTTTGGAATATTGTCTAATTTAGAAGTATCAAAGGGTTCTTCTTTTTTATTCGTTATTTTTATAAATATGTCTGACATGATTATTTCGAGTTTGGATAGATTATAATCTCATCAGAAGTAAAAGGATTATTAGTCGGATACACTTTGTATAAATTTATTCTTCAATCTGTTTTTAGAGATATTAGGTCATCTAACTGCTTATTTTTTATACCCAATTACAAAAAGCGATGCACATGCGGTTATATTAATATTTTTCGTAAAAATTCTACATGGCAATGATATATAAATAGAAATTATTTTCTCACTTGAAATAATCGTAGTGATTTAACTTGATTTTAGCTGTATAAAGATTTGTACCCAAGCATTTTCCCAATATCGCAGGAGACATCAGGATGAATAGATTATCAGTAAGCATAAGTGCTGTAATGCTTGGATTAGGGGTAATGATAGCATCTACTTCACGACTTAACCCAGCAATTGCATTTTCTTCCCAGCAATCTACAGCAGAGGGGGAAATTAAAGCGCTGTTTACTCAAGTTAATACTGATAATTCGGTCGTTGCTACTTCTGGATGGAAACAGTTTTATTCAGATGAAGGAAATTTTTCGATTTTTCTACCTAGTAAGACTGTAACTAACTTGAATTCTAAAAGTGAAGATTATTCAATAAACATTTATTATGCCGATACTAAGAAAAGCTCCTATATAGTTGGTTATGTTGATTATAATAATGACTTAACTGATTTATCGCTTGATAAGATATATGATAATTTTTTGAAAGATTTTTTAGGCAATGATATCAAGTTAATTGAACAGCAGGATGTGACATTAGCTAAATATCGGGGAATAGAAGTAGAGTATCAAAATAGCGACCAGGAAATAGTTGCAAAAAGTCGCTTGTTTTTAGTAGGAAAAAGATTGTATCTTCTAGATATTTCTAACTACAAAGCCGGAGATGCTAAACAATTTTTTAATTCTTTTCAGTTAGAAAAGGAGATAATAAAAGATTCTGTTAAAATAGCTCTTAATCGCTAGCATAAATTGTAAATATTGCCCCTGCAAAAAATCAGCCTCAAAATCAATCAATTGGAGCAAACCCTGATTGTTCTATCAATTGCTTACCCTCTGTTGACTTTAACCAATTAGCATAAGCTCTAGCTGCTTGAGCCGCTTTTTTAATATATTCAAAATCTGGTTGTAAATCTGGTTCACCTGTGTTGATAGCATCCTTTTTATAAATTACATACAACCGTCTAGTTATAGGATACTCGTCATGACTAGATAGTTTATCAACATTTACTTCATTTGGCTTTTGTTTACAATCAGGATAAGGAATCCACGGCTGTTTGTAGGGAGCAACCATATGATTATATGTGTTGCCTAATTTTAAAGTTTTTACGGTACATTGATTAACAACTTCTGAAGCAGAAGCATAATAAATACCTCCTTTATTTTTCGCTACCTTGCGTATACCTTGCGTGGTATTGGGAACGAGTTGAAGATTTTTTTTATCGAATTCTTTACCTCTTAAAATATATTGGTAAAAATATTCTACAGTTCCTCCTGATTTTTGATGTCGAGATATTGGTACTATTTGTAAGTCTTCTCCGCCTAAATCTTTCCAGTTATTAATCTTACCTGTATAGATATTTTCAAGTTCGGTTATTGTTAATTCGTTAACTTTCAAACTAGGATGTACCGCTACTGCAATTGCATCGATAGCTACAGGTATTTCGCCTAAAATGACACCTTGATTTTTCGCCGCTTCTCTTTCTTTCAGTGTAATCTTACGAGAAGATAGTGCAAAATCGAGTTCTCTATTTAAAAGCATTTTAATCCCAGTACCGGAACCCAGATTCTCTTTAGTTGGATTGGTGTATTCGAGTTGGAATTCGGGATAAATTACATCAAGGACTCTTTCAACTTTATCGCGAATAGGAACCCAGGTAGTGCTTCCTCCGTAACGGAATGTTCCTGAAGGAATACTTGCTAAATCTGGTTCTGTAACCGTTGCTTTTCCACCAGATATAATTACTAATTTATCTTGGATTCTTTTGAGTTTGGCAGATAAATCCCAAGCTAAAAAAGCGTAAATACTGCCGATAAGTAAAACAGTCAATAATATTGGTTTAATATATTTATTTTTATTAGATTTTGACTCGTCTTGTTTTTCGTCAATTTTTTGATAATCTACAGGATTGGGATTAAGCGATTTCCAAGTTAAATATTTCACATTGGGTGCAATGCAAATCGTAGGAAGCCAAATTGCGCCGGGATAATCTAAATTGAAATGTTCTAATCTTTTTCTGGCTTTATTTAAAGCTTTAGAAAGCGATTGATTCCCAGTAAATTCTTTAAAGAAGTGCTTTAAAAATTCTATTGCAACCTTATCCGGTACGGGTTCTCTCATCACAATACATCGAGGTAAATGGAGTTGCGCTAGTTGATTTGCTAACCCCAAACCATCACAGGAATTAAAAATTGCTAACTGCAATCCCTTGTTAATAGCTTGCTTTAAAGCTTCTTTGAATTCTTCAATGCTCAAATTATCTGTATCATTGAGTTCAATCCAGCCAATTTGCCCATCTTCTCTACTTCCGCTGTGACCCGTAAATATAAAAATATGGTATCCCCGGTCGTTCCACAAAGCATTACATAATTCTTCACGGCTAGGTTGCATTAAACAAACAACTTCCGCACCATGTTGTTCCAATTCTTTGATTACTTCCAAATCATCTTTAGTATTAATACCGTCGCTTCTACCAACAGCAACTAAAACCCTAATCTTTGAACTTTTTGGAAGCGGATAGCTTGCCTTTTTATATGTATTTTTTGCCGCACTTAAAGCAATTTCTACTTGGGGATAATGCTCTTCAAATAAATTCCATTCTTGCCAAGGAAGACGACGTAAACTAACATCTTTCGCATCTACGATAACGCGAATTTCTTCATTGTTTTGATGTAACTGCTGGGCAATAGCAATCAATCGGTCGCGTACTGGCAACCATCTGGAATCACCGCAGTTAAGCCATTGATTTAAGCACTCTTTAACTGAAGTTGTATGTTTAGCGCTGGAATATTTTGTTACGCTTTTAGGAGTTATACGCATTCCCGGTGCGGGTGCAATACATGAGCGTACTGCTTCAATTTGACGATAAGCTAGTTGCCAGTTATTGAAAGATGTTTCTAGCTGCGATGGTAGAGGAGGTAGAAATCCCTCCGTTTCAATATCTAGTTGCTTCGCAGTTAAATCTACCTGGAATCCCTCTTTGCTTTCCCTGATTTTAAGTTTGACAATTGTCATAATATTTTGTCATTCTCCTAATTTTATATTTTATATTTTTAAATTTTAAATTTGAGGTTATGGTAATAAGCACTTATATTTAAGGCTGAATACATATAGTTTTTAATCCCTTTTTTTTATGTAAATATATATAGATTTTATATATCGATTTTTTCGGAAAGTTTAGTAAGACTTACATCTTGTACCATTGTCTTGATTCCCGGTTTCTTTTCGATTTCACAACTAGAAACCGGGTTTCTTTAAGCTTCTTGAGATATCAGGTATGAAAAACATCCCCGTACCAATGTCATCTATCTACTTAATTTTTTGCAGAATTCAACATCTATTAACATCTACCCAATCTCACCATCGACAACAAATAAAATTACTCTGAAAAATATTAATTTGATTTTAGTACAATAAAGCCTACATCCACTTTCCGTAAAATATAAAATTTGTATCTAAACCATAAACTAAACAATAAACTCTTCGGTGATACTTGTTTCTCCTAATTTCAATTCCACGCTAAATTTTTCTTCATGCTGACAATCAAATTCTAACTGCATCCAATCATTAGCGGTTTCGGCTTGAGTATTCATACAAATATTCCCCAATTCATCAAAAATAGTCAGCTGTAAATCTTGAGGTAAATGAAGCGTATTCTCTGCTGGATACACCCGCAAACGAATATCAAAAACGGCGCTATTTGTAGGTGTTAGTTCAATTAATAAAATTATCTGTCTGCCAACATCAACCACTTTGGCACGACTAATAGAACTTATTTGATAATCTTTATTTTGACGGGTCATAGTTGCTGTACTTCTGAAGCTACCAGCTAACACTAATTCCGGAGATTTCCAATCTTGGTTAAATATTCCTTCCAGCCATTGACACAAATTTACTTTCATTTTGCGTCGATTGATAATATCTATAAGAATATCAATCGATTCAAACCGATTAATTTCAATAGTTTCTGAATTATTAATCACTGGTCTTGCTGGGACAAAACCTAATATTTCCACGAAATCTAGCTGGTTATTAAACTTCACAGCTATGTAACCAATTCGTTCTTGGGTTACTTCTTGGGGTAAAACTATAACTTCTTCACCGGGCAATACCGGACGGCACTCTATTCTACCAACATTGGGTAACATCAAGTCAGCAATATCGAAAAACTTCCTGGTACTCCAATTCCAGCTATCGCTTTGATGTAAGGCTGTTTCTACACTCAACCATTTTAGATAATTATTAACAGCATAAACTGCTAGAGTATTTAAATAAACTTGTTTACCCTTGTCTACGGTATCTTGCTCCGCTGCGAATTCTTCGGCTTTTTGATGAGCATCTTTCCCTAATGGAATTTGTAAGTAATCTGGTTGGGTACTATTCATTAATCAATCCTTGGTCTTCATTCCAATTTCTTTAAGTAAAGGTAAGCATTTTTTTTTCCAATGAGAATATATGGTTTGATTGCTTACATTTAATTCTCTGGCTATATCGGCTATTTTATGAGAAGGTTTTGTTAATAATAACCTTTGTGCTAGTAATTGACAGTTACACTCCGCGTTATTACGGATACAAGAACGTTTTAACTCGTTCCTTGTATCTTGCTGGATAAACTCGGTAATCCTTTCACCCCAAGTTTCGCGATCGCGTTTTTGAATTTCCGCAATTTTGATATCTAGCAAGTCTAAACTAATACTTTCACCTTGAGAGTCAGCTAAAATATCTAGCCTAGTAACTTTGCTCCCTTCATTATTACTAATTGGCTGGTCTAAACTAATCGTATAATGACTATCAGAAGTATATAAATCTTTGATACGCCACTTTAAATAGCCGTTAATCCATCTAGTTAAATTGGTTTGCAAAGATTCACTCGAATCTATTTTTGAATTATCAAATTTATGAATACTCCGACAAAACCATTCCCAGGTTTTATTCAAAGCTTCTAAATAATCCTGATGACCATCCTTTTTTATTCCAGGAAACTGCTGAACAATTATCAATAACTTATTTAGAGCTTTTTGTCTTTGTGGAGTACCTTCTTCATAACGACATACTTCCTCAATTAATTTTTGAAGTTGTTGTTCCACTCCTCTTTTCTCCAAAATCTATGATAAATTTAAAAGTTGCATTTACAGCAACATCCTATCCGACACATAGATGAATAAATTGTGATATAGATTACCTTTATAGTTCAGTTTTATGTAGTATTTTCATAAAAAGGATATAATCAATTATTTTAGTACGCTAAAGATTAAAGATAGTTAATAGAAGGTTAATCCGGGATTGGTTAGTATTAACTTTTATGACTTATTGGTATTAAGGAATTAGGGAATAGTGAAAAGTTTTTATCGCAGACCAACTGGGGTTGAAAACCCCGGTCTGATAGCTAAAGTTCTATGAATAGGACTGATTTAATGGGATAGACGGTTATTTACCCAAGAATAAAATGAATTAAGGACTACCACTCACTTTTTTCTGTTTTCTATTCCCTTCAATTCACAATTATCTCTTCACTCATTTGCGACTCTAATAAATCCATTAATCCATCTATATCTTGATTGAATTTTTCAAAGCAAATCGGTGGTGGAGTTTCCGGTTCAAAATAAATCAACTTGATTTGCTCTTTACCAATACCTATCATTAAAACTTCGACTTCAGGCTTATGATTATCTATCAAACCTAAAATTTCTTGAAGTTTATTATCAACATTATCGTTAAACTTTTCAATTGCAGATTGCGGACAATACACAAAATGCGGTTTTGGCTGTAAATCAATACCAACAGTACCGTTACTGTCACCATTTTGCTGCCAAAGTCCCCATGAAAGGGCTGCTAATTCAAGATGATGCGCTTTTACAAATTTATCTAGCTGATGCAGCCATTTGGGTTGGGGTGTTTCAGGTTGAGTGCTAGCAAACATGGTTGTATTGTTGAATACGCAGTTTAAACAATCATCTCACATTTAAGCGAACACTGAACAGCGAGCAGTTAGCAGTTAACAATGAGCAGTTTATCTCAATTAGATTTATTGTCATCATTATTGTTAAGCTTGAATACCCATCCTCTAAGCCAGAGGCTTTCTCGCAGAGAAATTAAAATCATCGGCTAATATATAAAGTACGCTAAAACGCATTAAAAAACTTACCCAGTCTTATTTATCAGACTTTATTTATAAAATTTTCTTTACCCCTCTCCCCCCTCCCCCCTCTCATTCAACAAGACTCACTTCTCGCTCTTAACTGTCAATTCCTCTTTGCTGGGTGGTAATAATAATTGTTTTGGTTTCGGTCTGAGGTGTGCTTTCATCCGAATCAACAAAAACGTCATGGGAATACTTAAAATAAAGCCAATGACAATAAAGAATCTCCAGATAAAATGCCATTCCAATATTCCTTCAACTCCTGCTATTTCATAAAAGAAACGATTATGTGCAATTAATTCCGGAGTTGATTTATCTTTGGGAATCTCAAATAAAAATTCGTAATATGGATAGTGGTCGTTACTTATTTGTCCACCGTTAACCGCTATAAACAAATATGACTGCTGATTTTTGTCTTCAGCTTCAATTATTACACCTTCAAGTCGCTTTCCATCACCCTTTGAGATTAAATCTCCGGTGACAGCATCCGGTTTCAATTCACCATTATATCCCGGCTCTCCTTGATATAAAAGTTCAGTTTTTTCTAAATAATTATATAAAGAATTTAATTTATCAGGAGAAATATAAGGAGTCTTTTTTGGTAATTTTCCTTTTTTAAATAGAGATAGAATAATCCGACTGCTATCACAATATTCCGTATTACATTTTCCCGTCCCGCAACTACTTTCGAGATTTTCAGTAGCTGACTGAATCTCTTTTATGCAGGAACTTGAAGTATCAATTTTAAATACTCTAGTGCCATTATTTCGTTTGATGCTAGAGACGGGTGTAATTGAGCCAACTTTCTCGAATTCTTCTATCTTTTGAGGTAATTCAGGAGGGCTGAAATAATATCCCCAATAAGATTTAGAAATTAATATAGAACCTAAGAAACCAGCAAAAATACTGCCACCAAAAGTAAGTAAAAATGCTGAGATAATCCAAATTGGTTTTGGATGATAATTATTCTTCATCAGTATAAATAACTGTATAACTCAAAACACTGTTATAACTACTAATAGTGTTTCTATCAAGTTATTTTATGTCCGGAAAGAACAGTTAACAGTCATCAGTCATCAGTGAACAGTTATCAATTATGTAGGTTGGGTTAGACACGAAAAGCTTTTTAGAAAAGTAACGAAAATTCATATTGTCGTGTCGTAACCCAACGTTGTTATCTATTAACATATTCAGTTTTAATCAAGGTTAATTAATGCGTTACGGTAATTTAAAATTTTCCTTTCAAGGCTTAATATAAAACCTTAACATCTGTGTTGGGTTGCGCTCCCGCTTAACCCAACCTAGGCTCTACGTTCGCTACTCACTGATAACAGTTAACTGTTAACTGTTAACTGTTAACTGCTAACCGATTTCAACCCGGATTGCACTCTCCACAAACTTGCGTAAATTCCGTTATGTTCTAGTAGCTTTTCGTGAGTTCCGGATTCTACGATTTCGCCATATTCTACAACATATATGCAGTCTGAATTACGAATTGTGGAAAGACGATGAGCTATCGCAATAGTGGTTCTGTCTACGGTGATTCTTTCTAAAGAGCGAGCGATTGCTGCTTCGGTTTCGTTGTCTACGGCTGAGGTGGCTTCATCTAATATTAAGATGGGGGGATTTTTTAATATTGCTCTTGCTATAGCTATTCTTTGTCTTTGACCCCCGGATAATTTTTGTCCGCGTTCGCCTACTATTGTCTGATAGCCTTGGGGTAGCTGCATGATGAATTCGTGGGCTTCTGCAACTTTAGCAGCTGTCATGATTTCTTTATCGTTAGCGCTGAAGCTTCCGTAAGCGATATTCTCTGCGACGCTACCGTGAAATAAAAATACGTCTTGACTGACTAAACCCATACAGCGACGTAAATCTTGCAGGTTGATATCGTGTAAATCAATGTTATCAACGGTAATTTTTCCGGAAGTTACTTCATAAAATCTCAGCAGCAATTTAACTAAAGTACTTTTTCCAGAACCTGTAGAACCGACTATCGCAATAGTCTTTCCTGCGGGAATTTCTAAGGATAAGTTTTTGATTACTGGTTCTCTATCTTTGTAGGCAAAACTAATATTATTAAACTTGATTTCACCGCGTACTTTTTCAATGGGTAAATCAACTTTTCCAGGATTAATTGTGATGGGAGTATCCAACAAATTCATGACGCGATTTGTAGAAGCCATCGCCCGTTGATATAAATCAAATGTATGTCCTAATCTGGTTAAAGGCCACAGCAATCTTTGAGTTAAGAAGACTAAAACGCTGTAAGTTCCTACAGTCATTTTACCTTCAACTGCTGACATGCCGCCAAATAATAATAGGGCGGTGAACCCGATTAAAATCAACATTCTAATTAAAGGAACAAAGGCAGCAGAAAGTTTAATTGCTTTGCTATTACTGCGGCGATAGGCTTCACTTTCCGATTCTAAACGCTTGCTTTCATATTCTTCAGCAGTAAAACTTTTAATAGTAGTAATACCGCCTAAGTTATTTGATAAACGCGAGTTGAGAAAACTGAGCTTTTCCCGAACATCAGCGTAACGCGGTTCTAATAAATCTTGATAAGCAAATGTTCCCCAGAGAATAAACGGAATGGGCAACATAGTCATCCATGCCACATTAGGAGCTAGAATAAGGAATGCACCGCCAAGAATTATAATAGTTGTGGCAGTTTGCAATATATCATTGGCTCCTACATCTAAAAAGCGCTCCAGTTGGTTGATATCATCGCTGAGGATAGACATCAAACCCCCAGTACTGCGTTCTTCAAAGTAAGCTAATTCTAGATTTTGTAAATGCTTATAGGCATCTAAGCGCAAATCGTGCTGAATCGTTTGGGCTAAATTGCGCCATAGAGTTTCCAAAGCGTACTCAAAAATGGACTCCAATACCCAAGTCAGAACCGTGAGAAAAGCAAGTATTAAAAATTGCCAAAAAATATCTGTGATACCCCAACTGGCAATGGTAGAATTTTCCTGCTTGACAACAATATCAACGGCTAAGCCGATTAACACTGGAGGTGCCAAGTCGAAGACCTTATTGAGAATAGAACAAATTACCGCCAGCCAGATTTTTTGGCGATAATCATCTCCGTAGTCAAGCAAGCGTTTCAGCGGATGCGTTGAATTTCTACGCTGTTTTTGCAACTGATTGGATTTAAGTACTTGAGCCACAATTTTAGGTAAATGCTAGGAACTTATATTACCATGTTGCGACTGTCAGTTGACAAACAGCTAACAGTTATTAACTAGTTTGAAATAACTAATTTGTTGAAGCGTGAGGAACTGCATTTTAGTTTACATTTAGCACCGCAATTCATAACATAAAAAGGAGCATTCAATTGAAAAATCAGCAATTAGGTGGATTGCAATCAGCGGTTGCAGGGGTATTATTATCATTATTAGTTATTTTTGCTCTGAATGCATTTGTAATTATTAATCCCGGTCAAGCGGGAGTTTTGAGTATATTAGGTAAAGCTCAAGATGGTGCTTTATTAGAAGGTATTCATTTCAAACCGCCAATAATTTCTAATGTTGATATATACGATGTAACAGTACAAAAATATGAAATACCCGCTCAAAGTTCTACCAAAGATTTGCAGCAATTGACAGCAAAATTTGCAATCAACTTTCGGATAGATTCTGTAGAAGTTGTAGAAATTAGAAGAAAGCAGGGAAGTTTAGAAAATATCGTTTCTAAAATCATTGCACCGCAAACTCAGGAATCTTTTAAAATTGCCGCAGCAAGAAGAACCGTTGAAGAAGCAATTACCAAAAGAGACGAATTGAAGAATGATTTTGATAACGCATTAGGCGCACGTTTGGATAAATATGGGGTGATAATATTAGATACTAGCGTCATTGACTTAACTTTCTCTCCTGAATTTGCCAAAGCTGTTGAAGAAAAGCAAATTGCCGAACAACGTTCGCAAAGGGCTGTTTATGTAGCAGCAGAAGCCGAGCAAGAAGCATTTGCCGAAATTAACCGAGCCAAAGGTAAAGCAGAAGCACAAAAACTTTTAGCTGAAACCTTGAAAGCGCAGGGTGGAGAATTAGTACTGCAAAAAGAAGCTATTGAAGCTTGGAAAAAAGGTGGTTCTCAAATGCCAAAAGTATTGGTGATGGGAGATAAGTCCAATTCCAGCGTGCCATTCTTATTTAATTTAGGTAACATACAAGATTAATCCCAACTGTAAATTTTTGGTAGAGTAGATACTCTACCAGAATGCCGAGTAAACCCCTAGTAGATTTCAAGTTACGCTTATGACAAGCAAACCCCAAACCCAACTTACGGTTGAAGAAGCCAAGAAAATATTAAGTAAGTATGACTTTGTTGATGTAGCACCCCAACTGAAGCCATCACAAAAAATTTCAGTCCGTGGGGCTTTGACTTTGCTTGCTAGACTTTGCGATTATCAAATTCTGGGTATTTCTGCTGATACCACCCAAGAAGGGATAAAAGCAATGGAAAGTTATTCCAGAGCATTGGGATACGAGCCACCAAGCAATTTACCATCAATTGAAGGTCCCGTCTACATTAAACTAAATGGTAAGAATGGCTTGTGCTACATTGATTCCTATATGGGACATCATCGTGGGGTTTTAGTTTCTTGTCAATCTTGTTCCGAAGGTGGAATGAATCATATGTATGGTCATTTACCCTTAGATTTATTCGATTAAATATTATAGGGCATAGGGCATAGGTCATAGGGCATTGGGCATTGGAAATTACAATGTATTACGGTTTTCTATAATCTCATTGCACCTTGAATATCTAAAAGCCGTAATGCGCTAATTAATAGTAGTGCGTTACGGTTTTAGGTTTTTTATTAAGGGAGTAGGAAGTAGGGAACAGGGAACAAGGAAGAAAAAATTTTAATAACTAAGCTATCTTAATAAATGGTGCTTACACCTTATTTAATTCAAATAATCTAAAATCTAAACTCTAAAATCTAAAATTCTATGGGTGTTATAACGCTACAATCTGTCAAAAAAGATTTTGGCATTAAGGAAATTCTTAAAGATGCTTCTTTTAGTTTGAATCCTGATGAAAAGGTTGGTTTAATTGGTACTAATGGTTCTGGTAAATCTACGTTGTTAAAAATGATTGCTGGAATCGAACCAATTGACGGTGGTGAGATTATTGTAAATCCCGGTGCTAAGGTCATATATTTACCACAGCAGCCGGATTTGGATGAAAGTCGCACGGTTCTAGAACAGATTTTTGCCGATAGTGGCGAACAAATGAATTTAGTGCGCGAATATGAAGAAATTTCTGATAAATTAGCTAAAAATCCCGAAGATAGTCAGCTATTATCGCGTTTGGGTGAAGTGACTCAACGTATGGATATTATTGGTGCTTGGGAGGTAGAAACCAATGCCAAAATTATTCTTTCTCAGTTAGGAATTACTGATTTTGATGCGATTATTGGTACTTTATCTGGTGGTTATCGCAAGCGAATTGCTTTAGCTACTGCTTTGTTATCGGAACCAGATTTGCTGTTGATGGATGAGCCGACAAACCATTTAGATGCTGATTCTGTGGAGTGGTTGCAAAGTTATTTGAATCGTAGAAATGGCGCTTTATTATTAATAACTCACGACCGCTATTTTTTGGATAAGGTAACAAATAGAATTATTGAAATTGACCGGGGTGATTTTTATACTTATTCCGGTAATTACTCTTATTATTTACACAAAAAAGCCGAAGCTGAAGAATCCGCTGCTAGCACCCAACGTAAATTTAAAGGAGTTTTGCGACGGGAATTAGAATGGTTGAAAAAAGGACCAAAAGCGAGAAGCACCAAGCAAAAAGCCCGAATTGATAGAATTAGCGAGATGCGGTCAACTGAGTTTAAACAAGCTCAGGGAAAAGTTGATATTTCTACGGCTAGTCGTCGAATTGGGAAGAAGGTTATTGAGGTTAATGATGTTTCTAAATCTTATGGAGATAGAACTTTATTTAAAGATTTTACCTACGAATTTAGTCCGGAAGATAGAGTTGGAATTATCGGTGAAAATGGTGCGGGAAAATCCACTTTAATCAATATTATTACCGGAAAAGAACAACCGGATAAAGGTGAAGTTGATATTGGTTCTACAGTTTATATTGGTTATTTCGACCAGCATTCCGAAGAATTGATTGGTGCTTCCAATGATTCGCAGCGAGTAATTGATTATATCAAACAAGAGGGAGCAGAGTTTATTGAAACTGCCGACGGAACAAGAATTAGTGCTTCTCAAATGTTAGAGAGGTTTTTGTTTCCTCCAAATCAGCAATATGCTCCAATAAATAAACTTTCTGGTGGTGAAAAACGGCGCTTATTTTTGTTACGAATTTTGATGAGTGCGCCGAATGTTTTGATTTTGGATGAACCGACAAACGATTTAGATGTTCAAACTTTAGCAGTATTAGAAGATTATTTAGAAGATTTCAAAGGTTGTGTAATCGTAGTATCTCACGACCGCTACTTTTTAGACCGTACTATCGATAGAATTTTTGCTTTTGAAGATATGAAGATTCGGGAATTCCCCGGTAATTATTCAGTTTATCTAGATTTTAAACAAGCAGAAGCAGCGAAAGAAAAGCAGTTACAGGCTGAATTAGAGAAAAGCAAGCCAAACGTACCAGCGCAGAAAGTAGAGACTCAAGTTAAGAAAGAAGATAATAAAAAGAAGAAGCGTTTATCAAATTGGGAAAGGAAAGAATTCGAGCAGTTAGAAGGGAAAATTGCTGAGTTGGAAGATGAAAAGACGGAAACCGAAATGGCTTTAACAAAAGCTGCTGGAGATTATTCCAAAGTGCAGGAACTTTATGAAAAGGTAGAGAAATTGAAAGAAGAGATTGAGAAGTCTACGGAAAGGTGGATGGAATTGGCTGAGATTGATAGTTGATTTGGGAATTGGGGATTTATAATTGTAGGGAGCAAGATGCTTCCACTAAGGTAAATCTTTTAGGATTATTAAATTTATAAACGCGAAATTAATGTAGAGACGTAGCAGTGCTACGTCTCCAGCAATTTGAAATCAGCACCATTTATTTTATCAAAAGTTATAAATCTTTAAAGTAGAGAATATAAAATATAAATCATGCGTAATTACAATAAAATCAATTGGGATGAAATTAACAACCAGTTAAAACAAGCAAAAGAAGAATATTGGGGTTGTTTTAATTTCAGTAACTATGGGTTGACGGAAATACCAACCGAAATTTTCGAGATAGATTCTTTATGTGAATTAGATTTAAGTTACAATCGTTTTCAACAAATTCCTTCAGATATATCTCAGTTAACTAATTTAAGCTATTTGATTTTAGACAATAACAAAATTACAACTCTTCCCAATGATTTAATTCAACTGACCAATCTATACGAGATTTATTTGGAAGAAAATGATTTAACGTCTATTCCTTCAGTTATTTTTGATATTCCAACTTTGACCGGTTTATCTTTAAGTTTTAATCAGATAGAGAAGCTCCCAGCAAATATATCTCAACTAAAAAATTTAGAATCACTGGATTTAAGAGCAAATGATTTAACAGAATTACCAGAGGAGCTTTTTGAATTAACTAATTTAAAATATCTCTTTTTGGAAGATAATCAGTTACAGGAAATTTCTAGTTCTATTTGTAAGTTGACTAAGTTGGAAAAGCTGACTTTATTGGATAATCCAATTACAGAAATACCTGATTGTGTTTCTAAGTTAATTGATTTAAATAGCTCATCCGTTAATTAGTAGGGTGTGTTGTCGCAAAGCATAACATATCATTTATGTAATTCTTTATAAGAAATAAATGTAAATTATGAGTAATTATGGTGAAATAGACTGGGATGAGTTTCACAAACGAGTAAAAGAAGCAAAAGAAACACAGAATACTGTTTTCAGCTTAATTAATCATGGTTTAACCGAAATACCAAGCGAAGTTTTCGAGATAGAATCTTTAACTTCTTTAGATTTGAGATGGAACCGTCTGAAAACTATTTCACCTAAAATATCCAAACTGAAAAATTTAGACTATTTACAGATGGATTCTAATCAAATTGAAACTCTTCCCGATAGTTTTGGTGAGCTTATTCATTTAGAAGAGCTTTATTTAACAAGTAACGAATTTACCTCTATTCCTTCAGCGATATTTAAACTTAAAAATCTAAATTGCTTGGAATTAAGTGAAAATAATATAAACGAGCTTTCAAAAGATGTATCTCAATTAGTAAAGTTAGAATGGCTCGGTTTAAATGATAATCAATTAAAAGAGCTTCCAGAAGAACTTTTTGAATTAACTAATTTAGATTCACTTTTATTAAATGATAATCAATTACAGGTAATTTCTGAATCTGTTTGTAAACTGACTAATTTGGATTTTATCGGTTTATACGATAATCCAATCAAAAAAATTCCTGATTGCATTTCTGAAATAGTAGAATTCAATAATTATTAGGGTATTTCACAACTCAATAAAAACGAGAACGACGATGTAAAATTACCCAAATCACAACTGGAGTCCCAATCAAAGCGGTAACGGAATTTAAAGGTAAAACAGTCTCGCTTCCCGGTAACTGGGATACTAAATCTGCTATCAAAGCCAATATTGCACCCATGACAGCGACAACGGGAATCAATACTTTGTGGTTTACAGTTTTAAATAGATTACGACATAGGTGGGGAACCACAACACCTAAAAATCCAATGGGACCGCAAAAAGCAGTAATCGCACCTGCTAAAATTGAAGCGCTAGCGATAATCCAAAATCTGGTTTGTTGTACCGCTAAACCTAAAGTTTGAGCTTGAGATTGACCTAAAAGCATTACATTTAGGGGTTTTGATAATAGCAAAGCCATAATTAATCCTAACAGTATTACAGGCGCTAAAATTACTATTTGTCGCCAAGTAACACCCCCAAAACTTCCGAAAGTCCACTGTAAATATGATTGGATTTGATTATTTTCACTAAAATGCAGCAAAATACTAACAATAGCACTAGTCGCATACCCAAATAATAATCCCAGAATTAATAGCGTCATGGAATCGGGTACGCGATGAGATATTAATAAGACCATTCCTAACACTAATGCTGCACCCAAACAAGCCGCTATAACTAAACTTAAATCGCCGATTATTCCTAATTTAATTAGCCATAAACCTATTCCAGTCGTGTTTGTTGCGAGTACTATTAGCGCAACTCCTAAAGAAGCACCAGAACTAATTCCTAATACAAATGGTCCCGCAAGTGGGTTTTTAAAAAGCGTTTGCATTTCTAAACCACTTACACCCAAAGCAGCACCAGCTAAAGTCGCGGTTAAAGCTTTTGGTAAGCGAAATTTGAGAATAATAGTAGTCCAAGTAGGTTTTTCTGCTTCTCCTCCCAACAGAATCATAATTACTTGTTGAATTGGAATCTGAACCGAACCAAAAGCTAAATCTAATAAAAATACGAGAATTAAGCTACTAATTAAAATTACAGAGATAATGAAATTGAAATCTTTTTTATTGAAAAACTTGTCGTTCAAATATTTATATTTATAATTCCCCATCCCCTCCTCCCTAATTTATTTAATTCAGCTGCTGATAAAAAAATAACCGATGATTCGGTAATAAATCTGGATGAAAAATCTTGATTAAATCAGTTAAAATCAAATCGGGATTGCTGATTCCACCTTCCCAATAATCATTACCTCCATTTTCATTTAAACGAGCATTGTTATTAAAAACATTACTTTTTTTAACTGCTTGAAAATCACCATAGCGACTATCTGCTGTAATTACATCTTTTAAATTCTGCCAAGATTGACTAACATTTAACCAGTAATCTGCTGTAGCAGCACGTTCAAAAACATCTTCAAAAGACGAAGGTCTACTACCAGAAGAATTTTCACTACAAAGTAATTCTGCACCAGCATCAGCTAAATATTGCGCTGGATAACTTTTGCATCCCGGTACATACCAAGTTCCTTTAAAATTGAATCCTGTAAATACTTTTGGACGTTTTTTGATAGCTTTAGTTTGAGCAGCAATTTCTTGATATTTCCTAGCTATTTCACTAAATTCTTGTTCAGCAATATCTTCTTTATTAAAAAACGTAGAGGTAAACTTTAACCATTCTGCACGTCCTAATGGTGTATTTTCCATATATTCAGCATTAATCGCGACTTTTAATCCTGCTTCTAATAATTTAGGATGACTATCTGTCTGTGGATTTCCCGTTCCATAAGTTGTGACTAAATCGGGATTGAGTTCTAACAATCTTTCTACATTTACATTATTGCCTAATTCTGCAACTTTTCCCGCTTTTATTTTCTCAACAACTTCTGATGTATTAATTGTTTTATGATTGCTAACACCTACGAGTTTATCTACTACTTGTAATTTTGCTAAATGGGGTAAATGGGTGGTAGAGAGAGATGTAACTGTATTTATGGGTATTGTAATTACTTGAGTTTCTTTAAAACCTGACGGTGCTGGAGTTCCGCATTCAACTAAAACATATTTAAAACTTGTTTTTGCATCTTTCCAAGGAATTTTGACAGTGACAATTTTATAATTATTTTGATATTCAATAGAAAAACCAGTAGCATATTTGATAGTAGCTTTTTCTGGAAAATAATCTGTATTAGGATTATAATCTTGAACGCAATTATTATTAGAGGTAGTTGAAATTTCTGGAGTAATTGAAGTGCTATTACAAGCAATAATTAGCAATCCGATACAAGCAACCTGAAAAAAGAATGATAATAATTTCATTATATTAATAATCAAGATTATGAATGTAGAGACGTATCAGTGCTACGTCTCCCTCGAATGTGAAATCACAACATAAAAATATTCCCTTGAACACCGTTAAGCCGATTCTGGTGGATAAAGATGCTCGGTAACTTTATTTCCTTGAACTAAATGTTCCTCAACAATCGTTTCAGCCACTTCTGGTTTAACCCGAGTGTACCAAGTTTTATCCTCAGAATTAAATACTACTGGCCCTAATTTGCAAACTTCCAAACAGCCAGAGGTTCTTACTTCTATATCTAAACCGGCTTTTTCAACAGCATTTTTTAAAGATTCAAAAGTAGGTTGCCAATTATGTGAAGGTAAACATCTTCCAGAAGTACAAACCGAAATATAAGAACGTTTCAAGGGGTTTTTAGTAAATGGCATTGGTTTATTACCTAATACATAAATCTGCCTTAATTCTTGATATAATTCTAATTTTTCTAAATTAGGTTTACCTTCTGGTAATAAATTTTCACCATCAATTAAAGGATTTGGCAAAAAAATTGTCATTACATTTTCACCATCACCATTCCAAAGTTCAATCCCCCAGCTTCTAGGATTTCCATGTTTGTTAAAACGTCGATAAAAAGCTGCTCTACTAACTCTTCTTTGTCGTCTTAATTCCAAAGGAGTTTGACTATCTGGACCACCAAAAGTTTCATCAATACACAGATGTAAATGCCAACCTTCTGTTACTACTGTCAGATAACCATCATAGAGAATACAAATTTTAGGTGGACTGGTAAATTCTAATTCTAAAACTCCACCTTGAGCGACGTGTCCTAACTCAACCTGCTGCCAATTTTGTTGAAATAAAGTGTAAAGCAAGGATGATAAAACGTCACAACTACAATCAATATCCTCATATTCAATTCTTCCCCCTGTTAATAAATCTTCTGTAGTTTGTCTATTTAATGGTGTTACCCAAGAATTATATTTACTCATAGTGATTTTGGATTTTAGATTTTAGATTTTGGATTATGGAGTTAAGAATTAAGAGTTAAGAGTTAAGAGTTAATAATTAGGAGTTTATAATTACCAATTACCAATTCTCAATTACCTATTTTCTAAAACTTATAATTCATCCCAACTTGTACAATTCTACCTGCATCAGGGAAGCCAGAAAATAATTGAAATCTTTGGTCAAAAATATTTTCTACACTACCATTAAGCGCTAGTTTTTCACTTACGGGAACTCGCAATTTAAAATCAAAGGTTGTGTAACCGGGTAAGGATTCTGTATTGGTATTATTCGTTGGATAACTACCCAAGGAATGCATCAAAATTCCTGCATACCAACCTTGCGGATTTTCGTAGGAAAGTCCTAAGTTAATACTATCAGCACCCGCAAATCTTAATTCTTGGTCTACTGCAGCAGGGTTTGAACTTTCGAGAATTTTAGGGTCATTTAGAGTATAGTTACCAGAAAAATAGAAATTTTTAGCTAACTGCAAGTTTAGAGCCAGTTCTATGCCATTTGTCCGAACTTTACCAATATTTTCATAAGTAAAATTGACGTTATCATAAGCAATATTATCGGTGATGGTGTTGTTGAAAAACGTCAGACGTAGCAAACCAATATCCCCTAACTGTTGGTCTATACCTATATCAAAACTATTACCTCTTTCTGGTTTTAAATCAGGATTTCCTTGTGCAAAAGGTGAATTACTAAATAAGTTAAATAGGGTAGGAACTCGGAAATTACGAATATAGTTAGCTCTAAGTGTAGTCGTTTCTGCTAAATTCCAACGCGCTCCTACCGCTGGTGAAGTCACCGAACCATTTATCAAACTGTTGAAATCTTGACGCAATCCGAAGTTTAATCGCACCTCTGGTGTCACATCGACTAGATATTTGGCAAATACCGCTCCCTGTCCGATACTATCATCGTAATTCTCTGTTTCTGTTCCATCTTCGAGGTTACGAGTCACATTTTTAGCGCTGACATTACGATAGTCAAAACCATAGGTAATATTATGATTTTGAGCAATTTGCCAATTATGCTGTACCTGAAAACCCAAGGATTTTTGGCTGTTATCGAACTGTTGCTGATTGCTGATTATTGTACGATTGTCGAAACGAGTATTGAGGAAATCTAGATAGACTTTAGCCGTTAATAAGGAATCGTCTGCATTTCCTAATTTTGCATTCCAGGTCAAATCTGAGAGAACTTGGTCGGTGTACTTACGATTATTATCGGTAAGGGAATTAAAAGCAGCTTGAGAAATTTGAGGAATAGCAACACCACCGGGAATCCCTTGGTCTTTTGCTAAATAGATAGTATTGAAACTCAAAGTTTGACGTTTATCTAATTCTGTATTGACCTGTAAATTCAGATTATTGTAGAGAACATCTGCATTTTCTCTAGTTCCATCAAAGTCAACTTCGGGAATGGAATAATCAAAATTATTGTTAGCACGAGTGCGGTTATACCCCACTAACCAAGAGACATTACCCTGTTTACCGCTATTTTGAATGCTTTGCTCGTTCAAATCGTAACTACCAAATCTAAGTTGAGCGGTTGTAGTAATATCTTTTGTTGGACTACGAGTAATGATATTGATAGTCCCTCCAATCGCATCGGAACCATAGAGAGTAGAACCTCCACCGGGAAGAACTTCAACTCTCTCGACAATATCAGTTGTAATTTCTGAAAGGTCGAAACCACCACTACCAAGGTTGTTAATTGGTCTTCCGTTGAGCAATATCAATACTTGTCCGGTATTAGAACCGCGAATAAACTGACCGCTCAAACCACCAATTTCTGTTCCTACGGTACCGTCGGGTAAAATACCGGGAACAAATCTTAATGCTTCTTTGACAGTCCGCGCTCCCTGGGCTTCAATTTCTTCGCGGTTTATCACGTATACTGGACGAGTCGCATCGCGTACCTTTCCTTCACGACGAAACGGTGTAAACACTGGTTGGTCTAATATTTCTCCTATAACTGTAAGCTCAATATCTGCCTCTTCTTCTGCTTCGGGTGAAGGAGTATTTTGAGCAATCGCTTCTGTTTTATTAGTTGTAGTGGAAGTATTTTCAGGTATTAAGTCTGGAATTATTTCTAAATCCTTTGCTGTACCTTGATGCTGGATAAATTCTGATATTTGCTCTATTTCTTGTGCTGTAGCGCTATCTTCAGAAAATATCCCTAATACCGTCATCATTAAGACCGCTAACTGTATTCCCGATTGCTTACTAAAAATAATTCTCATCCGTACCTCGCAGATAGTTGTGTGTTTTTACATTGGTGGGTATTCTGACTTAAAAACAAATTCTGTCTTATTACAGTTACGGGACAGCGCTGGATTTACACCAGACTTTCCCCCTTACGTCTGATAGCTGACCCCCATCAGAACCAATTAATTCAATTCGGTATATTCCATTTTGCGGAATAATTAGCGCTCATTAATCAAAAACAAGTATTTGCTATTTGTATATTATTTATTATGCCTAATTGTGTTTGTAAGACAACTAATTTAGAGGAATATTTCTTTATGGAAAATGGCAATGTTAATGTTAATGTCAGCGTTATTGTTAATGTCAATGTTAAGCTTTTAAGCAATATTTTAGATTAATTAAGTTTATAAACATACTCGCACAATGAAACGTATTTTTGTTAATATCTAAAACTAGATTACCGTGCTAGTATTAACTAAATTTTTCATACTTAATCTTGAAAGGAGAAATTCATGCTATTTAATAGCAACTGATTTTATCGGTTGTTAGGTAATCTAAATAATCTAAATCTGAATTATTTATTTACTTATGTTTTGCTGCTATTGACTGTTGATAGAGAATATTGTTTGTATTTTTTTTATTACTTAAAAACACAACCAAATTTTTATGGGAATCCGAAAAAATCTCAAAAAGTTAAATTTATTAGCAATTGCATTGGTCAGTTTATATTTGGTAATTGGTGTACCAAAACCAGCTTATGCAATGCACGTCATGGAAGGTTTTTTACCGGTGGGTTGGGCTGCTTTTTGGTGGGTTGTTTCCGCACCCTTTATAATTTTAGGATTTGTATCTCTAACTCGCATCACTAAAGAAAAACCTCAACTTAAATTGCTTTTGGGTTTAGCTGGTGCTTTTGCTTTTGTGCTTTCTGCTTTGAAAATTCCTTCGGTAACTGGTAGCTGTTCTCATCCTACCGGTACTGGTTTGGGTGCGGTTTTATTTGGTCCTTTGAGCATGTCAGTTTTAGGGACTTTGGTTTTATTGTTTCAAGCTCTATTACTGGCACACGGGGGATTGACAACCTTGGGTGCTAATGCATTCTCAATGGCGATCGCCGGACCTTTTGCAGCTTTCTGGATTTATCAGTTAACGATGAAAATATCGGGTAAGCAAAGATTAGCAATATTTTTGGCTGCTGCTTTAGCGAATTTATTAACTTATATTATTACTTCGGGTCAGTTAGCTTTGGCTTTTCCCGCTGAAGTTGGTGGGGTAATGGCTTCTTTCGCTAAATTTGCGGGAATTTTTGCTATAACTCAAATACCTTTAGCAATTAGTGAAGGTTTGCTGACAGTATTGGTGTGGAATTGGCTGCAATCTTACAATCCACAAGAATTAGAATTATTGAATTTAATTAAGCGGGAGCATCAAAATGAGACAATCAAGTCAGTCTAATAATGGTTGGAATAATTGGCTGTTGATATCAGCAGTTGTTGCTTTAGCAGTTGCACCATTAATATTTGTACGTGGTGAATATGGTGGTGCTGATGGGGAAGCTGAAGAAGCAATTACCGAAGTTCAACCGGATTATAAACCTTGGTTTAAACCAGTATTTGAACCACCAAGCGGTGAAATTGAAAGTCTATTATTCTCTTCTCAAGCTGCTTTAGGTGCGGGATTAATTGGTTATGCAGTTGGATTGTATAAAGGACGTAGTGAAAAGACAAAGCGTGAAGAATGAGCTTAAAACTCGATACTTTAGCTTATACTAATCGATTGCGAGGATTACCTCCAGAACATAAATTAATTTTCGCAATTGTTACTTTATTTATATCTCTAATTACCCATCCACCGATACAAATATTAATCGCTTTATGGATGGGTATCTGGACTGTTGTTTACGCTAAAATTCCTGCTGGTATTTATTTTAGAATTTTAGCGGTTGCCAGTTTTTTCTGGCTGACTAGTTTACCCGCTTTAGTTATTAACGGAATTTCTGTAGCTGATATTTCCCAAGTACAAAATGATTCGTGGTTTGGTTTTAATTTAGGCTACTACTATATATATATCAGTCGTGCTGGCTTCTACCAAGCTTTAACTATATTTACCAGAGCTTTTGCTTCCGTTTCTTGTCTCTATTTTTTAATGTTAACCGTTCCGTTTACAGAAGTGATGGAAACATTGCGTCGATTCAAATTTCCTACACTGCTAATCGAGCTACTATTATTAATGTATCGGTTTATTTTCATTTTATGGAATACAGCAACCGAACTATCAATTGCTCAGAAATCTCGTCTTGGATATCGCGATTTTCGTACCAGCATCAAAAGCTTAGCTTTATTAATAGGACAACTTTTAAAGCGAACCTTGCAAAAATACAGTCAGTTTTCATTGGGATTAGAAGCACGGGGAATGAATGGTGAATTTCGGGTTTATGCTCCGCGTCGCTATCGTCCATCAAAACGCTACATTCTAGAAGCAGTAGTTGGTTGTGTAATCTTAATCAGTTTAGAATGGTGGCTGAATGCAAGAATATTTGCTTGAATTTGACCAAGTACATTACACTTATCCCGGTGCTAGAGAATCTTCACTCAACGGTCTCACCCTAAATATTCCATTTGGTAAAAAATGCGCTCTCATCGGTCAGAATGGTTGCGGGAAAACCACATTATTTTTACTAGCAAACGGTTTGTATAAGCCCAATAGCGGGATTGTTCGCTGGCACGGAAAACCGTTACGTTACGACCGCAATTATTTAAGTAATTTGCGTCAAGAAGTCGGGTTAATATTTCAAGACCCAGAACAACAGCTAGTTGCTTCGACAATAGAAGAAGATATTTCCTATGGATTATGTAATTTAAATTTACCTCCCGAAGAAATTGTCCTAAGAGTAGAAGAAATACTAAAAGAACTGAGATTAGAAGAACTAGCCCAAAGACCAGTACATCATCTCAGCTTGGGGCAAAAAAAACGAGTTTCAATCGCAGACGTAATGGTACTCCGACCCAAATTATTATTATTAGACGAGCCAACTGCATATTTAGACATCAAACACACTCGTCAGTTAATCAAAACTCTTGAAAAAATTCATCAAGACGGGACAACATTATTAATGTCCACCCACGACTTAGATTTAGTTTATCGCTGGGCTGACTGGATATTTGTAATGGATAAAGGACAGTTGATTTTTGAAGGAAAACCCAAAGATGTTTTTGCTCGTGGTGAACTTTTAGAAGAGTTAGATTTAGGATTACCCTTAATATACCAACTTCTATTTGATGAGAATTTATCAGCTGAAGAAAAAGCTGTGGTCGAGAAACTACGAGAAAGACTATTAAACATGTAAAAATGTAGAGACGTAGCAGTGCTACGTCTCCCTAAATGTAGAGATTCACCGCGATAGCAGTGCTACGTCTCCCTAAATGTAGAGATTCACCGCGATAATCTAGAATAAACCTGTAGAGACGCAAGAATATCACGTCTCTAGATTATGATTATCTACCGTTGTCTAACAAAAAGCTGAGTGAAGTAATATTCACCCTTAGAATTCTTCGCAATACCAATACCAGTTACCTGATATTTCCCTTCGATATTGCGACGATGACCCGTACTTTTAATCCAACCCTTGACAGCATTTTTTCCAGGATTCTTATAACCCATATTGTAAGCAACGTTTTCCGCTACACCACGATATTTAATTACCTTAGAAATCTTGTTGTAGCGAGAACTAGAACCACTATGTCCAAAAGAAACTTGCTTATTGGCCATATTTTTACTATGCTGTCTAGCAATTTTACTTATTTCACCGTTAATTTTCAGCGGTGGTAAACCTTGCTGACGACGGTATTGATTAATTTGTCGATGTACCGACTTTTCCATAGCAGCTACTTCAGAGGCTGCATTGACAGGTTTTGAACTTAATACGATGCTTGAATTAGGAACACTATTGGAAATGCTCGAAAAGTTGCTGAATTCAGCACCAACCAACATTGTTGCTGTTGATAAAACAACTCCTCCAAAAAATGGGAACACTTTGCTCAAACGAGACTTTAGCCGAGTATTCTTCAACATTTATATTTATTCCAAAAAACAACTAAATAAACCTGTACTTATAATTCCCTTTAGCAAGAGAAAAATAACATCTGACACTGCGATTTAGGTAGATTTATTTGCGATTTGGTAGAAGCATAATGAATTCAAACGAGTAATTCTGCGAACCTTTTCACCCTGTCATCAGAATTACTTGCAAAACACAAGTTAGTTTATAACCTTGTTTTGCGAACCTGTACGTAATTATAATCAATATTTTTCTCTTTTAGGTTATGAATCAATTAAAACTACTAAGTTTAAACATGCTAACTATTTTATTTTTTTAAACTAAAAATATATTTTTTTTGCTCTCATTTAACTGAAACCTTTTTATTAACCGCTTTTCAAGCTAAGGATAATTATAATAATTAAAGCTGTATCCTTATTTGCCAAAATATATAGCGTTTATCAAGCAACTGAGGTACAGCAATTACCTCACCCCTAAAAAGCTGTACTTTATCTCCCCTCTCCTTAATAAGGAGAGGGGTTGGGGGTGAGGTTTTGAGATGTACTTCAATAGACTGGGAAACGCTATATTACATCTAATAAAAATATTTGAATATACGTATAATAATTAACACTTCATTGTATAAAACGTAAAGATTTACAAATCGATGGTAGAAAAATCAAATATTGGTCAGATGATATTAAATTAGGATTAATTAAATAGAAAACCTCACCCTCAATCCCTCTCCTTATTAAGGAAAGGGAAGTTAGAAATTAAGAATAAAATTAATGAAAAAATCGCTGAAATTGCCACAAAAAATCATGCTCCTCGGTTCGGGAGAACTGGGTAAAGAATTCGTCATAGCTGCTCAAAGATTGGGAAATTTTGTAATTGCTGTTGACCGTTACGAAAATGCTCCAGCAATGCAGGTTGCTGATTGTTGTGAAGTAATTTCGATGTTGAGTGCTGACGATTTAGAAGCGATTGTCAGTAAATATAAACCGGATTTTATTGTCCCAGAAATTGAGGCTATCAGAACCGAAAAGCTAGCGGAATTTGAACAGCGCGGTATTACCGTAATTCCAACTGCTGCGGCTACTAACTATACAATGAACCGCGATAGAATCCGAGAATTAGCTCATACTGAGTTAGGTATTCGGACTGCAAAATATGGTTATGCATCCTCTTTAAATGAGTTGCTAGAAATTAGCAATCAAATTGGTTTTCCTAACGTCGTAAAACCAGTTATGTCATCTTCCGGAAAAGGACAATCAATAGTTAAAAGCAAAGAAGATGTAGAAAAAGCTTGGAATTATGCTTGTTCTGGTTCTCGCGGTGATACTCAAAGAATTATTATAGAAGAATTTATCGACTTTGAAGTTGAAATTACTTTATTAACTATTAAACAATGGAATGCTCCCACTATTTTTTGTTCTCCTATGGGTCATCGTCAAGAAAGAGGTGACTATCAAGAATCTTGGCAACCTGCGGGAATTTCCGAGCAAATGACCTTAAAAGCTCAAGAAATCGCGACAAAAGTAACCGATGCTTTGGGGGGAGCGGGAATATTTGGTGTAGAGTTTTTTATTACTATGGATGAAGTGATATTTTCCGAACTCTCACCAAGACCTCACGACACCGGAATGGTTACTTTGATATCGCAAAACTTGAACGAATTTGAATTACATTTAAGAGCAATTTTAGGTTTACCAATTCCTAACATAGAACAGTTTAAACCTTCGGCAAGCGCTGTAATTTTAGCTGATGATAAGTCCGAAAATATAAGCTATACAGGTGTAGCTGAAGCATTAGCAGAAAAAGATGTTGATGTTAAATTATTTGGTAAACCCAGCGCTCATAAATATCGACGTATGGGAGTTGCTTTAGCAAAAGCAGATAATATTCAGGAAGCAAGAGAAAAAGCGAAAGCTGCGGCTGATAAAATTAATTTAGTTTAAACTTATTTTTGGCTAATTTGTAAATCAATATTATATCTTTTGTAGGGTGTGTGACGTTAAGAAAAGATTTGAACGTAGTAGTAGTTGAGATTATAGCGTCACGCACCATCAGCTTTTGAATTACACTAATAATTAATAGGCTAATCAAATAATGAATTATCAAAAGTTTAAAAAACGGGATTATATTTTTCTGACATGTCAAATTATTCTCCTGATTTTTGCATTGGTTTTTGCTTCTCAACAGAAATATTTGCAAGCTGTCGTGTTACTTGTTTTGTCTGGAGGAATAGGTTCTGCTGTGAATTCTCATTCAGTAATTAAGCTATTCAATAAAATTAATTTAGGCTTAGCTGTACTTATCGCTTGTTATTGGTTTTATCTAGCAGTTTTTGTACAATAATATAATTTTTTAGCAAGATTAATGGTTGGGAATAAGGACTACAATCATTACTACCAACTACTAAAAATTAATCAAACAATTTATGAATGAATATTTCTCAGAAATCGACACATCAAAACTTAAGGATGCTAATGCATTAAACCTATTTCATAATATCCAAACTATTCCTATCAATACACCCATAAATTCTCAACCAATCACAACAGCTTATATTCATCAAGGTAACAGCGGAATACCAATTTTACTATTACACGGTTTCGAAAGCTCTCTACTAGAATTCCGTTTACTCATACCATTACTCGCAGCAAAGAACGAAACTTGGGCTGTTGATTTACTCGGTTTCGGTTTTACTCAAAGACTAAAAAACATAAACTATTCTCCAGATACAATTAAAACCCATCTTTATCAATTCTGGAAAAAGCAAATTAATCAACCAGTCATTTTAGTTGGTGCTTCAATGGGTGGAGCAACCGCTATTGATTTTACTCTTACTTATCCAAATTCCGTTCATCAATTAGTTTTAATTAACAGCGTTGGTTATTCAGGTAGCTTTCCCCAAGGACAATTTTTATTCCCTCCCATAGATTATTTAGCAGTAGAATATTGGCGACAGCGTAAACTTCAGGCTTTATTCTTCGGAGAAATTTTTGGGAATTTAACAAAATCCGAAATTACGTCTTTACAATGCGCTAATTTACATTTAGATATGCCAAACTGGCACGAAGCTACTATTAGTTTTACTAAAAGCGGTGGTTACTATAATATTGCATCGCGAATAAAAGAGATTTCTAAACCTACTTTAATATTGTGGGGAGAAAAAGACGAAACTCTACCTATAGAAGATGCAGCAAAATTTCAAAGAGATATTTATCAAAGTCGATTAATTTTGTTGAAGTGCGGACATACTCCACAGTTGGAATTACCGGAAATTGTTTCGAGAGAAATTTTATCTAATCAAACGTAATAAATCGACGCACCGAAACCGTTGCAAAATGGTGTGTTATGTCCGAACTTATGTACTATTTTTGTTGTAAACAGGGTGCGTTAGCAAAAATTTACAAATTAAAATTTTCATCAATCTGTAACCTTATATTCGTTACTGAAATCCTAAGTAAGTATTTTCTCTGAGCAATAAGTATAAAATCTGTTG
This sequence comes from Calothrix parasitica NIES-267, assembly GCF_002368095.1. Lineage (GTDB taxonomy): Bacteria > Cyanobacteriota > Cyanobacteriia > Cyanobacteriales > Nostocaceae > Rivularia > Rivularia parasitica. The sequence continues at coordinate 2,254,223 of NZ_AP018227.1, read as the reverse complement.
ACTTATATTTAGATACAAGTAAGATTAAGTAACAATACTAGTATTTAATTACGACAGGGGTGTATTTACCGAACTTATTTTTCGGGGAAATACTTATGAATGGTTTCGACACAATAGTTAGTTATGAAGCAGAAGATTTAACCCTTACCAACTATGGAGTTGAGCAAAATTCTATATCTTCAGGTGGCGCACATATTTTTGCAAATGGAGGTACTAACGCTGGAATTGCAGAAGGTATATTTGATGGGGAAGCAGGGATTTATGAAGTAAATATTGTTTACTACGATGAGAATGATGGACTCTCACCTTTAAGTGTAACTGTAGCAGGAGATACTAAAAGCTTTGTATTTGATGAAGATTTAGGTTTTGCTGGTCCCGTATCTGGAAATTTAACCGAGCGGATAACTCATTCAACAATCGCGTTACAGCAAGGTGATATTTTCACAATTGAAGGACAATCAAATAATGGTGAACCAGGACGTGTTGACAGGATTGAATTTATCCTTCAGGAACCCGAACCTCAAGATGTATTTTACGAAGCAGAAGATTTAACCCTGACTAATTATCTAAAGGAATCTAATTCTATTTCTTCCGGTGGAGAACATGTTTCTCTAATTGGTAGCAATGCAAATTCTGGAATAGTGACGGGTACTTTCAATGGTGAAAGAGGAATTTACGAAGTAAAAGTCAATTATTACGACGAAAATGATGGAGTTTCTTCTGCTAGCGTCACAGTTGCAGGTGATACTCAAAACTTTGTATGGAATCAGGATTTAGGTTCTGCTGGTCCGACTGCTGCAACTTTAACCGAAACTATCACTCATTCAGCAATATTGTTAGAGTCAGGTGATACTTTCGAGATTGCAGTCCAAGGTGATGGTGGAGAACCCGCACGTGTTGACTCTATTGAGTTCAACGTTGTGGAAAATGCACCAACAACTATAGGTTATGAAGTAGAAGACTTAGAGTTAATCAATTATCAGGTTGAATCATACACTTTGTCTTCTGGTAACAAGCATGTTTCTCTATCTGGTAGCGGTGCAAATACTGGAATTGCACGGGGCAATTTCAATGGTATTAGAGGGATTTATGAAGTAACTGTAGGTTATTACGATGAGAATGATGGAGTCTCACCCGCTAGTGTCACGGTCGCGGGAGATATTTACAACTTTTCCTTTGACGAGAACTTAGGTTCTGGTGGTGTGTCAGGTGTGAATTTAACCGAACGTGTCACCCATCAAGCAATTCTGCTAAAACCTGGTGATACTTTCGAGATTGAAGGACAATCAGAGAGTGGTGAGGCTGCACGTTTTGACTTTATTAAATTTAATTTTGTTGAAGCTGCACCTGAAGCAATTGTTAGCTATGAAGCAGAAGATTTAACTCTGACCAATTATTTAAAAGAGTCCAATCCTATTTCTTCAGGTGGGAAACATGTTTCTCTAGTTGGTAGCGGCGCTAATTCTGGAACGGTGACCGGTACTTTCGATGGTGAAGCCGGGAATTATCAAGTAAAGGTTAGTTATTACGACGAAAATGATGGAGTTTCTTCTGCTAATGTTACCGTTGCAGGTGATACTCAAAGCTTTTTATGGAACGAAGATTTAGGCTCTGCTGGTGCGACTGCTGCCAGTTTAACCGAACGCATAACTCACTCAAACATCGCATTACAACAGGGTGATTCTTTCGAGATTTTTGTTCAAGGTAATAGTGGTGAACCGGCACGTTTTGACAAGATTGAATTTATTAGAATAGATTCTCAACCACCTACTACATATTACGTTTCACCAGATGGTAACGACAATAATCCAGGAACATCAGACCAACCCTGGAAAACAATTAACTATGCTGTAGGTAAGTTTTCTAGCGTCAAAGCAGGAGATACAGTATTAGTAAAGCCGGGAACATACACTGAGCTAATTACCCTCGATAAATCGGGTAGCGAAGAACTAGGTCATATTACTCTGAAAGCTGATGGTAATGTAATTCTGAAAGACCCAGACCCTATTGTTGGTAATTTTAAAGAGGGTGTAATTCAGTCTGCTAATCGGGGTTACTGGGTTATTGATGGTTTCAGGATTGAGAACACATCCTGGGCTGGAATTTCTCTGCGAAACGCAAATAATATGATTGTGCAAAACAATCATACTTTTGAAACTGGTGCTTCTGGTATTATTGTCATGCCAGACAACTTTTTCGGAGGAGGAGAAGCAGAAGTTACCAGTCAAGATATCAAGATACTTAATAACACTATTGAAAGAGCAAACTGGAGATGGACTGGTAGAGGAGACCTCACAGGTGCCCAAGAAGCTTTAAGTGTTTGGGGTGTAGATGGTTTTGAAGTCGCGAATAACCTGGTTAAAGAAGCAACACGCGAGGGTATAGATGCTAAAACTGGCTCTCGTAACGGTACCATTCATAGCAATACTGTAACTGGTGTTGCACAAATTTCTGGAACTAATGCTGGTTATAATGGCGGCCCAGCTATTTATATAGAAGGAAGTCGCGCAGACGTTTTCAACATCGATGTTTACAACAATATCGTTTATAACAACTCCGCAGATGGAATTGTTATAGCTGACGAAATACCCGGACAAGGAGATGTTCAAGACATTAGAGTCTATAACAATATTGTTTACGGTAATGGAATTTTGGGCGAAAACGGTGGTGCTGGAATAATGGTAACTAGCAATGTTAGCGATGTTGAAGTTATCAATAATACTATCGTTGGTAACATCCAATCTATTTTTATCGATGGAACTTTCTACGGTGGTTACAAAGCATTTGACATTTTAGTGCGTAATAATATTTTCGCTAATCCTATTTTCCAAAATGGTTTCATTAAAGAAGCAAATGATTTAGTTTTAGACAATAACTTGTTTACCAATCAATTTAACTTACTCTACGAAGGTGGAACTGGATTAAATAACCTGACACAAACCAACAATTCTCAAGTTGCATCAGTTGGTTTTGTAGATTTGCAAGGGAATGATTACCGTTTATCTTCAACCTCTACTGCAATTGATATAGGTTCGGCTTTAATCCCTAGTTATGCATCTATCGACAAGAACGGAATAACCAGAGATAAAGATGGAGATGGGGATGGAAAGGTCGAACCCGATATTGGTGCTTATGAGTATTTTGTTTAATCCTAATACCAACTCTGTATAAGGTTGCGCTTAATCACGCGTTGCTCAATCGAGGTACGAATTTATTTTTACTCCTCTAAGTTAGCCCCCTAAATCCCACAATTTGGCTCCCTTTGAAATTACATTTCTCCCCCATAATTGGGGGTTGGGGGGCTATTCTTTTATGTGGCTAACGCCAAGCTTCGCGCTTCAGCAATCCCCTTAATCACCCAGCCTTTAAGGCTGGGACTATAGCGTTATAGTCATTTCAAATAATAAACGTTTTAAAGCGAATGTAAGATAGCCTGTCTTAAAAAATTAGCTGCTGATAAATCAGGACAAGGTTCGATATAATTCGGTGTATTAGTTAGTTGATTGCTGTCTGTCATTAAAAAGCAAGCAGCATTGTAATGTCTTTCTCGCACCATTTTTTGACAGAAAAGTTCATAACGTTTTGCATAGCTCGACTGTTTAAACTCTGGTAAAACATCGAAATGTGGTTCGGAGACTCGCACGGGAGTAGTTGAAGCAGGACAGTCTTCTAATAAAAGTAGATAGCCAATCCAAGGTGGTGGTGGTGCTTTTCCAAATACCCCTTCACGAAAAGCCGTCCAAATATCCAAAGCAGCACCCATTGCTTCTTCAGTGCGGTTGTTAAAGTTATTTCCAAAACTGCCAACTTGACTTTTTAACTCAATTACTACCTTAAGTTGCTTTTTTTCGGCATCTATTACTAAAAAATCATAAGTTTTTGTCGGACGAAAGAAGCCAGGAATGACTGTTAAGCTTTTTTTTACATGAATATGGTGTTGTGGGACTCCAGATTCAAGCAGTAAATTAGTAATAGCTAAAATAAATCCGTCCATCTGTTTACCACCAGTAACAGAACCACGATTACCTTGGTCAATTTTTCCAGATAAGGTTTGAGTTTGTGCTTGTGCTACTCGCGTATTCCAGAAACCATGTACTGCATCTTTGAAAACATCTTGGGGTATAGGAGGTATTTGTGCTGTCATTTCGCAACCTCTGTTTCCACTTCATCATGTATTAATCGCAAACCATAGGTTTTACTCATTTTTTCAAGGGTTAATTGATGATAAGTTGGCTCAATTTCAACTCCAATACTATTACGTCCCCAGTTTGCTGCTGCAATACAAGTAGTCCCCGTTCCCATAAATGGATCTAATACAGTATCCCCGACAAACGAAAACATTCTGACTAGTCTTTGTGCTAATTCCAACGGAAACGGTGCGGGGTGTTGTCTTGTGGAAGCTCCTTTCACATCTTGCCAAATTTGCTGAAACCATTTACGATGCTGTTCTTGAGGAATAATAGACAGCAATCGAGAATTTAAGGAAGGACTACGATAACCACCAGGTTTACGCTGCATTAAAATAAATTCGATGTCATTTTTGATAACACCACCAGGTTCGTATGGTTTACCAAGAAAGCTATTACCATTTCCTGTTGCTTCCAAAGATGCATTAGCAATTTTGTACCAGATAATTGGTGCTAAATTATCAAAACCCAGATTGCGACAATGTTCTTGAATGCTTGCATGTAATGGAAATACTACGTGTCTGCCAAATCGACGACGAGAAAGACAAACATCTCCTACTACAATTATTAAACGTCCACCAGGCACCAAAACGCGCCACATATGCTGCCAAACACAATCAAGTTCTTGTAAAAACTGTTCGTAATCATCAATTTCTCCAAGCTGATTAGGATTTTCTACATATTTTTTTAAATTCCAATACGGTGGAGAGGTTACTGCTAAATGTACGCTTTCGTTAGGAATATCAGCTAATTTTCTACTATCCCGTAACAATATTTTATGAGATGAGGGTAGTTGCTGAACTTTTTGCTGAATTTGTTTTATTAATGCAGCATTTTTACTAATTAAGGGAATAGCTTTTTGTTCATCATTTGTCAGCAATACCTCTGCTTCTTCTGGAATAATACTATTATCTTTTAATGCAATTTCTAAAGGTTTATAGTTGTCTTTATAAACTAATTGCGTTGAAATATATATTTTACTTAAACTGACAGAATTCATAATTTAACTCAAATAATCGCATTCATCTTATAGCAATTTATCGTACAAATGCACTTATCAATAAATTGTTTTACAAATAGATTTCATGCTTATCTTCAGCCAAGCTTGATTTCGTAAAGTCCTAACTACGCCAAACAAGATAATAAATCGCCACATCCATGAAATAAAAAGGTATTGTCGCACCCGAATTACCTCGAATTCTCCAGTAATCAAATAAAGTTGAATCACCACCTACAGAAAATAATCTCAGCCAGCAAAATAAGTATTGAATAAATCCGTAAGCAAATAATCCCAAAGTTACATATTCTATCCATCTAGATCCAAAAATAATTTTCTCAGAATCTTTTTCGCTGCTGTTTTCTTCTAGCTTATGTGAAGGAAAACCTGCTGGAAATGAAACAATAAAAAAACCCCAAGATAACCACCAATTTTCACTTGCAGCTTTTTCTGGATATAGTATGGTATCTAAATGCAGCGAACTGCTTTGATAAAACCCAAACAGCGCTACAATCATCAACAGAAAACTTAAATATTTCAGCACCCGCATTTAATATTATTAAATCCTGATTGTAAATTCAGAAACCCGGTTTTTTGGAAAAACCGGGTTTCTACCGTTGTAAACCTAAAATTAAATTAAACAATCCCCAAATCCATCCCCACCCGATGAGCGCAAGCAAACCCAGAAAACGCAACCGCATTTAATCCTTGTCCGGGAAAGCTGCTATCCCCCACAACATATAATCCTTCAATTGCTGTCCGATTAAATGGCATTCCTAACAATCCCCATAGTTTCTTCCTGGGAATCGGTCCATAGGTACCGTCAACTCTTCCCAAAAATCTCCGATGGGTTTTTGGTGTTCCTGCTTCTAAATAATCTAAACTCGCTTCTATCCCCGGAAATATTTTTTCTAATTTATCAAGAATCCGCTCAGCGGTAGCTTCTTTCTTGGCTTTATATTCTTTCTCAGATAAACCCTGCCATTCATCAATCGAATTTGTGACGAACGCATGAATGATATGATGTCCATGGGGAGCTAATTCTGGGTCGAGTAAGGTAGGAATCGAAACGAAAATTGTCCCTTCTGAATCCATCATCTTTTCCCATTCGGAAACCAAAATATGATGACACTCAGTTTCCGGAGATAATAATTCTGCTTTTACACCTATATGTAAGCTGAAAAAACTAGGTGACTTCTTGTATCTCAGTTGCCACCTTTTCTCATTAGCAGGTATTTCTACTGGTGGAAGTAGCTTCTCGAATGTATTCCAACGAGTTGCATTAGAAACGATTCGTTTAGCTCTGTATTTCTGATTATTGGCCAGCTTTACACCTACTGCTTTTCCTTTCTCTTTTATTATTTGCGTTACTCTAGCCTGATATTTAATTTCTCCACCTTTTTTAATTAAACCTTCCACCAACTTCTGAGCAATTCTTCCTACACCACCTTTAGGATAATTAACTCCACCATAATGTCTGTCAGAAAACACCATCCCAGCATTAATCATTGGTGTCATATCCGCTCTTACCACCGACCAGCAATAACATTCTATATCAATAAAATTTAATAATTCTGGGTCTTTAATATATTTTCTGGCTATATCTCCGGCATTTTGCGGCAAATATCTCGCTAATCCCAAACAAGCTAGTGGATGCTTAAAAAAAGTCCGCATTAAATAACTTGGTTCTTCTAAAGATAGCAACTCCATTTGATTTAAGCAGTTAAAAACCTTCCAGCACTCATCATAAAAACTACGAATACCTTTACTTTCATGAGGGAAATACCCAATTAAATTTTTTAAAAAATCTTCATAATTTCGTTCGACTTTTAAATCTAACGAATTTGGTAAATGGTAATGAATTTGAACGTTATCTGGAATAGTTTCTAAACTTACATCTACAGCTTGTAGCGCACGAGTAAGTAAATTAGTAGTTCCTTTATCCCCAAATCCAAAAATCATCGAAGCACCAACATCAAAGCGATAACCTTCCCGCTCAAAATAGCCAGAGCTACCACCGGGAATCGTATATCCCTCCAAAACCAGCACTTTAGCACCCTTAGCCACCAATTGAGTCGCAGTTACCAAACCGCCAATACCAGACCCAATTACAATCACATCGTACATAAAAGAATTTTGGATTTTAGATTAAAAGAATTAGGAGTTAGTAGCCTGTATTGAGCATTCATAAATAATATATTGCGGCTGACCCAGTAGTGCAAGCGTCCCGCTTGCTGTGTACTACATTTTCAATCCCCAATCCCCTATTACCAATTACCCATTACCAAACAAAAAAAAGAGGGACAAGCCGCATCTGCTGACCAATCCCGTCTGCCGTTCCTTAAAGAGAGGAGAACACTGGAAATTAATATAGCGCTGATTGAGAATAAATGTCAACTAGTAATAAAAAATATTCTCAATAATTTTAGTAATGATTTTTTCTAAAGAATAATTTCAAATAGTTTACAAATACCTGTATTGGCTGTAAGTTGCCGGCTTGAAGGGGTATTATGATTCAGTTGTTATACCTTATATATTGAAGCTTCTATATCTATTATGACGCTACAATTGCGCGTTTATGTTCCACCCCATCCTTTAATTAAGCACTGGTTAGCAGTTGCTCGCGATGCTGCGACACCTTCTGTATTGTTTCGCTCGGCTATGACTGAGTTAGGACGCTGGTTAACTTATGAAGCTGCTAGGGAATGGTTACCGACTCAGGAGACAACGGTTCAAACTCCATTACAAGTTTGTCCTGCAACATTAATTAATCCTGAAGTCCCTGTAGCGGTAGTACCAATTTTGCGAGCGGGGCTGGGGCTGTTGGAAGGGGCACAAACTTTGCTTCCTTTGGCATCAATTTATCATTTGGGTTTAGTTCGTAACGAAGAAACTTTACAGCCAGAATGTTATCTAAATAAACTTCCACAAAAAATTGACCCCCAAACCAGAGTGTTAATTACCGACCCTATGCTGGCTACTGGAGGTTCTATAATGGCAGCAATGTCAGAATTAACCAAAAGAGGAGCCGACCCTGCTTTAACGCGAATTGTATGTGTAGTTGCATCTCCTCCAGCATTAAAGCTGTTGAGTGAAGCTTATCCAAGCTTGAATGTTTATACTGCAACAATTGATGAAACTGTTAACGAGCAAGGATTTATAGTACCGGGATTGGGAGATGCTGGAGACCGGACTTTTGGTACTACGTGACATACCTATAGTTCTGTTACGAGTGAGTACGGGTTTCTCAGCGACTCATCTATGATGACATTGACTGTTAACGCAGCGTCTCCGGAGGAGATGCTTTTAAGTCGTCTGCTCCACAAAATTTAATTTATGGCTACATTTTGCGAAAGTGTCCATGGGGATACTCCCTGTGGCGCATTTCGCGCATTTAATTTGAATTACAACTAAATTTGCGGGTTTTATCATAAATATTAGGTGTAATGCATAAGCGAAAGTTCAGTGTAGCTATGTTTTCCGCATTCTTGACATCCCAAAACCCACCTGTAAGGAAGATTTGAGACTTTTTACGATTGAAGGTTAAAAAAGTATGCAAATGAAGAGACAAAATTTCAGTGATGATTAAAGTAGGAAATAGCGAGAGTTAAAGGTAGTAAACAGATGAGTCAACGCGATGGTTTTGCTGGTGGATTTCTGGCTGGAGCGATTTTTGGTAGTGTAGTTGGTGGCGTTATCGGAACGCTCGTAGCTCAAAGACGCGATGCAGAATTTGCTGAAGATGAAGCAGAAGGAAGAATTCAAGGTAAAGGTAATTCAAATCCCGATAAATCCGGATTACGCAGACAAATGCGAGCTTCAAATTCTTCGGGAGTAGAAATGGAAGTAGCACGACGTTCCCTAGAAGACAAAATTGCTCAATTAAACGCCACAATCGATGAAGTACGCGACCAGTTAGGTAGTGTCAATAGTAATGCTGGTGGGGTAAACGAATTTTCTTCCCGTAGTGAGGAATTACAATCTTAATAAAACATTGAGAATTTGAGCGGTAAGAAAGCGATAAATTATTTTATAGGCTTATGTAGCCGCTCAAAATACTTGGTGTAAAAAATAAAAAAAAGATGAATACCGAACTATTGTTCCGGCATCTCGTTACCAGCTAAATTAAAATTGATAATAAGACAGCTTTCACTCAAAACTCAAAACACTAAATACCTATGCATAATCAATTGTTCGACCCGCTACTTATGTTCATCCAGATTTACAGCTGGTTGCTGATTGCTCGGGTTCTGTTAACCTGGTTTCCACAAATCGACTGGTATAACCAACCATTTGCCGCACTTAGTCAAGTAACTGACCCTTATCTTAATCTTTTCCGTAATATTATTCCTTCTTTGGGAGGAATTGATTTGTCCCCAATTTTGGCTTTCGTAACTCTAAACATAGTCAGTGGACTTCTTTTAAATGTAGCTAGGTTAATGGCTTAGAGTTTTTAAAGTTGGCTTGATTGAAGTATGAAGTATGAAATTTGAAATATGAACTACTGTTGATAGCAGCTTAATTGCGATACAAATATTTATTTTCGGTTAAGTGTCATCGCGATTCATAATTCATATTTTTATTTTTCATCCTTCATACTTTGCAAATCAACTTTAGTAACGAACCTTGGAAGTAAATCCTGAAGCTTTAAACTGCTTTAATTTTAGAGGTGTTGGTTGATTTGCTGGAACGGTAATTCTCATTTCAAAATCGGTTTCTCCTGGTGGTACTTCACTGATTGAGCCGAGACGAGTCCGATTTTGCATTACTGAATTATTATTAGCGTCGTAAATTCGTCCAAAAATATCAGCATCGTATACAGTTTTACTAGTAATATTTTTAGCTTTACCCGTAACGATAAAGCAATTTGCAGCCCTACTAGCACCACCACTAGTAACATTTCCTTCAGCTAGCTCCGGTGGACACTCTTCATAAGAAATATTTGATAAAGGAATTTGTGTTATTGCTAGAGCAGTAGGAGCATAAATCCAGGAAAAGATTCCGATAAGGCAGGAAATAAAGATAGTTGTCAGCGAACGCAACAGCATACTATACACCGTAAAAAATTTAATTATAGACTCTTAAGATTCAGCTTATCAGCGTTAGCGCAGCCTGTCTCGGAGAGACATACAGTTATCAGTTATCAATTACTAGCGAGCAGTGAATAATTATCAATTATCAGGATGTTGGGTTTCGTTCCTCAAACAACACTTCCTTCCTACAATGAAGGAAACCGAAACCTCCCTCCGTGTATTTCTCTCCGATAAACGCTGCGCGAACGCGCTTTTTGGAGGATGGAAACCGACACCCCCAACCTACAATTTTTCAGCAATTTTTGAACTAGATGGGAGTAATAAATAAAAAAGATGAGCAATAAGTTGCCCATCTTACAAGTTAAATTTATAAATCTTTACCAAATCAAATCAAAACCAACTAAGGCTAAGATTTACTTGACACTACCTTCCATTGCAGCAGCATCAATAGGTTTGATAAAGTACAATTTCACAGCTTGCCAACCATTGGAAAGATAGTAAGGCAGCTTTTGGAAGATTTGGATGAATTTAGGTGAACTAGAGTTCACGATTGCTCTAAGCTTGTCGTTGTTGTTGACGCAAATTTCTAAGCGCTCGTAAAATTCTGGTGTCTTAACATCCAACATTACTGGGAATACACGACCAGCGGTTTCGTTGGTTTTTTCGATTACTTCTTTGTCATATTCCCGCGCATTTAAACCGATTGCACCATAAAAACCATGACGCTGGATATCGTTTAAATACATCGTGGCAAAAACTGACAATAAGAAGAAGCGACACCATAACCTTGCTCTCCAATCGTTCAAGGTTTGAGGTTGCGCTCTCATTACCGCATCGAAGAAGTCACCGTGACGATTTTCATCTTGACACCAGTTTTCAAAGAATCGGAAAATTGGGTAAATTCTATCTTCAGGATGCTTTTCTAAATGGCGATAAATAGTGATATAGCGCCAATAACCAATCTTTTCAGAAAGATATGTAGCGTAAAAGATGAATTTCGGCTTAAAGAATGTGTAGCTACGGCTCTTGGTTAAAAATCCTAAATCTAGCGACAGATTAAAATCTGACATTGCTTTATTTAGGAAACCAGCATGACGCGCTTCATCTCGCGACATTAAATTAAAGCCTTCAGCTAGAACTGGGTTCTTTCCTTTGAGACGACGACTTAATTCTTTGTAAAGCAAAAACCCAGAAAATTCTGCCGTACAAGAGCGCTCTAAAAACTCAACAAATAATTGGCGAGTTTCCCCATCAATATGTTCCCAGGATTGCTCAAACTCTTCATCCCGAACAAAATGATGGCGGTTGTAGTCAACACGAAACTCTTCGATGATGGCTCTTAATTCGTCTTCATTAACTGAGATGTCCATTTTAGCCATCTCATCAAAGTCAGTGGTGTAAAACCGGGGTGTCAGCAGAGTTTCCTTCGCTGGGGTTTTTATACCCGGACGTATTTCTTCAAAGCCTGGTTTTTGTAGGGAATCTACCATGTCCTGATTCTTATAAATGTCGGGTTTCTGACACTCCCCATGTTTAAAAAAGGGATTCTTAGTTCACCGGGTAGAAAACGAATTTACCCTCACTAAGCATCTTGACCGTATGCCCTACGGCTGCAAGTCCTCTAACTAAGAACTACGTAGACACTGTGCCGGATGTCTAATCGGGACGCGTTGCCACGTTCAAAATTGAGATACAAAAAATATTGCGTTTGAGTATAAATATCAGTTTACCAAGGAGTTTGGTAGTAATTACTAGGTTAAACGTTAAGAGTTGCAACAATGGAGTAATGAGTAATGAGTAATGAGTAATGAGTTTCGAGTTGCGATTAGAGAATAAATGGTTGGGGGCTGCGATTCAGGAGAATAAATTGGTATTTGACTCGCTACTTGCTACTTATTACTTGCTACTCATAACTCCGAACTCCTTTAATCCAAAATCCAAAATTAGCCGGATTTGTCATGTTCGTGAATGTAAATCCTAGAGGTAGATAATTAAAAATTTGGTTTTATTTATGAGTGCGATTATCAATTTGAGGAACTAAGAATTCACTTCTACGACAATCACACGATACAAAATAAGTAATTAACAATAAATATTTCTGTAGAAACGGATAGCTACGATTAACTTACAGAGCTTATAGCTAAAGTAGTCAATATTTCATTATAGCTGCTTTTTTAGTTAACATCAAATGTAGCAAGATATATAAAGATTACATTAAAATTGAATTGCTAATATAGATAATTATTAATTCATCAAAATTTCAGTTGCCGTATTGCTTCCGTGGAGTTGAAATCATATGAAGGTTGAAGTTAAAAATAAGAATAATAGCAAGAATACAGATAAAGAAAAAGAGCGGATGAAAATATCCTATATGCTCAATGTTCTGGGATTCTTGGGTTTTACTGGTGGATTGCATCGCCTGTATAACGGTAAGGTTGCTACGGGTTTGCTGTGGATGTTTACTCTAGGTTTATTCGGTTTTGGTCAATTCGTTGATTTATTTCTGATTCCTAATATGGTGGAAGAAAGAGAAATTAAACTTAGACTCAAAGCTGGCTTATCTCCTTTTGGTGTTGCAGAAACTCCCCAAGCTATAGCATCTGAAATTTATCAATCTCCTCAAGAAACTTTGATGATTGAGTTACTAAAATCTGCTGAAAAGCGCGATGGTAAACTTAGCGTTACCCAAGGAGTTTTGGATACTGGTGCAAAGTTTTCCCAGGTTGAAGCAACTTTAAAAGAGATGCATAAATCTGGTTATGTTGACATAGGTAACAACCCCGATAATGGAGCCGTTACCTATATTTTTCACGAACTTACCTAATTTCTTCCCAGCCACTTTTGACCGTTCAAACGCATTACTACTCCAAATACCATTAAATCTAGAGTAATTCTACGCTCGTCAATTAAAAATGATTCGAGGGTGCTGGGGCTTTTGCCTTCATTGCAAGAAAACGCTTTTTTCCCTTTAATATCTTCATCGGGGAAATATACGTTAAATTGGCGCAAGCCATTTTGGAAGTTACCCAAAACTTGCCAGCATTCCTCTGCTTTCTCATATCCAGGAATAGGAAGCTTTTGTTTCGCAAAATCCAAATTTAAATCTTCCACCCCTTCCGAGGCGATCGCCTTTTCCAATGCGGGTACATAATGCTCCCGCATAAATTCCTCAAACGGTTTATCTTCAACCGCTGGGGGTTTTTCTTTCTTTTTAGCTGCGGGCTTTTTATCACCTGCGGGTTTAGCAGCAGCTTTGGGCTTTTCTTCCGATGCTGCTTCGTTTTTGTTGGTTTCTTCTGCCATTACTTGGATTAATCCTTCAGCTTTGAATCACTTTCATTTTACATAGGATAAGGAATTGGGGATTGGGAATTGTAGACAAGTTAGAAGGGGAGACAAGGAGATGAGGAGACACGGAGATGGGGAGAAGAAATAACTTCTAAATTTAAAGAGGTATAACAATGAATATTAATCTAGTAGAAGACAATCTGAAGATAGAATTTACAGTTAAAGAGCAGTTTTTAGCTGTACGATTTAAGAAATTATGGGAAATACCTTTATCTCATATTCAGCAAGTAACAACAACCGCACCTCAAACAAGTTGGAAAGAATTACGCTCCCCCGGTACTTCTCTTCCAGGATTAATTAAAGCTGGAACATACTATACCGATAGAGGAAAAGAATTCTGGTTAGTTAATCAACGAAAAGACAATTATTTAACTATAGAGTTGCAAGATGAAAAATATAAGAGAATTGTTATGACTGTTGAGGATAACGAATCTTGGCAACAAAGACTGGTGGAAGGAATGGGGAATTAGGAGAGGGGGGAGATGGGGAGATAAGGGGATGGGGAGATGGGGAGATGGGGAGATGGGGAGATGGGGAGATAAGGAGATGGGGAGATGGGGAGATGGGGAGATGGGGAGATAAGGGGAAAATTAAATATTCTTAGTTCCTAACTCTTCACTCTTTGCTGATAAGTCATTAGTGTTGGTTTAAGCTGATATCTTGCACCATTCTCAATTGCACTCAAAGAAACCCGGTTTCTAGTCGTGAAAGCATGAATATCTCGTTTTGTAATTACAAAGAAACCGGGTTTCTGAAACTGGTGCTGTTCGGTCAGTTTAAACTAACTTGCTGCACCATTCTCGATAAGCCAAAAGAAACCCGGTTTCTGGTCGTGAAAGCATGAATATCTCGTTTTTTAATTAGAAAGAAACCGGGTTTCTGAAACTGTTGCTGTTCGGTCAGTTCAACCAGATATTAAATCCTAAAAAGTAAAAGTTGTACGCAATACACCTACTGTGGTCGTGTCGTTGCGGTCGTCTCCTTCTGGATTAAATAACACAAATGCACCGGGAGTAATGCTGAGATTGTCGTTGACTTTGAATTTGTAATAAGCTTCTAAATGGTAAGGGGTCTGGCGTTCGGCACCATCAGTAGCTAAGTTCCCATCACCATCTGCTTCTGTACGGTATAAAGGTTGACCGAAAAGTATTCCGGCAGTATTGCCTTCTTTAATAATATCTCGGAAGTGTAAACCTACCATCCAACTAGTAAAGGTAGTAGAAGCATCCACCTGACCGGAGGAATCATCGACGAAAATTGCTGCTCCGTAACCCGATAGGGCAATATTTGGAGAAAAGCGCCAATTTACCGTACCACCGACGGAGTTGAGTTTCACTGGAATCCCCAAATTTCCATCTGCTAAACCTAAAGCATTGGTATCAGCACTCACCAATCCCGTCCCCAAAATATTGATTTCGTGGTAGCTGTTGGCATAATTCAAACCAATATCCAATGAGTCGCTGGGTTTAAATGTGAGTTGGGCCGCAGCTACGGTACTACCACCAAACAAACCAGAACCTAAAGGTGTACCAGAAACTCCGGGAGCAATATCGTCAGCAGTTTCGGGAATATTGGCATTAACGCTAGCGTAGAGAGCGCGAAAATCTAAGCTTTTGGATGGAGTAAAGATAAAACCTGCTGCGGATGCTAAGCCCGAACCAGAAGTACCACCGGAAACCCGCAGTACGGGATTTAAGCCAGCAAAGCGGGAAACTGCTTCCTGTCCTTCTCCTGCGAAGGGAGTAATTGTAGGGAAAGCATCGGAAACTTCCGCAGCAGTACCAGCGAATAAGGTTACTTTATTGGCTACGGGGAAGATGTACAGAAGTTTGTACAGTTCCACATCATTAGCACCTCTAGAAGATAAATCTTTGGGACTAAAGGCGGGAAATTGGGGTTCAATACCCGTGCGAGCACTACTTGCAGCCAAGTTTACTCCTGGTGCAGTTAATCCCAATGCTTGTTGCAGACTACCACTACCATCGGCACCACCGCCGAAATTATGGGCTTGCAAACCAGTAATTAACAAGTCTTTACCAGTAAAACTGGTATTCAAGTTCAACCGTACCCGATTCGTCAGGATGATATTGGGGTCATCGCTACCGGGAGCGCCACCAGTTGCACCGATAGCAGCAAAAATTGCCTCTCCTTGGAGTTTGGTGGTAGTAGAAAACTGTGAAGCTTCTAATTCCGCACTGCGAGCTTCGAGCGCATCTACACGTCCCCGCAAAGTTGCTAATTCTGCACTAAACTCTGATTGCAAACGCTGTAAAGTTGTTAAATCTTCTCTAGTAACAATACTCGTTGTGGCTGCTGCAATCAGTTCATTAACCCTATTCAAACAAGCATTTAAACCAGCCGCAAATTCGTATCTGGTCATTGCTCGATTACCCCGATAGGTACCGTTGGGATATCCAGCAATACAACCATATCGTTCTACGAGGGATTGCAACGCTTGAAAAGCCCAATCTGTGGGCTGTACGTCAGATAGTTGGGAAACTGATGTGACTTGTCCCGATGATGTTTTTTGCTGTGGGTTTTGGGGGACTTGGGAAATTAAAGTCGCGTTTTTATTTAGTTGTTTATTTGCTTGAGCAATACGTTCAAAGCGTCTAACTTCCCTAATCGCATTTTCTTTTTTTTTCGGGGCTAATGTTTTCTTTGTTGTCAAAGTGCCATACTCCCCTAAGTAGTGGCTGCCAGCATCCAACGAAAATTGGTTATTTACTTTTTCGCTAGTAATTGTGTTCGTGGATGGAAAACTTTTCTGGGATAATACTTTATTCGCTGTTAACTTTTCACTGCTATTTATTACTTGGCTGTCGCTAATTTTTTCCACAGCTAATGCTTCCAAGGTTGAGAATCCGGCGAGTAAGTACAGCAAACTTACCCCACTAGTACAAACTAGTAGATTTCTTTTCATTACAACTCCTGACAACTGAAAAAAGAAGATTAAATATTTTATTGAGGCTTAATAATTTACTTATTCCAAGAATTTCATTAAACCTTGATATTTGTCTTTGATTTGTCCGACTTGAGCTTATAGCAAATTGGCGATTGCTCTATTCAATGCACCTATTTCACCAGATTTACTTCAAATCAATGTATAACCATAAAATCTAGTAAATACTATTTCCAGGCATCTTCGTTCAAAACAACTATTTGTAGTTCTTATGGTCAAAATAGATTTGATGATGAAAGCGAATTGGTAATTGGTAGTTGGTTATTGGTTATTGATAATTGGTAATTGGTAATTGATAATTGGTAATTGGTAATTGATAATTGATAAAAAAAAGGTAGACCAAAGCCTACCCCACAATAAATAAATTAATTAATTAAAAACTAACCATCAATATTTGTTCGCAGATGATCCACACCCTACCCTTCGGGAACACCTGACGGTGAACGGGTGAAAAACTTTTCGCTGCTCACTGTTCGCTGATTAACCACCTGCAACAGCAGGAACGATACTAACTTCGTCACCATCTTTTAAAGGTGTTGCTGGACCTTCTAAAAAACGAATATCTTCGCTGTTAACGTATAAATTTAAAAAACGACGTGGTTTTCCAGATTCATCACACAAACGCGCTTTGATACCAGGACAAGCTTTTTCTAAAGAATCGAAGAGTTCGGTAATAGTGCTACCGTTACATTCTAAAGTTGCTTGGTTATTAGTGAATTTTTGAAGTGCTGTTGGAACGAGAACTTTTACTGACATATCTTTTGAAATTGGAAATAGAAATGAAGAAGAGGGGGGAGAAGGGGAAGAGGGGGAGAGGGGGTAGAAATAAAATTCCTAACTCCGTCTCGGAAAGTTTTGGGGAACGCTACTTGCTACAACGCGGGGAACCCGCACAACGCAGTGGCTCCGGAAACCGACACCGCTAACTCCTAACTCCTAACTATAAACCTTTGACCTTTAACCTTTAACCTTTGACCTTTCTTAAACTAATACTTGCTGCCATTCTAAACGTTCCAAAGTGCGGGAACGTTCTAGGGCTGATTCAAAACTATCGAGTTTTGCATCAATTGTCAAAGGTTCGCCAATAGCACCTTGTATAGCTTCTTGGGTTTTCAAGCCGTTACCGGTAATGTAAACAACTGTGGTTTCTTCTGGGTCGATTTTTCCTGCTTCTACTAGTTTCTTTAATACTGCAATAGTTGTACCACCAGCGGTTTCTGTAAATATACCTTCGGTTTCAGCCAGCAGTTTCATGCCTTCGATAATTTCTGCATCGTTAACTGATTCTATATTACCGTTGGTTTTATTAGCTATTTCTACTGCATAAATACCATCGGCTGGATTTCCGATTGCAATCGATTTTGCGATAGTATTGGGTTTTTCTGGCTGAATGAAGTCGCGTCCTTCTTTGAATGCTTTGGCTATAGGGGAGCATCCTTCTGCTTGCGCTCCGCTGAATCTGACTTTTTTATCTTCTACTAAACCAACTTCTTTAAATTCGTTAAAGCCTTTATAAATCTTGCTGAATAACGAACCGCTTGCCAATGGTGCGACGATATGGTCTGGTAATTCCCAACCTAGCTGTTCTGCTACTTCATAGCCTAATGTCTTGGAACCTTCTGAATAATAAGGACGTAAATTAATATTTACAAACCCCCATCCGTGGGTATTCGCTACTTCCGAACACAGACGGTTAACTTGGTCGTAATTACCCTTAACTGCCATCAAAGTCGGGCTATAAACAAGACTTCCTAAAATTTTCCCAGCTTCCAAATCTGCCGGTATGAATACGCAACAATCCAAACCAGCATGAGCTGCAATTGCGGCGGTTGAGTTAGCTAAGTTTCCGGTGCTGGCACAGGATACGGTGGTGAAACCTAATTCTTTTGCACGGGTCATGGCAACCGATACCACCCTATCTTTGAAGCTAAGGGTGGGCATGTTAACAGCGTCATTCTTTATATATAGTTTCTTTAAACCCAAGCGACGTGCCAAACGCTGGGAACGAACCAACGGGGTCATACCAGTTCCAACATCAATGGGGTTTTCGCTAGTTACAGGCAAAAATTGGCGATAGCGCCATATTGAATTAGGACCCGCTTCAATAGTTTCGCGAGTTACGGTTTGACGTAATTTGCTGTAATCGTAGCTGACCTCCAAAGGACCAAAACAGAGCTCGCATACGTTTTTTGCTTCAAGCTCGTATTCTGCACCGCATTCTTTACACTTCAAAGCGTGAAAAGCATGGGTAAGAGTTTGGTTTTGGATGTTGGTTGCTGCCTGCATTGGTACTTCTCCCGGTCGAACGACTAAAACGATTAACTGTCAACTGTCGGCTGATAGTAACATGGCTCAAATACCGAGTCAAACAATCCCGATAAATTTTGTCGGGATTAAAAACCAACCACAGCTTCATTAAAATGTAGGTTAAGTGGGTCTTTTTATTCTTCATTAAAAAAATATATTGGACTTACGCACGGGTGCCTAGCTATAGTTATTGCGACATCACCAAGCAATCCCAAACGCTGGAAAATCGTGGAAAGTGCGTAAATCATGGTATTTATAAGTACATTTAATTTATAAGAAACTAATAAAAAATCCATCACAATTGGCATTGTGACAAACCTCAAGAGTAAATATTTCAATATTCCGGTATAAAGAAAATTTATAAATATTGTTTATTAAAAGTTGTCCAACAATATTTGTAAATCGTCAAAAGATTAAAAAAAACAATATTCTTGTGCAATCTACATCCTAAATAGATATTTATATCCATAATTCGTCTCAACTGGACTATTCAAAATCTGCGACCGCTTAACACATTAATTGCGATAAAGCTGTGACAAAGGTTGTGATAAAGATGTGACAAAAATACTTAAATAGTCCCAAATTCATATGTGACCTATAAAACATATTGTTGATTCCGGAAAATTTCATTTCATCCCCAAAATTTCCATATTTATACTGACGATATAGTAAATTTTTACAATTAAGATTTATCTGTTACCGAAAATACTTTTGATATTTCAACTAATTACAAGCCTAAAATAAACTCATGTTTAAGAGCAAAAGAGCAGCCTCCGGACATCAGGGCTAAGTCTATCTACCGAAAATAGAAAATATCAAAGAAATATCAAAGTTATTTGGTTGGAGTCATGCTCGAAAACTAGAGTTTTTAGGTCTAGAAAGTTATTGTCAATTCCCCAAAGAGTTGCAAAAAAACCTACGTGTTTGCACGCAGGTTGAGAAGTCATAATTTTTTATTAATTCTAAAATGTCACAGAAAAAGAATTTTGTCAAAAAGGGACGTATTTATCGCACCTTGGTTGCGTCTGCATTAATTGCTAACGGTATATTCCAATTTGTTGCTCCTGTATTAGCTCAAGCCACATCAGCGGGTGGGGAAATTAAGAACAGCGCGACCGCAACCTACGAAGATCCTAATAATCCCAACACACCAATTAACACTACATCTAATGAAGTTGTTGTTCAGGTTGCGGAAGTTGCAGGTATCACCGTTACAACTGCTGGTACTACACCGATAAATGATGCAGATGGAGACGGTGCTGCTGATGCTGGAGATCAATTCTACTTTAATTACACCGTTACTAACGTAGGTAACGACCCTACAAAGTTCAGAATTCCGAACTTAGCAACTACAACAGGTCCAGCTTCAGTTAGTGGTGATTTGGAATTCAGTACCGATGGTGGTACTACATGGACACCAATTACAACAACTGAGATTGAAACAGATTCAGTTCCAGTTAACGGTACAGTACAAGTTCGGGTTCCTGTTGAAGTTACTGCTGGAGCTACAGCAGGTACACCTATTACAGTTAAGTTAGGGGACACTCCCGGTGATGATCAAAACCAACAACGGGATCCAAATGGTGGTGACGTTTACACTGTAGATAACCCTAATAATACTGGCGATCCTGCTACTGACATTGCTGGTGAAGTCAATGGAGATCCAGTTAACGGAACTCGTGAAGCTAGTGCTACTCAAGAAATTACTGTTGATGAAGCTCTAAAAACCTATGCTTTAGCGAAGATACTTAAGGAGCGTAGTGATTACAGTAATTCGGGAACTTTAACTGATATTACTGATGATACTTTGGCTTACGACCTTAGTATAGAAGTTGAGCAAAATGACCCCACTGGAAATGGAATTGATCCAGCACCCTTAGTTGGTACACCTATTACTTTGGATGGTGCTCAAGAAACACGCATCTTAATATCTGATGCAATTCCTGCTGGTACAGATTTCGCGAGCTTTACCGCACCTCCTGGTTGGAAAGCTGTATATACTGATGCTGCTATTGCTGCTAATGCTAACGATGCAGCTACACAATGGACAACAACTCAACCGGCAAATTTAGCAGATGTAACCCGCATCGGTTTTGTTAACGATCCAGACGTTGTTACTTCTGTAAACCCCGGTGTAACTGTTACAGGTTTCAAAATTAATTTGAGCGTTGAGTCAACAGCAACTGCACCATTAACCGTAAACAATATTGCTCAGTTATTTGGTAGTACTCCTGATGGTGATAATGACCCCACTACCAATAATCCCCCAGTAATTGATGAATCTGGTGATAACAACCCCAGTAACTTTAACGATGATGGTACGCCACCAGCAGGCACCGATACAACAGGTCCTGGTGGTAATCCTGATGGCGTTCCCGATGCACCACCGACTGTAAGTAATGGTATTCCTGACCCTAACACTATGGAAGTTGACTCTGGTAACAATAACAGTGGTACAGGTCCAGATGGTGAAGTTAACCAGTTTGTAATTGATCCAACTGCAAATGAACTAGTGAATGGACCTGACGGTGCTGCGGATGCTATTGGTCCCAACGATAATAATGATGACTTCACGAACAAGTCTTCTTTAGTACCTCCTGGTGTAGCACCTGATGCAGGTGAAACTATCGACCCATCACCGGTACCTTTCACCAATACCGTTTCTAATGGTGGTGATGCTCCGGTTGATATCTCCTTAATTCCTACCCCACCTGCTAATCCTGGAGATTTACCTGATAATACTACTGTAACTGTTAGTTTTGGAGCAGATTCGGCAGTTTATACTTGGGATGGTACACAGTTTACTACTAGCGACCCTGTTATTACTGTTCCTGCTGTAGCTCCAGGTGCTGAAGTCAACTACGGTGTTGAAGTCAATCTACCTGATGGAACTCCTTTATCTACTGACTTAGCAAATCCCACAGATCCAACTCAAGGTTTCGTTGGTGGTTTCCCTGTTCCGATCACAGCTTTCATCGACACCAATAATGACGGTACTCCCAATGATTCTGTACAAAACATTACTATTGACCGAGTATATACCGGTTACTTGAGACTAGATAAAGAAACTAGAATTCTCAAAGGTGATGGACCAGATCCAATCAATAATGATGGTACATTCAGCAAGGAACCGAAGACACCTTCCAAGGATAATATTATTGAGTATCGGACTACCTATACCAACATCTCCGAAGCTCAATCCGGAACTGGTAACGTTACTTTAGATGCCGACAAAGTAGTAATCGAAGAAGATGGTGTTGGTGGAAATACTAATGGTGGTAGCGCTGCTGATAACAACTGGGCACTAGACAGTGATGGTGATAATATCATCGATACCAGTAACGTAGTTGGTACTGCCGGAGATTCTAATGGTTCCAATATACTGTTCTTCAGTGGCAATCCTGCAACAACAACTGCGGGTGACCAAACTGGTACAGATGCTAACACTGATGTTACCAGGTATGTAAACGAAGTAACAAACCCTGTTGCACCAGGAACAAATGGAGAATTCACCTTCCAACGTAAGGTTAACTAAATTATCCAACTGAGATGTTGCAATCCAACATCTCTATTCTGCTCTCTTTCCTTAAGTAGAAACCGGGTTTTTGTGACTCTCGCTATTCAAAAATTGGCGTTGCTGATTAAAAGTATGAATAGCCTCCCAACCCCATATTCTGGGGGAGAAATATAATTTAAAGTCCCCCATTACCCCCAATACCCCCAACCTTGGGGGTCACGGGGGCAAGGGATTTAGGGGGCTACCGTTAGTTGGTAACAATAAATTCATATTTCAATCCACCAACGCCCAAAAATTTAAAATATCGACAACAAAAACCCGGTTTTTTCTTTTGAAATTGATATAAAAGTGTTTTCTTTACCCATCGTTGATTTTATTCTTAATTTGCAGAGGTCTTGATAATGAAGATAAAACATTGCTCATTTGCTGGTTTAGGTGCTTTAGCTTTAATTGCAACTATTTCTTTTAGCAGTCCAACTCCTATTGTTGCTAATTTATTTAGCGGTGGAACTGCAATCGCGCAAAATGCCAAAAAAGGACAAGTACATTTGACCTTAAGTGCAGCAAAAAAATTTGTTAAGCAAGATGCTGAAGGTAAGCAAAAAATTACTTGGGCAAGTATAAAAAATGGCGATACAGTTCATCCAGGAGATGTACTGCGTTACTCCATCAATGGTGCTAATAATGGGGAAAAAGCAGTTAAAAATCTGAATCTTAATCAAGCTATTCCCAGAGGAATGGTTTATGTCGTCAATTCTGCGACTGTTAATAAAAATGTAAATGCACAAATTACTTACAGTATTGACGGTGGTAAGACTTATGTGGCAAATCCGACTGTAAAAGTTAAGTTGCCATCAGGTGAACTAGCAACTCGTCCTGCTCCGGATACTGCTTACACTCACATTCGCTGGAATTTCAAGAATTCTGTTCCTGCGAAATCAGGAGTGGATGGAACTTATCAAGTAAGAGTGCGCTAAAACTATTTTATCTTTTAGGGGGCGTAGTATAAGAAAATGCTACGTCTCTGCATCAAGGGTGTAAAGGTAAAAATCAATAATCATGTAAATAAATTCTCAGATTACCAGATTATATTTAGGAGATATGTTTTGTGCGCCGCCAAAAAAAACGATACCAGATTTATGGTGGTAGCTGGTTGAAACGGATCGCGGTTACTTTCTTAGCTGGAAGCCTTATTCAAAGTTCAATATCTGCATTCGCTCAAGAAGCTGAACCTCCAAAACTGAAAAATACTGCTAGCTATAGTTATAAAGATAAAGCTACTGGTAGGGATTTTCTAGGACAAGTTAGTAATCAAGTAACAGTTACTCCCAATAACTCTACCTCGAATTCGGGATTCGTCGATCCTTTTGGACCAAATTCAGAATTAGTAGATCCTTTTGGACAAATTTTAGGTTGTAACGGAGAGGAATTAGAGGATTATACGGGTTTCACGGTTACTTTATTTAATGTCGATCCTAACGATCCAACCGGGACAGAACCAGGAACTGAGGTTGACTTAACCACTACGGAAGTACCCGATATTCCTAATAACAATATACCTTTAGGCATACAACCGAATATAACAAATACTAACAATTATCGGTTATCAAATGAAAGAGTTGCGAGTATTGATGGGGTAGAGAGACGAGGGGTTTATAATTTCTTATTCGACCAAGCTAAAGGTCAAACTGACGTAGGTAGAACTTATATTTTAGTTGTCAATCCTCCGGATAATTTTAATCTCCCCGAACGAAGAATAAGGTTAGAAATTACAAGCTTGGATGGTAATATCCTCACCTATGTTGCTACTGCTGTAGACGGTCAACCTATTACTGCTTTAGACAATAATGCAAGTGCTACTCAAATTTCGGATAATCAGATTTCGGATCGAGCTTTGATTATTCAGGATGCGGAAAGAGTTGGTTTAAGTTTGGCATTACGATTTAATTTAGGTTTATGTTCCACCGAACAAATCCGCATTACCAAAACTGGCGATCGCGCTACTGCTGAACCGGGTGATACTACAATTTATCGTCTCTCGTTAAGAAATATCGGTGATTCTGGTTTAAATGATGTGGTTGTTACTGACCAATTCCCTCTCGGATTTAAATTCTTACCGGAATCGGTTCGCGGTCAAATTGGCGATGAAGAGGTTACGGTAACTACTCAAAGTAATGGTTCTAATGTAACTTTTAGTACTGACGCAACAATTCCGGAAGGTGGAGTACTAAATATAGCTTACGCTGCTAAATTAACTCCGGACGCGGTAAGAGGTTCGGGACGCAATACAGCTAGTGTTAATGCGGAACGTGTTGATAATGATTTCGCAGTGAAAGATGGTCCAGCTACACATTTACTAAAAATTAGACCTGGTATTACTTCCGATTGCGGTACTATTATCGGTCGCGTATTTGTAGATAAGAATTTTGATGGGGAACAGCAACCAGGGGAACCTGGAGTACCAAATGCGGTAATTTTCTTGCAAGACGGGAATCGTATTACTACTGACCCAGACGGTTTGTATTCAGTCAAGAATGTATTACCAGGTAAACATACAGGTGTTTTGGATTTACAGAGTTTACCCGGTTATACTTTGGCTCCTAATGTCAAATTTAAAGAGCGCAATAGCCAATCACGGCTCGTAAATTTAGAACCCGGTGGAATGGTAAGAATGAACTTCGCAGTCACTCCAAGTTTTGGGGAGGACAGACAGAAATGAAACGACAATTAAGCCATGCAAGTATTTTCGATTTTAGATTAATAGGCGCGATGGCAGGGGCTATGAGTGTGGTATTATACCCACTCGTAGCAGGTGCTGAATCTACCAATAACTCAGAATCCGAGCCAAGCAATCCGAACAAATCTAGTAAAGCTTCGACTGAAAATAAGGCTAGTAAAAGTAGTATAAAGTATAGTCGTTCAAAAAAACTTGTAGAAGCCCTTGAAGCAGTCAATCTAAATAAGAATAAAAACAACAAAAATAATCTAGTTGCTTTAAATAAAGCTGAAGATAGCAATACAAATTTGCCTGCTAGTTTACAACAGTTAGTAAATGAGCGGAATCATGCAGCAGAGTATATATTAACTGCTTTAAGAACGTCTGAGAACAAGAATGAAAATCTACCAGCTAGTGTACAGAAGTTAGTAGAGGAGCGTAATAGTACGGCAGAAAGTACGTTAATTGCTCTAAAACCTGAGAAAAAATATGATAGTAAATTATCTTTAGTACAAAAGCTAAAAATACCGCGAGAGGAGATATCAAACTCTAAACAATATTTAGTTGCTTTAGAACAATCTCAATCTCAATATCAAACTATTTTCTTGGAAGAAGATAAGAAGAATGCAAGTTTGCTAAAAATAGCCTCTAATCTTCCATCTAAGATTGTTAATATTGAAGATGCAGAATATACGGAATTTTTACAAGGTGATATATTTCCTATAGCAGCAGGTCGGGAATTATCTAATCGTTTAAAAAATATAGATTTAGATAGTTCCAATATTTCAAATATTTCAACTATTTCAAGTAGTAAATATTTAATTGCTTTAGAACCATTTCTCAACAAGCAGAAACCACAAGAATTCCCAATTAGTTCTACAAACGGTAATTATTTACTTGCTCTAGAACCTTTTCTCAACAAGCAGAAACCACAAGAATTCCCAATTAGTTCTACAAATGGTAATTATCTCCTTGCTTTAGAACCTTTTCTCAACAAGCAGAAACCACAAGAATTCCCAATTAGTTCTACAAACGGTAATTATTTACTTGCTCTAGAACCATTTCTCAACGAACAAAAACCAGCAGAATTCCCAATTAGTTCTACAAACGGTAATTATTTACTTGCTCTAGAACCATTTCTCAACAATCAAAAACCACAAGAATTCCCAATTAGTTCTACAAACGGTAATTATTTACTTGCTCTAGAACCATTTCTCAACAATCAAAAACCAGCAGAATTCCCAATTAGTTCTACAAACGGTAATTATTTACTTGCTTTAGAACCATTTCTCAACAATCAAAAACCACAAGAATTCCCAATTAGTTCTACAAACGGTAATTATTTACTTGCTCTAGAACCATTTCTCAACAATCAAAAACCACAAGAATTCCCAATTAGTTCTACAAACGGTAATTATTTACTTGCTCTAGAACCATTTCTCAACAATCAAAAACCACAAGAATTCCCAATTAGTTCTACAAACGGTAATTATTTACTTGCTTTAGAACCATTTCTCAACAATCAAAAACCACAAGAATTCCCAATTAGTTCTACAAACGGTAATTATTTACTTGCTCTAGAACCATTTCTCAACAATCAAAAACCACAAGAATTCCCAATTAGTTCTACAAACGGTAATTATTTACTTGCTCTAGAACCATTTCTCAACAATCAAAAACCACAAGAATTCCCAATTAGTTCTACAAACGGTAATTATTTACTTGCTTTAGAACCATTTCTCAACGAACAAAAACCAGCAGAATCCCAAACTCAAGCTACATCAGAAAATAAAAAAGATGTAACACAGTGGTTTTCTCAACTGGTCGCAATCAATGTATTTGAATCAACCCCTAAAAATCAAATACCTGAAAGCACACCAACTTTAATCGCGAAGAATTGGACAACGAATAATCTCACAAATCAAAACTATAAATTTACATCATTAGTTGCTATACAACCTTCATCTTCTACGGATAATTACGAAAATAATTCATCTGAGATGAAACTTGCAGCAGGGTATAACTCATTTAATTCTGGAGACAGTCAAAATCAGGAATTAAATAGTAATAATATTTTGGCATCTTATTCCAAATCTCCCTTTGGATTACCTCAGTCCGAAAAATTAAACCCCAATTTTGTCCCAATTTCAAATCAATATATTTCCCAATTCCCTCAAAATACTAACAACTCAAAAGTAACAATTCTCTCACCTACTGCTGATGCTGTTGTTGATGTAGCTGCGACACCAATTATTATTCAGTTTCTTGTAGGTAATCAAGTAGAATTACGGGTTAATGGTGAACTATCTGACCGTTCTTTAATTGGACGCACCGAAACAGACCCCGAAACCGATATAGTTACACAGACATGGTATGGTGTTTCTCTGCAAAATGGGGAGAACACTATATCTGCTCAAATGATTGGTTCCAAAGAACCTCCCGTTACCGTAAAAATTATGGTCAGGGGTGGAGTGGATAAAATCAAATTAGATACCGTAGAATCTCGTATTCCTGCGGATGGAAGTTCTACTGCGACCCTTAAAGGTACGTTAATTGACGAAAACGGTAATATTTCTAACCGCGATGCTGTGGTCACTTTAGCATCTACCGCAGGAAAATTCCTCGAACCAGATTACAAACCCGGACAACCCGGATTCCAAATACAGGCAAAAGGTGGACAATTTACCGCTACTCTACAATCGGACTTAGAAGCGAAAACGGTACGAATTAAAGCGAAAGTTGGCAAATTAGAAGATTTTGCTCAATTACAATTCCAAACCGCTTTACGTCCTAGTTTAGTGACTGGTGTTGTCGATTTACGTGTGGGTGCTAGAGGTTCGGATTTCTACAGTAGATTTAAAGATTTCCTTCCAGAAGACGAAGATAACGATACTGAGGTTAAATTCCGCTCTGCTGTTTTTGCAACTGGTGCAATTGGTGAATGGTTGGTCACTGGTGCTTATGATAGCAGTCGTTCTTTGAATGAAGATTGTAATTGCGATAATCGTTTATTTGGTACCTATCAATTTAGCGAAAATAATTACCCTACTTACGGTGATAGTTCTACAGTCAATAAAACTACTCCATCTACTGACAGCTTATATTTAAGGTTTGAGCGCTCGTCTCGGGTTCCTGGAGCTAGCCCAGATTATGCAATGTGGGGTGATTACAATACTCAAGAATTTGCTCGCTCTTCACAGCAGTTTACCTCTGTCACTCGTCAGCTACATGGTTTTAAAGCTAATTACAATATAGGTAATTTGCAAGCTACGGCTTTCTACGGAAATAATGTAGAAGGTTTCCAACGAGATACTATCCCTCCCGATGGAACTAGCGGTCTTTATTTCCTCTCTCGGAGATTAACGGTACCCGGTAGTGAAGTTGTCTTCATTGAATTAGAAGAACTCAATCGTCCCGGTACTGTATTACAGCGAGAACGCTTGAATAGAGGTGCGGATTACGAAATTGATTACGATAGAGGCACAGTTTTCTTCCGAGAACCTGTTCTACGTACTGATGTAAATGAATTTGGCGAAGTTTTGGTAAGACGTATCGTTGTCACCTATCAATATGAAGGAGACGAAGCAGGAGACGATACCGATATTTATGCAGGACGCTTGCAATATAATCTATCTCGTGGTGAAGCTAAAGATAGTTGGTTAGCAGCTACTTATCTCCTGGAAAACCAAGGAGAGCGTGATTTTGAGTTGTATGGTGCGGATACTCAAATATCTTTTGGTAAGTTAGGTAAATTTGTCGCTGAATTTGCTCGTTCCCGCAACGATTCTAATGAGATGGGAATGGTGGAAGGTGATGCTGTCAGAGCGGAAGCGGAAGCTGAATTTATCAAAGGTTTGCGAACTCGTGCTTATTACCGTTTCGCTGATACCGGATTTGCTAATAACGCTACTATTAGTTTTGTCCCCGGACAAACTCGTTACGGTATTCAAGCTAATGGAAGAGTCACCAAATCAACTAACCTACGCTTCCAATACGACCATGAAAACAATTTTGGTATAGCACCTCAACCGTTAGATACTTTTGAAGAGTTATTTTCACCACGTTCAACCGCTACTCCGGGCAATCCTGTTGATAATTCCTTAACTACTATTTCTGCGGGTGTTATCCAGAAGTTGGGTAAAGCGAGTTTATCTGTAGATTGGATTAATCGACAACGAGAAGATAGGATATCACCCGAAACTTTCAATACAGATTCGAGTCAGTTACGCTCTCGTCTTGATGTTCCTTTAGGAAATAAACTTTCCTTGGTTGCTCAAAACGAAGTTTCGTTATCTGACAATACAGATGCAGTTTATCCCGATAGAACTGTCTTTGGAATCAATTGGGAAGCAATTAAAGGTATTAACCTTTCCCTAACGCAGCAGTTTTTCACCCAAGGACAATTTGATGGTAATTCTATTACCAGTTTCAATGTCAACGGGGAACATAAATTTGGCACGGATACCACAGTTACGGGACGTTTCTCTGTATTGGGTGCTGCTGATGGGCCCACTACTCAAGGTGCTTTAGGTTTAAAGCAAGGTGTAAGAATTGCTCCCGGATTGCGAGTCAATCTAGCTTACGAGCGCGTTTTTGGCGACTTTTTTGGCAATAATGGAACCGGACAGCAATTTAGACAACCCTTTGCTGTTGGTCAAAGTGCTGCTGCTTTAGGTTTCAATTCTGGAGATAGTTATAGCGTTGGCTTGGAATACACCGATAATCCCAACTTTAAAGCTAGTGCTTTATTTGAACGGAGAAATTCCACCAGCGGTAACAACACTGTAATTTCCGCAGGGATTACCGGTAAACTTTCATCTTCACTGACTGCATTAGCTCGCTATCAACAAAGCGGTTCGAGCAATCAAAGTTTGGCTGCACTGGGAGACACAGCTAACCTAAGAGTGGGTTTAGCATACCGCAATCCTAAAGATGATAAATTTAACGCTTTACTGCGTTACGAATACCGTAAAAATCCCTCAACAATTCCCGATACTATCTTATTCGGAACCGGTACGGGTGCAGAAGACCATACTTTTGCCGTAGAAACCATTTATGCTCCAAATTGGCAATGGGAATTTTACGGAAAATACGCTCTACGTAACAGTACCACTTATCTAGCTCAGGATTTCTCATCTAGCAATACCACAAATCTCGGACAGTTACGAGCTACTTACCGTTTGGGATACAGTTGGGATTTAGTTGGTGAAGCAAGGGTAGTTAGTCAATCCGACTATACCGAAACTGGTTTTGTTGTGGAAGCAGGTTACTATCTAACTCCGAATTTACGAGTTGCTGGTGGTTACGCTTTTGGAGATATAGACGACCGCGATTTTGACGGAAGTCGTTCTGCTAGCGGCCCATATTTAGGTGTAACAATGAAACTTAATCAGCTATTTAGGGGATTTGGTTTACAAAAAAGAGTACCTCGTAAAAAGATAGAAGCTCGACAAAACTTGTTGAATCAGCTTAAGAAGGGAACCGGGAACAGAGAACAACGAAAAGTCCAGTCTGGGGATATTCCCAAGTCGAGCAACTTTTCAAGAGAGGAAACAGTGAAATTAAATGTCTCTGATATCAAGAAAAATCCTTTGGGAACCTTAGCTGACAAAATTAAAAAAGTAAATAAAGCTAAGAAAGTAGAAAAAACGCTGTTGCAAAGACTGATGACAGGAAAAGGAAGATGAAGAAAGATATATGAAGCGAAATATACATTTCCTTTACAAACTCTTTTCCCCTTATTTCTTTTGGGGAAACACTTATTACCCTACTGTCATCAGTAAAAAAACGGCTATTCAAATGTATAAGAAAATTAGGCAAAACTCCTTTTATCAATTCAAGCAGTCTAGTAAGTTTCCGGTTAAAATTAAGCGCTTACTTACAAGCTTACCAATTTTATTACTGACAACTCCAAATATCGCTTTTGCTCAACCGAATACTGCTTTAAGTTTGAGTGTGACGGTAAATAGCAATCAAGATGGAGCAATTCAGGCTGATGGTAATCTGACCTTAAGAGAAGCAATTTCTATCGTTAACGGTAGTCTATCTCTAGAACAACTTAGTACTACCGAACAATCTTTAGTTTCATCCGGGAGTAATCAAGCTGAAATTAAGTTTAATCTTCCTCCCGGACAAACAATCATTCGTTTACAAACAGTTCTTCCAGCTTTAATTAATCCCGGAACAGTAGTTGATGGAACCTCTCAATCAGGTTACGACTCGACTAAATCAGCAACCGCAGAAATTGAGATTCCGATTCCGGTAGTGGAAATAACTTCTGCTCCCGATAAAGAAGTATTTCGCGGTTTAACCATAGCTGCGGATAATGTTACAGTTCGGGGATTGAGCATGTATGGTTTTACTTCTAAACATACCGATACCGCTAGTTTACCTCCAGGAAATATTGTCATTACACCCTATAGTTCTGTTTTAATAAGTGATAAGGAGACAAGGAGACAAGGAGACAAGGAGAATTTTTCTTCTCAACCACCGAAAAACGTCACCATTCAAAATAACTGGTTAGGTATTACCTCGGAAGAAAAGGTTCCTGAAAAAACCTCTGCTTTTGGGGTTTCGGTATTTAATGCAACTGGTACAAATATCAATCGCAACTTAATCGCGAATCATGAAGGTAGCGCGATTATTACAGGTCAGTTTGCTGAAAATACTCAAATTCAATCAAATATCATCGTTGGTAACGGAATTGCAGGTGTTCCCGATGCGATTAGATTAGAGGGTCAAGTTAATAATTCTCAAGTTACCTCGAATTTAATTTGCGCTAACGACGGTAGCGGTGTGTACTTGTTCAAGCCAGAAGGTTCAGTACAAATACAGTCAAATAATATTAAATATAACGGTAGACGCTTGCGACGAGCGGGTGTTTACTTGATGGGTAGTAACCACGAAGTACTTAATAATCAGATTACTAATCAACCTGGTTCTGGAGTTGCGATTACAGCCTATCCCGACAGCAAAAAAAATATAGTTAGAGATAATAACTTTGCCAATATCGAAGGATTGAGCATCGACCTTAACTACAGAAATACCGCAGGCGTCCGCGACTTTCAGCGAGGAGACGGCCCCAACCCACCGAGAAATTCCGGGAACCGTCGTAAAGATTCCGCTAACGGTGCTATCAACGCTCCGGAGTTTCTTAGTTCCGAATTTATAGTTATTGATGGTAAAGTCAATATCGACGGAAAAGCCGACCCCGGTAGCGAAATTGATATTTATAAAGTCAATCCCAATAGCAAACAGCAAATAGATTTATATCCCGCTTATTCCGCACTCGGGGAAGTAATCGCTAGAGTTCAAACGGACGAAAAAGGTAGATTCAAAGCCACCTTTACGGACCTACAACCTGGGGAAATTATTAGTGCGATCGCCACTCAAAATAAATACGGAACCTCAGAACCAGCAGCGAATTCAGCGATTAAGTCAATTAACAGTTCTGGAACAATCCAAAATCCAACATCGAGAAGCCAAAATTCTGAAAATCCCAACTGTGTAACCCGTCCCGTACCACCAGCACCAGAACCAATTCCCGAACCAATCCCAGAACCACCCAAACCAATTACCTTAAGCGTCCCTAGAAACATCCACTTTGCACTAGATAAAGACTTTATCAGTCAGAAGAGTGGAGAAGTTCTAGATAGAATCGCTCAAGTATTAGAACAATATCCCAACATAGTCATCGAACTACAGGGACATACAGACTCCAGAGCTAGCGATGCTTACAACAAAGACTTAGCAAGACGACGCGCAACAAATGCGAGAAACTACTTAATTAGAAGAGGTATTAGACCAGAAAGAATGACCATACGCTCTTTCGGAGAAAGACAATTAAAAACCCCAGAAAACAGCGTAGTAGATTTCGCACGTAACCGAAGAGTTGAAATATTGTTCTTTGACGTGAGAGGAATTGATATCGAATTTGAAAATCAGGAACGGGATTTACAGATAGAACAGTAATTTTCCCTAATGTAGAGACGTAGCATTGCTACGTCTCTACACCAGTACTAAAAACAACCTAAAATATCTGATTATTACGCAACCGAAATTCCAGGGTAAATACCGAATCGAATCCACTCGTTTACCAGATAGGGATTATGCTGAAAATGGTTGGTACGTAATAGTGTTGTTTCAGGCAAAGTACAGTTAACAGCAATCAGTGAAATTGCCGAACAATATTTTTAGATAAAAGTTTTAACACGAATAAGAGAGCAACTTTAACTCAATAAAGATAATGCTTCATCCTCCACCATTTCCAAATTATTAACAATGCATAGTTAAAAACATAGAAGGTACGCATTATGAAATCTTCATTCCGGCATCTATTTGCTTCAGCAAGAAATTCTGTGATTCGTAGGAAAGCGCCTGTTAAACCTGGAGAACTCATGAAATCATTCCAGTATTCGCGTTTTATTTATCGCTGTCTGACATCATTAGGGCTAGCCAGTACCCTGCTGCTATTTCCAAGCCAGCCAAAAGCCACTGCTGAGGTTACCTCCTTTGGCATCTCAGTTCTCAAAGATGGAACTGGCCCCTTTGTTAGTCCCGATCCAACTTACCCTGGAAGTAATAACGCTGGCAATGATGCAAATGATACTAATGGCATCGTGCGTACTTATGATACCATTACTTATGGAGTAAACTACGCTACTAATCAACAACCTAATGTCAGTACATCTTACAAGCTCACTATTACCGATGACCATCACCTTTGGGACGAAAACCAGACGGAATGTGCTGGCAATATAACTATTAGCGCAGATCGCAAAACCCTGACTTGTTCAGAAGTCTTACCCAGTTCTACTACAGGTTTATTAAAGTTTACGGCTTTTGTCTTAGGTACTGCTCCTCACGAAGCGAGCCTAAAAGTTGAAGCGGTAATCCAAGCCGATGGCAAGACGATAAATGCAGGTCCAACCGATACAAAGGTATCAGCGACTCCAAAAATGGACTTAGTTAAAGATCGTCCTGCAAAACCCCGTCGAGATGGCACATTTAAGGCTGGTCCTAACGGAGAGGAAGGTGTTGTTTATGTATGGCCTTTATCAGTAGTTGCCCCTAAAGGTAGTGAAATGCTTAGTAATCCCATCACCATTACTGATGTGGTCAGCGGTATTTCTCCAAATGCTCGCCTTTACAATTGGGGTGGACGTAATGGTTGTGCTCCAAATACAAACGACGGAGGCAACGATCCAACGGATCTTGGAGAGCGTATAGGAGAACTTCCCTACGGTTCTACTAACATAGCTAACGCTAGTCAGCAAGATCGAGCAGTCGGCGATTCAGGAACTTGGACTTGTACCCAGAATCAACCTGGTGAAGATATTGAGATTATTATTACAGGTGCCGATCTCTCAGGAAGACATCGTCCTAGCCTCAACTCCAATGGTGGTACCTTAAATGCTGATGAAATCTATCTCATTGCAGGTGGTGTAGAAATTTGGATACCTACAAGCGATTTTCCAGCAGGTGGCAATCAACTAACTGTAACTAACTCCTACAACTTTTTAGATACCCTTAGTATCACCTCGCAAACTAACGTCGAACCCGACAAGGGCAGCAACAATAACGTTCCTCTGAGCGACACCGATAATGTTAACAATGACCGTCAGTTTACATTAGAGCGACCAGTTCCAGGAGCAGGACAGAGCAAGGAATACCGTACTCCCTACGATGGCGGTTCATTTAATCCTAGATTGCTTTACCCAATGACAGAACGGCGTTCTGGCGATGGCGTGGTGATGCCCGAACAGGTCTTCGGCGGCTATTTCATCATGAATAATAGCGGCAGTGGAGACTTGAGCAATGCTATGGTATGCGACAAATTTGATAACCGCACCCAAATCCTGGCACCTCACCCCACCACTGGTAAATATGTACAGATTTTCGAATTTGACAATAATCGTCTTGATGAATCAGAAGTCATCATTGAGTATGGTGTTGGGGGAGATAATGCCAGCGATAGCTACTACGGCGACGAAACTGCGCCCATTGGCGATACGGCACGATACAATGCCCAACGTAATGCCACTTGTGGCGATAGTGATGCTACTTGGTATTCAGAGGCACAACTTACGAGTGAACTAATTCCTAGAGTGACGCGGGTACGTATTCGGCCCAGTGCCACTAATGGTGTCCTTGGGGAGAATAGACGACTTGATGGAGTGGTTCACCTCAAAGCACTGAATATTGACCCGGTAACGGGGGATAGAATACCCGACTTAAACATTTTGGCTAACCATGTGACCTCAAGAGCAGATGATATCAATAGCGGCAATTGGCGCAATGGTAACTATAGACCTGAAAATCACGGAGGTAACGATGATGGGGACCGTTTGCGCTTAACTCGAGGTATTGTTCGGGTTGATAAAAAGACCGATAACCCCAACAACTCTACAGAAGCCGACGACTCCATCAACTCAGTCAAGGCTTCGGAAAATATTACCTTTGTACTCGAGTCTACTCTAACAGCCTTTGTGAATAATGCCCCAGCAGCAAATATTGTCCTCACCGATACCCTACCAGCGGAACTGAGTTATGTCTTCGGCTCTGCTAATATCGCTCCCACTAGTGTCACCGAAAATAATGATGGTACTACCACGCTTGTATGGGAACTGGGCAACCGTGTACCCAACGAGACAATTCCTAGTATTAACTTTCAAGCTACGGCTGGTTTTGATATTGCAGGGGGCACAAGCGTAACCAATA
This sequence comes from Calothrix parasitica NIES-267, assembly GCF_002368095.1. Lineage (GTDB taxonomy): Bacteria > Cyanobacteriota > Cyanobacteriia > Cyanobacteriales > Nostocaceae > Rivularia > Rivularia parasitica. The sequence goes on along the minus strand of NZ_AP018227.1, from coordinate 2,218,437 downwards.
CAGCAGTTATTACAGCCTTAGATGGAGATGGCCAACCTTTAGACAGTTCGTCAGAAGATTTACGTACTGATACTCGCAGTATTGTTGTTTCTAACAGTGCAGCCTTCAACATTTTTAAAGAGGCAGTCAATCCCGAAATTAATCTCGGTGATGATATCGTCTATGACCTCTATTTTGCGAACCTGAGTGATAATATTGATGTCGCACCGGGGTCGAAGTTCATTGATATCTTGCCCTATGAAGGTGACAGCGGCATCCGTAACCAATTTGATGGTGCTGGTACGCCACCTACGGATTATACAGCTACGCCTATTTTCAAGAGCATTGTGGATCTAGATAATGTGGGTTTTAGCTTCGAGTATACCAATGACACACCTAGCAACATAAATGATAATCCAGAGACTCAAAATAGCAGCACAAAGTGGTGTACCCAAACACAAATTGATAATAACGAAGCAGATTGTCCATTAGCAGACTTATCTGATGTCACCGCTATTCAAATTACTGCACCAGAAATCAAAGCTGGCGATCCAACCCGCAAGCTGCGTTTAACAATGAATTCAGCGGGTAGCCTTGGTAGTGATGTTTATACTAATAACTTCAAAGGTACCCCCAATCATCCCAGTTTAGGCTTTATTCCCTCAGTAGATGCAACAGTGAGAACACCACCCGCTCCTGTAGATTATGGTGATGCACCAACAACTTATGGTAATCCCAGTCACATCGTTCCCAATACACCTACTATTTACTTAGGTAGCACAATTCCTGACAGCGAAACTAATCCTCAACTCGGCGATGATGCTGGTGTTGGTGCTGACGGTGATGATAACAACGGCACAGATGATGAAGACGGTATCAGCAGCTTTCCGAGCTTAACGGCTGGGGCAAAAGACTATAATATTCCTGCTGATAATATTACTGTTAATGGTACTGGAACTCTTCATGCTTGGATTGATTTTAACAAAAATAATACTTTTGAAGCTGAGGAACACACCAGTGTTGCGGTCAACAATGGTAATCTGGAGACTGGCTTAAACTGGAGCGATATCACTATTGGTGCTGAAGGTGATACTTACGCTCGCTTCCGATTTACATCTGATGCGAGTGTGACTAGCAGCACTCCAAGTGGTAGCGCATCGGATGGTGAGGTGGAAGATTATCAAGTTGCGTTCGCGGCAATTGCCAATAACCCCAACATCTTATTAGTCAAGCGCATCACTAAGATTAACAACGGTACCACTACCAACAACGGTGATAACCTGGCAATTTACAACCAAGAAGATTCTAATCCTTACGACGATAACAAAGTAGAAATCACTGACTTACCGCAAAATCAAGCAGATCCAAAACCAGATACTGACAAATGGCTCGACACCACCGAAGACACAAGCAGTACCTTCCTCATCGGTGGCATCAACGGTGGAAAAGTCGAACCCGATGATGAAATTGAATACACAATCTACTACCTCTCCGCAGGCGACAGAGAAGCAAATAATGTTCTAGTATGCGATAGAATACCCGGTAACGTTTCCTTTATTCCCAATAGCTTTAACAATGAAGCCAATCAAGCAACAGGAGGACCACAAAACGCGGACAGAGGTATTCAATGGTTAAAAGATGGTAATACTGAATCTTTGACTAATGCTGGAGATGGAGATGTCGCGCAATATTTTCCCCCTGGTGTGGAACCTTCTAGCGTTTATCCTCAAATTAAGTGTGGAGGTACAAATACTAATGGTGCGGTAGTCGTGAATTTAGGTGATTTACCAGGTGCAAATAGCGACGGAGTTCAATTGGACAAAACCTATGGTTTCATTCGATTTAGAGGAAGAGTTAAATAGTTTTTAAAGACACTTATAATAACAGGTTTGACAATCCGCTCCTTTGGAGAAAGACAATTAAAAACCTCAGAGAATAAGTAGGTCGGCGTGAAAATTTATAACTATGTAACGGAAAGTTAAGAAAGAGAACAAGAGTTAAATTTCATACGTTGTGTACTATATTTTCTTCTTTCTCCCCTAGCTTTAATTCCATCCATTACGGCATAAGCAAGTTCCAATTCGTCATCAAACATTTGTCCCGATAGCTCCGAATTTTTATGCCGGTTGCCATTCCGATTCAATAGGATTCATCTCAGAACAATATTTAGGAAGAAAGAAGATATATAAACCTTGACTTTCCCACTTAGACCACAACTGCTGAACTTCCTTACATCGGTGTATCGAACCATTATCCTGAACTATTACTCTAATACGCCCAACTCTTTGTGCATCGGCAGCTTCCTGCTCCATCATTGGGATATAAGACTTGCGATTAACACCACCAATAGCTAAACCATAAACAAAGCTAACTAGGGGCTGTAAAAGCCCTATAATACTTAATCTGCGACCACGGCGTAATGGAAAGCTCTAAGCGTTTCTGCTCCCCTATGTGGTAATATGTATAACTTGGTTCGCTCCACATACAGAAACCGGATTCATCTAAATACTTTAAATCTATTTCCCCAGCAGCCGCAGAAAGTTCCAACATATCTAGGTCTGCTTGTTTGATTTCTTTGAAAATTGGGTCTTGTTTCCCTTTGTGACTTTTTCTTGCTCGCTTCCAAATGACCCCCTTTTTTTGAGTACCCGTCTTAACCTATCCGGACTCAACTTCACATGGCGTTACGCCCTTCGGGCGTTTAGCTTTGCTAATCGCCTTCTAATTTTTGAGCTAATTGAAGACTATTGTATGAACCTATCCCACTAATAAGATTCTTTGAACCCAAATATGAATAGTAGCAATGTTTATAAATGCATCAAAACATCCTTTTATACGTTCCCAACGAACAACTAACCTACGGTATTTACGTTGAAACCAAGCAAAACAACGTTCGCGGCACGATACCGAGGAACGGATATTTTAATTGGTCTACCTCTATGTTTTTTAGTTTTCCAAATTCGTTTTGGTATTTGAGGTCGAATACCTCGCTGTGACTTGAAGCAGCACGCTTTTCTTTTGAGTCATAACCTTTGTCAGTAGCCAAGACTTTTACCCTCTTCCGTGGTCTCCCAGGCTTCAATGTTTTAAGCTTAACTTTATCGAGCAGAGGTATTATTTGTTCCCTTTCGCTGCCATTAGCTGGTGTAGTAGAGTTTGCTAGGGGCATGACCTTACCTTCAGTCAAGGTATGAATAAGAACACATGCAACCTTTACCACCATAAGCGACCTCCTCACCTCCACCTTTTCCAGGGGGAAAAAGAACCATTCCCTGCTCCAAAATCCCAATTTATAAGTCCCTTTTCATTGGCGTTAAGCGAAGCTCTACCGAAGGTAATCGCCAATACCCGCGCTTGTAAATGTTCAAATGTCCCGTCTGAGTACCATCGCTTCAACCACCTGTGAGAAGCGCTTTTTGATGCCCGCACACCTCCTCGTGGTAAATCACACCATCGACACCCAGTAATTAAAATGTATAGCAGACTATTTAATACATGACGATACGGTGCATGAGGCATTCCCTTACCACGTTTTTCTGGTTCTGGAGGAAATATATCTTCAAACAACTTCCACTCTAAGTCGCTTAATCCTTCAAAACGCCCTGCCATAAAGCGATACACCCATTTCAGTTCAAAAATAGCTTATCACGTTTTGTGATTAGTGGGATAGGTTCATGTACGTGGTTCTTTTTTGAGACATTCTTCTAGGTATACAATGTCTTCTTCGGAGTACTTCGTTTTACCTCCTCTACCGGGTTTATCCCAAAGCCCCTCTAAACCTAATTTCTGCCATTTATGTAACCCACATTCCGCACCCCAACTGTCACAGAGGGGTTTTTACTGAGAATTTCTTATGTTCGTAGAGTAAAAATATACTTTTCGTATTAGCAGTCATATTATTGGCTTACCTTACATAAAATTTATATTCTCAACAAAAAGCAATAAGTTTAGAGGCTAAAATCATAGATAAAAATCTATAGTTATTCCTGCGATGTCATTTTAATACTTATATTTAAACAATAAAAAGTTACTATAATTTATGACTATTAATTAAAAGAAATAGTCTTTATTACAAATAAATTATTGTGGTTCTACTTCAACATTTATAATAGTAACGACATTTATCTGGTAAAAAACTTAAAATATATTCTCTTTCTGAAGTCCAATTTGATATTGATATTTCATCATTATATGTAACTAAATGTATAGATTGAAAACGTTGAAATATCAATCGCATGGTCGGATTATTTATAGCTTTACCCAATTGATTTTTAATAGTTGATTTAGATGCAGATAAAGCTTTTCTGATTTGTCTTTGAGCCAAAGTATATACTAATAAACACAATCCCATTATCATAGCCATAGCTTGAATTCTTTCCGGAGATTTAAGAAAAATACTATCAGCAAAAAATAGAGGGTCTTTAATAAATCCAAATCCTCTCTCGCAGCTTTGCTGTGCTTTATATTCAGAAAGCATTTCATTCGGGATAAGAGATTCTTCGTCTAATACATTTGTAGCAAGTACAAAACGCCCTGCACTATTGTAAGCTATTTTAATAGTATTAATATTCTCAGATAAAGAAGCATTAATTTGATAAAAAGTATTTTGGTCTTTTTTGTTTTTTGATTTGCTTGTTTTATATTCTACGTTATTAATTTGATGATATTTTAACTGTTTATTCAAACTATCTACTGATTTAACCGCCTCTTGGTAAGAATCGAATTTTAAGCTAAGTAGTTTTTTGAGTTTATTTGATGCATTGATTTTTGACTTAGATATTCTTTTTTCTAATTGTTTTATATCAGATTTTTTACGTTCAGAACTTTCTATGACTAACCACCGTTGCTCAATGCCACCATAGTTTACTGTTCTAGAACAATAATAATATCCTGGTAAAGAACTATTAGTAAAATCAGTGGATAGTAATGTTGATACTAGTTCTTTCGCTATTCCTATAGTTAGAGGTACTCTGCACAACCATTTCATACCAGATAATAGACTGATATTTTTTGCGTTGTATAAAGCTGCGTCTGCAACCATTAAATCATCATTGTCTTTTAATTTTTCTTTGTATCTTGAAAAGATTTTTGGGAAATTTGACGAATCTGATTTATTCCCAGATGCGGCTTCAAAAAACATTGGGATATCTCCATCTCCGGAGGATATTAATTCTATAATAAATTGTTTTAAATCTGGTCTATGGTCACGAGAATAACCATATGTAATTTCAATCGCTTGTGGTACTTTGATTACATCCTCTGCATTTATACTAAGAATAACATCTGGTAAACTATTATTATATTCACCATGCAAATGCAGTGAACTTGAATCAAGATGTGATGATTTTGAACTAATATCAAATTGTTTTTTCACATTTATACTGATAGCTAAAAATATTTCCGTTAAACCTTTTAGAAATAGTTTATCCATAACTCTACCTAACTTGTGTTCATTTAAATACTCTGCTTTTACTCCTTCCCCTATTAAGTATTCACATGGCTTATCTTTAAAAAAATCTGGAAACATATATAAAGGACTGCTTATAAAACCCAATCCATTTAATATCATTGCTTTCACTACTTGCCCTGCATTTATTTTTTCTCCTGGCTCTTCCCCACAATACTCGTTAATAATTTCTACCAAGCCTATAGAATCTACTATTCCTGCGACTATAGCTAAATGGTCAATATTTTTTATTTCAATTTCTGATTTATTAAACATGACAACAAATGGGAATAACATCTGTTTAAATTTTTGCATTTTTTTACCAAAAAATTCTTTATAACAAGAATTTTGTTTGAGCATGTCATAAATATTCCAACCGTTATACTTTGAACATTACTAAGCCTAAATATTCAAATATTATTAAGTATATTTACGTGTCTATTGAGTAAATTCAAATTATTTCGGAGATGAGTGAATAGAGATGTTGTTTATTTTTATTGTCCGGAAAAACAAATTAATTATCAATAATTATTTTGTGTGTGTAAACCCCAAAAACAGAACAAATCTATAGCCTGCATGAAAAAAAGATAATAATATTAGTGGTGATTTGTTGTTTTTGGGGTTCCCCCCGAGTCTTGAAATGGTTCCCGAATCTTCTGGGAAAACAGATTACTTCTTCCAGTAAAAGATTATTTTACGTAATCAAAAATAATACCGGACTGGCTAATTTTAGAGTCTGAAGGGAGTAACTCTACTAAATGCAAATCTTTCTTATTAAACCTATAAAGAATCATTTGCCTAATAGTTCTTTAGTACTATATACAGGCTAACTTTTCAGTACTTATGAACTTGTGACAGTTGGGGTGCGGAATGTGGGATGTAAAACTTCTCTTACTGTTTGTGTAGTCCACCCGAAGTGACCTGCTATTTTTTCAACATACCAACCATGTGCATTTAATCTAACTACTTCTGCTCGGTCTTTTACTTTGTTTGGTATGTCTTCTGTTCTCAGGTTTAGCAAGCCCTTATCTTGCTCACGAGTTAAAAACACCCTTAAACGAGCGCCCATATTTTAATAACCTCGGTAGATGCATTATCCGTATTTATTTATCTTTACATAGTTTGGTTTTTTCATGCCGACCTACTTAACGTAGTTGATTACGCACGTAACCGACGAGTTGAAATATTGTTCTTCGACGTTAGAGGTATAGATATCGAATTTGAAAATCAGGAACAGGATTTGCAGATAGAATAATAACCCTGTAACCACACCCATAACTAATGTAGAGACGTAGCATTGCTACGTCTCCCGGTAATTTGAACACAACACAAACAACCCTAGCATTTCAAACACAACCCCAATTGATAGATGGTAATTACGTATCCGCTCGGTAAATCGGGGTAGAAATAAAAAATCAGAATGTAAATTGGTACACACCGCGTTATAAAATATGAGGCATGACGCAAAAATCCGAAGCTGAGAACTTAGTATCTTCATTGCTGCAAACCATCGACACCAGAGAGATTGCAGATGAGTCAATGCGTCGGACAGTAGAAATATTACTCAATTTGATAGAGCAGCAACAATTAGAAATAAAAGAGCTACGAGAAGAAAACCAAAAACTGCGGGACGAAAACAACCGTCTTAAGGGTGAAGAAGGTAAACCAGATATAAAAGCTAATAAGAAGAAAGGGTTTAAAAACGACCACTCGTCAGAAAAAGAGCGAAAAACCCCAGCAGAACATCATAAAAGAAGTAAAAACGAGACTGTAAAAATAGATCGAGAAGAGATAGTTACTTACCCGAAAGAAAAATTACCAGCAGATGCAGAATTTAAAGGTTACGAAGAAGTAATAATTCAAGACATTCTGCTTAAAACAGATAACGTGTTATTCCGCAAGCAAAAATATTACTCACCCCAAACAGGAAAAACTTATTTAGCGTCTCTACCAGATGGTTACGATGGAGAATTTGGTCCGGGAATAAAAGCTTTAGTAATGAGTCTGTATTACGGCGGAAATATGACCCAAGGTAAACTTCTGGAATTTTTGGAAGATATTGGGATTTCAATGAGTGCAGGATATTTATCGAATTTATTAATAAAAAATCAAGAAGTTTTTGTTACAGAGTATCAACAAGTATATGAGTCGGGTTTAGCAAGTAGTCCTTGGCAGCATTTTGACCAAACAGGTGCGCGTGTGAGGGGAGTGAACCATACAACAAATGTAATTTGCAACCCTTTGTATACAATCTACCAGACGACCCGAAACAAAGACCGTTTGACTGTGTTGAAAGTATTACAAAACACGACTGAACTTGAGCTTATTCTTAACTCCTTAACATATGAGCTTTTAGAAACTTTTAGTGTACCAGCCAAGTGGATTAATCAACTCAAATTATTACCTCAACAAAAAGTTTTTACCGAAACTGAGTTTAATTTTTTAATTGATAAATATTTGTGTAAACTAGGGGGACAGCATCGTTCCCGCATATATGAATCGGCAGCAATTGCCTTTTATCATCAGCAATCTAATACTCCCGTAATCAAAACCAAAGCGGTGTGATGATGCTCCACAGTTCAAGCTAATAACTTCGGACTTAGCTCTTTGTTGGGTACATGAAGGACGACATTACAAGAAGCTAACTCCCTTGGTGGCTTACCACCAAAAACTTTTGGATGATTTTCTGGAAAGATTCTGGAATTATTACCGAAAATTGTTAGCTTACCGAGATTCCCCGAGTTCTGAAAAAGCTAATCAATTAGAACTGGAATTTTGGACACTTTTTACTGAAAAAACTGGTTACGAGCAGTTAGATGAGCGAAAACGATTAACTGCTTTAAAAGTAGACAAGTTGCTTCTTGTCTTAGAGCATCCAGAATTACCATTACACAACAACCCTGCGGAGTTAGCTGCCAGAACTATGGTGCAGCGGCGTAACATTAGTTACGCTACCCAGACAGAACAAGGGACAAAAGCATGGGATATTTTTATGTCTCTTGTTGACACTACTCGTAAGTTGGGTATCAGCTTTTTTGAGTATATTCGCGACCGCATTTCCCAATTTGAAAATATTCCACCTTTGAAGACAATTATTCGGCAGAAATCTTCTTCTAATCCCTTTGGTTGCTCATGGGTGGCTCAATAACACCCTTGATTGTAAAAAACCCGTAACATGAGTTAACCACATCTATTTATATTTGGCTATTTTTTCATAGTTTTTATAAACAATTGAAACTTTTTTAGTGGTTTTTATAGTATATTTACCTTGTTTATTTGCAATTTCCGACATTAATCAATTTCTTGGTTTTTGATTATTTTTATTTATTTGTTGCCCTGAACGAAGATCCAGCAACTGGGGAAGATTTGGCGGCGACAGCGGAGTGCCAGGTGGGGGCACTGCTATTTTCTGTTCCAATGCAAAATCTATCTGCCCCTACCTGGTACCGTCAAATCAGCGTAGCGGTTCCCCAGTTGCGCCGCTGCTTTTTTATGATTGCAGTTGACATTCAAGACAGCCGATACCCCGAAATTTTGAGGGGATACGTAATTACAACCATAAATACGGAGACGTTGCAGTGCTACGTCTCTACATCAGTACTAAAAACAACCAAAGTATCTAATTAATTTCACTCATCAAGATTTATTTAAAATAGTAATTTCACTGAAGTCAAAACACCTTTATAAAAGTTTTAATATTTAAGTAAAAAATTTGAAGCGCTTGATTGCTAATTATTTCCTATTCCAGATATAGCTAGAACTTGATTCTGAACTAATTTCTAACGGCAAATTTTTCTATTATCTAAATCGTTATATCAACATCGTATGTGATATGCATCACTTTCTACTATGAAATTATTATTTAAATATTTAATGTGTCGCTCTTTCCAAAAGTCAACGAAAAATCAAGCAAAAAAAAAGTTTTCCCAAAAACTAACAGCAGGCACAAATTTAGGTATTATGAGCGCGATCGCCAAATATTCTAAAGTGTTGAGTACATCAATTTATAAACTTGTGCCACTTTCTGCTGTAGTTTTTACACCAGCATTCTTAACAACAGCACCTGCTTTAGCCGCAGTGGATCGGGTCTGTTACCTTGTCTCTGATGTAGGTGGAGGTAACGGTGGAAATGACTTTTTAGTCAAGATGGATACAAATACAGGACAATTTTTCCAAATCGGTTCTGGAACAGGAACCAGTAACATTGAAGCCGCAGCAGCACAACCCGGTACTAATATTCTCTTTGCTGCTAGCCAAGAATCTAGCGGACAATTGGGCACAATTGACCTGATTACGGGTGTTTTCACGCCTCGCGCTAATCAGATGGGCACAGGTGATGGTGATAGAGGCAGTATCAACTTCAGAGATCCAGACGGTTTAGCTTTCGACCCCACCGATGGCACTTTATACGCTTCAATAAGAACGGGGGATGGAAGAACACCCCCAGATATTTTGATTAAAGTTGATCCAGTCACCGGACAACATATTCCCAATGCTTTCGGTGCTGGTGTTGATTACGTCGAGATTGAGCCGCAGCAACAACGAAACGATATTGATGGTATTGTAATTGACCCAGCTGATGGGACTATGTATGGTATTGCGAATCAAGGGGGTAGCGGAGGTAAGCAGTATCTAGTCACAATTAATAAGAATAGTGGAGCTACTAATGAAGTTGGTGAGCTAAGAGTAGGAAACGATCCAATTGATGATGTTGAAGATATCGCTTTTGACCTTAACAATAAACTTTACGTGTCTACCGGTTCTACTGGCAATGAAAAAAATCGTCTTTATGACGTAGATAAAAATACGGCAATAGTTAGCAATCCAAGACCAGTAACAATTGGTGGTGATTATGAGGCTTCTGGCTGTTTTCTACTACCACCAGTTGATGTTTCACTCAATAAAACTGTTAACAATAGCAATCCAAATTTTAATGAATTCGTCACCTTTACGCTCACACTCACCAACGATGTAGCATCTAATAACGATGCTTACAGCGATATAAATAATTTAGTAGTCGAGGATATCCTACCTGCAAACTTAGAATTCGATTCATTTGTCAGTACTCCATCGGGATCTACATCTACTTACAATGCGGCTACTCGCACTGTAACGTGGAACATTAACGAAGTTTTAAAAGGTAATAATACTACCTTACAATTTAGAGCCAGGGTGACTGGTAGCGGTTCAATTACTAATTCGGCTGAAGTTACCTCTATTAGAGAATTTGATGTTGATTCCACACCGAATAACAACCAAGCTACAGAAGATGACCAAAGCAGCGTTTCTTTAACAGCAACAGCATCTAATCCCGATGTAATACTAGTCAAACGTATCACCGCAATAAATGGAAACCGTACTGAAAATCCCAACGATAACACTCCATTAAATACCTTTGTCGATGACACTGTTTCTGCTCGTCAAGATGACGATAATCATCCGAACTGGTTAGACAACTACTTAATTGGCGCTATTAACGCGGGAAAAATAAAACCCGGTGACGAAATTGAATATACGGTTTACTTCCTCAATGCTGGGAATTCTGATGGAGAAAATCTACGAATTTGTGACAGAATTACCCCTTTCCAAGATTTTAAATTAAATGCCTATGGTACTGGCAATGACTTGCAATTAAAACTAGCAAATAATTCCGAAATCAATTTAACCAGTGCTTCGGATAATAATGACCGCGCTCAATTGATTTCAACAACTGGAACTGTTCCGACTAACTGCAACCTCAAAGGTGCAAACGATAACGGCACATTATTAATTGATATTACTGGCACTGGACAAACCAATCAATCCGATTTAACCAGCATACCCGGTTCCACAGGAAAAGGAACCCCCGATAATTCCTACGGATTTTTCAGATTTACAACCACCGTCAAACCATAGCCAATAACTAATGTAGAGACGTAGCAGTGCTACGTCTCCCGCAATTGGGAAATCACACAGACAACCCCAGCCCATAAATAGTAGCCACAACCAAAAATTAAGAAGACGTTGCACTGTGCAACCTCTCTACAAAAATTATTTTAAATATTAAACAAAACTATTATGCTAAATCCTAAACTAAAACCTCCCCGTAAAAATAAACGAAATCGCCGCAATAAGCGTATTTATAAATATCGTTCGCTAATAGTAGCAGCATTATTTTCTAGCAGCAGTCTATTACCAATGTTTCCCGTATTAGCTGCAAGTCCGGCACCAGCTACTGTAATCGACAACCAAGCAACTGGTAGTTTTACTGACCCGAATGACGGTAATACAGAAGTACAAATCGAATCAAACGTAGTTCAAGTAGAAGTTGCTGAAGTTGCTGGTATTACTATTTCCCAAGCTGCTTTACCAGAAGAAGCTCCGAGTGGTGTCAGTGGTGCGGGAGCTAATCAAGGAAATGGTGATATTAACCCCGATGATATTATTTACTTCACATATAAAATTACTAACGTCGGTAACGACCCTACACAATTTTTTATTCCCGACGCTCCTTCTTCGGTTAATAACGGTAGTTTAAATGGAAATATTGAAATTATTGAATACGACCCAGATGGTGCTTCACCAGTTGATTTAACTAGTAATAATATTACTGTTCCCAATAATGGTGATACCACTGGAAGTTTATTAAACGGAATCGCTAATACTAATGATGGTTCCGTTCCTGCTGGAGGTAGTATTACAATTCGCGTTCCCGTCAAAGCTGATTCTAATTTAAGTGATGGAAATACGGTAACAGTAGTGATGGGTGACACGGGAAGTAACGACAATTCTGCGGGGACTCAAAACCAGGTTTATGCATTAGGAACCAAAGACGTTTATACCGAAGATAATCCAGATAATACAACCAGTGAAACTAATGGTACTCCAATAAATGGGGATGCGACGAATCGTCAGGAAGCCAGTTTCAGTCAAGAGGTGGTAGTGGCGACCGCGCCTTCAACTATCGTCAGCACCAGCGTTCCTTCCTGTCCTGCTGCTTGGTATTCCCTAATTGATTGGTCAACCGATGCCCCTAGCTTTGCTAACCCACTGAATACACCCGTTAGCAATACCTTCACCAAAGCCGGGATCGCTACGACCATTTCCGTTTCTCCTGGAGCTTCAGGACCGCCTAAGTTTGTTTCCTATAGTCCTAATTACGTTGTCGATACGGGTGGAAACCCGATTATCGAAGCAGGCTATGTTGACTTTGAGTTTGACTTCTCTCGTCCAGTAGATCAAGTACGTTGGTACTGGACTGATTTTGATGTCAACGAATCTGGAACAGTTTACGGCGAACTCAACGGTGTTCGAGTAACGCCTTCGATTGAAGACGGACCGCAAAATACTGTAACCATAAACAAAGTGGTCAATGCCGACGGATCTGTGACCTTTGAGAGACCAGCTGGTGAGACGAATACAACTCCTGACGAGAACACTGCTGTCTTTATTGGTTTTGATGTCCCCGTCGATAGGATTGTTGTAAGCCATACGCCAAGAGTCTTCAGCGCAGGTGGAGGAACTAATGGTACCATAGGAGCCGGTGACTTACAGATGTGTGCTGATTTAGGCGATGCTCCCGATACAGCCTCTAACACCAGTAGCAACAACTATCAAACGCTAGTCAGTGATAATGGTCCCCTACATATTATCAACGGTCCAGTGGGATTAGGGACTCTCATTGACGATGGTGATACCGATGGCTTTGGCGATGGTACTGATGATAATGCTGATGCCAGTGACGACGTTGGTGATGACGGTGTTGTCATTGGTGGCGCTACACTACAAGGGCAAAGCATCGCCCCAGGGCAAAGCATTACCCTAGACATCGCAACAGCAGGAAGTGGAAAACTCAACGCTTGGATTGACTGGAACCAAGACGGTGATTTCGACGATGCTAACGAGCAAGTTGCAACTGATGTTACACCGAATAATAATACAATTTCTTTACCTGTAAATGTACCAGCAACAGCTACCGGAGGAACTACTTACGCTCGCTTCCGTTACAGTACTCAAACTGGATTGACACCGACGGGGGCTGCAAGTGATGGGGAAGTGGAAGATTATCAAGTTGAAATTGCAGCAACCGACGGCAACCGCACCCTCGGTTCACCCTTCACCTGCGATTCAACCTTCTACATCACCATAGGTCCAGGTGGCGGAAAAGACCAACAGCTTTACGATGTAGACCGTTCTGGTGCAACTTTTATTTTTAACCCAATTGGACCAGCTACAAATACAGCAGGTGGTTATCCAGTTAAATTTGACTACAATGCTTTAGCCTTTAACCCTATAGATAATTACATTTACGCTTACATCAACCGCTCAGATGCAACGAGTGGTCCTTACAGTCCTGGTAATGTTGTCAAAATTGGCAATGATGGTATCGTTCATTCTTTAGGAATACCAACTGGTGGAACTATCTCTGGAAGCTTTTTTGCTGCTTCAATCTTATCAGATGGTACTTATGTAATTGGAGCAGGTGGTAAATTTGCCACTCTCGATTTAACTACCACTCCACCAACGATTACCAATTCCGAAGCAACAGTTTCAGGGGTCGCATTCAATGACTTTGCTGTAGATCCTCGAAATCCAGCTTCAATAAGTGGAAAGGAGGTTTATGGTGTCAATGAAAATGGTAATCAGGATAGATTAGTTATTTTAGATCTGACTACTTTCCCACCCACTATTAAAAGTCAAGCCCCTAACCCCACAGGATTTAATCATAATGCTGGCTCTCAGTTTGTAGATGCTTTTGGTACTCTCTACTACCGCAGCAACAGTACTAACAGCTTATATAAAGTGAATACCGACTCCAGCAGTTCCGATTACGGTAAAGCAACTTTAATTACAACGGCTCCCTCTGGTGGTAATCATGATGGTGTGAGTTGTTTATTTGCAACTGCAATGGAAAAAGAAGTGCGAGATTTAGATGGGAATCCTCTTACAGAACCAGTCCCAGCCGGTGAAACTGTTCAATATATTTACAAAATTGCGACTGGAAATTCTCTAGATGTAAATGGTGTCACCTTTACAGATGATTTACGTTCGGTAACTGGAGGTAATCCCGTTAACGGTAATTTCCTTACAGATTCAGGAAAAGTAACCGTATCTAATGGCTCTGGTAATATTACATTCGATAACAACAACCAAACTTTACAGATTACTAACCTGACTTTACCGGGACAAAACCCTGCTACACCTGAATCAGAAGCACTAACAATTACCGCAGAAGTCACAGTTCCTAAAACCACCACACCAGGAACCTATTTAAATCAATCATTTTTGACAAATTTACCTGCAATATATCCTCCGTCTATTCCTTCTGATTATCCACCCTCTGCTCCTTATGAAGACCCTACTCCATTGGAAGTAACAGAACCAATTGCTAATAATCCCAACGTATTATTAGTCAAACGCATCACCAAAATTAACGATAGTACTACTACTAAAAACGGTGATGATCTAGCAATTTACAACCAAGATAATTCCAATCCCTATGATGATAATAAAGTAGATATTACTGAACTTCCTGAAAACAACGGAGATCCAAAACCCGATACCGATAAATGGATTGATACTATTTCAGACACAAACAGCACTTTTTTGATTGGTGGAATTAACGGTGGTAAAGTCGAACCCGATGACGAACTGGAATACACTATCTATTATTTATCAACTGGAGATAGTGAAGCCAATAGCGTACTATTGTGCGATAGAGTTCCGGAAAACGTTTCTTTTATTCCCACTAGCTTTAACAATCAAACTCAAGCAACGGGAGGAACACAAGGCTCGAATAGGGGAATTATGTGGTTTAAAGATGGTAATACAGAATCTTTAACCAATACCAAAGACGGGGATGCAGCCCAATATTTCCCTCCTGGTATCGAACCTTCTACTATTTATCCTCAAATACAATGCAGTGGTGCCAATACTAACGGTGCGGTTGTGGTTAATTTGGGTAATTTACCTAATGCTACCGCTCCTGGCACACCAAATACTTCCTATGGTTACATTCGCTTTAAAGGTAAGGTGAAATAATATTTTAGGGTATTAATGCCAATTCTGTATGACGCTGTGCTTAATAGCCCAGTATTTAATCAGAAACTCTGTCAGAGGCTTATTACTAGAGGCAGAGGTTTGTGGACTGTATTTCCAGATGGAACATGAGAACAATAAATCTGTATCGAATGGCACTAAGAAAAGCCGAAACACTTGTGGTTTAAGCTGTTTGCAATTTAGTGCGTAATTCATGTCGTGATTTGGTCATTAAGGGATAAGCTTTTGGACGACGTTTACGGACTCGTGGTTCACAACGCCCTGGGCGTTCAGGAACAGCTTTGTGAGCAATAATTTTAAGTAGAGTAGAATAAATTTGAAGACGTTTTTGGATAGAGCCAACGTAAATGAACATAAATTTCTTTGCGTACCATAGAAGGGGTTTTGCATCGCAAAACATCCATTCCTAAAGTGGTTTTAAGATGTCTTAAATCTAGTTCTACATCCCAACGTTTACTGTAAAGTCCAATAATTTCTAAAGTTGAATAAGTTCTTTTATCTAATAAAGTAGTGATTAAACTGACTCTTTCTGTACGAAAACCAGGGATAAAAATGTAGTAGTAAATTTCGCGCACAGTTATGATTTGGGGAAGAGCATCAAATTCATCTTTGCTTAATCCTTTGGGACATTTTTTAGGTTTATACCAAGTAACTAATTTGTCACAATCTCCTATAATTTTACCTTTATTCATAGATATTTTACGACTTTGATGCTTACGAAAGACAGCATCACAATCAAGTTTTTTGATAGCAAACAAATCGGCGTAAGCACAAAAAGCTCTATCTCCTAAAAGGATATCTAAAGGTTGAAGAAACTGATAAAGTTGGCGAGCAAGTTTGATATCATGGGTATTGAGAACATCAATGACTAAAGCAACAGCAGCACCTGTCGCTAAACTAAATAACACACCAATTTTAGCAATTGGAAATCCACATTCAGGCTTTTGAGTTTTAGGCTGAGGATATTCTTTCTGGTTCTGTGCAGTGTCAGGCATGGAAACAGTTGAGCCGTCTATTACTTTGACATTTCGACCACACCATAAAGATTCTGTTGTTACTTTCTCTTCTAATTTTTTTGCAGCCTGACTAAAAAGTTTTTCTAGTAGCTTTTCTGATAATCTTGACCGTGCTTGACAGTAAGCACTCGTATCAGTTGAAGGAATTTCTACCCCTTCTCCTGTCAAATAAGCAATTATTTTACTCACGGTATTATGGCAACTTTTATCAGTATCTAAAACTTGAGATAAAAACGCCCATAATGTTATAAATGGGTCAAATAATCGTTTCTTATATTTTATTTTTAACTCCTCAATAGCTTGTTCAATTATGGAAGATGGTAACAGTTCTTTAAAAGGTAGTCCTAAACTTTGATTAAATTTATCCTTGAGGATTTTTACTCGCAGTGTCACAGTAGTAATAGTTAGATTTGCTTACTTGTTTCAACTAAAGTATTTCATGAGCGAGTAAGCTTTTTCTACTTACAACGAATTTTTTTTGCCCCCACGAGTGATCCAGCAACTGGGGAAGATTTGGCGGCGATAGCGGAGTGCCAGGTGGGGCACGACTATTTGACACTACCAACGCAAAATCTCTATGCCCCTACCTGGTACCGCCAAATCAGCGTAGCGGTTCCCCAGTTGCGCCGCTTTTTCTGACACAACCCTCGAAGCGTCATACTAATTACTTGTTGGCGATTAGCGGAGCTAAACGCCCGAAGGGCGTAACGCACTAGTTTTCACCTTCATCATTTTGCTCCCCTACGATTGTGAGTGAGAATATGGCATCAAAAACAACTTCCTGAGCCATCCTTCCATTGTTAAATTGTTTTAAAAGCTATAGTTCTTATTCAGCATAGCTTGTAGCTTTTCTTAGTGCCATTCAAATCTGTATCAATTTTCATTCCTGAACAAGCCCCGGAATAAACACCCTAGTAGTTAACCACGTTAATTTTAATGGGTTCTGAAGTTAATTATTAGGTTGGGTTAAGCGGCTATTCCTGTAGATATAAATTCTTATTTATCACCCGCTTTGTATGTTATATCAGTAATTATATTAGTAGTGATTTTACTGAAGCCAAAATATCTTTATATAAGTTTTAATGTTTAAGTGAAAGTACTTTTATTATTTAATTTATTAGATAATTACTTAACTATAATGACTTTCATATAAGAATTGTTTCCCTAATTTTTGATTCTCTTTTCAGCTATAAAACCCTATTAGTGTAAGAGTTAGTTTCAGTTTTTCATTCTTGCTAATTAAATAATTTGTGTTGGCTTAGTGCTGCCTATTGATATTAATTATTTCTACTTTATTAGAAGTAATTCTAATTTATTAACGGAGGAATTTATTAAGGGAGATAGACAGCTAAGTTATAAACTAGAGTCAGCAATTATCTTAAGCTTTTTATAAATACAGCAGTTTGCAGTTAAATGAGGTACAGAAAAATTTGATAAAACTCTTGTGGTACGGAGAGCAGCGCGGCGTGCGCGGAGGTTCCCTCCGTTGTAGCGACTGCGGAGCATCCCTGCCCGTTAGAATGTACCTCATGAAGATGAAATATGCTGTATGTGCTTATAAAAGGGAGATTTAGGAAAAAATAAAATTTAATTTTTTTTAATTAATCACCTCCCAGATTCTTCTATAAACGTAATTAAATGAGGAAAACTTTATCGCAACAAAAATGCTTGTTTGTATAACTAAATTTTGAAGATACTATAGGTAAATTTTATGAAAATATTCTACGTTTTTCGGAAATATCTACTTACTATATAAGTTAAAAAAATTATATATTTATTCTCTTATAGTTGAGATAAGAAAATAAAATGCAATTATTTTGTTGTGAATTACTCACTTAACGCTCCAAAATAACTCAAAAACTTTAAGTCGGGTTTTGTTCTTAAACTCAACATCGATTACACCGAATCAGGGATGCATTTACAATTTACTAATTATCATGAAATTTGTATTTAATAGTCAAAAACTAAAACTCAAAAAAAAATTCAACTTTTTACTAGCTGCTGGATTCAGTAGCGTAATGATATTCGGAACCGCAAGACCTTCCTATGCTGCTGATATTACCTTTCAATTTTCTACCTCCAAAACTGGTACAGCCCCTTTTACAGGTGATGATAATCCTGGGAATGACTCTAGCGAAACCAATAACATTGTCAGGACTCTAGATATCATTACTTACAAGTGGGATTATGCTGTTAACAATGGAGATGCAAATAATACGATTTTAACTGCGACTATCTCTTCAGACCAGGAATGGACAGGGATTCCTCCTGCTTGTAACACGGCAGGTTCTAGCATTGCGATTAACCCTACAACTGGAGCGCAAACTTTAACTTGTGATGTTGGTAAAATTAGGAGTGGTAGTAATGGATTCATTGAAGCTACAGCTAGAGTAATTGGACAAAGACCAGATAATAGCTTTGTTGGGAATGGAGATATTGTCACAGCTGATGGTACATTTACTGCCGATGGAACTTCTACAGCCACAGACGATACGGTAGAAACTATTGTATCGGCAACTCCTAAAGCTGACTTACGCAAACCTCGTGTTTCGATTCAGGGTCAAGCTAAAGGAAGGGATGGAACAACCGATGGATTAATACTGCGTTATCCAATTAATATTACAGTTGCTGGTGGTAAAGGTAGCGAACCTTTGGTAGGTGATATTAATATTACCGATACTTTTCTATATGACGACGATAATAATACTGCTACACCTCCAGTACCTTTACCTTCAGCAGAGATATATAACTGGAGGAGTGGTGAGCCTGGTTGCGGCTGGTTAGATCAAACTAATCGTCTCCGTTATGGTGGTTATCCCTATGGTAGATTAACTAATCGTAATGGTACTCCTTATAGTACTCCCGAGCGTGCAGCTGCGGACTCAGGAACCTGGACTTGTACTCAGAGTGGAGCAGGACAACCAATTAATATTAATATTACTGGAGCTAACACCACAGGAAACCACGTTCCTACCAGAAGTTATAATAACCGGTCCCTTCCAGCTAATATGACTTATTTAGTCAGTGGTGTAATTGAACTTTGGGTACCAACTCAAGTGGTATTAGATAATGGTGGGGATATTCGAGTTACCAACCGACTATCTCAATTAGACAACAAAGGGGTAAGCGGTCAGACTAACAATGACCCTACTAATGTAAATGGTAACGATAATAATATAGACAGAGATGGAAATAATAACGAGTATACTTTCGTCTTGATTGCAGCTAGAGGGTCTTTTAACCAATATTACGCAAATAACATTAACCAGCGCGGTACTCGGATGCCGGAAATGACAAGCCTTAATAGTGGTGATGGCCCGGTAATGCCGACTCAAAACTTTACTAAACACTTGTATGGAGCCAATAATGGTGTTGTAGATTGGGAAGACTATAAATATTGTGAAAAGTTTGATAATCGTACCCACATACTTACTCCTTTACCTGATAATCCTGCGAGTGCAGTTAAAGTTTTTAATGTAGGGTCTTATCGATATGTAATTGAATATGGAACAGGTGACGAAAATGGTAATCCGGGAACCTATTCTAGCTATACGGCACAGCAACAAGCAATCTGTGAAGATGATGATAGTGCTGATGGCTGGTTTACCGATATCCGTACTGTTCCTGGTGGTGTAGATAAAATTACCAAAATCCGCTTCCGAGCATTAGACCCTGTACCACCAAATGCGAGAATGGATTTAGCGGTTAACTTTACAGCACGCAACTTTGAACCGGGAACCACCACAAAAATTCCTGATGGTACAATCCTCGCGAACTTCTCCGCAGTCAGCACTCCAACCCTAGGTTTTACCCAAGGAACTAGAAGCGACCGTCGTGATGGTTGGTATCTAGGAAGCTATAATCCAGAAACCCACGGAGGTACTAAAATTTGGGGGGATAGATTGTTCTTAACTAGAGCTATTGTCAGGATTGATAAAGAAACTTCTCCTAATGACAGCATTGATAATATTCGGACTGGAGATACAGTCACTTTTGCTCTTAATACTTCAGTTAACTCTGTTCTTGACCCCGCTCCAGTCAACCCGAATGTAGTTGTCAGAGATATTCTTCCCAAAGAATTAACCTATATTCCTGGTTCTGCAAGTTTACCTCCTACCAGCGTTACCGAAAATCCAGATGGAACTACTACTATTCTGTGGGATTTAGGTCAGAAAGTACCCAATCAACCTATTCCACAAATTACTTTTGATGCTAGAGCTAAATTCGATGTCCCCAATAATACTGATGCAGTCAATACGGCAATTATTGAATCACCAGATGACGGTTCCCCAGAAAGCACTCGTACCGATAGACGTACAGTTACTATTGGTAATGTCGCTGCATTTGGTATTTTCAAAGATGTGGAAGAAAATCTGATTGAACCGGAAAATGTTGGTGTATTTAAACTTTTATATGCGAATACAGGTACAAGTGATGTTGGACCGGGGGTATTTATTGATGCTCTTCCCTATCCAACCGATGGACGGACACCTGCCACAACTTATAAAGGCACTATGGAATTTGCTAGTATTACTGGTACCAATGGAGAGACCTTTGAATTTACCAAAGTTGACCCCAATAATATTAATCCTGACCCCAATCATCCCAGCAATCAATCTGGTGGTAGTACAGTTTGGTGTACCCAAGCTCAGTTTGGTAATGCAGGATGTCCTGCAAATAATGCAGAGATTACCGGAACAAAGATGTTCACTCCTCCTTTTCCTCAAAATACTCCTACCCGTGAAGTTGTATTAACTGTAGACTTAAAAAATAACGAACGTGGAAATATTTATACCAATAACTTTTCAGGCAGGGTGGAAGGACTAATCGGTTTACTGCAATCCAACGATGTAAGTGTCTACGTTAGACTTCCGACAAACTTACTACTAATTAAACGTATCACTGCCATTAATGGAAACCCTATTAATAATATAGTTGATGACCCGAACACCACAGATGATAATAATCCCAACTGGCCAAACAATTACCTTAAAGGAAATATAAATGGTGGTAAGGTCAAACCAGGAGACAGTATTGAATATACTGTTTATTTTCTTTCTAATGGCGATTCAGATGCCAATAATGTTAATATCTGCGATTTAGTTCCACCTAATACTAAATTTATCGAAGCCGGATTCAATGGTTCCACTCCTGTTTCTGCATCAGGATTACCCGGTGCAAATATCGGTATTGCTTTAGAAAGATTTGGTAATCTTGAGTATTTGACTTCTCCTAAAGATGGAGATAAAGGTAGTTATTTGACTGCTGGGACTGCTTCTAATGTAAATTGTTTCGGTACAAATGATAATGGTGCAGTGATAGTCAATATTGGTAATTTATCTCGTACTGGTTTTGGTGGTACTCCATCTGCTGCTTACGGTCTGATTCGTTTTGTTGTTAAGGTTCAATAATTTTCGACAACAAATAAAACATCAATACAACCAACAAACATGTCCAACATTTAGAGACGTAGCAGTGCTGCGTCTCCAATACAAAATAAAAACTTTGGAACTCAGATACAATGCAGTGGTCATAGCGAACCTAAACCTAAGATTTAAAAGTCGAGTTAAGTAATTTCCCCTTCACCAATTAAATACATAAATTTAACTGTTAAAACATAATAATTTACAATAACATAAGTATTTCCACGGGTTTAGTATATTGAATCCGTGGAAATACTATTGTCATGAAGATTTTTTATATGCTGTGATGTGAGGAAACACGTTGGTTTGTTTTTAATCTCGCATGGAGGAATAAAAAATACATAAAGCCGCTTAATTTTAATTCAATATTTCCCTTATTTTGCAAGGATTTTAAACTCGCTTATATCTCTTCTTTTAATTGATTAAGCTAATAATCATCCTTTGATTACTTAACTTACATGAGGCATAAATAAAAAATTAAAACTATTGGTAAAATACGTTTTTTACAGCTAATAAATTTATGTCTTAAGCTGATGTGAATTCAGAATTTGTCAAAATATAAAAATTATTCTGTTATTTATGACTTGTCTATATTTCACATGTCAATGTTTCATCAGTGACCATTATTATCAGACTATTGATGTGTTTTAACGTAGTGATTTAATTATTTATAGCAAGCAATTCATATTATTAAATCGTTATTTATAACTAAAAAGTATATAGCTAAGGGTCACATTTAACCGGAAATTACTTAATAATTTTGTATGTAATAAATCAGAATTGTAAAAATCTCAAATTATTATATTAAATCAAACAATGAAATCTTTACTGAATTACATCAGAAAAATTGATGAAGACTCTTCTCGACAAAAAATAGCGAAACCTTTTCAAAATAAGAATCGGGAAATAGCCTTTACTAAAACTAAAAAATATAGAAAATTAAAAAAATATCAAAAAGTATTCACCTGGATATCTATAGTTGGTTGTACTTTCACTACCGTAATCGCATTTCCAAAAGAAGCCCGTGCTGATATCCTCATTAACAAGGAATTTAACCCAGTTGCAGTTACCGAATTTGAAAAATCAACCCTAACAATCAGGTTCTTTAACAATAATAATAGTGCGGCAAATGATGTTAATGTCACGGATAATTTACCTGATGATGTAATTGTTGCTGACCCTCCCAACGTCGCCAACAATAGCTGTGGTGGTACTGTTACGGCAAATGCAGGAGCAAGTACGGTCAATATCGCAGGTGGTACTGTTCCATCCGCAGCTAATGGTGCGGCTGGTGAATGTGAATTTGATGTAGATGTTATCGCAATTAAATCTGGTACTTTCGTTAACAAAATTCCAGCCGGTACTGCGACTTCTTCCCAAGGTCCTAATGCTTTAGATGCAGATGCAACATTAACAGTTAATCCAGCTACACCTATAACTGGTAGTAAGTCATTTTCTCCTGGAGTTCTTCATGGTAATGGTAGTCCTACAACCATGACTATCACTATCAATAATCCCAATGCATTTGTTACCAATAATCTCGGCTTTACCGATAATTTACCGTCAGAGTTAAAAGTTGCATCACCACCGAATGCTTCGACAACCTGTAATGATGGTACGGTAACAGCGCTTGCTGATGGAACTTCAGTAGCTTTGAGTGGTGCAACAATTGGAGTGAATAGCTCTTGTACCGTAACCGTAAATTTAGCAGCTACCGACCCAAATAATTATTTAGATGAGGATATTACCAACACGATTCCTAGCAATGGTGTGACTACGGATGAAGGAGTGACTAACAGTCAACCGATTGAAGGTACGCTAAAAGTGCAAACCGGTGCTTTTGTGAGCAAAACTTTTTCTCCAGCGACTATTAAAACCAGAAAGAACTCTACATTGACGCTGACTCTAAGAAACTTTAATACTGGTGCTATTTCTGGAGCTAATCTTACCGATATTATTCCTGAAGGTGTTAAGGTAACTGCACTTCAATCTAATAGCTGTAATGGAACTGTGGATATTGTTGACAATGCTGGAGTTAATGACGAGGTTCAACTAACTGGTGGTACGATACCCACTGCACCCACAGGAGATGGTGCTGGAAGTTGCGAAATAAAAGTCACAGTAACTGCTGATGAAGAAGGTAATTTTGATAATGAGATTCCCGCAGGTGATTTTAACGGAATTAACTATCCTGGTGACGATGCCAGATTAACAGTTATTAGTCCTATTTCTCTGGGAAAAAGTATCTCACCTAGTGCCACAATCCGGGGTGAAATAGCAACTGCTACTTTGACACTTAGCAACGATTCTGATGGACCTGCAACTATTACCTCATTTGTAGATAATTTAACCACAATGGGTACTGGTTATACCGTTGCTTCTAGTCCCACACCTTCTACAACCTGCCCTGGTGGTACGGTAGACGCTCCTACTGGTGGTACAACAGTTTCTATGGATACAGGACAGATTCCAGCAGGAACTACTGGTAGTCCCGGAACTTGTACTATTACTTTTGGAATTCTTGTCGGTGACAATGCAGTTGGTGGTAATAGAAGGAATAGAGTTCCTAGAAATGGTTTGAGAACTGATATTGGTAATAATTCCAATAATGCTAACGCTAGATTATTTATTGAAGGTAAAGCTCA
Organism: Calothrix parasitica NIES-267; assembly: GCF_002368095.1. Taxonomy (GTDB): domain Bacteria; phylum Cyanobacteriota; class Cyanobacteriia; order Cyanobacteriales; family Nostocaceae; genus Rivularia; species Rivularia parasitica. The sequence continues at coordinate 2,193,890 of NZ_AP018227.1, read as the reverse complement.
AGTTGACAAAGCTTTTTCTCCAGATATTCTCACTCAGACAGAGGAAACAACTTTAACAATTACATTTACTAATACTCAAGGAAGTGATGCAACTATTACTTCCTTTACAGATGATTTAAAAACAATGGGTAGCGGTTTTGTTGTTTCCGATAGCGGTTCACCTACAACAACCTGCGCTGGTGGTGCGGTTAATGTTTCTGCGGATAAAACTGTTATTACAATGGATAGCGGTGTAATTCCTGCTGCGACTGGTTCGGATGCTTCTGGTTTTGGAACCTGTACCGTCACCGTTCCTATAAAAGTAGAAATAAATGCAACTACTGGGGAAAGGGAAAATAAAATTAATATCGGTGAATTACAAACCACCCTTGGTGATAATGCACTAGCCTCTACTGATAAATTAACAGTAAAAAATGCCGTTGTTCTGAGTAAAGCATTTTTTCCCGAGGATTTGCGAATTGCCAATATTACCCGTTTAACAATTACCGTCACCCGCGACAATGCAATATCTACACTTACGGGTATTGACCTCACAGATGAACTTCCTAACAACCATACAATCGCTTCTACCCCTAATCTTGCCAACAGTTGTGGGGGAACCGTCGATGCACCTGCGGGGGCTAATACAGTTACTTTAACTGGAGGTCAGTTACCTCCGGGAAGCGATAGAGACTGCGAGATTAGCGTGGATGTATTAGGACCTTCTACACCGACAAATGCCACAAATACAATTCCTGGAAATACCTTAACCACACAACAAGGTGCAACCTATGAAAAAGATGTCACAGCAAACGTTAATTGGGTTGATACTGTCTTAACTTTAAACAAACGTTTTCAACCTACTAGTATTCCTGTGGGAGGTGAATCTACTCTCCAAATCATCTTTATCAATAAAAACCCCAACACCATCAATTTAACTAACGTCCAACTCCAGGATATATTTCCCTTGGGAATGTCGGTAGCGAATAACCCTAGCACTAGCTTTTCTGGTTCTGGTTGTACTGGTGGAACAATTACAGCAAATCCGGGTGATACCGAACTGACGTTTAATGGTGGAAGCATTGAGAAAGGTAAGCAGTGTACCTTATCTGTTAAAATCACTTCTAATTTTGCAGGTAACTCAATTAATCAATTACCAGAATCATTGGTTACTTCCGCTGAAGGAGTCACTAATAACAATAATCCATCAGCGACTCTAACTTTACTGGGTACTGCTGATATTGTTTTAGCGAAAAAAGATGATGGTAAGGCTTCGATTCCTCCTGGTGGAAGCACGACTTATATTATAGAAGTTAGAAATAGCGGTCCTAATAACGTTGCAGGTATTGGAGTAGAAGATATTGTACCGAATGGAATGACTATCAATAGTTGGACTTGTACTGCTACGGATGGTTCTATTTGTAATGAAGTATCCGGTACGGGGAATCTTAATACTACTGTTGACTTAGCAAATGGTGGAGTCGCAACCTTTGAAGTCGAAGCTGAAATTGATGAAGGTCTAACTGGTAAGATTAAGAATACTGCAAAAGTAACGGTGCCACCAGTTGTTAATGACCCCAATTCTGACAACAATGAAGACTCTGATGAAAATTTAATTGGTTCACCAAACGTACTTTTAGTTAAACGAATTACAGCTATCAACGGTGGAACTCAAACGCTCAATGGCAATAACTTAGCAACTTATACTGATGAAACTGATAATCCCTACGATGATAACGATGTTACTATAGCTGACCAAGTAAATCCTACAGACCCCCAAAAAGACACTGATAGATGGCCAGATGGAAATAATAACGGTCAACCAGATGAATTCTTAGTTGGAGGTGTATTTGGTGGTAAAGTCAAGCCTGATGATGAACTAGAATATACTATTTATTTCCTTTCAGCAGGAGATGATACAGCTAAAAAAGTACTATTTTGCGATAGAGTTCCTGACCAAGTAACCTTCGTTCCTAATAGCTTTAACAACGTCACTCAAACAGCAGGTGGTTTAGCCGGTGCAGACCGAGGTATTCTGTGGTTAAAAGATGGGAACACAGAATCTTTAACCAATGTTGCAGATGGTGATGTCGCGCAATATTTCCCTCCTGGTGTCGAACCTTCTACTGTTTATCCTCAAATACAATGTGGTGCTGCAAATACAAATGGTGCAGTTGTAGTTAATTTGGATAACTTACCCAATGCTACTGCTCCCGGTACCCCTAACACATCCTACGGTTATATTAGATTTAGAGGAGAGGTGAAGTAATTAGTCAAAATTCAACAATATAGCTGTTTTCACTTGTGTAAACTACAAATTTACACCTTGTTATTGGACTCAATTGAAAATGCTATATTAAACCCTCTCACTAGGGAAAAAATTGATAAGCCCAGTTTTTGAAAATAATGGGTTTATCAATTTTTATTGTTTGGATTTAAGAATACTATAACAAGTCCTGAAGAAACTAACCTATTAATACTGTATTGCCTAATTAGATTTTTATTTGAATACAGTTTATTATTTAAGTATAAATACTGTGGCTTCAAGAATAATTATCATTAAACTTAAGAAATAGCTAAATAATTGTTTGATACTTAATAGTAATTAGCTGAAATGAGTAGAATTAAACTACCGTTGCATAAATCATGAATGTTATTTTGATTTACCTCTTAAGTTTGTATTTTCTCATGCATGATGAATATACCTCTTCATCATAAATCAAAAAGCACTAATTACTATTATCTCTAATATTGAAGCTTATTAGTGTTTGTAGTATTAGAAAATAATTTAGCTTAGTGATTAACAGTTGGAAATTCCTTCTCTTTGCGGCTATTAAAGTTCATAGTGTTTATTTTCTGTGTTTTCCCTATTTTTATTTTATTTAGTTTCCTATTCGCATCAATTCAATAAATAAATATTCTTATTTGGGATTTAATGAATCATATGAAATTCTGTAATTAGTTAGTTACTTGCTGGTTATTAGTTTATTTCATTTGCATTACCTATATTTCTATATATTTATTGCATGTATATTTATTATTTTTATGGATAATAAGTAGGTCGGCGTTGAAAATCGTAGTTAAAACCAGGAAGTAGCAAGTAGCAAGTAACAGTAAGGGTTTAAGGGTGATTTATATTTTGTTACATAGCTCCGTTTATTTGTGCTGACTTACTTAATATAGCCAATTTCACTTGAGTCAAATACAGTCTTGTGGGATGGGCATCCCTGCCTGTCTGATTTTCAGCAACTTTACTTGTACTGCACTCAACTGAAAACCTCTATATATCAAATTTGTGTGGTGGCATCTCGCTTACTATTATAGGATTGCTATTTGTAAATATGATAAATAATAATCCGAAATAGGCAAATACTTCCTTCTCGCTCTAAGAGGATGTTTGAAACTATTGTGTTTTATGTTTTACCTCAAAATACTGGAAATCTAACAGCCCCTTCCCTACAAGGAGAGTAGTGTGTTGAGAAAGGAATCCCAAAAAACGGTTCAGAAGTTGGGTTACTCTTCGCGTTAACACTTGTACTCTGTTTAACCTAAGCTAATTACTTCATAGAAAATTTTCTAACGGAAAAAAAGTAATTGTCTATCAGGACGATAGAATCAGTCAAACGTTACCTATTTATAAAGTAATTATACGATTTACCTTTCCGGATATAGTCATATGTCCGGAAAAATTTGCATTTATTGATATTTTTCAGTAATTTTTCTTAGATACAAATTATATTTTTATGGGCAATATATAAATTAAGACAAAGTTAATTATGTAATCAGATGTTGATTCATTTTGGAGTGAAGAAGCCCATTATTCACTACCATTATTGGTGAATTATTATCTTCTTATCTATTAATAAATATCTTATATATTTGACTTCATTTAAATATGAGTTCAAATATTTAGACGCAATCTATAATGTCTAATTTTCTCTAAATTAAATTTTAAAAGTAAGTGAATGATATATAAAAATATTAATTCAGACTTTTAATTGTTCCCTATTGTTACATTCGGCTTGGGTTTATTTATCAATGAAATGCAATTTTAACAATATATATAAAATTATAAATCATAAATATTTTTACTCAAAAAAAAACTCCCGAGTAAAGATTTTTATTAATTTAATTTTTACGATATTTGTATTGAATCTGTGGACAGCAGCAGCTAAAGCGGAAGGTTCAAGAGACTTAGTAAAAAACGGTGGAGATAGACCTTATACAGAATGGTCTACAGCTACGTCTGCAAATATTGAGCGCAAAACTAAGCTTAAGGTTTTTGTTAAAAGTGGGGAAACTATAAATCTTGGTTCTAGCGTACATAATAGTTCGGATAATAAAGATATAGTTCTACGCAGCCCTTCTGGTACCGAACAGATTTTTAATGTTTTGACATCTGGTCAAGGTTTCATAGATACCGTAGCGAAAGAAACTGCTGGTCCTTTACCTAATTCTGGAGGTTATACACCACTTACTTTCACTGCTACAGAGACGGGAATTTATGATTTAGAATTTCACTCTCCTGGTGGTGGAGGAAATCCACCTACCAGGTCGGGAACTGCTCAATTCCCAACAAACAATACACAAAGACAAACTGTAGCTGCTTGGGATGTCACAATTCGGGATAGCGGTGGAAATCCGAAAATTGGACGGGTATTTACTAACTATGTTGCGGTGAATATGGGGGCTAACAATCAATCTCTCAATTCGGAATTCTTTATTCAGACAAAAGACGGTTTTTTGTATAGAACTGCAATGAACGGTTTAGACCCTTTCGCTTTTATTTTCTTTGGTAACAGCAGGGGATTTATTGACCGTACCGATAATAGTACCTTATATCATTCTGCTAAAGCGACTAACAATCAGTTATCTCCCTTTCAAGGAAATGTTGAAGTACAGTCCCCTGAAGCTACCGATACCGCAACCGATATCACTCACTTAACATTCTTTAATCCTCCTGACCCAGAAACCTTAGATCAATTAAGTATTCCTCGTACACCAGTAATTCCAGCAACACCCACTAATTTTCAATTTACTGGTGGAACTGGTGGAAGTGGAAATCAAACCTTTATTGGTGTTGGGGGAAATTTCAGTTTTGATTCAACCAGTGCGGGTAGCTACGAAATTATTATTGATACTGATGAGGATGGTGTCTTTGACCCCAGTAAAGATACAGTTTTACAGAATATAGCTAATGTCGGTAGTAACGTCGTATCTTGGAACGGTCAAGATGCGAATGGTATAAACTTAGGTCCTCGGGCTAATAACGACCCCTACAATGCCAGAATTAGACTTCGGACTGGAGAATATCACTTTCCCATGTTGGATGCAGAAAGTAATCCCAATGGATTTGTAATTGAAATGCAAAATCCACCAACTGCATTTCCTGATGGATTTAGTCGATTTACTGTTTACTATGATGACGACAACTACACCACTGCTAACGGTACACCTGTAAATTTAGATGATCCTCCTGGTGCGAGTAATCCTCGTAATGCTGCGACTGGAATTGATAGTTCTACTGGAGCGCATAGATTTAGCGGTAAATATGGTGATTTCAAAGGTATCGATACTTGGTCTTATTTCCCCAGTGAAGGAACATCAACCAATCTGATTATCACTAGCGATAAATCAGCAAATGTACGTGGTACTAAATCTGTAAGGTTTCTTGAAGATAAAGATAGTAGCGGTACGGTGACTGTGGGAGATACCATTGAATACACCATTACTTACACCAATAATGCTCCAGCTAGTACAGACGCAAACAATTTTGTAATTGAAGATAATTTACCAACACAATTAACTTACGATTCATCTCAAATTGTCTCACAAACATCTGGTAACACTATTCAACTTAATACAGACTATGACGGTTCTGGTGCATTGACGAACTCTGGTACTTTAAGGATTAATGATGAAATTGTCATTAGAATTGTTGCCACTATTAATAATAGAAATGGTGGAAACCCAATTAATAACCAAGCTAATGCTACTTTCAGTACACCTGATAACCCAGCAGCAACCGGAAGCGCTCTGACCGATGCTAATTCTGCGGGAGTGACCCAAGATAATCCACCGACTGAGGGTAATGCTTTCAAACAAATTGACGATGATAGTCAAAATACTGGCAACGACCCTTCTAATACAGCAGATGACGAACCAACTATTATTAATGTAGAAGAATCACCTGTAGCAAGCGGTTCCCCTCAGATTCTTTTAGTGAAGAGAATTACCGCGATTAATGGGGTTGATATTAATGAGTTTGTTGATGATTCCAGCACCACTGAAGATAATAATTCAAATTGGCCAGATAGCGACCCTTCTAATGCAAATCGTAATGACTTTTTACGTGGAGCAATTAATGGTGGTTTAGTTGTTCCTGGTGATGAATTAGAATATACAATTTATTTTCTTTCAATCGGTGAAACAGATGCCAGTAAGTTGAAAATCTGCGATTTGATTCCCAATAATACTACTTTTCTGCCTACAGCTTTTAATGGTTCAACACCTAGAGATGGTGGATTAAGCACTGGTAATTTAGGTATTGCAATTTCTTTAGATAATACCAATTTTTCTAGTAATCCAACCGCTTTTCTAACTAATATTACGGATGGTGACAGAGGGAAATTTTTCGCGGCTGGTGAGACACCATCTACAGATTGTTCGCGTAGCAATGGCGGGATTAATGATAATGGTGCTGTTGTTGTCGATATACTCAATACAAATAATACCAATCCAGATACTATACCAACCACAAATGATAATGATAAAAGCTACTATGGATTTATTCGGTTTAAAGTGAAGATTAATTAATTATTAGAATTGGACGGGTACAGAGACCGCTAAAACTGCCTAATATTGATAGAGTGCTGCTCCCTGTACCGCAATTAATCTTTTTTGATTCATTTTGACCTGATTAAATCTATAATTTTTCAATTTCTCCCGAACTTAACCCCGTCGTTTCTATAATCAAATTAATATCAATACCTCTAGCTTTCAAAGATTTAGCTATTTCGATTTGTGCTTCTTTTTTTCCTTCTTTTCTTCCTCTCAATTCTCCTGTAACTGCTGCACTTTCAATTACGCTCATTTCATATCTTTTATCTTCAAGATATTTTTGATAAGCAGTCCTTTCCGCTGGAGATAAGTTATCTATTTTTAAATTATCCTTTGCTTGAGCCAATCCTCTAGCTTGAAATTCATCTTTGATTTCGCTATTTTTTAAGAAATATATCCATTCGTCTAAACTATCTTTGGCTACATCGTTAAAGTTATTAACTCTCAAAACATAGTATTCTGGAAATATTTCATATACTTCTTCGATTTTAAATACTTCTTTTTGTAAATCGGAAGGTTCTAACTTATCGCTAACATGAATTCCGTAGAAATCTACTTTCCCTTTATAAATATAATCTCTTCCTTGTCCCAGGGAAAAGTAAACAATATTAATCGAATAAACTTTTTTTACTTTACTGTAAGCTTCCCCTTTACCAAGATATTCGCTAATTAACGCCGATACACCATATAGCATTCGGTGTAAGTAATCATTCTCAGGGCTGTTTTGAACTTCGATTAATAACAACTCATCTTTAGTATTTTTAGCTAAAATATCAACTCGATTTAATTTATTTTCTTGTGTTAATCGATTACTTTCGCTTTCTAAGATAGAATCAATTTTGATGTCTTCTTTCAACAACTCGCTGATAAAACCTTCTAATACTACGTAATTGGCTTTATCTCGCAATAGTTTCTTAATTGCCCAGTCGAAGCGGATATGTGTTCCTGCCATGATTCTGTTTGCGATTTACAGCAGAATGTTATTCCATGTTTTATTGTAGGTTCTTGTAGAAGATTTTGACAGATTAATTTTTGAAGAAAGGTTCGTAGTTGCGCTACTCTTTCAGAAAACTGCGTTCCACATTGCGCCCCACATTGTTGGCGCTAAAGCGCAACTACAAGCCTTTTATCCACCGCTAACTGGTGGAATCAATACAACCTCATCCCCATCCTTTAACGGGGTATTTGGTTCAACAAAATTAAAATTTACGCCAAACCGCGTTACATCTCGCCATTTTTCGAGTTCGGGATTTTGTTTAATTAAATGTTCTCTAACTTGCGATACTGGTGTATTTTCGGGAAATTCCAAGATTAATTCTGGTTCGTTATAAGCTTCTTGATAAGCTGCAAATAGTTTAACGGTGATTTTTATTGAGTTAGACATTGATGATTGGGCATAGGGAATTGGGCATTGGGCATTGTATTCCCAATAATTATTATCATCGATAAGGGATAATGAATCTAAAAACAATTCATTCTTAAGATAGTGTGTTATCCCGCTTTGCATCTTCTAAGCTGATAAGCTAAGTAACGTAGGAAAAATTAAGAACATGAGTGAAGATAAAGCTAAAAATCAAGCTGATAAAAACAATTCGACTAAAGAAGAAGCACCGGAGTTAAGTCCGGAATTACTTGATAGAATCAAGCATCCCGCACCGATTGATAACACGATTCTTAACCAATCCCCTGAAGAATTAAAAGGTAATCCCGCTGTAACTCCCGAAATGCTCGACGATTAAACAGTTAGGAGTATCGAGTAGTAAGTAGCAAGTAGTAAGTAGCAAGTAGCAAGTAGCAAGCATTAAAAATGTAGTGGGAGCGTCTCGCTCCCTAAAAAAATTTCGTTTCCCTCTATCCCCAAATCCCATCTTCCCATTCTCAATGCCCAATTTCACATTTCCCATTATCTACTCGGACGAATTTCTCGAACACCTTACCGGAAGAGAACATCCTGAAAAACCGGAGCGTTTAAGTGCTGTTGTTTCAGCTTTGAAAGAAGCTGCTTTTTCTCAACAAATTGAATGGCGATCGCCAACTTCGATTGAGGAGAATTCACCACTTGCTGTGATTGAGGAAATTCATTCACCCCGCTACATTCGTAAGGTTCGGGATATCGCGAATGAGGGGGGTGGTTTTTTGGATACGGATACTTATGTTTGTCCGAAAAGCTATGATGTGGCTTTGTTAGCGGTGAATGCTTGGTTGGATGGGGTAGATATTGTGCTGGAAAGTGGGAAACCAGCTTTTGTTTTGTCTCGTCCTCCGGGACATCATGCGGAAATCGATTATGCTATGGGATTCTGTTTGTTTTCTAATGCTGCAATTTCAGCGTTCCAAGCTTTGAAAAAACCAGAAGTTAACCGAGTTGCGATTCTTGATTGGGACGTACACCACGGTAACGGTACTCAAGCAATAGTAGAAAACAATCCCGATATTGCTTACTGTTCGCTGCACCAATACCCCTGTTATCCCGGAACGGGTAAAGCTTCAGAACATGGTATTAATAATAATGTGTTGAATTTACCTATTCCTCCCGATAGCGATATAAGTATTTATCAACCAGCTTTCGAGAAAGAAGTATTACCATTTTTATCAAACTTTCAGCCAGATTTATTAATAGTTAGCGCTGGTTACGATGCGAATGCTGATGACCCGCTAGCAATGATTAATTTACAACCCCAAGACTACGGTTTATTTACTGAATATTGTTTAAAAGTAACCAGTAAAATATTATTTGGTTTAGAAGGTGGTTATGATTTACCAGCACTTTCTCAATCTGTAGTAGCAACGGTTGAATCAGCTATCAGTTATCAGCGAACAGTTATCAGTTAATTCGTTTTTAGTAGCCTTTTTAATTAATTACAACAGTTTGTAGAGACGTAAAATTTTACGTCTCCCAACCGTTGCGGGAAAAACAAAGCCATCAGAATTAATTAAATTAGCTATAGTGGTGCGTTTCATAAATTCTGATGGGTTTGTAGTTGCGCGGTCTTCGCCAAATATGCAGCACAATAAGGTGAAGATGTTACAACTAAAAATTTTATACCCATCAAAACGAATGAAAAGGACTAATAGTGGTGCGTTTCATAAATTCTGATGGGTCGCGTTTTCTTTGGAAATCTCGGGAGACGTTATTTATAACGTCTCTACATTACGTCCGCAGAAAACAAAACTGTCAAAATTAATGAAATGAGATAATAGCATTTCACCACATTAATTTTGAGGAGTGGAAGATTAATTTGTAGGTTGGGTTAAACGGAGTGCAACCCAACATCAGTGTTGGGTTTCGTTCCTCAACCCAACCTACAAAGACTATTTAACTCATAATTTTATTCGTAAATAATGGTATGTTACGGCATTCTTAAAACAGTGTTGGGTTTCGTTCCTCAACCCAACCTACAAAGACTGTTTAACTCATAATTTTATTCATAAATAATGGTATGTTACGGCATTCTTAAAACAGTGTTGGGTTTCGTTCCTCAACCCAACCTACAAAGACTGTTCACTGTTCGCTGTTCGCTGCTAACTGCTCGCTATTAACGGTTTCTTCAAAGATTTCTAAATCAAACCAAAATGTAGTTCCGGTACCTACTTCACTGATTAAAAATACTCTTGTGTGGTGTTTATCTTCAAGAATATTTCTCACAATTGATAATCCGAGACCAGTTCCTTCAAGGGTATGAACGCGGTTTTCAACGCGGAAAAATCGGTCGAAAATAGCTGCTTGGTCTTCTTGAGGAATACCGATTCCTGTATCTCCAATTTCTACACGCACCCGAGGTCTGGAAGTGTTTGGCTGATTAAGTTGATAAGCACGGAGGGCTACTTTTCCACTGGGTTTACTAAACTTAAGCGCGTTACCAATTAAGTTTGCCAATACTTGTAATAATAGGTCATAATGTCCTCTGACTAAAGGTAAATCATGACCAATATCTTGAATTAATTCAATACCTTTATCTCTAGCATTTAACTGATAGGTACGGAGAGTTTGTTCGATAGCTTGACTCAAGTCAACTCCATCCATATTGTAACTGCGTCCGGATTCTAATCTTGATAAATCTAGTACGTCATTTACTAAGCGAGCAAGTCTATCTGTTTCATTATTAACTGTTAATAAAAACTCTTGTCGCTGCTCTACGTCTAAATCTTCGCCAAATTCGTGTAGAGTTTCAATAAAAGATTTTATATTAAATAACGGCGTTCGCAATTCGTGAGAAACATTACTAATAAATTGACTTTTTGCTTCGTTTAATTCTACTTCGCGAGTAATATCTTGGATTGTAATGGCAATTCCTTTGATACTTTCTCGCTGTTGATTAATAACTGTAGTTAACAAAATACGTATAGTTCTTTTAATCGGTTCATTTATACTAATGCGAAATTCAGCACGTTCTAAATCTCCCGCAGTCATTTTATCTAAATAGCGGTTAATTTCTAACTGCATTTCTGAAGGCAAATAGTCCAAGACGCTATTACCAACGACTTCGGCTTCTTCCCAACCAAAAATAGATTTTGCTGTCGGATTAACTAATATGGTCTGCATTTGGTTGTCAATCAAAATCGCACCATCGGCTATAGTCGAAACTAAAGTTTCTAACTTTGCTTTTTCAGCAGTTAATTCTTCAACATTTTGTTCTTCATAACGCTCCAAACGCTCTGCCATTTCGTTGAAGCTAAATATTAATTCGTTGAGTTCTCCAGAAAACTCTAGCTCAATTCGCTGTTTAAAATTCCCCGCTGCAATTTGTTTGACACCAACTAATAATTCTTTTATGGGCTTGGTAATAGTCAAAGCATTAATTACTCCTCCTAAAATCACCATTACCCAAATCGAGATAAACACCGCAATTGTTACATCCCGAGTGAAATTAGTAGAAATAACAGAGGTTTGATTGGGGTTAATTCCAACCGCTAAAACTCCTAAATACTTACCATTCGCTTTCAAAGGTACAAACACATCGGTAACTTCCCCATCCGGTGAATGGTGGTGACGTACCATTGGCTTTTCCACATCAGTAGCATAATCTTCCGGAAGCTCAACCCTGCGTTTAATACTCAACGAATTTCCTACTTCCGGTTCCCAAAAAGGAATGCCAAAAAATATATTTCCAGCTTCATCAGCATAGAGCATGTAGCGGACGCTAGAAGTAGTGTTATAGAAACGTTGGGAAAACTGTGCTATCTCAGTGTAATTTTCCTCAGCCAAAAACGGCGAAACATTAGCAGCCAGCAGTAAACCTAAATCCCGCCCGAAACGAGTATCATTTAAACGAGCATCCTGCTGAATAGTATTTACAGCCCAAAACGTTAAACCGCTCATCACCAGAGATACAACTAAGGTGACAGCCGCTAACAGCCTCGTTTGAAGATTAAAATCCGACCACCAATTGGTAATCGTGTCTTGAATTGTTTTAAAAATAGGTAGCATCTTAAATATAAGTTGTTAGTAGTTCTTTAAAAGACAAACCCAACAACTAAAAATTAACAGTTAATTTGACAAACATGAAAGAAAGTTAAGAATTGGGGATGGGGAATTGGTAATTGGCAATTGGGCATTGGGCATTGGGATTATAGAATTAATGTATGTAGCAAAATTATTTTAGTTTTCAGAAACCAAAGTTTTGGTTTTTAGCACAATTATTTTAGTTTTCAGCAACTAAGGCTTTAATTTCTCGCGACCAAGATGGTCGCACTACAAGTAATTGTTTGTAGTAACGCTTCAAAATTAATCTGGTGAAATATACCATTACCAATTACCAATTACCCATTACCAACTACCCATTACTAATTACCCGATATCCAATATCTCGACGATAATACATTCCGTCAAAATTAATTTTTTCCATACCCGCGTATGCTAGTTGTAATGCTTGCTCGAAGTTTTCCCCAATTGCGGTTACGTTTAAAACTCTACCCCCATCTGTTATGAGTTCTTGATTTAACTGCGTTCCGGCATGAAATACGGTAGCTCCTGCGGCTTCGGCTTCGGCGATACCTGTAATTACTTTACCTTTTTCATAAGCTGCTGGATATCCCCCAGAAGCAGCAACTACGGTGGCTGCGGCTTTCTGTTTCCACTCGATGGGAGGAATTTGTTCTAAACGCTGTTCGATACAGGCGAGCATTAGTTCTTCTAAGGGGGTTTCTAATAATGGTAGTATTACTTGGGTTTCTGGGTCGCCAAAACGACAGTTAAATTCTAGTACTTTAAATTCCCCTGTGGGAGTGACCATTAATCCAGCATAAAGTATGCCTCGATAATCAATTTTGTTGGCTCTTAAAGCATTTATAGTTCTATCTAAAACTTGTTTTTGCACTCGTTCCATTAAATTCACGGTAGCGATGGGTGTTGGTGCGTAGGCTCCCATTCCACCTGTGTTTTCTCCGGTATCACCTTCACCGATGCGTTTGTGGTCTTGGGCTGGTAATAAAGGTTTAATGGTTAAACCATCTGTTAAAGCTAAAACAGATACTTCTTGTCCGGTCAAACATTCTTCGACAACTACAAATTCCCCTGCGCTACCAAATTGACCGTTAAAGATTGCTTCAACTGCTTCTACGGCTTGATTTAAGTCGGTTGCGACGGTAACACCTTTACCAGCAGCCAAACCGTCGGCTTTGATGACAATAGGAACCCCGTTTTCTTTGATATAGCTTTTTGCGGGTGCTGCTTTATTAAATACCACACTATTAGCAGTGGGAATATCAGCTTCTTGCATGATACTTTTGGCCCACGCTTTACTAGCTTCTATCTGCGCTCCTGCTTTGGATGGCCCGAATACTTTTAAACCTTTTGATTGCAGATAATCGGTAATTCCTTGAGCTAAAGGTACTTCTGGTCCTATAACTACCAGATTTATCCCTGCTTTTAAAGCAAAATCACCGATACCTTCAAAATCATCTACTTTCAAAGCAAGATTTTCACAGCGACTCAAACTAGCGGTACCACCGTTCCCCGGTACGCAGACAACCCGCTCAACTTGGCTCGACTGAAGAAACTTCCAAGCCAGAGCGTGTTCCCTTCCTCCACTACCCACAACTAAAATTTTCACTTCTTATCCTCGTGCTTCCCTTGATGACTTAAATGATGCGTTTATTTTTTTCACCAATTTTAGCAGAATGGTGGCATTCTCTATCCGTTAAGATTTTACCTTCTCTATTCGTTATTACTTACAGTTCTTTGTTCTATTTTGATTAAAAAAACATCAGAATTTATACTGCATTATTTTCTAAATTAAATTGTTTTATTAGTAAAAATATGGATATATAATTAACTATTTTTAGATAAAAATACGTAATTTTTGAAAATATTTTTTTCTTGGTTAAAATGTGTAAAAAAAAGTTTGATTCATTTGTGGCAAGTACCTGTCTATACGGATTAACCTGTGAATATTGAGTAAAAAAATATCTAAATATCAAGAGACATGACTAAAAATATTGTTACTGGTGCGGCAGGATTTATTGGTTCTCATATAGCAGAAACTTTGTTAAAAAAAGGAGAGGAAGTAATCGGTATAGATGAATTTAATGATTACTACGACCCTTTCTTTAAAAATAAAAATATTGCATGTTTAAAAGCCTATGACAATTTTGAATTAATTGAAGCGGATATTCAGTTTCTAGACTGGAACTCTTTGTTAAAGGATGTTGACGTTATTTACCACCAAGCTGCACAAGCTGGGGTTAGAGCTAGTTGGGGACAAGGTTTCCGTTTTTATACGGAGCGCAATATCAGCGCTACGCAAGTTTTGTTGGAAGCTGCAAAGGATGCTAAAAACTTGAAACGGCTGGTTTATGCTTCTACATCAAGCGTTTATGGAGATGCAGAAACTTTACCTACTTCTGAATTAATTTGTCCCAAACCTGTTTCACCCTATGGAATTACTAAGTTAGCAGCAGAAAGATTGTGCGGTCTTTATCAGAAAAACTTTGGTGTACCTTTTGTAGCGCTACGGTATTTTACAGTTTATGGGCCTCGTCAGCGTCCGGACATGGCTTTTCACAAATTTTTTAAAGCTGTTATCGATGATGAAGCGATTCCGGTTTACGGTGATGGATTACAAACCCGAGATTTTACTTTTGTCAGCGATGCGGTTGCGGCTAATTTAGCAGCAGCTACTGTTGATGGTGCTGTTGGTGAAATTTTTAATATCGGTGGTGGTAGCAGAGTCGTTTTAAAAGAAGTTTTGGAAACAATGGAAGAAATTGTCGGTAAACCCATCAAGAGAAACCATATTGAAAAAGCAATGGGAGATGCTCGTCATACTGCTGCGGATGTGAGTAAAGCGAAGAAGATTTTGGGTTATCAACCAGAGGTTAGTTTGAGAGAAGGTTTAACAAGAGAATGGGAATGGGTGAAAGGGATTTATTGTTAGATATGTAAGTTTGTAGTTGCGCTTAAGCGCCAAATATTTAGTGATATTACTAAAAATTGCCAAATATTACATCATTTCCAGGTTAAAACGGCGCAACTACAAACCCTAATAAATAATGCGTAATTCCGTTATTCTCGTTCCAAGGTAGAACCTTGGAATGCTGTTCTAGGAGGCTCTGCCTCTCTCTAATTATGGGTTCCCAGCCAGAGACTGGGAACCAGTTCAGAGTCTTTAGCTACGAACTAATTGTTTTGGCGCTGAAGCGCAACTACGAACAACTACGAGCTTTGTCTAATTTGTATTATCCCCATTCACTACTTGCTTCAATGTCTGCAATAATTCATGCTCATTGTAAGGTTTGGTCAGATATACTGCTGCACCTAACTGCATTGCTAGCTGTCGATACTTATCTGTAGTTCTCGAACTGAGCATGATTACGGGAATATTTTGTAAATTTTCCTGTGATTTGAGACGAATCAGAAAATTGTAACCATCTAAACGCGGCATTTCTATGTCACAAATAATGCTTTCTACCTGCAATCCGCTTTGTAGTTGGAAAAGTGCGTCTTGTCCGTCTTTTGCTTGTTCTACAAAGTATCCCGCTCTTTCGAGGGTTAGTGCTAAAAAGCGGCGGACGTTGACTGAATCATCTACTATTAATATAGAATTTTTACGAGTTTTAGGTGATAGAAATGCAGTGGAAGATAAAGATTGAGATGCAGGATTTATAATATCTTTTTTAGCAATTAAATTTAATAGTTGGGCCGGACTTACTAAGGGAACGATGCGACCGTTATCCAAAATTGTACAGTTATTAAAGCATTCTGGTAGGGGAATACTTCCTTCTACACGACGAATTCCTACTTCTTGTTCGTCCCAGCAGCGGTCTGCTTTAATTGCAACTAATTTATTCCCGGTACTAATAATTAATACAATTTTGTCTTCTATTCTCGGTGGAATTTCTTGGATTGATGATGTATTGCGAAGATTGTTGAAATATAAATAGTTACTAATATTAATTAATTCTACAAGTGAATCTTGCCAGTTAATTACTTCACCATTTTGAGTTGGTAAAATCTGTTGGTTTTCTAGCAAGCAAATTTCTTGGATTGCTTCGGAAGGAAATGCTAAAGGTATTCCATTGCTTTCAACTAAGACGATTCTCGATACTGAGAGTGTGAAGGGTACCGATAGAGTAAAACTTGTTCCTTTTCCGGGGACGGAATCAACTGTTATTTCTCCATTAATCAAGTTGAGATTATTACGAACCACGTCCATACCTACACCACGACCGGATAATGTGGTGACTTGTTCGGATGTACTAAATCCCGGTTCAAAAATCAGACTGTATAAATCATCGTCTGTAGCTGTTGCTAGCATTTGAGCGTCTAAACCCATTTTTTCTGCACGGGTACGAATCTTTTCTATCGCTATTCCGCTTCCGTCGTCGCTGATGGTGATAACAGTACGGTTACTCTGATGAACGGTTTTGATTTTGATTAGTCCTTCTTCTGACTTTCCTGCTGCAATTCTAGTTTGAGTGTCTTCGATTCCGTGGTCAAAAGCATTTCTGACAAGATGCATTAAGGGTTCGTTCAATGCTTCTAAAATACCTCTTTCCATCAAGGTATCTGCACCCTCGATTTCTAAGTTAACTTTTTTACCGTATTCTGCATTTAAATTATGTAAAGCTCTGGGTAAACGCTCCAATATTTCAGAAAGCGGACGCATTCTGACTTTTGTTAAGGAGTTTTGTAGTTTTCTGGATGTTCTATTGAGTAAATGATTTACTTGTTCTGTATCTTCTAAATTAAGAGTAATATCCCCGGTAATTTCTTGAATTTTAACTATATTTTCTACTACTGTTTGAGACAGTGTATGTAATTCGTTATAACGTTCTAATTCTAGAGCATCAAATTTATGATTATTATCTGATATATTTTCTGTAGGATGCCATTCCCAATCTTTTTCTACTTGATAATATTTCGGTTTTAAGGTCGATAGCTGTAGAGCAAATTTTTCGTAAGACAAGCGTAATTCATGATTTTCGCGTTCGAGGGTTTTTAACCGGATACCAAGATTACGAATTAATTTACTGATTCTTTCTAGCTGCAATCTTAAAGTATTGCGTCCGATTGTTAGTTCTCCAAATAAATCGTTAATCTGTTCCAGTTTTTTGCTAGGAACTCTAACTGTTGGTTCTTGACTTTCTCTTTTAATAACCGGGGTAAATTCTAGAGTTCTTTCAATTATTTCTTCTACATTGGGAGCAAAATCATTGACTGAGGTGAATTCCGAACTCAGTCCTATTTGTTGATTGTTTTTAATTTGCTTATTATTAATAGTTGTAGGTAAGTTATCGACTTTACCAGCAAGTAATAAAGCTTGTGTATTTCGCCAGGATTGCAATCCTAAATTAGCAATTTCTTCAACATCATTATCAGAAACAGCAGTCGATAAATTTTCGATTATTGATTCACATAGTTGAATAAAAGCAGGAATTTGCAACATTTCTCCCAAACCACCTAACTGAGAAGACATCATCGCCATTTCTTCCCTGAGTACGGAAGATTCTTTTTGCTTTAATAAAGATTCCAAACGTTTTAGATAACCTTCAACTTCAGTTTTAAATAATAAAGATATAATTTCTTGAGGATTGTCTTCTGCTTGCAGAATAGTCATCGCATCTTCAGGATTGGGTTCTCCTAATATCTCGCGTAATTCTTCAAATACTGGATAGCAAAAAGTACTTATCCATTGTTCGTCAACATCATGACCGATTGAAATAGACTCTACAATTTGCCGCAACCAGTCAATTGCAGATAGCAGTAAACTTTGCAGCGAACTATCTATTTCTAAAGAGTTTTTTCTAGTTTTTAAAACCTTGAAAGAATCTTCAAGTAAATGAGATAAATCGCTCAAAGCATGAAATCCCATTATTCCCGCACCACCTTTAATAGAGTGAGCGGCTCTTAATGCAGCATTGATTTTTTGAACATCAATTTTACGATTATTTTTAGCTTCGACAATCACATTTTCTAGAGTATTAATATGCTCGTTAGCTTCCTCTAGAAACTGCATTTTTATTTCTAATTCTTTTTGTGAAGACATAGCATGAAGCGGATTGGGCATTTAGCATGGGATGATGGTGAGGAGGGGGTGGTAGATGGTGAGAAGGGGACTAGGAGACAAGGAGAGGGGGAGAGGGGGAGTGAGGGAGTGAGGGAGTGAGGGAGTGAGGGAGTGAGGGAAAGTCTCATACTCATTACTCATTACTCATTACTTACTACTTACTACTTACTATTCCTTACTCCTAACTCTTCGCTGTTAACTGACTGTAAAGGTGTCTACACTTGCGGCTAATTTTTTAGAAATATCTACAGTTTTTTGTAATGAAGTAGAAATTTCGTGAGTGGAATTTCCGGTTTCTTCGGATATTTTGGCGATTTCTTTCATTAAGTTACTTACTTGTTTTGAAGTTTTTACTTGAATTACTGTAGCGGCTGAAATTGATTCGACTAGACCATCAATTTGATGGCTAACATTAAGAATTTCGTTTAAGTTTTGTTTGGTGTCTTCAATTAAACGAGTTTCTTCTACTACTTGGGTAATTCCTAATTCCATCGCTTTGACTACTTCGCTGGTTTCCCGCTGGATACCGGCTACAATACCTTCAATCTCTGCGGTTGCGTCGCTGCTACGATTGGCTAAAGCAGCTACTTCCTCCGCTACCACCGCAAAACCTTCTCCTTCTTCTCCCGCTTTTGTCGCTTCGATTCCTGCGTTAATAGCTAGTAAATTGGTTTTCATTGCTATTTGATTTATCAATGACACCACGTGAGAAATTTTCTGGGAAGATTCTCCTAGGAGCTTGACTTTTTTGGAGGTGTCACCGATTGTTTCGCGCAGACAATGAATGTTTTCCACCGTTAAATCCATTGCTGCACCACCTGATTCTGCGGTCATAGAAGCTTTGCTGGCAACCGTTGCAGCTTTTCTGGCTCCTTTTGCGATGGATTTAATCGAAGACCTCATTTCTCTGACTGCTTCTAAAGTCCGGTTGACTTCTAAAGCTTGCTCGCTAGCATTGATGCTCAACTGGTTAATTGCACTTTCATCATTCGCGATCGCACTGTTGACTTCGGTAGCTGTAAGTTTGACCTGGGTGACGATTTCGCGTAAATTTTCGATGATGGAGTTGATAAAATCGGCTACGGTTCCGATTTCCCCGGATGTAACTTCCGCACGAACTGTTAAGTCACCGCTGCTCACCGCTTCAATATTTTCAATTAATTGAACGATTTGCTGTTTTAATACTGCTTCTTGCTGAAGTTGTTCTTGAGAAAGTTGCTTAGCTGCAAATAAATTGTTTATCCTTTGTAAAGCTTCTCCGACAATTCCAGCAGATTCATCAAATAGCTGTATTTCTGATTGCTGCCAAAGATTAGTTTGAGAATAGTTATAAGCAATTAAATAACCAAATAATTCCTCGTTTTGTTTCAAAGGAACAATTAAACTAGCTTTGATATTTAGAGCTTTTAATTGTTGAACAGTAGATTGTGGTAAACCGCTATGATTAATATCATTAATTGCAATTACACCAGAAGTTACAGCTAAATCGGGAAAATCTAGATTTTTGCTCAAACTTGAATCTAAATCAGTAACTCCCGATTCAGCAATCAAACTTCCCCTTCCAGACGAATCTAATTTGCCATCTAATTGATAAATAAGCGTCTTCTCTACTTTTAAAGATTTACGAATATTTTCAACTGCTACAGTACAAATATCTTGATTGTCAACGCATCCAGATAACTTAATCGCCAGTTCTTGGATTGCTTCGCGTTTTTCTGTATTAGTTACCTGCTCTAATGTCAATCCTGCTTGAATTGCTAATTGTTTTATTAAATTAATTTCAAACGCTTGCCAAAGATGGGGATTCCAACAATGATGGGCGATTAAAAAACCGAATATTTTATTATCTTTAAAAATAGGTGTTAATAAAATCGCTTTGATTCTCAAGGATTTCATTAATTCCAAATGTTCGCTACTCAATCCCGCTTCATCAACATTATTAATTGCTAAAACTTCAGATTGAGTATAAATTTCTGTCAGTTCCTTTGCAAGAGAAACATCTTCTATAGTTTCCCCAAAAGTTATAGGTAAACCGGGAGCAATTTCTTCCGCAATAACTTGTCCTTCCCCGTCGGAATTACAATGATAAATAACTACTCGGTGCGCTCCTAAAACTTGTCTAACTTCTTTTACAGTCCGATTAAATAAATCTTCAGTATTAACAGACTGAGAAATTGCAATAATAGTATCTGAAAGTAACTTCGCTTGTTCGCTTTCAACTCTTTCTTCAAACAGCAATTCCTGTAACTGCTCGACAATTAAATTAACGTTATTGCTTAAATCAGCAAACTCATCTTTACCTTTAATAGGAATACGGCTATTAAGATTACCATTTGCTAACTTTTTCACAGCCAAATTAGCAGCATAAATCGGTAAAACCAACCGACGAGCAATAGCTGCTGTGCTAATCGCAGCGACTAACACAGCAGCTAAAGTTCCTATTTGTAGCATTAACAATAATTGCTTTTGAGATGCTTCCAACTGCTGGAGAGTATTAGTATCTGTATCCTCAGTAACTTCTACACTAATAATTTGATTACCCAAATGATAAGACAATGCTGTAATACCAATTGTAGGTAAACTGCAAATAGCAAGAGAGAGCATCACAGTTTTACCATTTAGATTGATATTTTTTAACTGTGAAATCATTTGTGTGAGAAAAGAATTCTGCAATTTTTTGGATTGATTATTGATGTTTCTAGGGAAATTAGAGAATTCGGACTTAGAATATCTATTTTTTTTTTGGATTTGACTCTTGTTCAGTTTCTTCATCATTCAGATATTCTCAAATTTTTTACAGAATGCTGGGATTTTATTCAGTTGTAAATATTGATAAATAGATTCGGGAGTATAAAATAGAAAAAACTATTAATTAGTGTGGTGAGTGCTGTGATTGTTAAAAAAAGACGGAAAATTAACTATTTTGCAAAAGCGAAGATTTGATAATAGCCTGTATATTTAATACTAAATTTAATTCATCTTCGCGCCAAATACAGCCATTTAAATAAGGAGCTATATTACTTCCTTGATTTTTAGCGGGTTGAATAGTACCGGAATTTAATCTCACCGTACCTTTGATTTCTGGAACCATCAAACCAATAGTTTCTGATTCGTGACTAGCGACAATAATATTGCATTGTCGCATCGGATAACATTGCGATTCCAAGCTCAATATTTTCGCTAAATCGGCAACCCAAATAATTCGATTGCGCCAATTCATCAACCCCAGTATTAATTCAGGTTTATTTGCTATGGGGGTTATGGTTTCAACTGGTAATACAACTACTTCTTGAGTAAAGTTTACCAGTAAAACAGCAGTAGTATTGTTATTGAGCTTGAATTGAAGATAGCCATCACCTAACTGTTTATGTGGATGAGCTAATAAATTGATATTAGATGCATTCATGCTGAATAATAATTAATTAATTTACTAATTTACAATATGGTCAACTTATACAAAAACCGATTGAATTGTTTCAATTAGCTGTTCGCGAGTATAGGGTTTTGTCAAATAAGCGCTAGCACCTTGTTTTATACCCCATAATTTATCAATTTCTTGATTTTTGGAAGTGCAAAGGATGATAGGTAATTTTTCTGTCACCGGGTTCCGTTTAAGTTGTCTACATAGCTCAAACCCACTCATTTCTGGCATTACCACATCGCTAATAACAACATCTATACTGTCTTTTAATGCTATATCAAAAGCTTCCTTAGCCCCAGTAGATTTAACAATTTTGTAATCACCATTATCAAGATAATGACTCATTAGCTCTAATTCACTTAGAGAGTCTTCAACAATTAATACAGTAATTAAAGAACAAATAATCAAATCAAATTCTCCTCATAATTGCGAATTGGACATAGGGCATCGGGCATTGGTGATTTATAATTTATAATTTGTAAAACTCCTCACTGTTCGCTGTTAACCGCTCGCTGCTTACACCAAATGCTGGAAAATGATTTTCAATAATTCGCTTTGGTCAAAAGGTTTGGTTAAATAACCACTAGCTCTAACCATTTTTGCTTTTGCTCTGTCAATAAAACCTTTTCGTCCAGTCACCATAATTACGGGTACATCCTTAAAATAAGAATGCTTTCGCAACAGCGAACATAATTCATAACCATCCAAGTTGGGCATTTCTACATCTAGTAAAATCAAATCTGGATTAGTACGTAGAATTTGCATCAAAGCGTTTAAAGGTTCGCTAAAACCTACAACGCTAAAAACTTGTTCGTCTAAAAAAGATTGAATAGCTGTTAGTACCGTAGGACTATCATCAATACAGACTATTGTGTAAACTTTTTTACGATAATTCTGTCTATAAAAACGCTGGTGACTGTTTTGGGAATAATTCATGGTTTGACTTGGAGCTTGATTAATCCCAGCCTTCGGTAAAGGTTGCTGAATTGGTATTTTCGATGAGATGGTTTCTGTATTTTTAGATGGTGGATTTGCAATAACTTGAGAAGCAGTCTTTTCTGGATTCTGTGACTTAGAAGAGCAGTTTTCGATTAATAAATCCATGTCCAGGTTACAAAATTTTGGCATATCCTCCATGAAACTTTCCTTAGTAAATTCATAACTTCCTTGTTTAACAGTCAGAAATAAACTCAGGACTTCAAAAGCTAACTCTTTAATCAGAATTTTCGCTTGTGCTGGAGTAATTAGCTTTTGATTAACTAACCAGCAAATTGCTAAATAATCCGGATTAAGTATCGCTTGATTATCAATACCTTTCTGAAAAATTACTCTTAACTGTTGATAAACTTTCTTTTGAGCAAGTGCGGGAATTTGCTTACTGTACTGTTGCAATTTTTCATAAAGCAAACTGAACATTTTATCCGTACATGAAGCATAAACCAGCTTGCTTTCTTCAAAATAAAAAGCCCAGGAATCTGATGTAGTAAAAACTTGCAAACACCCAGTCACGGGTTTATTTGTAACTTTTTTAAGAAGTGAAATCGGCTGTATTTTCTGAAAAAATCTGTATCTATTAATTGGAAGGATTTTCATTTTCCGTGGCTTTTCATTTACTACAGAGATACCGCAATGCTAAAAACTTTGGTTATAGCGAATCTAGGAGCCGTATACCAATTTACAGGTAATGTTTTTCAAAATTGTTCCGATCTAGAACATTGAAATGTACTAAATATTCGCTAACCCTGTAGATGCAACAGGTCTAAATTTACATAAACAACCAGACAAAAAATAAACTTTGTAGCGATGTTATGTAGCGATTAACAGTGACCAACAGCTTTTACGACCAGAGATAACGTTTTCTTTGCGATGAAACGTCACTCTGGGTATTCCAAGCAGATTTAAGAAGCACCAACTAACAGCATAACCAGTAAAGAGAGCGTCAGTTAAGTGGTAGATGACAAGTTATTAACTTACCTTATTTTAGATTACTCTAATTTAGCAGAAAAGTTAAAAGATGTATGAAAGTTTTTGTTCACAATTAGAGCTTTATCTTAAAACCAAATTTTGATAATGGCAAATGTTTTTTTATAAATTATTAATTATCTTAGATGGGTTCTTATACTTAAGGAATCCTTTCTGTAGAAGCGATTACAGTTTCCTTGTATATTTCTAATTAAATAATTTCAGTGAGGCTATTATACTTTTTTTCCGGATATTTATATATTAATAAATTTGTTAGTGTTTGAGTTAGTAATTGGATTATTTTTGTTTATTAAGCTATCAATTCAGCTATCAATATGTGGAACTGGCTCAGAAAGAAGTGGAATTAGATTGTGCAGCTGATTTAAATTCTACTCGATAAAATCTTGCAAGGGTTTTACCTAACCATTCAGTTGGCTTTGGATTGGAATGACTGTAAAGCCGAACTGTTTTATAATTTATCCGAACCAACATATCTGCTGAAACCCACTTTTGTGGAAACCAACTCGGATAGGGAGCATCCCAAATGTGGAAAAATATAATTTGTCATTGCGAGCGTAATGAAATGAAGCGAAGCAATCGCAATAACTAGACTTTGCGATTGCTTCATTCCGCTTCGCTGCATTCGCAATGACAATCAATATTTTGGTAAAGTTGCAAAATTGGGATGCTCCCCTCGGATATGACTGCTCTTTGTCAAACAGCTTTTGGTTTGTGACAATTTCTAAATCCCACGTGTCTCCCTCCCCATCTCGCTTTAAAAATTGATTAAAGTATCTGATTTCCTTAGTTAATACAGATTTTTTCCAAGACATTCCTAGCATTTTAGAAATAGTTGTCAAGGACTCCTCAGTAGCACGAATCTCATGAAATCCGAAAATTACCCACAACCAATACCAAGTAGCAACACTCAGAAGAGAAAAAGTAAACACAAACATCAGCAAGTACCAAAAATTATTAGTTCCATAACTGAAGAAGTCAATTGCTTTCTCTAAATCAAGATGTAGAATCTCGTATAAACCAAGACAAATAAATATTAAATGTCCAACAAAAAGAGCCACAAATGGTAATAAAAAAATCGAAAAAAACATTTTCGACCATATTGGACCCGAAAAACTGATGCGTAAATCGGGTTGTATTGAGAAAACCTTAAATTGCTTGGGTATGTCTGTGGGATTAAACATTTTGTGACAGAGGTAATCGTTATTTGAGACTATCAACGCTCAAAACTAGACTTTCTGCAATTCTTATAAATCTTTACATTTTATGGGTCTATTGAACAGTTGGTTGCATTGATTTTGACTGCTCTATTTTCCTTAGACATCTCCGAAAAATAAAAACACCCCTTTCCACAGGGAAAGAGGTTATAAAATTCAATTCCGCTGTCTTTCTCTTTTCAAAGAATCCAAGGAATCATTGATAGATTTAACAGCTTTATTGGAAATCTCATACTTCGACTTATCCATAGCTTCCAAGGTCTTCTCAAGGTTGGTAATTGCTTGATTCAATTCCTTGTCAGAAAAAATACGTGCGTTTGTTTGCATGTTAAGAGCAATATTAGTCAAAGCGAAAACAGCGTCTTTCCGAGTCCACTTTGATTCATTTCCTAAAGCTTCCTGTAATAGTGGTAAAGCAGCTTTAGTATCTCCACCAAGATTAGCTATAGCTGTCGCAGCAGTGTAGCGTACCCGCGCTTCTTTGTCGTATAAAGCTACTGTTAAAGCTGGTTCGGCCATTCTAGCCTGGGTACCCATTCCACCTAATGCACGCGCAGCACTCATCCTGGCTTCTGGGTTTTCGCTTCGCAATACTTGAATTAATGTAGATACCGCATTTTTTATACTTGCAGAAGCCGTTTCTTCTAAACTAGCTTTTCCGGGTATCTGTGCCGATACTCTGTTGCTGTAAAACAACTGCGAGCAGAAGCATAGTAAAACCACAGAGACAGTAGATGCAAACCCTTTCACCGAATAGCTTAAGTGAATTCTTTTCATAAAGCTTCTGTATAACATTATCAGTACTGTTATACACTTAACAATTCTATGTTACGCACCAGTAAATACACTGAGAATATATCAACTAGCGATTGCCTTTGTTTTTCTCGCTTTATTGATAATGCCACCCTGGAAAATTTATGTAAAAGGATTACATAATATATTTAGACAATATACTTAAACATTACTTTCAATAAATCTTTCTTCTGAAATGGTTTCGTGATGTAATCCGATGCTTTCACCATTTTGGCTTTGACTCTATTGATAATTCCTTTTTTCCCCGTCACCATAATTATCGGTGTTTCTTTCAAAGAGGAATGTTTCCGCAATAAAGAACATAACTCATATCCATCTAATGTTGGCATGGTTATATCTAATAGAATCATATCTGGCTTCAAGCGGATAACTTGCATCAAAGCTTTTAATGGGTCGTTGATACCCACTACAGAGAAAAGATTATCATTCAAATACATTTTTATGGCATTTACCACCGCTTTACTATCATCAATACAGACTATAGTGTAAGTCTTTGTATTTTCTTCTTGCTCGTAGTCAGCATAGCGATTACTTCTATTTTCTAATAAATTATTTTGAGATACTGCTATCTCAGATTTTCTAATAAAATTTAGATAGTGGATTTCATTATCTTCGTCCTGAGAATAATCATCTTCATCGTAACTTGCATAATTAATAGCCGTGTTTAAAAAGTTATTTCCATTTTCAGAGGATTCATTATGGTAATTGCTGTTTGTGTAGGGTTGAGATTGATTTAAAGCAGGATTATCTAAACCATTATTTTGAACATCTAGCTCTGCATAACTTTGACTGAAATAATCGTCATCATCGCTCAAGTCTTCAAACGGGCTTCTAGCTTCTGTTTCGCTATAGTCTTCTGATTTATATTGGTCGTTCAAATCGTAAAAAAAATATTTTTGTAAAGATGGTTGATTATTTTGCATATTGGATGGACTCAGTTTCAATTTATTATCAATAATGCTTTGACTAAATAAAGAAAAGCTAAAAATGTCTAATAAACAATCAACTTCTTTCTTTAGATAGCTGCTAGCAAAAATTGTGCGTTCTCTATAATATTTATATTTTAAATCGTAGAACGCTTTACAGGGACTTTGAGCCGAATCACTTAGGGAAAATAAATATTACAGAGCTATTTTTTATGCTCAAGCAATAGTCTTTGGAACTCACTATAGGTGAAATAATATTATCATAAAAGTGATTTTTGATACGATAAATATTGTGATTTTTTATTTGGTATGTTTAAAGCTAGTGTTAATAGTGATTCCAATATTTTGCATCTTTTTAAACGCGTGCTATTTGATACTTATTGACATTGATTATAATTGAATCAGCTTGAGAATAAATTTGCAAAATATTGACTTTTATGGCTGTAGAGCTATTCACTAACGTTACAAGAAAATTAAGTTATTATGATTGCTTTTCAATTTAACTCAGTTTACAATCGGCTTTCTATTCAATCAATTACTATTAAGCTCCGTCTAAATGTATTTTTAATTACTTAGTTAATCAACTTTAAGTTCCCGATTCTCGCTAATAGAGGGAATAAATAATTAATGCATAATAAAAAGACGTAATATATAAAACATAGTGTATGGCATCAAGTCAGTTCCTGATGGTCAAGCAATTTTAGAATTTGAATTGACACTTCCATAACTTGTTGGGAGGATACCCGCAGGATTTAACCTAGCTTATTGCTTATCTTTCCGGCATTCTGGATTTTATCAAATTATCAAATTTCTCAAATGACATCAAATCAATCAATATCTTTAAAAGTTGCAGAAAACAGTTTGCGTTTAGATAGTTATCTTGCTCAAAATTTATCAGATTTATCTCGTTCTAGAGTTCAGCAGCTGATTGAACAAGGTCATGTCAAACTTAATGGTGATATTTGTAAATCAAAAAAGAATGCTGTTAAACCAGGGGATGCTATAACTTTAGAAATACCCACAGCCGAACCTTTAGAATTACAACCAGAAAATATACCTTTAGATATTCTCTACGAAGACGAACAAATACTTATCTTAAATAAACCAGCAGGTTTGGTCGTTCACCCCGCTCCCGGTCATCCCAACGGAACTTTAGTTAATGCAGTTTTAGCTCACTGTCCTAATTTACCTGGAATTGGTGGAGTTCAGCGTCCCGGAATCGTTCACAGACTTGATAAAGACACCACCGGAGCAATCGCGATCGCAAAAACTGAAGTGGCCCATCATAGCTTACAAGCACAGCTAAAAGCCAAAACCGCACGAAGAGAATATTTAGGTGTAGTATACGGTGCAACCAAGCAAGAATCCGGTACCATTAATTTACCTATAGGTCGTCATCCTAAAGAACGAAAAAAGATGGCAGTTGTTCCTGTAGAGAAAGGTGGAAGAGAAGCTGTAACTCATTGGTTCATCGAAGAACGTCTTGGGAACTATACAT
The DNA here is from genome assembly GCF_002368095.1 of Calothrix parasitica NIES-267. Classification (GTDB taxonomy): domain Bacteria; phylum Cyanobacteriota; class Cyanobacteriia; order Cyanobacteriales; family Nostocaceae; genus Rivularia; species Rivularia parasitica. Next base: position 2,165,709 of record NZ_AP018227.1, on the reverse strand, counting down.
TAATGCATTTTCAACTAGAAACCGGACGCACTCATCAAATCCGGGTTCATAGCGCTCAAATCGGTCATCCCATCGTGGGAGATTCCGTTTATGGTTCCGGTCGTTCGGTAGGAGTGAACTTACCCGGACAAGCTTTGCATGCTTGGAAACTTCAGTTAAAGCATCCCTTAACTAACAATTTAGTTGAAGTTGTTGCACCACCACCTCAAGTATTTTCGACTTTATTACAAGTTTTAAGACGAAGGTAAGCAGATTTATTTAAAATAGGAAATTCTAATTCTATTTATAAGCTAAATAATTCATGTTTACATAAATAAATTATTTGCAAAATATAGTATTGATTTAAATTAAAACTAATAACTCCTGTGATAGCAAGATGTTCGCTGGATATTTGTATAACCAAGACTTAACCTTTAAATTATTCTCAATTACTATCAATAGCGCGTATTATAATTTACATTAACTTATTTTAAAAAACCTATTGTACCGGCTATTTTTCAATAATTTTACTTATATAGCACTTTTTCAGTCTATTTTATTACTTCTGTATTCGTCGAATTGAGAAAATGTTTACTTGCATTAAGAAAAGCATCTGAATGTAAAGGCGTTTTCGGGGATATTTAATTGAAAAGCTTATAAAGCACAACTTCTAGCTTATAAAATACATGCTGTTTATTGTTAATAAACTTAATAAAAAAAAAGTTCCACTAATATATACAATACGAACAAGGTTTTAAAAGTAATTACAAATCGAGCAAAAAAATAAGTCTTTCTGGACTGCTTATTTGCATGAGGGAACGCCGATTTCTAGTGGTTGTAAGTGCAAAAGTTGCCAGACATAGGCTAATTTTATGCTGAAAGATTGAACTACTTGAAACCTATTTCAGATAAATTAAAGACCTGAAATAGCTGTAATAAATTTAAGGAGATAATAAAAAATGCTTGATGCTTTTTCTAAAGTAGTTGAACAAGCTGATAAGAAAGGTGCTTATTTAGGAGAAAACGAAATCAATGGATTGTCAGCAATGGTTGCTGATAGTAACAAACGTCTAGATGTAGTTAATAGACTCAGCAGCAACGCTTCTTCAATTGTTGCAAACGCTTATCGTGGTTTAGTCGCAGAACGTCCGCAGGTTTTTAACGCTGGTGGTGCTTGTTTCCATAATCGCAATCAAGCAGCTTGCATTCGCGACATGGGATTTATTCTACGCTACGTTACTTATTCCGTACTTTCGGGAGATACAAGCGCAATGGATGACCGTTGCTTAAACGGTTTAAGAGAAACCTATCAAGCTTTAGGAACTCCTGGTGATGCTGTAGCTTCTGGAATTCAAAAAATGAAAGATGCAGCTATCCAAATTGCTAATGATTCCAACAATATTACTAAAGGTGATTGCAGCCAATTAATGTCCGAAGTCGGAAGCTACTTTGACCGTGCTGCTTCAGCTGTAGTCTAATAGACCTTCTCTGAATCGCGCTTTTTATCAGAGTAGTTTTTTGTCCTTTGAAACTGTAAACAACCGAAAAATTTAGACTTGATATTTGGAATTTTGATTAAACTACGAAGGGTTTCAAACAAGAATTTTTTCTTTAAGCTAGAACCCTTAAGTCCTTGAATAAATTAATAGGGACAATCGTAAATCCAAAATCCCTACATCAACACATCCGTTGTTACAATCCAAAATCAATTGACTCAACAATTGTTTAAAAAAACTGTACCCAAATTAAAGGAGCATCGAAAATTATGAAAACACCTTTGACTGAAGCAATATCAACCGCAGATGTTCGCGGTTCTTACTTGAGTAACACCGAAATGCAAGCTGTTTTCGGTCGCTTTAACCGCGCTAAAGCAGGTTTAGAAGCAGCCAAAGCATTTTCCCAAAATGGTCAAAAATGGGCAGAAGCAGCAGCAAATCACGTATATCAAAAATTTCCTTACACTACCCAAATGCAGGGGCCGCAATATGCATCCAGCAACGAAGGTAAAAGTAAATGCGTGCGCGATATCGACCACTATTTACGCACTATCAGCTACTGCTGTGTAGTGGGTGGAACCGGTCCCTTAGACGAATATGTTGTTGCTGGATTAAGCGAACTAAATGCTGCTCTAGGTCTATCTCCTAGCTGGTATGTAGCAGCTTTAGAATTTGTCCGCGACAATCATGGTTTGAGTGGAGATGTAGCTGGAGAAGCTAATATCTATATCAACTATGCAATTAATGCATTGAGCTAAAAGTATTGAGCTTAGACAGAGTACTGCTTATTTATCCATAAATTGCTTGTGAAGCGTTAAAACCTGGTTTCTTTGACAGTAATAAAGCGGATATTGCTTGATTATTTCGAGAAACCAGGTTTATTTGCATTTTGACCGTGGAAAAATAAATCATTTTCAAAAAATTAATTAACCTGTAAAAAAGGAAGAAATTATCGATATGAGTAGTTCAGTTTCCGAAAGACTAGCAATTAGAGACGCAGTTGAGAACAAAGTAGAACTGCGTCAAAATTGGAACGAAGATGATTTACAGATGGTGTTTAGAGCAGCTTATAACCATATATTTGGTCGTCAAGGAATATATGCTAGTCAAAAATTCACTAGCGCAGAGTCTTTATTACGTAACGGTAAAACAGACGTTCGTCAATTTGTAGAAACCTTAGCAAAATCTGATTTTTACAAAGAATGCTTTTTTCAAAGTAACTCCCAAGTGCGGTTTATTGAATTAAATTACAAGCACCTACTCGGACGTGCCCCTTACGACCAATCAGAAATTGCCTATCATACAGACCTCTACGCTGCGAGTGGTTATGATGCAGACATTGAATCTTATATTTACAGTACCGAATACGAAGCCGCTTTTGGTAACTACACCGTTCCCTACTACCGCGGATTTAGCTCAATTCCCGGCATGAAAACCGTAGGATATAACCGAATATTTGCGCTACACAGAGGATTTAGTAACAGCGACAACGCCCAATATGGCGGTAAAAATTCACGTTTGCGCGGACAGATTTCCAAAAACCAAGCAAACATGATTGTACCTCCAACCTCTCCTGCTTCAAGCTTTACCTCAACAGCACCAACATTAATTAGCTCCGCACCAAGGGGAGACAATCGAATGTTTATCATTGAAGCCATAGCGGGTACCAGCAACACCAAAGTATCCGTGCGTCGCAGCAGACAAATTTACACCATACCCTACAATCGTCTTTCAGAAACATATCAAGAGATTCACAAGCGTGGGGGTAAGATAACCAAGATTACACCAGCTTAGAAGAAGTGGGTGGATGGGGAGATGGGGAGATGGGGAGATGGGGAGACAAGGAGAGGGGGAAATAATTATTAATCAATCTTAGTAGTCCTTTTCATTAGTTTTGGGTGGCTTGTTTTCTTTCAAACGTGGGGAGACGTAGCAGTGCTACGTCTCTACAATCCGTCGGAATTCTTGAAATTAACTATTAGTAGTATTTCATTTCATTAGTTTTGACAGTTTTGTTTTCTACGGACGTAATGTAGAGACGTTATAAATAACGTCTCCCGACATTTCCAAAGAAAACGCGACCATAGCCGAATTTATGAAAAGGACTAGTACTAGACCACATAAGTTTTGCGGGGTATGTAAGCTTCAATTGTAGGTTGGGTTGAACGGAGTGAAACCCAACACCTGAGTTGGGTTGCGCTCCGCTTAACCCAACCTACGGAGCGACTTCCTAACCCCTTAAAATTAATGTGGTGGAGTACTAGTTTCTTACTTCTAATTCTTAACTCTTAACTCTTCACTCCTCACTCATAATTCCTAGCCATTCCCAATTATTTTATGAACGAACCAATATTTTCTGCGGAAACTGCCTTATCGGCTTTACAAAGTGAAGATAATCAAATCCGCTATTATGCTGCTTGGTGGTTGGGAAAGCATCAAGTACAAGAAAGCTGTGAGGTTTTGTGTAAAGCTTTGTTTGACGAATGTTATCGCATCCCCTCGGGTGGATATCCTTTACGTCGTCAAGCTGCACGAGCATTAGGACAATTGAAGAATCCTCAAGCTGTAGAACCATTAATTAAATCTTGTGAATGCGATGATTTTCGTTTACGAGAAGCTTCAATTCAAGCTTTAGCAGCAATTGGCGATAAAAGGGCTATAAATCCTTTATTGAACTTGATCCAATCCAATCAAAAGCAGCCATATGAAGCTTTAATTGAAGCACTTGCTAGTTTAAAAGTTGATTCAGCTTATTCTTTAATTGAACCTTATTTGAATGATTCTTCCGAAAGAATACAATGTGCAGCAGCACGATATTTTTATCTTTCAACTCAACAGCCACAATACCTCGAACGCATTCTAAAATTCCTCAACCATGAAAACATGTACCTTCGTTGGGCAGCCGTTTTCGATTTAGGTGCGCTTGCACATCGTCAAGCAGTAGAAGCTATTCTGACAGCTAAAGTCCCTAATAGTTTAAAGCTCTTAAATTTGAAGCGAATTTTAGAAACTTTATTAGATAAAGACACTCCCGAACAAGAAACATCTGGGTTAATTTTTCAAGCAATTGATGATTTATTAATTCAGCTTTAACTAGGTATTGGGGATTGTTTTACTACGCTCATAGGGAGCTAAAGTAATAAGTAGCAAGTAGCAAGTAGAAAGTAATAAGTAGCAAGTAATAAGTAATAAGTAGCAAGTAGAAAGTAATAAGTAGCAAGTAATAAGTAATATACTATTCTATGAACGTTGAATATTCAGAAGATATTTTGGCAATCGATACTTTTATAGAATCTTTAAAACATCATAACAGAGGCGTTAGTTCTGCTGCGGTTGAGAAGTTAATTAAGTTTGTTCCTGCAACAGTAGAACCGTTGATTGATGCTTTTTATAATTCTACTGACCAAAGTACACAGGCTTATATTATTCAGGCTTTAGCTCAAATTGGAAATTCAGAAGCTATTGATTTATTAGCTGAAGTTGTAGGTACGGAAGTCGCAAATCATTGCCAGGGAAATGTCCGTCGCATAGCAGCACGAGGACTTGGAAATATTGCTAGTACCTCAAGTAATCCAGAAACTATTAATCGCGTATTAGAAAAGTTAATTTGGGCATTGCTCAACCCCCAAGACTGGGGTTTACGTTATGCTGCTGCGGTTTCTTTACAACAAGTTGCAACCCCCGCTGCCAATATCGCTTTACAACAAGCACTCAATCAAGAAAATGACAAAGTTGTACGCTCCCGAATTGCAGCAGCAGTGAACAGCGAACAGTGTAATTGCTAATCGTTCTATTCACATCTTCCCAGAAGCGATTACTGGCTAAAATTTCTCCCCTACTCCCTCCCGTTTACTTCCTTTCCGGTAGAAGATTTCTTATGAAGTAGGTTGGATTTCACTCCGTTCAACCCAACATCAACGTTGGGTTAAGGAACGAAACCCAACCTACAATTTTTCGGTAATCTTAGAGCGGAATGGGAGTAAGAGCTAGTATTTGACCACAATAAATATGATGGTTGAAGACTGGCAGGGGGTAGAAAAAATCATATTTACCCAAACTCATCAAAATTAACGCGGTGGATTACTAAGCAATCATAAAGCTGCCAAGAGAGTTAGTATTTGCTCGCTGCTAACTGTTCGCTGGGAACTTTTTCCTCTATTCCCCTGAATACAGGCTTTTAGAGCTTTTTTTAACTTCTTTGCCATCAAAAACTTAATAAAACTTTATGTTAAGCAAACAGGCTGATTTTGTTAACAACTGTTAAGAAAGCCGTTATGGGTGGATTTTGTATCTTACGACTCAAATACTTGCTATATCTGGGAATTTAAGATAGTTAAGAAAAGCTTAAAATCAAACAAATTCCATACTTTGAGCTAGTTGATGAAGTTTAGTAAAGAGTTGAGCTATGTTTTTTAAGGCTAATCTCTTATATGTAAAGGATTTGAGGTTTTTCTTATTGCTCCATTTCATTTATTTATATAACTTAACAAAATCTGTCCTTGTGGCGGTGTATAAACATTATCTGGAGGGGTCAATTAACAGACACAATTTAAAAGAGACAATCAATTTGTCAAGGTTGTCGGTTTCTCATAAAATAAGCCAAGATTCTCATAATTCCATATCAGTTTTACGGGTAAGGAATCAGAGGCTGGATAAATTGGCCGCTTATTACAACATCTGTTATATCCCATCCGTTGATACAAGCTGCCATTTTTAATCAAGGCAATCTTAAAAACTAACCAATTAGGAGAAAAGTCGATGTTAGATGCATTCGCAAAAGTAGTATCTCAAGCTGACTCCAGAGGCGAATTCTTGAGCGGTGAGCAGTTAGATGCTCTAAGCAACATGATTAAAGACAAGAATTCTCGTTTGGATACTGTAAACCGCATCACCAGCAATGCTTCTCAAATCGTTACCGATGCTGCTCGTGCATTATTTGAAGAGCAGCCTCAGTTGATTGCTCCTGGTGGTAACGCTTACACCAACCGTCGCATGGCTGCTTGCTTGCGCGACATGGAAATCATCTTGCGCTATGTTACCTACGCTATGTTGGCTGGTGACGCAAGTGTATTAGATGACCGTTGCTTGAATGGTTTGCGCGAAACCTACCAAGCTTTGGGAACTCCTGGTTCTTCCGTAGCAGTTGGCGTTCAAAAAATGAAAGATACTGCTATCAAAATGGCTAACGACCCCAATGGTATTACCAAGGGTGATTGCAGCCAGTTAATGTCTGAATTAGGTGGCTACTTTGACCGTGCTGCTGCTGCTGTTGCTTAGTAGATAAAAGCATCGTTAGTACCGTTTAAGCACTAATAGAGAAGCCCGGAACCGAGTAACCGGCATCCAGGCAAAAAAAATTAACAAGACATAAAGGAGATTGTAAGACATGAAGACACCAATTACCGAAGCAATTGCATCTGCTGATACTCAAGGTCGTTTCTTAAGCAACACCGAATTACAAGCTGTTAACGGTCGTTTTGACCGCGCTACCGCTAGCATGGAAGCTGCTCGTAGCTTAACTTCTCAAGCTCAGCAGTTGATTGATGGCGCTGCTAATGCTGTTTATCAAAAGTATCCTTACACCACTCAGATGCAGGGACCTCAGTACGCTGCTGATTCTCGTGGTAAGTCCAAGTGTGCTCGTGACGTTGGTCACTACCTACGCATGGTTACCTACTGCTTGATAGCTGGTGGTACAGGTCCTATGGATGAGTACTTAATTGCAGGTTTGGACGAAATTAACCGCTCTTTTGAATTGTCTCCTAGCTGGTATGTAGAAGCTTTGAAGCACATCAAAGGTAGTCACGGTTTGAGCGGTCAAGCTGCTAACGAAGCTAACACCTACATCGATTACGCAATCAACGCTTTAAGCTAGTAAGCGTTCTGCCCGGAGAGTTATGCGAGTGCTGGATGGGGTTTTTCACCTAGCAGTTGTATGGGTCTCCGGGCATTGTTTTAGGCTGTTTTAAGCAATTAAAACAAGTAATTAAGGGTTAATTAAAAAACAATATCAAAAATCGCTTCACTAATGACGGAAGTGACAAAATAAAGGGAATAATAGTAATGGCGATTACATCAGCAGCATCAAGGCTAGGAACGGAAGCCTTTGATGAGTTACCAAAAGTTGAACTACGCTCCAACGCTACAAAGGAAGATATCGAAAGCGTAATTCGTGCGGTATATCTACAGCTTCTGGGAAATGATTATTTAATGAAGTCCGAACGACTCACAAGTGCAGAATCACTTTTACGCGACGGTAATATGACCGTTCGCGAGTTTGTTCGTGCTGTCGCTAAATCGGAATTGTATAAGAATAAGTTTTTCTATAACAATTTCCAAACTCGATTTATCGAACTAAGTTATAAGCATTTGTTAGGTCGCGCTCCTTACGATGAATCAGAGGTGAGCTACCATAACGATTTGTATCATAACGAAGGATACGACGTTGAAATAGATTCTTATATTGATTCAACAGAGTACACCGAGAATTTCGGTGATAACATAGTACCATTCTATCGTGGATTTGCAACTCAATCGGGACAGAAAACTGTCGGTTTTAACCGCATGTTCCGTTTGTATCGTGGTTATGCAAATAGCGACCGCGCTCAGGTAGAAGGAAGCAAGTCTCGTTTAGCAAGAGAATTAGGAACTAACAGTGCTTCTTCAATTGTGGGACCATCGGGTAATAACAGCAATTGGAATTACCGCGCAACTAACGATGTATCTCCCAGAAGAAATGTAGGAAATGCAGTAGGAGCAGGAGACCGTTCTTATCGCATCGAAGTAACAGGTCAGCTTTTTCCCAAATATCCCAAAGTTAGACGTAGTAGTTACGCAATTGTCGTACCCTACGAACGTTTATCAGACAAGATGCAACAAATTCTGCGTCAAGGTGGAAAGATTGTTAGCGTAACTCCAGCTTAAAATTTGGGGAGAGGGGGGAGATGGGGAGACAAGGAGATAGGGAGACAAGGGGAATATATAGAAATAAAATTCCTAACTCCTAACTTCTAATTCCTAACTCCTAACTCTTTCAATCCGCAATCTAAAATCCAAAATCCAAAGGGGGGATTATTTAAAATGTTCGGACAAACAACAGTTGGTACTAATGGAATTTCTAGTGCTAAGAGCCGGATGTTCCGTTATGAAGTTGTAGGTTTACGCCAGAACGAGGAAACTGATAAGAATAATTATCAAATTCGTCGTAGCGGTAGTGTATTCATGACGGTACCTTATAACCGGATGAATGAAGAAATGCAGCGGATTACCCGTATGGGTGGCAAGATTATTAATATCGAGCAAGTTACCGCTGAATCTGCACTCAAACCTGATAGCGAATCTGCACCTAAAAAATCTAAATCGAAAAAATAGTAGGGTGATGATTGAACCGAGTGCGGAAGAAGTTGCGACAGAAGATTCACCACAACTCACAAAGCAGCAAGCAGTTGTTAATCTGCAATGTTCGGATTTAAGTCTCCGCTACTATGCTGCTTGGTGGTTGGGTAAGTTTCGCGTCGATAGCCCTGAAGTCGTTGATGCCTTGGTTGTTGCTTTAGAAGATGAAGCTGATAGAACTGAGTTAGGCGGCTATCCTCTACGACGTAATGCTGCAAGAGCTTTGGGTAAATTAAGTGATAACCGAGCCGTACCGGGTTTAATTAAATGCTTGGAATGCTCGGATTTTTACGTGCGTGAAGCCGCAGCCCAATCTTTGGAAATGCTTGGTGATGCCAGGGCTATTCCTGCACTGTTACGGCTATTAGATGGAGGTGTTGCGGCTGCTGTCAATGTACCCGGAAGACCTCATTTAGTTCAACCTTACGAAGCGGTCTTAGAAGCTTTGGGAGCAATCGGTTCTACTGTTGCTGGTACTCAGGATATTGTTGAGCTTATCGAGCCGTTTCTTCAGCATCCAGTCATCAGAGTCCAGTGCGCTGCAGCCAGAGCAATGTATCAACTAACAAGCAAACCAGAATATGGAGAGCTTTTAGTAAAAGTGTTGCAAAGCGACGACTTAAAACTCCGTCGCATGGCACTAAGCGACCTGGGTGCAATTGGGTATTTTCACGCAGCAGATAACATTGCGATCGCGTCTGTTGAGAACAGCTTCAAACTCATTGCTCTTAAGGGTTTGTTAGAACATCAACTTCAAAATGAACAAGCACTGACCCTTAACGACAACGCGATTAAATTGATGCAGATAATGGATTCGCTGTTGTAGTTAATAATTGTTAGTGGTTAGTTGGTTTTGATTAATTACAAATTACCTTGTAGAGACGTAGCACTGCTACGTCTTATCCAATATGTTTTAAATCCTAAAGTTTAACCCTTAACTCTTAACAAATATATATTTTTTTGGCGTTGCTGTTAGCGCAGCGTGGCGCTAGCCATATTGAGGTATGATTTTTTGAAACTTGTCAGATTTAGCCCCCTAAATCCCCCAATTTTGGGGGACTTCAAATTACATTTCTCCCCAAAATTGTGGGTTGGGGGGGCTATTCATACTTTTAATCAGCAACGCCATTTTTTTTAATCCAAAATCCAAAATCTAAAATCCAAAATTTATATGATTGCTGACACCCAAAACCTAATTCGTGCCGTCACAGAAGCTGATTCATCAGCGCGAATGGTGTCGGCTGTAGAAAATCTAGCTTCAGTAAGGGATACAGCAGCAATTCCAACCTTGATTGCAGTATTTGGATACAACAACCCAGCAGCCGCAGTGATAGCTGTTAAAGGATTAATCGAGCTAGGAGAAGTCGCAGTACCGCAACTGCTCGAGCAAATTGATGAATACAACTATGGTGCAAGAGCTTATTCAATTCGCACCTTAGCTCAAATAGCTCACCCTCATGCTTTAGACTTATTATTAGAAGCTGCTGAAACAGATTTTGCTCCCAGCGTGCGTCGTGCTGCGGCCAAAGGATTGGGCTATTTGCAATGGCACAAACTTGATGATTCAGAACGTGCTACCGCTCAAACAAAAGCACTTGCAACTTTGCTCTCGATTACCCAAGATGCAGACTGGGCTATTCGTTATGCAGCCGTCGTCGGTTTGCAAGAACTAGCGAAAATTCCGCAGTTAAAGCAGGAAATTGCAGCCAAATTTTCTCAGATGCGTGCAAATGATGCGGCTCTGAGCGTTCGCGCTCGAATAGCATTAGCTCAGGAAAAAGCTGTCAGCTAGATGTTCAATTACATAACATAACCAGAATGTCAATACCAGTACTAAATTATAAACCTAGTTCTCAGAATCAGCGTGTCGAAGGCTATGAAGTGCCTAGCGAAGACACCCCAGTAATGTACAGACTAGCGGATGCCACTTCAGACCAAGACATCGATGAAATCATCTGGGCTGGTTATCGTCAAATCTTCAGCGAACATTTGATATTAGAGAGATATCGTCAACCCAATTTAGAATCGCAAATGCGAAATCGCGCCATTAATGTTAGCGATTTTATTCGGGGTTTAGGAAAAACAGAAGTTTATTGGGAAGAAGTAGCGGAAACAAACTCTAACTATCGCTTAGTAGATATTAGCTTCAAGCGGTTTTTAGGACGTGCAACCTATAACAAAAAAGAACAAATTGCTTGGTCAATCATCATTGCGACTAAAGGTTTGCATGGATTTATCGACGCATTAGTAGACAGCGACGAATATCAACAGAACTTCGGTAACGACATCGTACCGTACCAGCGTCGTCGCTATGAAGGCAGACCCTTTAACCTAGTCAATCCTCGTTACGGTGCAGACTTCCGCAACCGGATGACCATCCGCAACTTTGGAGGAGGTTCCTACTACACCGCTCGTACCTCCGGAGGATACGCAACTTCAGATGAAATTCGCAAAGTTATACCTACCAACTTTATGGCAATGGCTGGTGGTATTAAAACCGAAGAAAGAAACTATCAAAGAACAGTTGCGAGAGTAACATCTCAAGTCAAAAATATGGAGATTCCCGACATGACACGAGAATCTCCCACACCACAAGTCAGCATCAAACCCGTGGAAGTTGCTTTACCTTACCGCTACGTACCCGGTAGGAAGACGACTTAAGTAGATAGGGAGATGGGGAGATGGGGAGAGCAGATGTTTTAGAGGGGGTAGAGAGGGAAGAGGGGGTAGACATCAAAATTCCTAATTCCTAACTCCTAATTCCTAATTCCTAACTCCTAACTCCTAACTCCTAACTCCTAACCTTTAACCTTTGACCTTTAACCTATTCTTAGATAATCATGTCAATCCCACTATTACAATACAAACCCAGTTCCCAAAACCAGCGTGTTGAGGGTTATGAAGTTTCCAGCGAGGAAACACCGAGAATTTATCGGATGGAAGATTCTCCGAATTACAGCGATATTCAACAATTAATTTGGGCTGGATATCGTCAAGTATTCAGCGAACACGAGATACTCAAGTTTTACCGACAAGAGAATCTTGAATCTCAGTTAAAGAATCGAGCGATTACCGTGCGCGATTTTATCCGAGGTTTGGCTAAATCTGAAGCATTTCGACGCTTGGTAGTCGAGACAAATTCTAACTATCGGGTTATCGAAATTTGTCTCAAACGACTTTTGGGACGCGCTCCTTATAATAAAGACGAAGAAATTGCTTGGTCAATTAAAATTGCGACCTTGGGTTGGGGTAACTTCGTTGATGCTTTGATTGATTCGGAAGAGTATCTCAACAACTTTGGAGAAAACACGATTCCTTATCAGCGTCGTCGTTATAAAGGTAGACCCTTTAACTTGGTAACTCCTCGTTACGCTGAATATTGGCGCGATGCTGAGGACAAGAATCGTCATAAATGGGGAGATATCAACAACTTCATGGACATGGCGAATTCGGCTTCCATTAGAACCGTGACCCATACTCCAGTTAGCACCGCTAATATAGAAATTCCCGACATGACAAAACAAAGCGAACCCCAGGGAATTCCGGTTTCTATCAGCACTACAGCAAGTTTCCCTTTGCGATAATTACTTAATTGTGACCCGAATAAGGGAAAATAAGTAAAAGGATTCAATCACAAACATAAAATTAGAGGATAATTGCAAATGGCATTGCCATTACTTAAATACAAACCCACCACTCAAAATCAAAGAGTAGTAAGCTTTGGTAAAGCTGACAGAGACGAAGATACCCCATATATCTATCGTTTAGAAGACGTTGGTTCCTACACCGATATTCAAAACATAATTTGGGCTGGATATCGCCAAGTTTTCAGCGAACATGAAATCCTCAGCTTCAACCGTCAAAAGAACTTGGAATCTCAGTTGAAAAACGGTTCCATTACAGTACGCGACTTTATTCGTGGTTTGGCTCAGTCTGAAGCTTTCTACCGCATAGTAGTTGAAGTCAACAACAACTATCGCTTAGTAGATATCTGTCTCAGACGTTTATTAGGTCGTAAAGCTTATAACAAAGAAGAAGAAATTGCTTGGTCAATCAAAATTGCGACTTTAGGCTTCACCGGCTTTGTTAATGCTCTCTTAGACAGCGAAGAATACACCGATAACTTCGGCGATACCATAGTACCTTTCCAACGCAAACGCATGGAAGGTCGTCCCTTCAACTTAGTAACTCCTCGTTACGACGAAGACTTCCAAGAAACCGCTGGAACCGTCAGAACAGATTGGCGCTTTACCTTGGAGAAATTCTACTCCGAAAAAGCCAAAACACAGCGACTCTCCGAAGGCGACCCCCGTAAATATGCGGACATGGCATCTTCCGTGAGTGGTAAAGGTAACTACGCTCAAAGCATCAAAGCTTCTAATTTAGACTACATGAACTTAGTACCAACTCGTGGTCGTTAAGTCAGCGATTCAAACAAAATAACCTTTCTCTGGGTTTAATTTTTATCTTAATACAGCAATTATTTAGTGATTATTTAGTAATTATTGTTAAATAGCTGTTGCATTGAGTACAAATTAAACCCAGTCGCTTTTTCAGTTAACAGTTATTAATTAACAATTATCAATGGTTAATAGTGAAATTTTAAATTGTAGAGTGTACTACGGCACGACTATATTTGATTAAATACTGCTAATTAAATAATGCCGTAACGCACCATAACGCTACGAAAGTAACCCAAAATTTTAAATAATAAATCTCAATTAAATCTGTATCATAAAAAAATGTCTACCATTGAAATCACCTCTTTAAATGCAAAATATAGAGAAAAGATTATTGAAATAATTACTGATGGTTTTGAAAACTATCCACTGATGCAATACTTCTTTGGTGACTCACACAAACAATCTGTTAGACACCTGTCACAATTTATCTGTGACGAAGAACCTGAAGATGATAAGTTTCAACTTATCGGTGCTTTCGTAGAAGGGGATTTACAAGGAATTGCTTATATAAGTCTTCCGCAAAATGAAGATAATAATCATGATGTTGAAACTACACCAACACCTTCAGAACAGAGATTTGTAGAATTAATTGGAGAAAAAGCTTTCACCCGAGTAGAAAAATATATAAATCTAAAAAAAGCAAATAAAATCTCCTCCCCTCATTTCTACATTAATACCTTTGCTGTAAATCCACAGAATCAAGGAAAAGGAATTGGTAGCGCAATTCTTTCACATATTCATCAAATGTCAGAACAACATCCCGATTCTCAAGGTGTCGTTCTCGATACCCAAACTGAAATAAACGTAGGCTATTATCAACGTTTTGGCTATAGCATTTCTAATACAGTAGAATTGGAAAATGTAAATAATTGGTTTATGTTTCAACCTAATAAGCGCTAAAGCGCAACTACGAGCCAATAAGAAAATGTTCAATTCCCATCAAATTATAGATAAACTATTTCAAAACTGGTGTGAATTACTAAACAATTTCGATATCAACCAAACTTCTACCGAACAAACTTTTAATCAAATAGTTGAATCCTACTCGACCCCAAATCGCTACTATCACAATTTAGAGCATATCAACCACGTTCTAGAAGTAATTCAATCCTTAGAATTTCCAACAAAATATTTTGATATCAAAACCGTTCAATTCGCTGCTTGGTTTCACGATATAGTTTACGAAACGAAAGCAAAAGATAACGAAGAAAAGAGTGCTGAATACGCTGTGGAAGTTCTTTCATCGCTATCGATTCCATCTGATGTTATTAAAAACGTTAAAAAATTAATTCTACAAACTAAAAATCATTGCGCTTCAAATACGGATTTTAATGCTCAAGTACTATTAGATGCAGATTTAGCAATTCTAGGTAGTAATCTGGCTGAATACAGTAAATATGCTCAAGCAATTCGTCAAGAATATATTTGGGTACCCGAGACAAAATATTTTGCAGCTAGAAAGAAAATATTAGAAACTTTTTTACAACGGAAAAATATTTACTTGACTCAATTTATGCAGGAGAGAAGAGAGAAAATTGCCCGAAATAATATAGAAACAGAAATGAGTTATGAGTTATGAGTAGCCAATTATGAGTAACGATTAACGAGTAAATAATAATATATGGTTAAGCAGATTTATAAGAATAAAAATTACTTCCTACTTGCTACTTCCTACTTCCTACTTGCTACTTACTACTTCCTACTTCCTACTTGCTACTTACTACTTCCTACTTCCTACTTCCTACTTCCTACTTCCTACTTCCTACTTCCTACTTGCTAACAATAAATCCGTCAAACTATCTATTATCCGATGACTATCCATTGGTAAAATGTCCGCACCATGCATCATTTTTTGAGTCATCACAAAGTGAACTAATGAACCAACGATAATTCTTGCTGTTGCTTCTGGGTCTGAAATATTAAGTTCTGGGTGAGATGTTAAATAACGTTGAAGAGTATCTACAGTTGGTTTTACTAATATCGAAACACAATATTGAGCTACTTCTGGGAACCGCTCGGATTCTCCAATTAATACTCGCATAAACGCCATATATTCATCATCTTCGAGCATTCCGTTCAATGCTTTTGCTGCTAACTCATGCAGTACTTTTTTGGGTTCTCCAACCAAATACTCGGTGCCAAAAACTGACTGAAATCTTTCTTTTGCTAATCTTTCTACTAATGCTTTGAAAAGCCCTTGTTTATCTTGAAAGTGACTGTAGACAGTTGCTTTAGAAATACCCCCCGACGCTGCAATTCTATCCATGCTCGTGCCAGCATAGCCATGTACTAAAAATTCTTGCATCGCTCCTCGTAGAATCTGCTCTACTTTGTCTTTTGAATTTTCAGTACGAACTTCACCAAGTTTTAATAGTTCCATTTTTGACTTTTTTTTAGCTGTAATTGAGCAATTTTATTGAGATAAAGTAAAACCTAAATAAAACTATAAGAATGGGGTATCCTGACACCAGACATTTATTCTGTCTTCTTCCTCTTTCTACTAGAAGTTGGTGTGTTTTCCGACTAAAACCGTATCATTCTTTTGCAGAAAAAATCAGGAAAACCTCAAAAAACATTGGTGCATCCGTAAAATCTCTGAGAATCAAAACTAAACTACTCGGTTTAGTTTAATTGTATTATAAGTAAGAAATCATCAAAATTCAGTATTTCTTGGGATGCCATGCAAGATAACCATTATCTAGACAATTCACCTTCTCCCGAACTTACTCGTCCGTCACAGTTAGTAGTGACGGTTGCAGCTTTTGCGATGGGTGGAGCTAGTATCTATACCCTGCAAAGATTTACGGGTGGAGAAGTCGCTCAGAAATCACAAGCACCAGTACCAGCAGTTCCGAAAGTAGAGACAGTGACAGCGTTAGGAAGGCTAGAACCCAAGGGAGAAGTAATTCAGCTTTCCGCACCTTCGATGGGACCTGATGGAAGTCGAGTTGAGCAGCTACTTGTAAAAGAAGGAGATAAAGTCAGAGCAGACCAGGTAATTGCGATTCTAGATAACCGAGACAAACTTATGGCTGCTTTTAAGGAAGCAAAGGAAGCTGTAAGAGTTGCTCAAGCTAATCTTGCTTTGGTGAAAGCAGGTGCAAAACAAGGAGATATCGAAGCTCAAAAAGCCAGCGTTGCTCGCTTACAGGCTGAAAAAACTACAGAAATCAAAGCACAACAAGCAAATATCAATCGATTACAGGTTGAAAAGTCTACCGAAGCTACAGCACAACAAGCAAATATCAATCGATTACAAGCTGAAAGAGCTAGAGAAATAGAAGCTCAAAGAGCAACTATCGCTCGTTTAGAAGCAGCTTTAGAAAATGCTCGATTAGAATATCAGCGCTATCAAAGTTTATATAAAGCAGGAGCTATTTCCATATCTCTAAGAGACAGCAAAAATTTAGTTCTACAAACAGCAAAACAGCAATTAACAGAAGCTAGAGCGAATCTACAGCGGATTAAGTCTTCTAGAGAACAGCAATTAGCAGAAGCTAAAGCAAATTTACAGCGTATCCAATCATCTAAACAGCAGCAGCTAGCACAAGAGCAAGCAAATTTAGAACGCATTCAATCATCTTTACAACAACAAATAAATCAAGGTAAAGCAACTTTAGAAAGTATTGCAGAAGTTCGTCCGGTAGATGTGATGGTTGCTCAAGCAGAAGTTAACCGTGCTGTAGCAGCGATGAATCGAGCACAAGCAGATTTAAAACAAGCTTACGTCCGTTCCCCTCAGAGCGGTCAAATATTTGATGTTAATACTCGTCCTGGAGAAAAAGTTTCAGATGATGGAATAGTTGAAATTGGTCAAACCAGCACAATGTACGCGGTAGTTGAAGTTTACCAAAGCGACGTTAATAAAATACGTTTGGGACAAGAAGTAGAACTTTTAGCTGATGCAGTACCGGGTAGATTAACCGGAATTGTAGATCAAATTGGTTTACAGGTACAAAAGCAAGATGTAGTCAATAGCGACCCATCAACTAATATTGATTCCCGAGTTGTAGAAATTCACGTGCGATTGAATGACGAATCTAGTGAAAAAGCTGCAAGATTTACTAATTTACAAGTGAAAGCGGTTGTTGAAATTTAAAAGGTAATGGGTAATGGGTAATAGGTAATAGGTAATAGGGAAGAACAATATTTATTAACTAAGATTATTTTTCTGAAAAATCTAAAAAATTACCATAAACGCGACTAAATAAACCTTGTTTATTCATAAACACAAATTTTAAAAGTATATTGAATATTCACAGCTAAAAGTTAGAAATAGATAAAACTATTTACCCAATTACCAATTACCAATCCAAAATCTAAAATCTAAAATCTAAAATTAATATGATTGGATTTATCCAACAATTACAAAGAAGAACTCCATTAGGTTGGCTGCAATTAACCCGTCAAAAAGGACGTTTAGCAGTTGCATTGTCAGGTGTTGCTTTTGCTGATTTGCTGATGTTGATGCAGCTTGGTTTCCGAAGTGCATTGTTTAATAGTGCGACTATTTTACATGAAAGTTTGAGGGCTGATATAGTCTTACTAAATCCGCAAGCGCTGAATTTACAGGACTTATCAACTTTTACTCGACGACGACTTTATCAAGCGATGGATGTACCGGGAGTTGCAACCGCAGAACCAATTTACAACAGTCTTGTAACTTGGAAACATCCTCAAACTCGTAAGAAAACCCAGGTGATGATTATTGGTTTTAATCCCGATAAACCAGCGTTTAATTTACCGGAAGTTAATCAAAATATTGACTCTATCAAGCTCCCAGATACTATTTTATTTGATGAAGCAACTAGGGGTGAATACAGTGAAGTAATTGCACAAATAAAGCAAGGTAAAACTGTCAAAACCGAAATTAATGGAAGAACCGTAACAGTTGATAATTTATTCAAAGTTGGAGCATCTTTTGCTGCTGATGGAACTTTAATGACCAGCGACCAAAACTTTTTAAGGCTGTTTCCCAATCAAGATTCGGGAAGTGTAAATTTAGGTTTAATTAGTTTAGAACCCGGTTATCAAGCTGAAGAAGTTGCAGAAAAAATCAAGTATCATCTCCGAAATGCCGATGATATAAAAGTATTAACCAAAGAAGAATTTATTACCTTTGAAAAAGCTTATTGGCAAAGCAATACTCCCATCGGATTTATTTTCGCTTTGGGTACAATGATGGGTTTTATCGTAGGAGTAATTATTGTTTATCAAGTACTATCTACAGATGTTAATGCTCATATCAAAGAGTATGCAACTTTTAAAGCTATGGGTTATAAAAACTTCTTTTTATTGAGCGTAGTTTTTGAAGAAGCAATAATTCTCGCAATATTAGGCTTTATTCCTGGAGCTTTAATTTCAACCGGACTATACGCACTTACCCGCAACGCTACCAATTTACCGCTGTATATGACCCTAGCAAGAGCAATGCAAGTACAGATAATGACCATTATTATGTGTATGATTTCCGGTGCTGTAGCTACTCGTAAAGTGCAATCGGCTGACCCAGCGGATATGTTTTGACAGTTATCAGTTAACAGTTATCAGTTATCAGTTATCAGTTATCAGTGAGCAGTTATCAGTGAGCAGTTAATTTGTATATTTATAATTCCCAATTCTTAACTCCCAATTCCTAACTCCTAACTCCTAACTCCTAACTCCTAACTATTAACTCCTAACTATTAACTCCTAACTCCTAACTCCCAATTCCTAACTCCTAACTCCTAACTCCTAACTCCTAACTCTTAACTTCTAATCCAAAATCCAAAATCTAAAATCTAAAATTCTTGTATGGATTCAGTTATTTCTGTTCGTAATTTAAATCATTTTTTCGGGAAGGGTCAGCTTCGTAAGCAGGTTTTGTTTGATGTGAATCTGAATATTGCTGCTGGTGAAATTATTATTATGACTGGTCCTTCTGGTTCTGGTAAAACTACTTTGCTAACTTTGATTGGTGGGTTACGCTCTGCTCGGGAAGGTAGTTTGCAGGTTTTGGATAAGGAACTCTGTGGTGCTAAACCGAAACAACTGGTAAAAGCACGACGCAATAATGGCTATATATTCCAAGCTCATAATTTACATGAAAGTTTGACGGCCGTGCAAAATGTCCGCATGGGTTTGGAGGTTCATGGAAATCTTTCACCCAAAGAAATGCATACCCGCTCTGTTAATATGCTGGATTTAGTTGGTTTGGGTAATCGTGTTAATTATTATCCCGATGATTTGTCTGGTGGTCAAAAGCAGAGGGTTGCTATTGCTAGAGCTTTGGTTGGTCGTCCCAAAATTGTATTAGCGGATGAACCCACTGCTGCTCTTGATAAAAAATCCGGTCGAGACGTGGTGAATCTAATGCAATCTTTAGCAAAGGAACAAGGTTGTACTATTCTTCTGGTAACTCACGATAATCGTATTTTAGACATAGCCGACCGCATTGTTTACATGGAAGATGGTAAGTTGGCTAAAAATCCTGAAGAAGCCGATATTCCTACTGTTGCTGTTGGAGAATAGGTAATTGGTAATTAATAATTCGTAATATGTCCCTCCGGGACACGCTACGCTATCGTAATTCGTAATTATTTGTAGGTTGGGTCAAGCGAAGCACAACCCAACACGTACAATCATAACTCCCTACTTACTACTTACTACTTCCTACTTCCTACTTCCTACTTGCTACTTCCTACCTCCTACTTCCTACTTCCTACTCCCTATTCCAAATTAAAAAGACGTAGCACTGCTACGTCTCCACATAAAAGGATATCTAATATTACTGGTTCTACTATTTAATTTTTAGTACCTATTTTTAGTTTCCAACGATGTGAAGTAAATCGCGAACTACGCTGTAACCAGCTAAATCCCATGCTAGATAAGCAACGAAACCAATCATTGCTAAACGTCCGTTCCATAGTTCCGCTTGGGGATTAAAGCCGAATAGGAAGGAGTTGCGGTCTTTGCCGTTATACGCTGGTGCTACTGGTGGTAAATCTGTTTTTGTTTGAGATTGCATGATAAATGATTGCGGTAATTGTTTTGTTGTTTCTAATCTAACGATTGAGAAAAATTCCTGTTTCTGTCTTTAGACATAAATACGTTACATTTCTTCATGTCGATAAATCTACCTAAAGATGGTGAAAAATTTTATATTTATAAACATATGTTACAAAGCTCTGACATAATAATTATTTAATGATATGTGCCCGATTATTATGTAATTGCTAAAAATTTCTTCAAAGTTAGTTCTAATAATGGTTTTATCAATTTTAAGTTGAAAATATTTAAGTAAAATACGGCCATTTTATGACTGAAGTAATTATAAGTAATAGATTTGAGTAGAAAAACTTCTATCTAATGCTGGATGGAGTTTAAGTAATGTTTCTCACTTGCGAGAGATGCCTAAAAGGGCTATATTGCTGGATTCTAGGCTTAACGACTAGGTATTGCATCAATGGACAAAGTTGATTTTTGCGTTAATTCTTAGTTTTTCTCCCCACACCAAAAGTTAGCCTAGAGGAAGTAATAAATAAATGATTGAGAGTACGCATATAACACCTTTACTATCCAACTCTATGACTTGGATAGCCCAATTGCCAGTAGATGATAATTTGTCAGCCGCAAATGCATCTGTCGCTTTTTCTGGACCGAAGTTTTTCATCGCTTTAGTTTCCGGTATTATTCTAGCTTTCGCCGTTCAATTGGTGTTAACCAATCTTGCGGTAGCTGCTGGTATGTCTTTTATAGGTGGTTCATCCGATTCTAGTTCGGACTCAAGTAAAAATGACCAAAATGAAAGTATAGGTAGCACGATTAGTAAAATTGGTACTGCTGTCGGATTAGGGACGCTGGTTTCGGTAACTTTTTCGCTGTTCGTTGCTTGTTTTCTAGCGGTGAAACTCAGCCTGCTTTATTTGGATGTAGGAGTGGGTGCAATTTTAGGTTTGGTAATCTGGGCCGCGTACTTTTGTCTGCTGGTGTGGGTGAGTTCAACAACGGTAGGTTCTTTGATTGGTAATGTTGTTAATGCAGCAACTTCTGGATTGCAGACAATCATGGGAACGGCTACTGCTGCGTTGGGAGCAAAGGCTGTTAATAAGCAGGTTGTAGCTACAGCAGAAGCAGCAGCGTCAGCGGTTCGTTATGAGATAGGTAACGCTATCGACCCGGAAAGTATTAAGGAAAATTTAGAAGATTATTTAGATACTGTACGTCCTAAAGACTTGGACATACAGTCGATACGTAAGGAATTTGAAAATCTACTTTCAGATGCATCGCTGACATCACTTGCTGGTGCTGCGGAAATACAAAATATTGATAAACAAAAGTTTGTGGAATTGGTAAGCAGTCGTACTGACCTTTCCAAGAAGGAAGTTAAACGAATTGCTGATACTTTATATGATGTTTGGAAGCAAACAGTAGGTTCTCAAAAACCTCTTTTAGCTAGCGCTGGAAGCGGTTTAAGCGATTTGGTTGACTATGTAAAAAATGTTGCACCGGGACAAAGCAAAACTGATGAACTCGAAGCTAAGCTAGATAGAGTTATTAGTGAAATGGGTTCCCAAAATCAAGGTGGGAATCAAGGACAAACATCGAATCAATCGATGGAGATGTTGGGGATGGCCGTACCACAGGCTTTAACTACTCTTGCTAGTGTGGTAATGGGAAGAACTGACCTTTCCGACTTAGATGTTGAGAAAATTCTGGGTAGTATCAACAGTGCTAAAAATAAAGCTACCAAAGAAGCCGATAAGATGGGACTTCCTACTCCATCGCAGTCTTATAGCACCGTTCGCGCTGATGTAGAAAATTATCTACATAATACCTTCGCTTGGCAGTTCAGCGACGAAAAAGTTAGACAAGAATTCCGCGATGTACTTTATGACCCAACAGCAGACCCCGGTACTGTACGTCGGGAGCTAGAAAAGCTAGATAGAAGCGATTTTGTCAGCATTCTTAAACAGCGTGGTTTATTAACTCAAGCTCAAATTAAGCAAATATGCGACCAGTTGGAAGCAGTTCGTAAAGGTGTACTGGTGCAGGTAAGGGCTGAGGAAGAAAAGGAAATAATTCTGGATTTACAGCGTCGGGTAGAAAGCTATTTGTTAGTAGCTCCTAAATCTGAATTAACTTCTGAAGGTATTAAACAAAATTTCAAACCGATATTAGAAGATTCCGACGCTGATTACGAGACATTAGCAATGCGGTTGTCTCGATTTGATAAAGCACAAATGCGCGCAATACTAGCACAGCGTAACGATATTACTTCTGGGGAAATCGACCCAATTCTTGATGAGTTGGAGAATCAGCGCAACCAAGTTTTAATTGAATCTAAAGGACTTGCAGAACAAGCTCAGTATCAAGCTGAAACTTTGTGGTTGAATCTAGAGCAATATCTCCGGAATACTGGCAGAAACGAACTTAATCCCGATGCAATTCGCGGTGAATTGAAAACTTTGTTGAATGACCCCCAAGCAGGAGCATCAGCAATTCGAGCGCGGTTAGCGCGTTTCAACCGCGAGACTTTGGTACAATTGCTCAACCAACGCCAAGATTTGAACGAAGACCAAATCAATGAAACTATTGATACGGTAGAAAATTCTTGGAACAGCGCTCGTCACGCTCCTGGGAAAATTGTCGATAAAGCTCAAGCCCAGTATGATGACGTAACAACTTCAGTCGCTGATTATTTACGCAATACTGGTAAATCACAACTTAATCCTGAAGGAATTCAACGAGACTTTAATAAGCTGTTTGAAAATCCCAAGGAAGGTTCTATTGCTCTACGCGATAGACTGTCGCAAATTGATAGAGATACCTTAGTAAAATTACTAAGCCAGCGTCAGGATATGAGCGAGGACGAAGTAAACCAAACAATCGATTCGGTACAGTCTTCGATTCGTCAAATTATCCGCGCTCCGAAACGTATGGCTAGTCGTACCCAACAAAAAGCACAGGACTTCCAAGTATATTTAGAAGAATATCTTCGTCAAACTGGTAAACAAGAACTTAATCCCGAAGGTATTAAACGCGACCTCAATCTATTGTTAAATGACCCCAGAGTGGGAATGGAAAATTTAGGCGATCGCCTTTCTAAGTTTGACCGTTCGACCATTGTTGCTTTGCTGAAAATTCGCGGAGATATGAGCAACCAAGAAGCGGAACAAATTGCCGATAACATCATGTCAGTACGGGAGCAATTTGTAGCTCAAGTTCGAGGAATTCAGCGCCGGATTCAAGATACAATAGATAGCGTATTCGACCGAATCCGCTACTATCTCAATTCTTTGGAGCGTCCCGAACTGAACTACGATGGCATCAAGCGCGATGTTCGTCAGTTGTTTTACGACCCCCAAGCGGGATTTGATGCACTTCGCGGAAGATTATCATCCTTTAACCGCGATACCTACGTAGCGCTAATGAGTTCTCGCGATGACATCTCCGAACAAGACGCAAACAAAGTCATCGACCAAATCGAGAACGCGCGAAACAGCGTACTCAGAAGAGCAGAAAGAATCCAAGAAGAAGCACAGCGACGCTTAGAAGAAGTTAAATATCAAGCACAGAAGCAAGCAGAAGAAACCCGTAAAGCAGCAGCATCAGCAGCTTGGTGGTTATTTGCAACAGCAGTTACCTCCGGTATCTTCTCCGCAATCGCAGGAGGATTAGCTGTAGCAAGTAATGTGGTTTTAGATTAATTTCGATTAATTTCGATTAATTCCAGCAATTCAAATTGTCTTCGCTAAATTAGTAAACCTCTCAATTCAATTTTGGGAGGTTTTTTTTCATCTGTAAACATAAAACAAATAATAACGAGATTCCGAGGGTTTCTGTTAGTATCCATCTAAGCCAGGGAAACATAAATACGTAAAAATACTATTCTTTGATATACATCTAAATTTACTAAACAATTTGGGAATCATAAACCCAGAACATAAGAGGGTTTGCTATTAATGAAAGGGATTGCTTTTCTATCTGGATTACTGGGTGTTTTGATAATTTTTGGAAATTTACCTGTAAAGGCTCAGGTAAATAGTGATGGAACTACCAATACAACTGTCAATTTAAACAATAATAATTTTACTATTATTAACGGTATTCAAAAAGGAAATAATTTATTTCATAGCTTCAGTGAATTTTCTATTCCTACAGGTGGTTCGGCAACTTTCAATAATTCTAACGATGTAGTTAATATAATTAATGAAGAAATCAATGTTTCCGCTAAAAATTTGAATATTTTAGATGGAGCTTCAATTACTTCAGCTAATTTTGGTAGCGGTAAAGGAGGAGATATTGAGATCAATATTACACAGAATTTGACCATGAGTGGTTTTAACGAAGTACTTTTTGGACCTACTAGTATAAGTAGTACGGCTTACCGCACGGGAAATAGTGGAAACATTACAATCAATACTTCTAATCTATCATTACTTACGGGTGGTGCTATTGGTAGTTCTACTTTGGCAGAAGGTTCTGGTGGTGAATTAACTGTCAATGCCTCTAAATCTATAAATGTAACCGGTAATCTTGAATCTAGCGCACTGGTTTTGAACGAAATATTTCGCCAAAACGCTGGACTTCCAGATTTTCCTAGGGGTGATTCAGGAAATTTGATTATTAACACTCCTAGCTTAATTGTTACAGATAATGGAATAGTAGGAGTTAGCAATGATGGTTTAGGCAATAGTGGGGATTTAGAGATTAACACCAACCAAATTTTCCTAGATAAAGAAGGTAGAATCAATGCTTTTAGCGCTTCTGGACAAGGTGGTAGCATTGAGTTAAATATTCAAGATTCTTTGTTACTACGCAATAATAGCTCGATTAATACAGAAGCTAGAAGCACGGGAAATGGTGGCAATATCACTATTAATTCTCCTGTAATTGCTGGTTTTGAAAACAGCGATATTATTGCCAATGCAGTTGAAGGAAACGGCGGTAATATTGATATTACGACCCAAGGAATATTCGGTTTAGAATTTCGTAATGAGTTAACCGAAGAAAGCGACATTACCGCAAGTTCTCAATTTGGTGTTAACGGTACCGTAGCAATCAATAATGTTAATATTGACCCCAATTCTGGTTTAGTTGAATTACCCACAGAATTAACCGATTCATCACAACAAATTGCATCTGGTTGTTCTACAAATAGTGGCAGCACTTTTGTTGCAACTGGAAGAGGTGGGATACCGCAAAATCCTAATGAACGAGTTGATTTAAATCCTAGTTGGTCAGATATTCGTAATTTATCAGCATATCGAAAACGAAATAATAATACTGTTGAAAATACGCAAATATCACAAATTTCAAATAAACCAGCGATTGTTGAAGCTACTGGTTTTATCCGTAATGAAAATGGAAAAATTGAACTTATTGCTTTATCACCTACGTCTTTGCCAATAAAAAAATTATCCGAGTGCAGCGGACTTAATACGTAATAATACTGACTAGTTGCAATTCATTATTTTTATCTTAATTTGACTGTAATATCCCAACTATGGAAATTAATTGGGATGAGTATATTTTTTCTCAGTCTCGGCCAGGTACACACACCTCAAAACCTCACCCCCAACCCCTCTCCTTCTCAAGGAGAGGGGAGATCAAGCACAGTTTTATCGGGATGAGGTTAATCACCGTACCGTACTCTGCTTGATAAATGCTATATATTTTTTTGTCGGGTGTGTTGTCGTAAAGCGCAACGCACCATTATACCAACCCTTAATCAAAGCTTCATAACCACCATCCAAACCACACCAATCAATAAACCCATACCATGAGCGACATAACCGGTACCAAAGGGATTTACACCACCGGGAACATTTAAAGCACCAATACCGTAAGATAACTGTTGGACAAACCACCAAAAACAATAGAAAAAAGCCGGTATTTCAACGGGAATATACAAAATTATCAGCGGTAGAATAGAATCAATTTTTACTTTGGGAAATTTATAAACGTATGCTCCTAAAACAGATACAACAGCACCGTTAGCACCAATCAAAGGTATGGCTAAATTCGGTTCCGCGATGATTTGCACTATACCAGTCAAAAAACCGCAAAATAGATAAAATAATAAAAAACGTCCGCTACCAATAATTTTCTCCAAAGTATTGCCGAAAACCCACAAAAATATTAAATTACCAATAATTTGACTGTAGCTAGCATGAAGAAACATTGCTGAAAATATTGATAACGAACTCCAAAATACAATTAATAAAGCAGCCGGATTTCCACCTATCGCACTGCCAAAAGCCGTACTCAATCGTTCCGGAACCAAACCCCAACTATTGAAAAAAGTAGTCAGTTCGCCATTAATTTCTAATTTTATTTCCCATAAAAACAAAGCAATATTTATACCAATCAAAAACCAAACCGCTAACGGCTTTTTATTAGTCAAAAGAAAAATTTTGTCACCAATAGGAATCATAAAGAAATTTTGGATTTTGGATTTTAGATTTTAGATTTTGGATTGAAAAACTTAGGAGTTAGGAATTGGAATTTGGGAAATATATACAATCTAATAAGAATTAATGATAACTGGTCACTGATAACTGGTCACTGATAACTGATAACTGATAACTGATAACTGATAACTGATAACTGATAACTGATAACTGATAACTGATAACTGTATAAAAGATGTTGGGAAATACACTTGTTGGAAGATACCAAATAATTAGTAATTTAGCAGATGGGGGATTTGGTGAAACTTTCGTTGCTTACGATACGCATTTACCTGGTTCTCCAAAATGTGTTGTTAAAAAGCTTAAGCCACAAGCAAATGACCCCGCTACTTTACAAACTGCAAGACGTTTATTCGATACGGAAGCTCAGGTTTTACATAAGTTGGGAATACACGAACATATTCCGCAACTTTTAGCGTATTTTGAGGAAAATCAAGAATTTTATCTGGTACAGGAATATATTTACGGTCATGGTTTAGATGAAGAAATAAAGCCTGGAGAACCGATAAGTGAAGACCGGGCTATTTCCCTTTTAAAAGAAATACTAGAAATTCTAGAATTTGTCCACGACCAAAAGGTAATTCATCGCGATATTAATCCGCGAAATATCCTCAGACGGGATAAAGATGGAAAGCTGGTTTTGATTGATTTTGGAGCGGTGAAACAAATTACTACTCAGATGATTTCGACCGCTAATCAAACCCAAATTACTGTTGCTATCGGTACTCCTGGTTATATTCCGGGAGAACAAGCTCAAGGAGAACCGAAGTTTAGTAGCGATATTTATGCTTTGGGAATAATGAGTATCACAGCACTTACGGGGTTATCTCCCGATGAGTTGGAAAAGGATGATGACACTAATGAAATTATTTGGGAAAAACAGGCTCAAGTTAGTCAAGAGTTGGCTGATATTTTAAATAAGATGGTGCGTTATGATTTTCGACAGCGCTATTCTTCTGCTACCCAAGCTTTAGAAGCATTGAGAATTATTAATCAAAATACCAATCAATCATCTTCTAATACGATGGTATTGAATATCCAGCCTTTTTCTCAAACTTTCAAACCTCGGAATCAAACCAAAAAGATAAGACCTAAGCAATTACTTATTAAAGCTTTTATGTTTATGTTGCTCGTTGGAACTGGAGCAACTGCATCTGTTTTGATTATAAATAGTATTAATACTGCCAATGCTGGCGATTTATTAAAAAAAGCAAACACATTTTATGATTTACAGCGCTATGAAGATGCGCTCAATAACTATAAACAAGCGATAGATATTAAACCAGAATACGCTCAAGCTTGGAACGGACAAGCTAGAGCTTTATATGAATTAGATTCACATGAAGAAGCATTATCTGCATATGATAAAGCAATCGAACTCGAACCAAGTTATCAAGATTCTTGGCAAGGAAGAGGTTTTGTCTTAAATAAGTTGAAACGATATCAAGATGCGATTTACTCTTTTAATAAAGCTTTGGAATTAGAACCAAAATCTCCCGAGGTTTTGAATGCTAGGGGACAAGCTTTGAGTAATTTAAAGAGATACGATGAAGCAATTCAATCTTATGACAAAGCGGTAGAATTGCAACCCGATTATGACCAAGCTTTGTATAATAAAGCCTGGGTTTTATATAGCTTAAAGCGTTACAAAGATGCTCTCGACACCTACGAAAAAGTTATTCGATTAAAACCAAATAACGAGCGGGCTTGGTACAATAGCGGTAATGCTTTAATAAATCTGAATCGTCAAAAAGATGCTTATAAAGCTTATTCTAAAGCTGTACAATACAAGCCTAATTTTCACCAAGCTTGGCTATCAAGAGGCAATGTACTGATAAGTTTACGGCGCTATCCGGAAGCAATTGAATCTTTCCAAGAAGTATTAAAATATAGTCCTAATAACTTTGATGCATTCTACTCTCAAGGTTGGGCTTTGCACCAAATGAAACGCTACGAACAAGCTATTTCAGTTTACGATAAAGCGATTAAAGTACGACGAAATACTTATAAAGTATGGTACAGTCGCGGCAATTCGCTTTATAATTTACAGAATTATCAAGAAGCATTATCTGCTTATAATAGTGCAATTCGCTATAACAAAGACCATCAGGAAAGCTGGTATAGCAAAGGTAATGTTTTAGTTAATTTAGGGAAAGATAAAGAAGCATTAGCAGCTTACAATACCGCAATAAAATATAATCCAGATTATCGAGAAGCAATTAAAGGTAAAAAAGAAGTAGAAGAAAGGTTAGAAGAGCAATTAAAATTTGAAGAGAGAGAGAAAGAGAAAGAAGAAGATAAGGACAAGAAAAAAGATAGAAAGCGGGGATTGTTGAATTTTTTTAGACGGTAAATTATTGATATTCAAGATTGTAATAAAATAAATTTATAAAAAACTGATTTTTTTACTTTCAATCGTCGGGAGACGTAGCAGTGCTACGTCTCTACATACATTACTCACTATTAAAAACACGTTGAATTAAGGAATTAAATAGTTGCTCGGCAAGTTCTTTGTCCTGATATAATTTTTCTAACCATTTATGAAACTTTAAAAACCAATTTCCGAATATTTCTTGCTTGTCTTGGGGAGGATTCATAAAAAATATATTTGAAAATCTGCTTTTATTTACTAGACTTTTCATGGAATTGGTTGATTGAGCTTGAATTAAATGTTGAGCTATAAAAAAATGACTGTATAAAAAATATGGATTAAGGCTTTTTTTGGGAATGATAGCGTTAATTTGTTGATTAAATGCAACTTCTCTATCTGTTAATGCTGCTCTACCGATACTATTAGAACTACCAGCAATACAAGTTACTAAAATCGATTCTGCTGGTACTGTTCTTGCTATTTTTTTACCTTGACAGGATAACTTTTCGGATGCGGTCGTGATAAAGTGATGCGGTGTATTAATATTATCCGATTTAATCCACTCTATATAATCACCGTAGTTTTCTGGATTTGCTCGTGATGGTGTATTCCCTGTAATTATTTTACCTAAATTACCAATTCTTTCTAACTCCCACCCATAAGGGTTACTCTCCGGATTTCCAAACGTCTCCAAAAACTTTGACCTTAACAATTCTTCGGTAAGTTCAATAACTTGTTCTCGTTTTCGACGTACTGAATCAGCTTTATCCAAAATTGCAGCAATCTGACGCTGTTTCTCCAATGATGGAAGAGGAATTTTAATCTTCTCAATCCGAAACAGCGCTAGTTTTGATTGACTGGTAACGTTTACTTGCTTTTTTATTTGATACTGACCCAAGGTATTTAAATAATGAACTAAATAACTTCGGTCTAATTTATTCTTATTCTTAATTACCAGTTTAGCTGCGTTTTCTGTAAAATTAGCATTGGAAAGATGCTCGGGAACGGTACCAACAATTCCTATTGTTCCAGCAATTGATATATACACATCGTCGCTAGAAATTGTATATTGTGAAATTTTAGATTGTGTTTCTTCGGTTAAAAAACGTAAGTCTGTCTCGTCTATTGACCCACGAACAAAATCACAAACGCGAAGATATGGATATTTTGTAATTTGTTGAGCATATCTTTCTCCTCGGGGTAGTCTTTTTCCTCCTTCAACTTTTACTAATTTACCCAGATAACAGGTTGGATAAATCGATTTCATTTCAGCAATTCTGATAAATCATCCAAATCCCTGCAAATCTCGTTTTCTAATTCTCGCAATTTTTGTAAAATAACTTTTGGCTGTTCGTATTCTATCTGTTCATATTCAATATCTTGATAACGATTTATCGATAAATCATAATTATTCTCTTTTATCTCTTCCTTTGTAACCCAAAAAGCTTTATTATCACCCTTTATATTTTTATATGAATTTCGCTGCTTCCATTGCTGTAATAAATCTGGGATATCATTATTTTCTACAGACTGACGTTTATCATCCAAGGAAAAACCATCTGCTTTCATATCGTAGAACCAAACGCAATCGGTTCCTCCTTTTCCCGTTTTCGTAAAAATCAACACTGCTGTAGAAACTGCTGCATAAGGTCTAAATACCCCTGAAGGAATTGAAATTACAGCGTCTAACTTATGCTTTTCTACTAATACTCTGCGGATATTAATATGTGCTTTTGAAGACCCAAATAAGACTCCATTCGGTACAATAACAGCCGCTCTTCCACCAATTTTCAATAACCGTAGAATTAAAGCAATAAATAATAATTCGGTCTTACCAGTATTAACTACCTTAACTAAATCCTTAGCAGTAGTTAATTTTTCCACCGAACCCTTGAAAGGTGGATTCGCAAAAATTAAAGTAAACGCTTCACTAATTTCTTCGTGGTCTTGAGAAAGGGAATCCCTAGCTTGAATTTGTGGGTTTTCAATACCGTGTAACATCAAATTCATGCTGCTAATTCGCAACATAGTGCTGTCAAAATCAAATCCTTGGAATGTATTACTCTTAAAATACTCGCAATTAAAAGAATCGCGCAAATATTCCACAGCAGCTACTAAAAAACCCCCAGTTCCACAAGCTGGGTCGCAAATAATATCTTTCGTTCCCGGTGACATTAATTCTACTATCATCTGAATGATATGTCGGGGAGTCCGGAACTGTCCGTTAGTTCCCGCTGAATTTAACTTCGAGAGCATGTACTCATATAAATCTCCCGATATATCCCTATTTTCCATCGGGATAGCATCGATTTGATTCACTACATTAGTTAATAAATTAGGATTCGTAATTAAAAATACGGCATCCTTCATGTGAAGAGTATAATCATTTTCTTCATTTTTCCCCAAGTTTTTGATAAATGGAAAAACCTCATCTCGGACAATCTGCAACATTTCTTCAGAGTTCGAGAGATTTTTGAAATAAGACCAACGATAGTGTTGTTGTTCTAGTGAAAAAATCGGTTTAACACCAGATTTCTCTACTAACTCCAAATCATCCAACCGCTTGATAAATAACAGGTAAGAAATTTGTTCAATCATCGAGAGGGGATTACTTATCCCGTTATTCCAAAAAGTAGTCCAAAGACGGTCTATTTTATATTTGATTTCACCCGTTATCATTTTTTTTACCGGTCGGGTGTGAGTTATTAATTATATCAAGTTTGGACGATTACTTATAATTTAAAGTTCTAATTTAAAGTTCTAATTTAAAGTTCGTAGTTGCGCTTTAGCGCCAATTAGCTGTGAACTACCAAAAAATAATTATATCAATTTCTGGTGATTACTTATCATTTAAAGTTCGTAGTTGCGCTTTAGCGCCAATTAGCTGTGAACTACCAAAAATAATTATATCAATTTCGGGTGATTACTTCTAATTTAAAGTTCGTAGTTGCGCTTTAGCGCCAATTAGCTGTGAACTACCAAAAAATAATTATATCAATTTCGGGTGATTACTTATCATTTAAAGTTCGTAGTTGCGCTTTAGCGCCAATTAGCTGTGAACTAGCAAAAAATAATTATATCAATTTCGGGTGATTACTTATCATTTAAAGCTCGTAGTTGCGCTTTAGCGCTCATTATTTTCAACGCTAAAGCGCAACTACGAACATATTATTATTCATTGACTACTGAATATTAACTTCCTGTAAATAGGTTCCCATATGGAAATCTTTAATTCGAGTGGTGGTTTCGGTACGGATAAATGAATCTGTATTGTTAATTGCAGGCTTAATATCCGATGAATTCGCTTTGTCTAATTTAGCTAAAAAGCGCGTTTTACTAGTATATTCAGCGACTTTAACTTGAGCTTTAGCATAAGCTCGCGTACCTTTGGGTACCTTTTTCAAATATTCAATCGCTGCATCAAACTTACCCAGTTCAGCTTGGTTGTAAGCTTGTTGCAAAAGGTAAGTTGCTCTTACAGCTTTTTTCTGCTCGTATTCTGCTAACTTTCGCTGAATTAATTCACCATCTGAAGATTCTTTGGGGATTTGACGAAGGTAATGTAGAGCGGTGGAAAAGTCTTTTTCAGCAGCTTTTTCGTAAGCTTTGGCTAGATATTCGTCTTTTCTTAACTCAATAGAACTTCGTGCTTGCTCTGCTAGTGCATCTATTTTCGCTTGCCAATATAAAATATCGGGAACATCGAAAGTATGGTTGATTACATCTCCCCAACGTTCTTGTTCAAAAGCTGTTTTTGCAGTTTCATATTTCCGAGCAGCAATTTGCCATTCTTGCTCCCAATTGCCAATTGTAGCTTGAGCTTCTGGATAAACATTGCTATCTGAAGGAATCGATTTTGCTAAAGCTATAGCACCTTGTAAATCTCCAGATTGAAATTCTTTTTGTGCTGCGGATAATGTTTTATTTTCAATCGTTTCTGGGGAATGATTTACTAAAGAATAAGCACCAAATCCAATAATTACAGAATTGGCAGCTAAACCAATTTTCATTCCTGTTAATAAAGGAGATGATTCCGGCTTTTCTGATATATTGCGTCTTTTTAAATAAGTCTTACTTGTAGGATAATCGGGGAAAACAGTATACTCTGCATCAATAATTTGAGAAGTTGGGTCTACAGGAATTTGCTTAAGGGCTTGGAGAACCTCTGAAGCTGTTTGAAAACGTTCTTGATGATTGTAGCGAATCATCTTACTAATTACAGCAGCAACATAATCGCTTACTTCGGTATTTCTACTACGCCACAATACCTCATTACTTGCTGGATGTTTTTTTAATTGTAAAGGTGTTAATCCAGTTAAAGCCTGAATTGCAATCATTCCCAAAGCATAAATATCGCTGTTGATTTGGGTTTGACCAATAAATTGTTCTGGAGGTATATAACCTAAAGATGTTACGGGGATTGAATAGATAGGTAATACTTCATCTTTTCCAAAATCAACTGGCTGAATGGAACCAAAATCAATTAATACTAACTTTCCATCTCTAGCACGTCTAATTATATTTTCTGGCTTAACATCGCAATGGATTACACCTTGAGAATGAACGAATTGTAGAACAGTTAAAACATCTTTTAAAAACTGAACAACACCGTTTTCACTCCATAAATGTTCTGGATTTTTATTTACCGGTAATTCCGCACTTAGGGAATGTCCTTCAACAAATTCTTGTACCAAATAGAAACGCTCGTTTTCTTCAAAACAAGAAATTAGCTGAGGAATTTGCTTGTGGTGTCCCAAATGCTTCAGGGTACGAGTCTCAGTCAGAAAACGCAACCTCAAATCTTGTAAAAAACTCGGCTGCAAACTTGTAACCTTGAGTTGTTTTACAACACACTTAGGATTGTTAGGATGTTCTATATCCACTGATATGTATGTCTGTCCAAATACCCCTGCACCTAGGCTTTGGACAATTTGGTAACGCTCTTGCAGTACCTTTCCAATCATGTAGTTGGTCATGAGCTAGTTACTTAATCACTCCACTACTTAGGTTTTCGGACAATTACCTCATTTTCCGGAAATCCCTACGAATAAATACTTTGACAGCATTTACTGATTCCTAGAATCAGGGGCTGTGTACTAGATAATACGTATTTATTTATATTCTTGTCTACTTACAACCCTTACCAGGCACTGAGTATGAAATATTTACACTGCTTTAGAGTATAAGCATTAATTTTTACCGACGCACTATGTCCGTAGAGAGATTTTTTGTTGTGCAGGTTTTTACTTTTAATACGGAGTTTGGGGTAATGGAAGAGAGGGAAGAGGGGAATAAAGTTCAACGACTTGAAAAAATACCTAGACCGGGTGCGAGCAATTTTTTGGGGTCGTAGCGTCGTTTTGCTCTAACCAACTTTCCCCAGTAAGGACGAAAATGCTGTTTCCAATCTTTTCGAGTCATGGGAACTGCGTCTATAGGATAAAAATCTCCACCAAGCTGACGATTCTGCTCAAATAGTCTGCGGTTGTCAGCCACCATTCTTTCTACGACAGCATCTTCCGGTGGAACTGCTGTTCGCAAGATTGCAAATAAAAATACAATTTCTTCTCGTGGAACTCTAAATAAGGGTAGTTGAAAGCGCTTGGTTTTCACCGGATACAGCAGTACTGGACCTTGACCTGTATCATCTAAAGTTAAATCAGCAACAACTCCACTTACAAAGCTTTCTACTGCACTATTAGGTACAAACAAATTCAACCAAGGATGAGGAAAAGACCACACACCAATTGATTTAAGCTGCTCAACTAAAGGTGCTAAACGATTGATAAAGTCGAAATATGATTCGTCTTCTATTTGTTGAGTGTCAGGAATATAATTTAAACCCCGTAACAAGGTATTATTATCCGGAGGGGTGTCTTGATTATAAAAACTCGCTACTTCTAATAAATATCGCCATCCACCATTATCATCTGCTATTACCTGACCTTCTAAGAAGCTGAAACGCTCGTCATCAACAAGTAAACGTTGGTCGCGAATAAAAATAGCTAAATCATCGTAAAACAACGAAAATACCCTAGCTCTCTCCAAAGCGGGAATCAGTTTTATAGTTGCTTTAACTATAATGCAACATTGACCTACACCAGCTAAAGCAGCTTCAAATAAATCTCGATTTTGCTCCCGAGAACAAGTTTTGAGTTTACCTTTACCCGTGACTACTTCCAATGACAAAACATTGTCAACTTGTACTCCGTTAACATAGCTTGTACCACCGATACCTCCTACAGATAAAGTACCACCTACAGAAAGTTCTATATAATCTGTGAACACGGGTGGTGTTAATTCCTGCTCTAAAGTGGCTTGTAATAGCTCGCTCCATAGTACCCCTGCATCAACTTCTGCTCGGTCTGAGGTTATGGAATGAATTTGATTAAGAGTACTAGTATCAATGACTATACCTGCTTCGACCTGAGATTGACCGTAGAGCGAATGAGCTTGACCTCTTGCTGCTACTTTGATTTTATTTCTAAAAGCAAATTTGATAATTTTAATAATATCTTCTACTGATGCTGGCTTGAGTACAGCTACTGGTCGCTTACTTATGATATGACCATAATCATCCGCAACGGCTTCAAGTATTGCTTCCTCTGTTAAAAATTCTCCATCGATTTGTGGTGTATATGCTATAGAACCAGAACTAGCAGAAGTTACCCAAGAACTGCTTACTAAATCGAATCCAATAACACCTACACCAAGAACCATACCTTGTAAAACATTACGGCGTGAAATAGAATTTTTATTCATGAGTTTCGATACTACACCCTCGTATAATTATCTTCTTTTTTGCTTTATCGATAAACAGATATAACCATTAACAACTCTTTTCTCTCAACTATTAACCTCTAACCAAGGAATAAAGAGAATTTAGAAAAAAAATAAGAAATGTGAAGTTATTGAAACTGATAGCAAAAATTAATTATACGAAGATAGATTTTATTAATTAGGAATTAACGGGAATCTCAATGATAAATTCCGCTCCTTTACCTAACTCTGAATTACAAGACAACTTACCGTTGTGTTTGGTGACTATTATTTTATAAGCAATGGATAAACCCAATCCCGTACCTTCACCAACAGGTTTGGTTGTAAAAAACGGGTCAAATAGCTTTGAATGTACTTCTTCTGTCATTCCACAACCGTTATCAGCAATCCGAATTGTGACATGATTATTGTCGGATAATTCTGTAGTAATGCGAATTTCTGGATTTAAAGTTTGATTTTTATTTTTTATATTTGTTTCTAAGGAATCGATAGCATTAGAAAGGATGTTCATTATCGCTTGATTTAATTGGCTGGGATAACATTCAACTAAGGTCATCTGTTTATATTCTTTAATGATAAGAATTTCTCCATCTGGTTTTAACTTCAAACGATTTTGCAGAATCAGTAAAGTACTATCAATACCTTCATGAATATCTACCTGCTTAAAATCCGCTTCATCGAGACGGGAAAAGTTACGCAGCGACAATACAATATCTCGAATCCGCTGGGTTCCAGTTTTCATCGATTCATGAATTTTAAAAACATCTTCTTTAAGAAAATCAAGCTCAACAGCTTCAATTTCTTCTTCAATTTCTTCTGGAGTTTCGGGAAAATGAAATTGATAAAGTTGTATTAAGTTTAATAAATCTTGAGTATACTGTTTTGCATGAGTTAGATTTCCATCAATAAAAGTAACGGGATTATTAATTTCGTGAGCAACTCCTCCAACTAATTGTCCTAAACCAGACATTTTCTCTGTATGAATTAGCTGAATTTGAGTATCTTGTAGTTCTTGCAGAGTCTCTACAAGTTGCTGATTCTTATCGCTTAATTCTGCCGTTCTCTTCTCTACTCTCATTTCTAATTCTTGATTCGTTTTTTGTAATTCAGCTTGAGCGAGTTGACGCTGTTCTAAATATTCATTTAATAATCTTAAGACTATCAGCCATGCTGAAATTAACAATATCAAACTTAAAATTGCTAATGAACTTGTAAATAATAGTTGCTGACGATATTTACTAATTTTATCGTTAACTTGTTCGTATATACTCTTATTTATTTGTGCTAAAAACTTAGTATGTTTTTCTTTTTCATTCTTATACTTTTTACCTAACAAAATATTATATGCTGCTTCTTTTTGTCCGTTTTTTACTAATTCAAAAGACTGATATTCTAATTCTACTAATTCTTGAATCGCTGCATCATTCTTTTTCCCAACTTTACTCGAATATAAGTCAGGTGCTAATTTCTTTGATTTTTTGACAACAACTTCTAATTTTTTCTCATACTCGCGATATCTTTTTTCCCAGATTCGATTACCAGTTGTAGCATTCATCAATGCTGACATTGTTAATACTTCATCGAGATAAATAAACTCATCACTTAATTTTTGTAACTTTAATTCGGATGTAATTATATGTTGAAATCTTTTGTAAGCTCGCCAAGTTAATATAATCTGAGGTAAAAACAATAGTGCAGTCAATACTGCTGTTGTCTTAATTGTTCTTGATGGACGTTGAGTAACGAAACCGTAAAATTTGTTTGCATAAAGCTCTATCTGTTTTTTTTCTCGAAGTAAACTTGCAATAATGTTGTTTCCCACTTTTTTGACTTTGATTCACTAGCAATGATATGTATAGATTTCCCAAAATTGTGACTTATCTAACATGATAGGGAGATAAGAAGACGAAACCGTAGCTAGTTCTTAAGAAAACTAAAATTATCAATTCCTTACTTATAATTTCTTGCAACGAACAAACAACTACTATCTACTAACTAAGGAATAATGGGATATTCTTAAAGAACAAAAAAGTGTAAAGTAATCATGAAGCTGGCAGCAAGAATTAGTCAGGTATCACCTTCTTTAACTTTGGCGATCGCCGCGAAAGCTAAAGCAATGAAAGCGGAAGGTATTGATGTTTGCAGCTTTAGCGCTGGGGAACCAGATTTTGATTCACCGGCCCATGTTAAAGCTGCTGCAAAAAAAGCGCTAGATGAAGGTAAGACAAAATATGGTCCTGCACCCGGAGAACCAAAATTAAGACAAGCTATAGCAGATAAGTTACAAAGGGAAAATAATCTCAACTATCAAGCAGAAAACATCATCGTTACTAACGGTGGTAAGCATTCCTTGTTTAATTTAATGCAGGCTTTGATTGAACCGGGCGACGAGGTAATTATCCCCGCACCTTACTGGGTAAGCTATCCAGAGATGGTTAAGCTAGTCGGCGGCAATCCAGTAATTGTGATGACCGATAAAGAAAACGGGTATAAAATTCAGCCAGAAATTTTAAGAAGCGCAATTACTCCGAAGACTAAATTATTCGTTTTGAATTCACCATCCAATCCCACAGGAATGGTGTATACTCCCGAAGAAATTAAAGCTTTAGCAGAAGTTATTGTCGAGAAAGATATTTTAGTCGTTTCCGACGAGATTTATGAAAAAATTCTCTACGATGGAGCAAAGCATCTGAGCATCGGTTCCTTGAGCGACGAAATGTTTGCTCGTACCATTGTCAGTAACGGTTTCGCTAAAGGTTACTCAATGACGGGATGGCGTTTAGGATATCTTGCAGCACCCGTAGAGTTAATTAAAGCAGCAACCACGGTGCAAGGTCATAGTACATCAAACGTCTGCACCTTTGCTCAATATGGAGCTATTGCAGCTTTGGAAGAGTCGCAAGATTGCGTTGAGGAAATGCGTCAAGCTTTCGCGAAACGTCGCAAAGTAATGTTAGAAAGAATCAACGCTATTCCCGGTTTAAGTTGCGCTCAACCCGATGGTGCGTTTTATTTATTTCCAGATATTAGCCAAACTGGATTAAAGTCCTTGGATTTCTGCAAAACATTATTAGATGAGCATCAAGTAGCAGTAATTCCCGGTGTTGCTTTCGGAGCAGATAACAACATTCGTTTATCTTACGCTACCGATATGGCAACAATTGAAAAAGGAATGGATAGGTTAGAAAAGTTTGTGAAGTCGGTTAACGGTTAACAATTAACAATTAACAATTAACAGTTATCAGTTATTAAATAGCTGGTAACTGTTTTTTTTGGATTTATTCAATTTGTAGGGTGTGTGACGGCTATGAAAAATTTATTGGATAATAAAATAATTACCGAATGCCGTCACGCACCAATGAATTTAAATGATGAGTTACTTTGTCGATAAAAATCAAATCAAATTGATTGAGAACAATAAATTTTAATCCTGTCGTAACCCAATATTTTCTATTCAAACAAACATAAATAATGTTGGATTACGGTGCAATTTTTAATTCCTCGGCTTAAAAGCATATTTCCACAAAGCACCTAACCCAACCTACTTACTTTATTTCAAAAATTGGCTAATGATGAATTGGAAGAGATTCGTTCTCACGCATTAGTTATAAGTTATTTGTTTTCCTGGTAACTCTCCTAGTTCAAGTTGTTTAATAACGGGTTATTTTCTACTTATTCAGAAATTAAAACAATCACTTCAACACCACTATTTTTATTTAAATTTAAAGGCTTGTCTAAGGCAAGTTGTTCTTTTTCATAAATCGATGCAATTACTTTAACTGCTTTCATGATTTTTATATAATTTTTAGACTTTATTAGAGCATACAATCTAACAATAGCGTCAATTTATAGATAACTCCTAACTCCTAACTCTCAACTCTTAACTCCCAACCCCATATCTTTCAAACCCTTTTGTAACTGTTCTGCTGCTACAAAATTATTTTGCTTCTTATATAAATCTATAGCTTCTTTAAATGCAATTAAACTATCGTCTATATAACCAACTTTTAATAATACAACACCTAAATTCTGATAAGCTTGAGCATATTTTGGATTTAAGTCAATTGCTTTAACATAAGCTGCAATCGCATCTTTAAATAAACCCATTTCTTTCAAAGTCATTCCTAAATTGTAATACCCATTAACAAAAGAAGGGTCAATTTTTAAAGTTGTTTCGTAAGCCTTTTTCGCTCCATTAAAATCACCTTTCTCTTTAAGCAAATTACCCAAATTATTATACGCTCCCAATTTAAGTATCGGATAAATCGGTAATTTGATTGCAGCTTGATAATGAGCAACAGCTTGCTGATAATTTTTCAAACGACTGTAAGCAATTCCTAAATGATAATAAAGTTCGTATAAGACATCATAATTTTCGCCACTTACAGAAACTCCTTTTGATAGTAACTGAATACCTTGAGAAACTTTTCCTAAATCCATATATAAAGCTCCCAACTTGCTACAAGCATAAGCGTCATCGGGATTATTTGCTAAAAACTCCTCCATCGAAGCTTGAGCTTTTTCCAATTTATTTTTATTCTCAATTACACTTTGTTGATAACCTGAATGTAAAATAGCTATTCCTTGTATATAACCTATCTGCCATTGCGGTTCTTTACTGATAATTTCAGAAACGCTATCATCAACTAAAGCGTGATATGGACGGGAAAATTTAATATCGGGATGATTCCTAAACAACCTTGAAACCATTGAATAAGGAGATTGTGCTGCACCGATTTCTTCTCGTACCAAGTTTATCAACAGATACTCTTCTCTTTGTATTGCTTCTTGTAACTGAGAAATAATTTCTGGTGCTAATATTTCATCCGCATCTAACACCAAAACCCAATCACCAGTTACACATTTCAAAGCTTCATTCCTAGCAGCACTAAAATCATTACACCACTCAAAATGATGTACTTGAGCACCATATCCTTCGGCTATTTTTACCGTTTTATCAATTGAACCAGTATCTAATATTACTATCTCATTAACAAACTTTTTAGCACTACTCAAACACTTCGATAGCATCGATTCTTCGTCTTTTACAATCATACAGAGACTGATTTTCATAATTAATTGTTAGTTGTTAGTCGTTAGTTGTTAGTAACTCAATCAGCGTTCGTCAGCGAAATCTATTTAATCCGCGATCGTAAATCCATAAAATAAATAATTTGTGCAAAAATATACATCTATCAATATAAATTTTAAGATAATTGGTCAATTTTATGAATCAAATATTAAGCGGACGATATCAAATCGTTGAGGAATTGGGAAGAGGGGGTTTTGGAATTACTTATATCGCACAAGATTTACAACGTCCGGGAAATCCTCAGTGCGTGGTTAAACTTTTTGAACCAGCTTCCATTGACCCTTATACTTTAAGTGCAGGTAAAAATCTATTTGATAGGGAAGCGGAAGCTTTAGAGAGATTAGGGAACCATGACCAAATTCCCCGACTGTTAGCGCATTTTGAGGACAATCAAAAGTTCTACTTGGTTCAAGAATATATTCAAGGACATGATTTAACTGAAGAATTACTTCCGAACGAACAATTAAGCGAAGCTGTTGTTATTCAACTTTTAGAAGATATTTTAGAAGTCTTAGCTTTTGTACATGGAGAGGAGGTAATTCATCGAGATATTAAACCTTCTAATATTCGACGACGTAAATCTGATGGAAAGTTGGTTTTAATTGACTTTGGTGCTGTTAAACAAGTTACTACTCAAGTTGTAAATTCTCAGGGACAAACTAAGGTTACAATTGCTATTGGTTCTCCTGGATATATGCCTAGCGAACAGTCTAATCGTCAACCACAGTTTAGCAGCGATGTTTATGCTGTAGGAATAATTGGAATCAAAGCTTTAACTGGGTTATTTCCTATAGGTATAGATGTTAATACTGGGGAGATTGATTGGCGAAATTTTAGAAGTGTAAACCCTAAATTAGCGAATATTTTAGATACAATGGTTCGCTATGATTTTCGTCAGCGTTATCCCACCGCTCAGCTAGCTTTACAAGCTGTTAAAACATTATCAAATCCCGCACATTCTGGTGTCCCTGTATCTAACCAATTACCCGATACTGTAATTGAAAATAGCTCTCAGAATTCGGGTAACACAAAGAAGATTTTAATTGCTGCTGGAATTGCAGGAATTATTGCTGCGAGTGCTGCTATTTTACCTAATGTAGTTAATTACAATCCTTCTAATATTAGAGTTGAAAATTTTACTAGTTATAATAAATCTAATTTAGGAATTACAATCAAATATCCTCAAAATTGGCAAAGACAAGATATTGATAATTTTATTACAAAAGAAGTTGTTGCATTTCTTTCTCCTCAATCGAATGATAAAGATAAGTTTCAGGAAAAAGTTATTCTAAGTATCGAAGATTATTCTGGAAGTTTAGAGAAATCTAAAGAAGATTTTAAAAAAGAAATAAATCAAAGTCTACCAGCAGCGAAAATTATTGAAACCAGTTCCACAACTCTGGCATTTAAACCAGCTTTTCAAATTATTTATACATGGAAAGATGAAGAAAATAATTTAGATTTAAAAAACTTGCAAGTTTGGACTTTGAAAGGGAATAAGGCATATATTCTTACCTATACAGCACGGGAAGATGATTACGATAAATTTATGCCTGTGGTTGAGAAAATTATTAAAACTTTTGAAATAGATAATCAGTAACCAGTTATAGGGCAAACGCTTCTACAATTAAGCTAGGTGTGGTTTGCAACTATAAAAGACGTAATTAAAAAAGCAATTACCATCGCTGAACTTTTGCCATCTGCGAATTTTGTTAGTTTTATTTAGGAATGGCCGCAACTGGCACATTTTTCTCGTAGGGGAGGCAAAAAGGGGTGTAGATTTTCTTCCCCCTTTATTGCCGTTGCTGTGACACTTTGACTAATTTTCAACGTAGTAATAAGCTTTCTGGTGTCACGCACCAACAGTATATTATGACAATTGCGGCCATTCCTGTTATTAAAAAAACGGTATCTTATGTTACCGTTTATAATTTTTTTATATGATTGAAATGTACGTTATTGGCATTAAGGGAAGTAATCGCGTATTTTCTAAAAATTTATTTAATTATCACAACAGGTCTTTATGAAATCCACCAAAATGTCCAATTCGGTATTATATGTTCCCTTCTACTTAAGAAGTTTCAGCGTTAGCGAAAAAATAATAATAACTTTGTTTATCTTTATTAGTTCGGTAGCTGTGAGTTTGATTCCGTTTGCTCTTGTTTTGAATTCAACAGGAACCTCAGAACCAAACACCACAGAAATTTTTAGTAATGAAGCCAAACTCTGGGGGGTACTTGGAGAGAGCAATTAAATTTGTTACTCTCAACCAAGCTTTAAAACATAGTTATTTATACTGAGGATTTGTTCCCTGCGTTATATGCGTCTCGACCCTTCTGGAGTAACATGTGC
Source organism: Calothrix parasitica NIES-267 (assembly GCF_002368095.1). GTDB lineage: Bacteria > Cyanobacteriota > Cyanobacteriia > Cyanobacteriales > Nostocaceae > Rivularia > Rivularia parasitica. The sequence continues at coordinate 2,122,327 of NZ_AP018227.1, read as the reverse complement.
TTCTGGTTCTCCATGACCTTCTGTGGGTTCTTTGAGGAAAAAGGCACAAAGACTAGCCACAATCAAAGCTACTACTCCTAGCATTTGGAAAAAGAATTGGTCTCCTCCTCCTCCTTCTGGAAGGAAGCTATAGATAGTAAGATATGCTACCGCTCCGACGTTTCCGTAAGCACCTACATTACCTGCTATTTGACCAGTAACGCGATGTTTTACCAAAGGAACAATAGCGTAAGTCGCACCTTCAGTTGCCATGACAAAGAAAGAAGCGCACATCGTCATAAGCACGATTAAGGGAAGAGCGATTTTACCCAAACTGCTAAAGACCAAATAACCAATTCCCGTACCAGCAAGCGTTATAGCTAGCGTCCATTTACGGCTACCAATTTTGTCAGATAAGAGACCCCCACCAGGACGAGCGAGGAGGTTCATAAATGCATAGGTTCCCGCAATTCCCCCTGCTAACGCTGCACCCAAACCAAAGGTTGTTTCAAAGAAAGCTGGGAGCATGGAAACCACTGCTAATTCCGAGCCGAAACTCGCGATGTAAGCTAGTTCCAAAAGAGCAACTTGAGAAAACTGATAGCGGTCTGCTGCTGGGTAGCTTTTCTTACCTGTCATTAAAGCCTGATTAGCTTTATAGATATTAAATGTCTGGAACAAATATAGAGCTACCAGCCCAGCAAAGATAAGATACATGGTACCTGTTCCGAACAGTCCCACTTTTTGCAAACGCCAAGCAATTACACCTAAAATTCCTACTAAAGGCACGTTCATTACTAGCAAAAACCAGAAATCTTTTTTACTAGTTACCTCTAATCCCGCACTGCTTTCGGGTCGCTGGTATACCTTTCCTGGAGGTGTATCTTGGACATTAAAGAAATAAAATACTCCATATAATGCAGCCAAAATTCCTGTAGAAGCAATTGCCAATCTCCAGTTAAGTTGGCTCGCAGTCAGACCAGCAGTTACTGTAGCAATAGTTGGCAGAGTAAAGGCTGATGCAGCCGAGCCAAAGTTACCCCAGCCCCCGTATATCCCTTCAGCTAATCCTATTTCTTCAGAATTAAACCACTCTGCAACCATGCGAATTCCAATTACAAACCCGCAACCGACAATACTCAAAGCTAAACGACTAACCACCAATTGAGTAAAGTTTTGGGCCAGTGCAAAGGTAATACAGGGTATAGCTGCATACATGAGCAAGCAAGAATAGGTAATCCTTGGACCAAGCCGGTCGAGAAGCATTCCTATAATAATTCGTGCTGGAACAGTAAGAGCAACATTACAAATAGCAATAGTTCTTATTTGTGCTGGCTCCAAACCAAATTCCGTCTTTATCGCTGTCGAAAAAGGAGCAAAGTTAAACCAGACTACAAAGCTCAAGAAAAAAGCAAACCAAGTCAAGTGTAAAATGCGATAGCGACCGTTGAAGGAAAGGATTCCAGACATAGATAATTAGCACTATAAAGGTTGTGAACTTTTAACATTAAGTTTTATTAATGTCGTTCAACTTGGTGTAAATATTATTACTAAGCATAATCGGCAGGCTGTAACAAAAATTACTGTTTTACAGTTTCTAGCTGTTCCTATGATTTTTTTGAATATTTTGATGCAAAAATCGAATTTCAACAGTATTCTAAGTTCTAATTAATACTCTTCACTAGAAAGGAGCTTGGGAATACATGTAATAATTGTTCTCAGTAATATATTAATGTCAGATTCAGTGCAGCCTTATCCAGAATTAGTACAACTCTTAATTCCTACTTATTGCTCCTATCCCGTTTATTGGATTATCGAAAAATTGTAGGTTTAGTTAAGCTAACCCAACCTAGTACTCGAACAAGCGAACATTGACGGCTGAAGGCAAGCAGGGGGAGCAGGGGAAGCAGAGGGGGCAGGGGGAGAAAAGAATTTTACGCTTGTACGATATACCCGTCAAAGTTGATGTGACAGACTACTAGGTTCTAAGGTTATAAGAAATGTTCTACCAACAAAAAATAATTACTTGTGCCCAATAAAAGAAACCCGGTTTCTTTACAGGTAAGCCATAAATAAACTTACTTATAATAGAAACCGGGTTTATGAAATTATAAATTAATTGAAACTAATTAAAAACTAGTCCATTTTTACTACTGATTCATCGCTGACGGTAGCTTCATCAATTGGTGTCCACTCGGTGTGGAAACTTCCTTCTTTGTCGGTACGCAGGTAAGTATGAGCGCCAAAATAGTCGCGTTGTGCCTGGGTGAGGTTTTGAGGCAAACGTTCGCGTCTATAGCTATCAAAGTAATCCAAAGATGCGCTAAATGCAGGAACAGCTATTCCTAGTTTAGCTGCGGTAATAATTACTTCGCGCCAAGCATCTTGTCTGTCAAGAATTGTTTGCTTGAATTCAGGAGCTAACAACAAGTTTGGTAGTGAAGGATTTTGGTCAAATGCTTTCTTGATTTTGTTCAAGAATCTAGCACGAATGATACATCCACCTTTCCAAATTCTTGCCATTTCACCAAGATTCAAATTGTAATTAAATTCTTGGGAAGCTTTGTATAACAAAGCCATTCCTTGAGCGTAGGAACAGATTTTAGAGCAGTACAAAGCATCACGCACCATGTTAATGAATTTCTTGGTGTCGCCTTCGTACTTACCGGTAGGCCCAGTAATTTGCTTGGATGCTGCTACTCTTTCCTCTTTGTAGGAGGACATAATTCGAGCATTTACTGCTGCACCAATTGTAGGAATTGGCACGCCCAAGTTAAGTGCATCTACTGCCGTCCAACGTCCGGTACCTTTTTGTCCGGCTGCATCTACGATTAAATCTACTAAAGGTAAACCAGTTTCTTCGTCAATATAAGGAAAAATATTGGTAGTAATTTCAATCAAGAATGAGTCTAATTCCTCAGTGGTATTCCACTCAGCAAACACTTCATGTAATTGATTGTGGTCTAAACCGGCTGCATTTTTCAATAAATCATAAGCTTCTGCAATTAATTGCATATCGCCATATTCAATACCGTTGTGAACCATTTTCACATAATGTCCGGCACCACCAGGTCCGCAGTAAGCCACACAAGGGCCGTCATCCACCTGAGCCGCGATTTTGGTGAGGATGGGGGAAAGATACTCGTAAGAGCTTTCGGTACCTCCAGGCATTAAAGAGGGGCCATTGAGCGCACCTTCTTCACCACCACTTACACCCATACCAATGAAGCGAAAACCTTTGGGTTCTAATTCACGGGTGCGTCGTTCGGTGTCTTCATAAAGCGAGTTACCACCGTCGATAATGATGTCACCTTCATCTAACAAAGGTGTGAGTTGTTCAATCACCTTATCAACTGGGCCACCAGCTTTTACCATCACCAAGATTTTGCGGGGACGCTCCAATAAGCCCACAAATTCTTCTAAGGTAAACGCTGCTTTCACATTTCTACCCTGAGCGCGTTCCTTCATGAACGCATCAGTTTTCTCACGAGAGCGGTTATAAACTGCGATTGGGAAGCCGTTACGCTCTACATTCAGAGCGATATTTTCTCCCATAACAGCTAATCCAATCACACCAAAGCTTTGTAGTGTCATAAATTTTTTGTGGCTTACTCTTACAATTCCTTTCTTTTATCTCTTAGGGTAGTCCGAGATTTTCAATTCGCTTCTAAAGAAGACATTAAGACTTTATTGAAAGAGTAAAAATGCATTGTTGATACACATAATTATTTTTAATTTGTATATCAATCAACTATTTGTTTGTTAAATTGCTCGCCATTGTAATATTTACTATAAATTAATTGGAATTGGAAATGGGGGATTGGGAATTGGGGATGGGGAGAACGGGAGATGGTAAGCCACCCCCGTGCCGAGGTTCCCTCGGTTGAGGGGAGTGGCGCAACCCGTAGGGGGAGAGCGGGAGATGGGGAGAGCGGGAGATGGGGAGATGGGGAGACAAGGAGATTATTAACTCTTAACTCCTAACTCCTAACTACTAACCCCTAACTCCTAACTCCTAACCCCTAACTCCTAACTCTATTTTCCCATCCCCAATCCAAAATCCACAATCCAAAATCCAAAATTCCTATGACACATATCTTGGCTCTGATAGTCGGTTTTGGCAGTTTAGCAATTTATTTGGCGGCTTTCTTTTTTCCGGAGGTTCACCGCAAGAATGATTTCTACTGGAGCGGTGTAGGCTTCTTCTACGCTCTTGTATTGTGGTTTTTTGCGCCGCGTATCGGTGGATGGTTTTTCTTGGGTCAATTGGCCGCTGTTGCTTTATTGATTTGGTTTGGATTACAAACTTTTTCGTTGCGTCGTCAAGTTACTCCCGCGACGGGGCAAACGACTGTTCCCAGTGCTGAAGCAGTAAAAAGCAATATCGGCGAACAAGCTGCGAAAATTTCTCTGCAAGAGCGCGTGGGAGGATTGTTTAAAAGTGTAGGTAATCTTTTACCTGGTAAAAAAGCACAGGTTTCTCAAGCTCCTACTGCAACACCACCGTCTACGACTCCTACTACCGAAGATACTTCTGCTGCAACAATTGGTAAGACTTTGGCTGATGCAATTGACGAGAAAACTGAGGAAGTTGAGGAGAAAACAGAAGATAGTAATGCATCTGTAACTATCGTTGATAATACAGATACCATTACCACAACTGAAACCGTTCCCGAAGCAATTCCACCAGAACCTCCCTCAGAAGAAATGGTAGAAGCAGCTTCTGAAAATGCTGATGCAGAAGAAAAAACTATACCAACCGTGGAAGAAATTGCTCCCGAAGCCGAACTCGCTCCCCCAGCAGAAGCTCCACCAGAAAAAATCCCACCCACAGACCTACCAAAAGAGTGAGTACATAAGCAAAATTGCTTTTTGTTCTTAAATCAATATATAAGTAAAACAAATCCCCTTCGTGAGAATTTTTCCGGAGGGGATTTTGGATTTTGGATTTTGGATTGGTTAGGAGTTAGGAGTTAGGAGTTAGGAGTTAGGAGTTATTAATTTCTCTTCCCCCTCTCCCCCATCTCCCCATCTCCTTGTCACATTACTGCGGAGTTTTCTGTAATTCTGGCTGTTCTTCTGGAACGATTGCATCTTGTACGGGACAAACTTGGATGCAAATTCCGCAGTCGATGCAGGTTGCAAAATCTATCCAAAACCAATCGGTTCCTTTAACGTTTTTCCCCGGTCCGGGATGAATACAAGCTACGGGACAAGCATCCACGCAATCTGCAACTCCTTCACAAACATCAGTAACAATCGTGTGTGCCATGTTTCCCCTCTCTTTTCAGTGAACAGCGAACAGTTAACTGTTAACTGTTACCAGTTACTACAGTTCGATGATTTGTGGTCAATCACCATCATTGTAAATCTTCATCTGTTCGCTGCTCGCTGCTGGCTGTTAACTGTTCACTGATTCAACTTGTTTTGAACCGTCGGCTTTTATCCAAGCAATTTGAGCGATTCCTTTACCGCTTGCATATTCTTGAATAGAAGCTGTATCTCTTCCACTCAGTTCCATCTCTACTCTTACTAAATGAGTGGAGGAGCGGAGTTTTTCTGCGTAAGCGAAAGCTGCTGCGCTAGCGCTACTGTTTTCGGGTACTACTAACCAGTCGCTGGCTAATTTTGGTTGCGGTAATTGCCCAGAGGTTGATAGTACGTGGTATAAATCTTCTATAAATAAGGCGAAACCGGTTCCGGGTATATCTTTTCCTTGGGGATGATATAGTCCCAAGAGTTTGTCGTAACGCCCGCCGCGACCGATGACTCGGGCTTGGTTATCGATGTCGCTGATTACTTCAAATACGAATCCTGTATAGTAGTCAAAGCTTTGAATTAGGCTCAGGTCAAGAATTAGGGAAAAGTTACCCTGAGATTCTATTAATTCAACTAAGGCTTTGAGATTGTTAACTGCTTCTTGCTGTTGGGAGTCTAGTTTTAAACTATTTATTTTCTGTAAAACATCGGCACTTTTCCCTCGTAAATCCAACATTATTTGTGCGCGATCGCGAAGTTCTTTACTTAGATTCATAGTATCTATAGCTACTCTATCCAAGTTAACGATGGCGCTGCGGATTTTATTTTGTAAATCCTTGGGAAAGACTTTGAGTAAAGATTGAGTGATTTCAGCTTCACCGACGACTAAATGCCAATCCTGTAGCTGGAGCGATTGCAAACAAGCGGCTACTAATAACAGTACTTCTGCATCTGCTACTAAACCACCACCACCAAGCAGTTCGACTCCAGCTTGATAAAATTCTTGCTGACGATTGTGTTTAAATTCCGCATTTCTGCCAAAGACATTAGCGTTATAGTACAGCCGTTGCGGGTAGTTAGCCCCAGCCATACGGGTTACGGCCGCACGAGCTATAGAAGCCGTTAATTCCGGTCGCAATCCCAATTCTTCATCTTGGATATTTTGCAATTGAATCACCGTCGAGCGGTCAATTGCACCTCTAGCCATCAGCGTGTCAATACGTTCTAAGGTCGAGGTAATAATCCTGTGATAACCCCAACCTTGAAACACCTGTTCTAATTTGTCTTCAATCCAGCGCTTTTGAGCAACATCTAAAGGTAATAAATCCCTGGCTCCCGCTGGAGGTTGATACACCATTATTTTTTCTTCCCACCGAACAACCCACCAAATAAACCGCCACTTTCAGACTTTGAAGATTTACTCGCGACTTTCTCACTTACAGTACTCTTTTTACCGCTACTAGGTGCAGTTTTCTTTAAAATCTTATCAATTTTAGTTTTACCTTCCAAGGCTGTTTGGTCTTTGGGGTCTATTTGTAAAGCACGGTCAAAGTGAATTTTCGCCATTTTTACTTGATTTTGCTTCATGTAAACCACTCCAATCATGCTGTGACACTGATTGCTATTGGGCTTCATTTTGATAGCATCCTGCAATTCAACCCGAGCTTGTGATAATTGATTCTTAGCAATCAACTCTTGAGCGCGACGCATGTAACCAGCAAAAACTGGGTCTTCTTTGGGCTGAGGTGGTGCGGAGCTATTTCCAGCAGTATTAGAATTAGACGAATTAGGAGAATTAGACCCAGATGTAGCGGGAGTTGACGATGCTGATTTCAAGGATTTCCCCGCACTCCGCATCAAATAAACTAAATTCAACTCGCTAATTTGAGCGATAGCTTCTACAGCTTGCGATAAAGATTTATATTGAATTTTAGCTACTTGGGATATAGCATTTTTATAAGCACTGTCAAAATTCGGGGTACTTGCTAACTGTTTAGCATTATCAGTAGTTAATTCCACAGAAGCAGAATCTTGAGCCAAACGTTTCCCCATTTGGATTAAAACAGCAGTATGTTCTGCACGACTCTTGTCTTGAGAAAGGTTTTCGTAAGCTGGATTAACCAACTTTGACAGCAATTGACTAGCCAACTGCTTTTCTTCATCACTCGCAGCAGCACAGCTATCGGGATGTAAACGACGCGCAATTTGCAGGTAGCGTTTGCGGACTTCTTTTGCATCTGCATCCACTCGAAGGCACAAAACTGCGTGGTAATCTATAAAATCATACTTAAATAAGCCGCGTTCTATTTGAAAAGACATAAAGGTATTTTATACAAAAACGAACATTAATCTTACTAGTTTACTTCTACACCTTGGGTGTTTGTCAGTAGTTGATTGTTCGTAAATTTTTAATTAATTACCAGTATCAGTTACTAGTTAATCATCGCAATCAAAATGGTGTTTTTATATATCTAGCTGAATTAACCGCTAAATTTTCAGGAAATATAGCAGTTTTGAGCAAATTAAATATTTTCTATTTTCAGAGTAAATACTTATTTTTATTCATTAATTTAATATTATTGATACTATTTACTCGATATAGTTCTAGTTGAATTTATTGAACTTTTTATTTACATAAAAAAGCTGCTGGAAAGGAAATTGTAGATTTTTTGATTAGATATTTATAAATCAGGAATTTTTCTAGGTTTAGCTGCGTAAATGTTCGTAGTTGCGCTGTCTTCGCCAAATATCAAGTTAAGGATGAGCCAGGTATCAATTCAAATCTCAAACCAGTTACAAGGTAGGTATCAAGTCAGGTATTAATTCAAATCTCAAGTCAGTTATAAGGTAGGTATCAATTCAAATCTCAATTCAAATATCAAGCTAGTTACAAGGTAGGTATGAAGCCAAATATTTGGCGCTAAAGCGCAACTACGAACCTTACTAGTTGAAAAGCTACTGATTCTAATTCATACTGTGAGTGAAATTTACCCAACAATATTATGGCAGGCTACAATCCCGATTTTTTGGGGAATGGGATTAATCTTCCCGTACCAAGCTTTGCTCCATCGTTAGCAGGTGATGTACTCCGCAGTTCTTTATTAAAAGACGATATTTTTGCTAACTATATTAATTATTCCATCATCACTAATCGCGCTCGACGTTCGACTATTGTTACTTGTGCAAATATTGACCAGAATCTGATTAAAAATGTCAAAAGGAAACGGGGCTGGGATATTGATACTCGTATCGGTGTCGATTTTCAACTTGATAACGATTATTATCGCAACAATCCTTGGGATAGAGGACATTTAGCCAGACGTGGTAGTTTAGCTTGGGGGAAAACAGAAAGAGAAGCCAAACGAGCTTCCGACGATACTTTTTATTATTCCAACGCAGCGCTGCAACATGAAAATTTTAATCAAGATGAATGGTTGGCTTTAGAAAATTGGGTATTTGACCTCAATCTAGATAGTAACGGTAAAATCACCGTTTTCACCGGGCCAGTTTACGGAGACTTTCCTCGGACTATTACCCCCCAAGGTAGAGAACCCGCTTTGATTCCTTCTGCTTTCTTCAAAGTTGTTTGCTTTGTAAGTAAAGAGACTAACGAGCTTGATGTCCGAGCTTTTCTGATGTTCCAAGATGAAGAAGCTTTACAGGACAAAGAAGGTAAGAAATTGTTTAATTTCCAAACCTATCAGGTGACAATTACCGAAATTGAAAGATTAACAGGTTTGGAATTTGACGATGAGATTTACGAGAAAAATCCCTTGTTATTCAACGAAAATCCCGAAAAGCAAGAAGAACTTCATATCGAAAAATTTCCCGAACGAATTGAAGTTGATGCACCTGTTGAAATGATTTCCAAAGGTGAATTAAGAGATTCAGTTGCTGTAGATAACGCTGCTATTTTTATTGCTGCTGCGATGGTGAATCCGTCGGGAGACGAAAGGGAATCCGAATGGGTTTCGGTAATAAATCTTTCTTCGGAACCAGTTAATTTAGAAGGCTGGATATTATCGGATACAAAGCATGAACCGTTGCAGTTAAATTCGATTTTGAAAGAGCAACAAAGGATATTGAAACCTGGGGAAGCGCTGAGGATACAACCTTTAAGTCCGGTGATGTTGTCAAATCGCGGTGGGGTAATTAGTTTGTACGACAATCAAGGTAAAGGGAGACGAATTGATAGAGTTCGATATACCGGAAGAGATGTAGAGCGGGAGGATGCTACGGTGAGGTTTTTGAGACGGGGTTGATTTAAGTCCTCACTACAAACATTAATTAACCTCACCCCAACCCTCTCCTTGTCAAGGAGAGGGAGCTACCTTTGATTTATCACGATTGTCTAAGTAAGATACCGAATTTTTATCTAAATGGTAATATTAAGGCAAAAAAAGGCGTATTTAAAATAAGTAGTTTAAGTAACAAATTTTATTTTATGCAATCAGAAAATTCTACCCCAGACGCAATTTGGATTATTACCGAAGAATCAACACCTGGTGGTTCTAGAGGAGGTGCTGATACGGGAGGAGTTCTCGGTGGTGCAGATGAGGAAATAGTAGTTTCCAAAAGACAAGGTGAATTAATAATCACCAAACGCAAGGTTGAGGTAAGCAAACTCAAGGGAGAAATGAGGAAGTTTCTGCAAGCAATGAGAGAAACCCTTGACGAAGCAGAAACACCAAATTCCAAAATGCAGCTTGATGAAGTGGAGTTATCTGTAGAAATTAACGGTGAAGGACAAATCAGTTTATTTGGAATTGGTGGTGGTAAAGCTGGAGGTAAAGGAGCGATGACATTTAAATTTAAGCGGAAATAATCAGCATCTCAGATGGGTAGAAATTGGGCGATCGCCATTGGCATAAATAAATACGACAACCTGCAAAATCTCAACTACGCTCAGCGGGATGCTGAAGCGATGAAAGATTGGTTTGAGCAGTCAGCAAAATTTGACCAGGTGTTTCTTTTTACTGAAGATTCCCCTGATATCGCCAACAATCCGCCTATTTCTACAAAGCCTACTTTTGGTCGCTTACGGCGATTTTTTCGGGTAAACTTTGAAAAACCTTTATTATCAGCAGGAGACAATCTTTGGTTCTTCTTTGCCGGTCATGGACAACGTGATGCGGGTCGAGATTATCTCATGCTATCTGATAGCGACCCCGGAGATGTAGAAAACAGTGCTTTATCCGTTAGTTGGATTACGGAAAGATTGCGGCGATGGGGTGCGGATAATGTAGTGTTATTTTTAGACGCTTGTCGGAATGAAGGAAGTCGGGGAGGACTGGGAATTGGAGAGGAGGAACATCAAGGTGTAATTACTTTTTATTCCTGTAATGCGAATCAAAAATCTTGGGAAATTGATGCATTACAACACGGAGCCTTTACCTATGCTTTGTTGGAAGGATTAAACTCACAGGGAGAAAGTAATTGCGCTACGGTTGAGCGTCTGGCAAGACATTCTTTAATTCACACTGTTGAAAAACATAATTCACTGCTGCAAATAATTTATCTAAATCTTGAATTACATACAAATTTTTATTTCTCGTAAAAACTTGTGAATTCAACTTACCAAATTGCCATATTTTACCATTAGACACAATGCCAAACACATCATTATCTAAATCATCATTTATTCGCTGTACGGCTATCATTTCTGCTAAACACTGACTCCAACCTTCTTCAAATTTGTCTTGTTTAGCTTCAACGGTCAAAAAATAAGGTTTATCAAAAATAATTGTAGAAAGAGGATTTCTTTGGGCTACTGTATAGTCAGGAACACCAGATAAGTCTTCATCATAAGTTAATGATTGATGACTCCAAAGTGTTAATTTATCTCGATAAAGTTTCCAAACTTCTTTTAAAATTGGATAAATAAGATTTTCACAAATAGCATCTTCTGAGTTATCAACAACTCCATCGGTAAATAATAAATCTAATTCTTCTCTAAATGAGTCTTTAACTGGAAAGTCAACTTCCAGCATAAAGTTACTTTGCACGTATTTTATTTGAAATTTTTTCAGAACCGCAGCAATACTTTTATAACTGCTAAATGCCATTGCAATTCACTTTGACTAAGAACGATAGATGAATAAAATTATTGTTTTTTAACCCTTCTTCTCAACTTTCCAAACATCATGTGCTTTCCCCAACTCCTGACTCAAACTTTCATGAATATAACCATTAGTAGCTAAAATTCTTCCCGAATCCATCTTAAAATCGCTACCATCATAAGCTGTCACTTTTCCACCAGCTTCCCGCAAAATAATTACCCCAGCAGTAATATCCCAAGGTGAAAGTCCTCTTTCCCAATATCCATCCAAACGACCACAAGCTACATGAGCTAAATCCAGAGCAGCGGAACCACCTCTTCTTACTCCCTGGGTTAAATGAGTAAGATGACAAAATTCTGTATAGTTATTATCGTCAGTTTCGCGACGGTCATAAGCGAAACCCGTAACCAACAAACTTTTATTTAATTCCGCAGTTTGAGAAACACTTATCGGACGACGATTACAAGTTGTTCCCAAACCTTGAGCAGCACAAAATAATTCATTACGAGAAGGGTCGTAAATAACACCAACCTGGGGAACGTTATTAATTAATAACCCAATCGAAACCGAAAACAGCGGATATTGATGAGCGAAATTAGTTGTACCATCCAAAGGGTCAATAGCCCAAAGATATTCTTGATTTTGATTACCTAACTTACCGGATTCCTCAGCAAGAATAGCGTGTTCGGGGAAATGACGACGCAACGTTTCCAAAACCACAGTTTCCGAAGCTTTATCAGCTGCTGTGACCAAATCCCCAGGACGTTTTTCCAAAGTTTTATCTTCTACCTTACCCAAATAACCTTGTAAAACAGCACCAGCAGACAGTGCTGCTTCTGTAGCGATATCGAGAAAAATTTGTAGGTTATTCATAAATAGGTTAAAGGTTAAAGGTCAAAGGTTAAAGGTCAAAGGTTAAAGGTTAAAGGTTAGAAGATACCAATTACCATTTATCGAAAAACTCGACGAAACTCAGAGGGGGAAAGACGCATGGGGTCTTCGGGGTTCCAAATTCCTTCCCCCATAAGTCTAGACCAATGCTGTGCGCGTTCCAAGCGGTTATCGTATTTGTGATTTGGTGAACGAGCTGTAAATAATGCATGTCCTTCTTTAACTAATTGCTCGTTTATTAAGGTGTCATCTTTCCAAACATAAGCTACAGTTCTTCCATATTTATCTTTAGCTTCCACATCAAACTCTAATCTGACCGGTGAGGATTTATCTTCAATCAACTCTATCAACCGTTGTCTGGAAGCTTCTCCCCAAGGACGCTGACGTGTCGGAGGTGCGCTAATACCAGTCAAACGCACCTCGGAAACCAAATTGGGTTGTGAGCGAAAACCCATAACTTGTAAGGTTTGTCCGCTCACAACCCGTACAACCTTAATTTCCACCATCCCCGCTTGAAACTCGTCTTTCTGTGCTTGACACCCCAGCAAAAACAAACAACAAAGGAAAACAACTACTCTCTTCATCAAAACAATCTTCCGAGGTCAAAGGTTAAAGGTTAAAGGTAATAATTATAAATTAACTCCTAACTTCTACCTTATAACTGTCAATCTTCTTCAAGCGGTAATCCAGCACGAACTCGACCTCTAGCAAAATAACGTCCGAATTGAAGTTCGTAAACTTCGTCTTCGTCTTGGGTTTCTACTTCTAGGTCGGAACAAGCATAACTGACACATAATAATGCATAACCTTTTCTTTGTAGGTGGGGGGATAGTCCTACTGCTTCGGGTTGAGCTATATCTCCTTTGATAACTCTGACAGCACAAGTGGTACAAGCACCGTTACGACAGGAAAATGGTAATTCTTTACCTTGTTTTTCAAAACTGTGGAGAATGTAGCGGTCGCTAGGAACTTCTAAGGTGTGGGTGGTTCCCAATCGTCTATCTCGAACTGTGACTTTGTATGTAGAGGACATGATGATTTCGGGTTTTAGATTCGCTAATTATAGAATTATTCTCTCAAGGATTGCAGTTTATTTGATTTCAATGTATGATGTTTCCTTGTGGTACCTGGAGAGGTGGCCGAGTGGTTGAAGGCGCAGCACTGGAAATGCTGTTTACCCGAAAGGGTAACGAGGGTTCGAATCCCTCCCTCTCCGTTTTCAAAATAGATGTATATTAAATACTTCAAGTCAAATAGTTTTTGGCTTATTTTTATCTCATGTATCTAAGATGCGTGAGATTTAATGTTGAATACCCTATCAGCAAGTTGATTTATAGTAGCTCTTCCCGATTGATTGCCAATAGGAAACAAAACCTTAATAAAACTTGTATTAAGAAATTTTATAATCTCCATAATGAATAATCGTGATTTGTATCACTGAAGATAGATACACAAAAAGATAATTATGTAGTGGTTATGGCAACATTAAGCTGCTTGTTATGGTAACGATGTTGTCTGAACCTCCAATCAAGTATTGATTACAGATATAGGTATACCAATGAAAAAGCTGGCATTGCTGATTGGAGTAAGCGAATATGATTACGAGTTAAATCCCCTACCAGGTAGCCTTAAAGATGTTGATGCAATGCAACGTGTTCTACAACATCCAGATATGGGTGATTTTTCTACAAATAATATTAAGGTATTAAAAAATCCCCAGATACCAAATATGGGTATGGAAATTGAGAAAATTTTCTCTAATTGTCAAAAGTACGATTTGGTATTGCTATATTTTTCGGGACATGGAATTAAAGATGATAATGGCAATCTTTATTTAGCAAGCAGTCAAACCTGCAAACATCCTAGCGGACAATTAATCACCTCAAGTACGGTAGCTGCAAGTTTTATCCATCAAATCATGGAGAAAAGCCCTTCTCGCAGACAGGTAATAATTCTTGATTGTTGTTTTAGCGGTGCTTTCGCTCGGGGGATGAGAGTAAAAAATGATGGTCGTGTAGATATTAAAAATCAATTGGGAGGTGAAGGAAGAGCCGTTTTAACTTCTTCTACTTCTACTCAATACTCTTTTGAAGAACAAGCATCCAATCACTCAATTTATACACGCTTTCTTGTGGAAGGAATTGAAAATGGTAAAGCAGATATGGATGGTGATGGCTTAATTTCTATTAATGAGTTACATGAATATACTCGTCGCAGAATGCAAGAAGTCGCACCTAAAACCAAACCTGAAATATATGCTTTTAAGGAAGGTTACAGAATTCATTTATCAAAAGCACGTTTTCTCAAATCTCGCAGTTTTCCACCAGTAACAAATAAAATAAATTTTGGTCTTTTAAAGTTAGGAGAGGTAGGAGAAAAGTCTGAAATTTCTCAAACACAAGTTGATTATCTTCATAGTTTCTTAGAGCCATTCGAGTCTTTTGTTGAAAGTTTAATTTCTCAGCTATCCTATGTGAATTTACATGATAGCTTTGAATTGGAAACTCAAATTTTAGATATTATTAGAGAATCTTCAGAAGCCGACTTTACCTTTATACTTACTAACGATAATCTGGACAACTGTTTTGTTAAATCCCAAAGCAATCTATCATCAAATATAGATAAACATGCTTATCGTAATACATTAAATACAAAAATATTCCCGCTGATTTCTCTTGAGTCAGTATTTAATCCTTCTCATCATGGCACTTATAAAATCCATGAATATGGAAAAGTTTCTACTCATGCATTTGTAATGATACCGTTAAAAATGCCTCCAAAAGCTCAAATTATGGTAGTTTGCGGTCTACCACATAATTCATTTTTATTAAAAAATACATACGGAAGAATTTTATCTAGTTTTTATCATAATAGTCATAAATTATTACAACCTGCACTGGTAGAAGCTGCCATAATAGACGATTTAAAAAAAGATTTTGGATTCGTATCTGAATATTTATACGAAAGACGTTTTCAATTATTCTGCGAGCGCTTACAAACAATGGTTGTTTATTTTGAACCTGTAATTTGTATAGATGCTAATGAATTTTTTATCAGCGGTTGGGAAGCTTTAGCAAGAGATACTAAAACCTTAACTGCTCCGGTTGATTTGTTCCAAGCTGCTGAATTATGGGGTTCTCGATTTAAAGTTGAGTTAGACCAGTATTTTCTGAGAGTTGCAGCAAAAAGCTATAAAGAAGCGAGAAAATCAAAACAAAGAAGACTCAGCGATGTTGTTCCGCTATCAGTTAATGTATATCCAGAATCATTAATTAAAACGGCATATTTTGAAACCGTTAGAGAAGTTTTAGAGGAAGATATTATTTCACCAAGAAACTTGATCTTAGAAATTTCTGAAAAATCTGAATTACCACAGTCTGATAATGGGATTGAATTAGAGAATCCTTTAACTTTTTTCAAAACTAAACTTTTAGAATACGTACATCAATTTAATATTCGTTTTGCTATCGATGATTTTGGAGTTGGTTATTCTTCTGTTTCTCGTCTAGCTGGTTTAAATCCATGTCACGTTAAAATTGACCGCGAAATTTTGTACCATCAATCCAATGAGTTAATTATTGATTTTGTCCATCAAATAGTCAAAGACAATAATTTATATCCACCTAATGTGATTGTTGAAGGTGTAGATGAAACAACTCCAATTGATTTACATAAACTAAAAAAGTTAGGTGTAACTTATGTTCAAGGACATATTGTTGGTAAACCACAACCAGAAGTTTATCGTCTCAGTCAGGAAAAGACTGAGGAATTAAAGAAAATTATTTTAGGACAATAGGTTATTGGGGATTGGGAATATTACTTACTCACGCTTTCTATCTACAAGCAGTTGGACAATTTCTTTATTTCCTAATTCACAAGCTAGAGAAAGAGGTGTAAATGCGCTGTTTAAACATAACTGCTCGCAATCAGCACCACTTTCAATAAGCAGAATAATAATATTAATGTTACCTAATTTAATTGCTTTGGATAAAGGAGTTTCTTCGTCCTCTATTTCTTGGTTTAGGTTAATTCCTTGATTAATCAATTCTATGATTTGAGACGATTCACCAGTTTGTATTGCTTCAAATATGTTTATTCTGTTAGAAGTCATTATTTATAATTTTAGATTCATCCTGTGTTATTCCTACGCTAATTATTGCTTTTTATAACAAAAAACCCAACTTTTAATAAATCTAGGACTTACGCAACGAAGATTTGTCATTGCGACCAAAACGTTAGCGTAGTGTCTCCCGGAGGGAGATAGTGCAGGGAAGCAATCGCAGGATTGTTGCGATGATCCACACCTTCGGTGAATACGTCGCTGTCGCTCGTAATGACGCAGCTACGTTAGTTTTGCGTAAGTCCTGAAATCATTCAATTGAGTTTGAGTTTTTATGGATAAATTAATATCTGCCAAAGCTTGTAACTCGTATAAACTTAAATTGGCTAAAATCTCAGAATCTAATCAATTCTTTCTCCGTCTTTGTTAATAAAATATTGTACTAATTCAGTCATAATCACTAATCCCTTTAAAACGACTTCTTATATAAAACTTCTTTCTAACAATATTAACTAAATCAATAATCTCTTAAATCATCGCACCATAAACTAAAACTATTGCGATAGAGCATTAGTTCCAAATCTTGTATCCCAAAACACATTCACCTTAACTCATAGTTCTTGTAAACAATCGCAAAGCTGTGGTTAATCATATTGGTAGCAAAAACTATAATATAAAGTTTGGCAAAACTCTAAAATAAAAAACACTTGCAGTATCGCTGCACTCAGTTAAGAATTAATACGGTAAAGCACGCGGAGTTATAAGACGGTGAGTCAGTCATTTGATTACGATTTGGTGATTGTTGGCGCTGGAGTAGGTGGACATGGTGCTGCCTTACACGCTGTCAGTTGCGGATTAAAAACTGCAATTATTGAAGCTGGTGATATGGGTGGAACCTGCGTTAATCGCGGCTGCATTCCCTCGAAGGCTTTACTTGCTGCTTCTGGAAGAGTACGGGAGTTACGCGATGCTTACCATCTCAAGTCGATGGGAATTCAACTCGATAATGTTCGATTTGATAGGGAAGATATCGCTAACCATGCAAACAATTTGGTCGCAAAAATTCAAGGTGATTTAACTAATTCTCTTAAACGTCTCAATGTTGATATTATTCAAGGTCGGGGTAAACTCGCGGGTAAACAAAAGGTAACTGTTGAGACTTCTAAAGGTGAAAAAACTATTACTGCTAAAGATATTATTCTTTCGACCGGTTCAATTCCTTTTGTTCCACCGGGGATTGAAGTTGATGGTAAAACGGTTTTTACTAGCGACCAAGCAGTAAAGTTGGAATGGTTACCGCAGTGGGTAGCAATTGTCGGTAGCGGCTACATCGGTTTGGAATTTTCTGATGTTTATTCGGCTTTGGGTTGTGAAATCACGATGATTGAAGCTTTACCCGATTTAATGCCGGGATTTGACCGCGATATTGCTAAGTTAGCTAAAAGAACATTGATAGATCCTCGCGATATTGAAACTTCCGTAGGAATATACGCTAAAAAAATTATCCCTGGCTCCCCAGTAATTATTGAATTAGCTGATTTTAAAACTAAAGAAGATATTGATGTATTAGAAGTTGATGCTTGTTTGGTCGCTACCGGAAGAATTCCAGCTACGCAAGATATTGGTTTGGATTCGGTAAGTGTTGAATTAGATAGACGCAAGTTTATTCCAGTAAATGATTCGATGGCCGTTCTCTCTCAAGGGGAACCAGTACCTCATTTATGGGCTATTGGTGACGCTACGGGTAAAATGATGCTCGCTCATGCTGCTTCCGCTCAAGGTATTACCGCTGTCGAAAACATTTGCGGTCGAACCAAGGAAATTGATTATTCCAGCATTCCAGCAGCAGCATTTACTCATCCAGAAATTAGCTATGTAGGGATGACCCAAGAACAAGCGAAAGAAAAAGCTAAGGCTGAAGGTTTTGAAGTTGGTGTCAGCAAAAGTTATTTCAAAGGTAATTCTAAAGCTTTAGCAGAAGGAGAAGCCGACGGAATCGCCAAAGTTGTTTATCGCAAAGATACCGGAGAGGTTCTCGGAGTCCACATCTTCGGACTTCATGCAGCCGACATTATCCACGAAGCTAGCGCGGCGATCGCCAATCGTCAAAGCGTAAATTCCCTTGCTCACCTAGTCCACGCTCACCCCACACTTTCCGAAGTATTGGACGAAGCATATAAAAGAGCAGCGGTCAGTTAAGTAGCAAGTAGTAAGTAGTAAGTAGCAAGTAATTAGTGCTTCTAAATCCTAGCTTTTATCTACTTATTACTTGTTACTCGTTACTTGCTACTTTAAGAATCCAATTACCAATTACCAAAAATGCAAATCCGTCGTCGTCCTCCCAATCCCGATATTGCTGTAATGTCATTGCGGTATCAAATTGCTGATGCTGATGCTCAACCGAGTAATATTTTAGAAGAAATTATTTGGTATAAAGAAGCTGAAGTTGACCAAATGCGCGATAAGCAATCTTTACAAGATTTGCAGCGTCAGGTGAAAAATGTCCCACCCAGTAAAGATTTTTTGGCTGCTTTACGTGAAGGTAAAACGAAACCGGCTTTAATTGCAGAAGTAAAAAAGGCTTCTCCTAGTAAGGGTATTATTCGAGAAGATTTCGACCCGGTACAAATTGCTCTGGAGTATCAAAAAGGTGGTGCTAGCTGTCTTTCTGTTCTGACAGATAAAAAGTTTTTTCAAGGTAGCTTTGAAAATTTATCTAAAGTCCGAGAGAAAGTAGATTTACCTTTGCTGTGTAAGGAATTTATTATTTATCCTTACCAAATGTATTATGCAAGAATTCGGGGTGCTGATGCAGTATTGCTGATTGCAGCAGTTCTGAGCGACCGAGATTTACAATATTTTGTCAAAATCGCTAATGCTTTAAAACTGACACCTTTGATTGAAGTTCATACAATAGAAGAACTTGACCGGGTTTTAGCTTTAGATGGTGTTTCCCTAGTTGGTATAAATAATCGTAATTTGGAAGACTTTTCTGTTGACTTACAAACTACTTGTAAGTTATTACAGGCAAGGACTAAACAATTGCAAGAACGTAACATCCTTGTTGTCAGCGAATCGGGATTACACACCCCATCGGATTTAAGCTTAGTCTCCTCTTGTGGTGCAACTGCTGTATTGATTGGTGAATCTTTGGTAAAACAGCCAGACCCAGCTTTATCAATTACTAATTTGTTCGCAAATTTTTCATAACCCCCGAACCAACTTTTTTGGGACTTCAAACAATCCACTTGTTGGCTGTGTAACAATTCATGTATCACAAACATCTTGAGCTTCCTTGGAAAACTCAAGTCTACCAACCATCTTTTTAACTTTATGGAGCAAATTCCTCTTCCTTCACCAGTTCACTATGAACTACTGCTGCAATTGCTCGAAAGGCAAACAATGAATGCAGTTAACCAAGACCCTAATTTACGGAACCAGGTAAATCAATTGATTATTACTCTCCGTAAAGCAGCCGTCCAACAAAAGCAGTTGGAACAAGTTTGTCAGGTTTCTTCTATGGAAGTCTCGCACCGTTGGTCTATCAACCACGTTAACTCCGGACAAATAGCAGCTTCTGAGTAAGGTGCAGTTACTATAACTGCTAGTAGGGCAATACTAATAAAAGAATTACCTTACTAAGTTTTTGCACGGGGTAATTTACCACGAGAGCCTAGAAAATGTATTTCGATAGCCAAGTGTGAGGAGCGCTATATATATAGCCTCAGCTATTAAACTACATTTCCTATTTGCCCTACGACAGTTTTTTGCTCGGGACTGCTAATCCACTTTTTTATTGTATAGATAATTAAAACAATAAAATAGACACTTAATATACCATTAAATTTAATTGTCACGAAAAAATAATTATTTTATCTAGGGAGTGGGGAGTAGGGAATAGGGAATAGGGAATGGGGAGTAGTGAGTAATGAGTAATGAGTAATGAGTTGGGAACATAAAGGAAAAATAGCTCCTCACTCTAAAATCCAAAATCTAAAATCTAAAATCCAAAAGAGCGAGTTGAACATTCAACTCGCTCTTTTGATTCATATATAGCTACATTCGTTGGAAGTCTTCGCAAAAAGTGGAGTCTTTGCAACAACATCTTTTTATTCTCCCTATTGCTAACTCATTACCTATGCTGTTTCTAACCAATCGTAAATTTGCTCTAACTGTTCTAAGGTTACCAAACCGTACTGCCACAGAATCATTGGTAATGGACCTGGGTCTTGCTCGCTATGTCGCAAAGCTACTGCTAGAGAAGCTGTAGAAATTGATAAATCATCTTGTAAAAAACGAATCAGGCGCGAATAAGTCGATTGTGTCACTTTTATCTCACCTCCTTGGGTAGAGTGTATGGTCATATATCTATCCATTGTTCATCCGTAGCTAGTAGCCAGTAATTCATATGTCACTGTACGGTTGCTGAATCAACAGTTAAGTACAGTTTGTCCAATGCCCGCGTGACAAAGGAGAATGTCCGGGAAATAAATATTTTAGCTTGATTTATATTAATAGTCTCAAGTAACACTTCACGCAACTTAAAAGAGTTTAATATTTTCTACTTAAGTAGTGATAGCTAATTTCATTTCTTGTAACAAAGATTCCATAGCCTATACTCCCCCATTTGCGACTGTTTACACGTACACCAAAAGGAAGATTTTTGCATTATCTATTAAATTCTTAATCACCTTGGGTTTGCGAGGATTAGCAGTCACTTAGCAGCAAGAAAAATCTTAGCATCACATTCTATTTTTATACCACTATTATTGATACTTTTTTCTCGATTATCTATCTGTTATATATCTATCAAGCTATATAGGGTAATATCTCACGTTCAATTATTAAGTAATTATGGGGATTCAATAGAGCTAATTGTTACTTTGTCTCCTTTTTTTAAGCCTAACTCGGCAGCTCTTCCGGAACGCAATTCAATTACTTGGTCAATAAGGGTTCTCGGACCATAGGTAGGACAAGGTTCTTTGAGACAAGGAGGTGCGGAAGCTTCTACATATTGAATTACTCCTTTACGCATGAAAACCATATCTAAGGGTACGGGGACATTTTTCATCCAAAAACTAACTGGTTGGGGAGAAGGAAATGTAAACAGCATTCCTCGGTTATCTGGTAAAGCCGGTCTATACATTAATCCCATTGCTTGTTGCTTTGGTGTTAGCGTTACTTCTAGCTGAATTTGAGTCCCATCGGGAATTGTAGCAACAGCAGAAATTGGTAGTTCTTGACCTAAATTATTCACTGTCGCACTTCTTTGAGATATGTTGGTATGAGGAACTTTTGCTGGTGTCTGTTGCGAACAACTTATAAGTAAAAGCAAGGGTATTATTGCTAGTAATCTTTGATAATATTTCATCGAATTTTTAATCATTTCTTCAAGATTTGATAATTTTAGATTTTGTATTTCAATAAGCGGATGGGTGAGGGTAATAAATTATATCCGTCATCTTGAATCAAGAAGAAATCATAGAAGTGGATATCAACTGTAGGGAGAGATTCCTATCCCCTAGAAATGCTTTAAATTCAATTAATTAATCTAATCTAATTGAGTATTTTTTTCAAAAATACCTATATAAGTTCAGATTTTATTTATAATTTAAATCCCTAAGTAGACAGCAAAAACTGTATTTCCAGTAAAAGAAAAGTCTGTAAGAGTTAATTTTTAATTTTATTGAGTAAGAAAACTCTTAAATAATTCTGGATTACTAAGATTCTCTCAACACATAACCAACACCCCGTACAGTTTGAATTAACCGTTTTTGACTTTCGTCTTCTATTTTTAATCGCAGGTAGCGAATATAAACTTCAATCACGTTAGACTCACCCATAAAGTCATAACCCCAGACATTTTCTAGAATCTGTTCCCGAGTTAGTACCTCACGAGGATGTTCCATAAGATACTTTAGCAGTTCAAATTCCTTCATTGTCAAATCGATGGCTCGCTCGTTATTTATAGCCCGACGAGTGGCTAAATCTAAAATTAAATCTCCAAAACGCAATTGTTCTGAAGTATCAACATCCGGTTTCAAATATAAGCGAACCAGATTCATGAAATTTTCCGAACGGTAAGGTTTGAGAAAATAATCATCTGCACCCGCTTCTAAACAAGCTACTCGGTCATCAACCGAATCTCTGGCCATTAACATTAGTACCGGAGTACACACACCGTTACTTCTCAGATTTTTGCATAACGAAATTCCCGATTCTCCAGCTAGCATCCTATCCACAACAATCAAAGCAGGTTGGCGATCGCGATTGTGTTGTAAACCAGAAGTCGTATCCGAAGCCAAAATTGGTTCGTAGCCAATTTCTTTTAAATCGGAAGAAAGCTGAGAAGCAAGATTTTCATCGCTTTCTATTACCAAAACACAAGGGTTGTAAGCAACAGTCATAATTATTTAGATTTTTAGATTTACAGGACACTCAAGTCTTAGAAAGTCATTAAACTAACTATCCATGATTTTGAATTATCCTCTAGTTAAAGGAAGATACCGGGACAGTTTTAGATTGTAATTTTAAAGTTAAATTAATATCTATTCGCCAACAGGGATTTTAGATTGTCCCCTATCCTATAACTCACGGGCTTGTTTTTAATCTCAAACCCAACTTTCTGCAAAATCTAAGACATTATACTTAATTGCTCTAAACACCTTAATTAACTATTTTTCCCAAATGATTGTTAGCGGGATTTACTACAATATTTTACAAATAAATTATTGTAAAGTATTTCGGAACAATTAGACGTGAAATTTCTGTAATAGTTGCTTAAAATAAAATCAAAGTGTATTAGTTTACGCTTGGCATTACTGAAACAATGTTTCAGCCCGTCCAAGTTTTAATCGATGTTATCAAAATTATCTATTTTCTTTATCTTATTTTAACAATTAGCTATTTTATTTATGGTAAGGAGATTGGGTATAGCGTTCGTTCGTAGTTGCGCTTTAGCGCCAAACAACTTAGGGTTTGCTGAAAAGTTTTTTTTGACAAGGGCAGGGAGCAGGGAGCAGAGGCAAAAACAAGATTGTATTTCCTCACAAGTTGATTGAAAGCACTTGAAACGGAGAAAAAGCCTTAAAACCCTTATGTGTTAAAGCTAATAATTACCTTTTTTACCAACCAGAGAATAAGAATATAGGTTTGTAGTTGCGCTGTCTTCGCCAAAAATGTTTGGCGAAGACAGCGCAACTACGAACGAACATATTTTTATTCAATTCAAGGAATTTCTACAGAACTAGGTTTAGCAATATGAGGTAAACCCCAACCTAATTTTTCTCGTAAAATTCTAAAAAACTCTGGTGATTGCAGACGAATAAAACGAGCGCTGTAGTTTGATTTTTCTATATAAACGCGGTCTTCTGGCAAAATGTAACAGCCAGCATTACCGTCAACTGTCATCACTAATTGAGTTGCATTCACCGGATGAATGTTAACTGGTTCCCTATCTGGAAATACTAAAGCTCTCGATGCTAGGGAATGAGGACAAATAGGAACTAGCGCTAATACTGCAACTCCGGGGGCTACTACTGGACCTCCAGCACTCAAAGAATAAGCTGTGGAACCCGTGGGTGTAGAAACAATTATCCCATCTGCTGCTATGTCTACCGCAGCATGACCACCAATTGCTATTTCAAAATGACACATGGAGGTCAAGGGTTCCCGATGCAGCACCATTTCATTTAGACATAAAGCTTCCCAAAATACTGCATCTTTACGAAAAACTTTAACCGCAAGCATTCCTCGTTCTTCGATATCATAATTACCCTCCATTACTTGCTCTATGGCTTTGGGTAATTGATTAATATAAGCTTCTGTCAAAAAACCCATGTGACCGGTGTTTACGGTCAGCATCGGAATTCCACAGGGTGCCACTTGGCGAGATGCGGACAATACAGTACCATCTCCTCCCAGCACTATTACAAATTCCATTGATGAATCGAAACCGGGGGGAGTTAGTCCTTCTATGGGAGTATGACAGACAGGACTTCGTGGAGTCGAATAGCCCAAAATTCCACCGATACCGCTAGCGACACATACATCCCAGCTTTGTTCGGTAAATTTCTGCTTTAATTCGATAGCAATACTGTTCGCTATCGGCTTTTCGTCATTGTATATAATGCCTACTTTCGGCACGCTCAAATATCCAAATTTAAGGTAACGTTTTTTATGTAATTCATAGTTACACATTATGTGTACCTAGTACATAGTTTTTATTGAGAGGAAGTGGGGATTGGGAGACATTCTTAAAGTAGCGAGTAGCGAGTAGTGAGTTACGAGTAAGAAGTTTACCCAAAATCCGATGACAATAAAAATAAAAGCTTCTTTATCCCCTATTCGCTACTTGCTACTCGCTACTCACTCTTCATTCTTAAGAAGATTGTTTGAAAGGTGTTCTTTTTTCTTTCTTTTTTTTACCTTTGTTTTGCTGGTAATCGAGTTCTCTAAGTTTTTTGGTAATTCTGTTGAAATATTCTTGCAAATAGGATTCTAATGTAGCTACTTCACTTTTATCCATGTCAAAGGCTTTATATGTTTCTTCCATGGAAGCATCTAATGCTTTACCACTTGCCAAAACTTCTGTAAAGGAGAGTCTATCGGATACGTTCCATCCCCACTGGAAGAAACGCAAGATATTACGAATGGTACGAAGTAAGTTTAATGGCATCCGAGCAATTCGGGCATTTTTACCAGATAATCTTTCGCATAAGTTGATAATCTCCTGGGCACTCCAAGCACGGGTTCCTACTACTGGGAATGTTTGGTTTTGAGTTTCTTCTCGTTTCAATGCTTTGATAGCAAATTTCGCTATATCTTGAGTATCCATATAAGCTATGGGAGAAGATTCTCCTGTTACCCATACTGGCTGTGCTTCTAATATCGGAATTCCATATTGTCCAATCAATCCTTGCATGAAACCAGCTAGCTGCAAAATGGTGTAGTTCAAACCGGATTCGGCTAAAAACAGTTCGTTACACCGCTTGATTTCCATCAAGGGTACTTCTGGATAATCTTGATTATTTAATATTGAGAAAAAGATAAAACGTTGAATATTTGCTGCTGCTGCTGCTTGAATTAATGCAACTTTCCCATCCCAATCGACTTGCTTAATACTCAGGGAATCTGTGGGACGAGATGTTGATGCATCTATTATTCCATCTACTCCATCAATTGCGGCTTCGAGGGTTTCTGGAAAACATAAATCTCCCCGCACCAATTCTGCACCCCACTCTTTCAAAAATGCTGCTCTCTTAGAACTTCGGACTAAACAGCGTACCTCGTATCCTTCATCAATCGCATGACGAGCAACCTGTCTTCCCAAGGTACCAGTAGCACCTACTATCAATATTTTCATCAGGTTTGGTTAAAAAATGTTAACTTTTATTAAAACAATTTTATCAGAATTGTTTTTTTAAGCAAAAATGTATCTTAATCTATTACGTAACAAAAAATGATGGTAGAGACTCTCTTGATAGTCTCTAACCAACTATTGAAGCGTTTTTCCGCAGATTATAAAATAGTTTTATTCTGGTTCTGCACCTTGAATTTTAAGTAACAAAGTTCCTATAGCCCAACCGATAAAGATTAAGCCGAAGGATAATATTGCTGCATTGAACATTTCGCCGCCCATCTGAAGTTCTCCTTGTGAGTTGATTATTAAGTTAAGTGTACCAGAGTGGTTGGGGATTGGGGATTGCGGAAAGTGTGGTCTTGGGGAGCCATTACGCCGAGCAGGGGGTTTCCCCCACGAGCAACTTTTCAAGAGAGGGGATTGGGGATTGGAAAGAAATACTTCTAAAAACCAATAACTAATTACTAACTACTAGCTACTAACAAAATAATGTATCAATTAAAGCAAGATAAGGTTGTTTCTCATTTAAATAATCGTCCGCGTTTGGCTGTGACGTTGGGTGACCCTGCGGGAATTGGAACTGAGGTTGTTTTAAAGGCTTTGGCTGATTCTGATATTTACAATGATTGCGATTTAACTGTAGTTGGAAACCGCAGTTTACTCATAAAAAATTATACATATTTACAAAAAAATGAGAATATCGATTTTTTAGATGTGAGCTTGGATGACAATATCAAGGATAAAGTTACTCTGGGGGTTGAAAGTGCGGCTAGTGGTGCGGCTAGCTTTGCTTTTATGGAAGCGGCTATTGCTGCTACGCTTGCGGGTGATTTTGATGGTATTGTTACTGGACCAATTGCTAAGTCTGCTTGGAAAGCTGCGGGTCATATTTATCCGGGACAAACGGAACTTTTAGCGGAAAAAGCTGGTGTGGAAAAATTCGGTATGCTGTTTGTAGCTCGTTCTCCTCACACTAATTGGACTCTGCGAACTCTACTCGCAACTACACATATACCGTTGTGTCAAGTTTCGGAAGCGCTGACACCGGAATTAATGAGTCGAAAGTTGGATTTGCTGGTGGAATGCTTGGAAAAAGATTTTGGAATTAAGAATGGAAAGATAGTAATTGCAGGATTGAATCCCCATAGTGGAGAAAGGGGACAGTTGGGAACTGAGGAAGCGGATTGGTTGTTTGATTGGTTGGAAGGGGAGCAGAAAAAGCGTCCAAATTTAACTTTGTCGGGTTTGATTCCTCCGGATACGATGTGGGTGCAACCGGGACAAGCTTGGTATGGTAATTCTAATATTAAATCTCAAATTCAAGCTGCGGATGGTTATTTAGCGCTTTATCACGACCAAGGTTTGATTCCTGTAAAGTTGATGGCTTTTGATAGAGCGGTTAATACTACGATTGGTTTACCTTTTATTCGGACATCTCCAGACCACGGAACTGCTTTTGATATCGCGGGTAAGGGAATTGCCGATCCTACTAGTATGAAAGCTGCGATTGAATTAGCGAGTGAGTTGGTATCTGTGAGAATTAGCGATCGCTAAATTCTGTTTCTCATAAATTTCTCATCTAATTATCATTTATCTCTCCAAACTATGAGCGATATTCAGATAAGAGTTTATAAAACCTATGGAGCATTTGCGATTTTATTTAAACAGCACTTCGCATCCAAGACTTTTTCGGTTATGCTAGTAGTATAGGTGATTTAGATAACCATTATCCACCGAAATTTCCACACTTCACACACACTATATTGTAAATCAGTAGCCCTGCAATTAGAAGACGCTACTGATTTTTTTATTTTCAAAATTTAAAATAATAATTGTATTATGGAATACTTACTGTACCCCCAAAAGCAGAAGCTGCGGTGTACGCAGAAGTCTTAAAACCCTACCTGAAAGCCTTCAGATGAAAATGAAAATATCTTAAAGCTAGTCATTGCGACAATCATAGTTCCTTGCGTTTGCTTCGCTTCGCTCGCAAGGACGATTTCACGGGGTTGAAACCTTGAAACCCACGGGTCGATTACTTGTGCGTACAGCGTAGAAAAGCAGAAGGGGGGAGATTCCAAGGTTTGGAATAATTGTAGAAAATTAAGTATTGGGTGTGGGTGCTTCTCCTAATGCCATTACGGTAGCTACTTTGGGTGCGTGAGCGAAAAACGCTATTCCACCGCAGGTCGGACATTCTACCCTATGGTCTATTGGTTCGCTGCCATCGTGATGGGTTTGAATTAATAGAGGTTGGTCGCATTTGTAGCACTGTGTGAAGACACGCGGGCTATCGGTGTTACAGTCTACTACTGTGATT
The DNA here is from genome assembly GCF_002368095.1 of Calothrix parasitica NIES-267. Taxonomy (GTDB): domain Bacteria; phylum Cyanobacteriota; class Cyanobacteriia; order Cyanobacteriales; family Nostocaceae; genus Rivularia; species Rivularia parasitica. Next base: position 2,094,398 of record NZ_AP018227.1, on the reverse strand, counting down.
GGCTGAAATTTCTTGGGTATTGGTGGTTTGGGTCTTGGCTTGGGAATATTTTCTGATGGTGTCATTAAATTATTGTTTTCCTAGCTGTGGTTCGGTTGTGTTTCGAGAATTTATATATGATGACCTCTAAATCAATTATTGCAAAATTATTCAGTTTCCTGCTGCTTAATCAGGAATTAAATATCAAATAGTAAATGTCGTGTTTTTATTTGACTATATTTTTCATGTTTATTTACCACCTGATTTTGAAATTATGATTTGTAGCCAAAAGATAGCTAGTAGAATTAGATAGACACAAAGAGCGCATATACCTAAAGCTGCTAAATATGGATTATAAAAATAGCTATCTCCCCAAAGTTGACCAATAGAAAGATGTTGACCTTTGAGAGAATCGACCTAATCTCCTTGATTGAGGAATAATGCTAAAAATTGACTGAATAAAATAGCTTTAACTAAATTAATTCTGATGTCCGCAGAATTTATATGGTTCTTCAGTACTTAGTATGCTTAACTAATAGTTAAAATTCCAATTAAGCAAACATCTAATTCTAAAGTTCTCAAAGTTTCTGAATCCGTATCCCGAACGTTTAATAAGTTTTAATTTGTTGTTAATACCCTCAACCACACCACTAGTTGTACCGTTATCAAAGTAAGCAATAACAACATCGGGCCAGCGAATAATTGTTTTCTGGCTAACTGGAAAATAATCTTTAGCAGTTGATAGCCACATCCCTAATTCAAATAATCCCGCTAACCAATCGTTTGTTTCATTAAAAATAATTCGTATTTTCTCTTTTAATTCATGCATTAGTTTAAGAGTAGGAGATACTTCTTTAACTTCTACAAGTTTAATTTTTTGTTCTTCATTCAAATTTGATTCATTTTTCAGTAAAGCGTATTTACTTTTTTTCAATCCATTTAAAACTTTTTCGTATTCCTTTTTACCTAATTGTGATTTTGTTTTCTTAATGGAATCTTCTATGTTTCGTTTTTCTCGTTTTCTCGTCTTATCTAATTCCTTATTTATTTGTGTCATAATGTGAAATCTATCCGCGACAACTTGAGCATTCGGGATTAATTCCTTAACCAAGTTTTTGTAACCTATCCATAAGTCTGTACTCACTTCTTCTATTTGTTCTAAAACCTCTTTACCCCACGAATAAAGTAATTCCTTAATTATTTCTTGTGTTCTCCCTGGTAATATTGCTAGCAATTTAGAATTGTCTAAATCTACTAAAACTGCACTTCGGATTACCTTTTCCTTTGACTAACGCTATCTCATCAATACCAAGTCTTTTTAGACATGACGGTTTGGCTATAAATGAGTTTTTAGATGCAACATGACCGCATTCTTTCTATTTCCTCTGCTGTTACACTTCCTTTTTTAGCTACACTATGAATATCTGAATCTAGCACTTCTTTTATTGTCTGATTTGCAAGTCTTTTAGTATATTTCCTTCTGCTGTCTACGAAATTTAACTCCTCACTGAAAGGTTTTTTACATTTATCACATTTAAATTGTCGTTTATTTATTTCTAAAAATAGCTGTTGTTCTCAAGACAGGCAAATCTTTGATTGTATATCTATGATTTTGATGTAACCTATGACTTTTTGTTCCACAGCGAGGACAAATACAATAGTTTTTTACTGATTCAGTTTTTAAAATTACTCCAATTCCTTGATATTGACTGTACGAAATAACTTTTAATCCTTCTAAATTTAGCAATTGTGTAAATATTTTAATATCTTTTTTCGAGGTCATTGTAGTAAATACATCCGCTGTGCGGACTGGCTGGTTTTAACTAGCTTTTTTTATAAACTGATAGTGTTTTCCCAGTTTTCTGAACTTTTATCAATTATTTGATAATTTTTTTTACATTTAAGAATTGAACTATGATTCGATTAGCGCAGCGGCGTAGAGGCAGGCTTTAGTACAATACGGTTTTGAAAAGTTAATTTACTAGCCTGTCTCTACGCAATCGAATCATAGTTCAATTCCCGGCACCAACGAGTCAATGTGCGCTATTTCTTCTTGATTTGATGGCTTTTTATTGTATTTTTAGCATACTAAGTACTGAAGAACCATTTATATTGCTTTTAAAACTTCGGTAAATTCCATTTATCAATAACAGTAGAAGACCGAATCCATATACGAGCGACGCTCCAATAAAATATAAGATGAAAGCAGTCCAACCACTAGATGTAAAGAAGAAGAGCAAGGTACTAATAATCGAATATGCTATGTAAATAATTATCAGCAGCCAAATATTGATGTTGTAAATCATTCAATGATTTCTTCTGCTTGTTGATGAATGGTTTCTAATTCTTCGGGAGACATTTTATCAAGATTTCTCAATATAAAATTCATTCTTCCTTGGAATTTCAATTTATCTCGATGTCGATTGAGAAAATCCCAATACAAGAAGTTGAAGGGACAAGCTTCTTCTCCGATACGTTTTGAATTCTTGTAAAAACAATTTTTACAATAATCGCTCATCTTATTAATATAATTCGCGGATGCTGCATAAGGTTTCGATGCGAGTAAACCACCATCAGCATATTGTCCCATACCGATAACGTTGGTTTGCATCACCCAGTCATAAGCGTCAATAAATGCTGAATGAAACCAGTTTTCTAATTCTTGCGGTGATATTCCTGCAATTAACCCAAAGTTATTCAATACCATCAATCTTTGAATGTGGTGAGCGTAACCTGTATCCATCACAGTCGTTAATATTTGATGCAGACAGTTCATTTTGGTTTCACCAGTCCAGAAGAATTCGGGTAGTGGTTTATTGTGTTCAAACCAATTCTGTTGGGGATAATCTGCATCGACATGATGGTAAATTCCGTGCATATATTCTCTCCATCCCAACACCTGACGGATGAAACCTTCAACGCTATTTAATGCAAGTTGATTTTCATGGTATGCTGCTTCGGCTGCTTGAATTATTTCCAAAGGTTGAAGTAAACCAATATTAATATAGGGGGAAAGCATAGCGTGCCACATTGTTTCTTCTCCGGTGACCATCGCATCTTGATATGAGCCAAAGTCGGGTAAGCGAATATCGATAAAATATTTTAGTACTTCTAATGCGTTCGTTCGATTGACTCCCCAGCGAAATTCTTTGATTTCTCCATAGGTGGGAATATCAAGGGAATTAACTTGTTGAATAACTTCTTGGGTAATATTATCGGGTTCAAACCATAGAGGTTCGGGAGTATTTAATGTACCTTTGGGTGGTTTGCGATTTTCTTTATCAAAATTCCATTTACCACCAATGGGTTTATTACTTTCCATTAAAATATCAAGGCGTTTTCTTCCTTCTCTATAAAAATCTTCCATCAACAACCGCTTGCGATTTTCAGCCCATTGACTAAATTCTTCAGAACTCCATAAAAATTGATTGTTGGGAAGTAAGTTGATATCGCATGGTAATTTTAAATTTTCGATTGTATTGAGAAAAGGTTTGTCGTTGGGGGACATTATTTGTAATTGTTCAATTTGATTTTCCTTTACCCATGATTCAAGGGGATGTTGAAAATCTTCAGTAATTTCGTAAGTTACCGAATAACCTTGTTGACGCAATTCTTCTGCAAAATGACGCATTGAAGACCAAATAAATACCAGCTTTTGTTTGTGATATCTCAGTTGTTTGATGTGGGAATAGGATTCGATGAGGATTATTTCTACATCTGAAGGGTTATTACAAGTTTGTAATGCTGCTTGTTTTAAATGCAGTTGGTCGCCTAATATCCAAATACCTGTTTTCATGATTGGGGAGTAAATAGTAGTTTTTAAAATTATAGGTATGAAAGTTACTTTATTTACAAAAAAAAATTGGTTCTTCAGTACTTAGTATGCTAAAAATACAATAAAAAGCCATCAAATCAAGAAGAAATAGCGCACATTGACTCGTTGGTGCCGGGAATTGAACTACCGCTGCGCTTGATTCGATTGCGTAGAGACAGGCTAGTAAATTAACTTTTCAAAACCGTATTGTACTAAAGCCTGCCTCTACGCCGCTGCGCTAATCGAATCATAGTTCAATTCTTAAATGTAAAAAAAAATTATCAAATAATTGATAAAAGTTCAGAAAACTGGGAAAACACTATCAGTTTATAAAAAAAGCTAGTTAAAACCAGCCAGTCCGCACAGCGGATGTATTTACTACAATGACCTCGAAAAAAGATATTAAAATATTTACACAATTGCTAAATTTAGAAGGATTAAAAGTTATTTCGTACAGTCAATATCAAGGAATTGGAGTAATTTTAAAAACTGAATCAGTAAAAAACTATTGTATTTGTCCTCGCTGTGGAACAAAAAGTCATAGGTTATATCAAAATCATAGATATACAATAAAAGATTTGCCTGTCTTGAGAACAACAGCTATTTTTAGAAATAAATAAACGACAATTTAAATGTGATAAATGTAAAAAACCTTTCAGTGAGGAGTTAAATTTCGTAGACAGCAGAAGGAAATATACTAAAAGACTTGCAAATCAGACAATAAAAGAAGTGCTAGATTCAGATATTCATAGTGTAGCTAAAAAAGGAAGTGTAACAGCAGAGGAAATAGAAAGAATGCGGTCATGTTGCATCTAAAAACTCATTTATAGCCAAACCGTCATGTCTAAAAAGACTTGGTATTGATGAGATAGCGTTAGTCAAAGGAAAAGGTAATCCGAAGTGCAGTTTTAGTAGATTTAGACAATTCTAAATTGCTAGCAATATTACCAGGGAGAACACAAGAAATAATTAAGGAATTACTTTATTCGTGGGGTAAAGAGGTTTTAGAACAAATAGAAGAAGTGAGTACAGACTTATGGATAGGTTACAAAAACTTGGTTAAGGAATTAATCCCGAATGCTCAAGTTGTCGCGGATAGATTTCACATTATGACACAAATAAATAAGGAATTAGATAAGACGAGAAAACGAGAAAAACGAAACATAGAAGATTCCATTAAGAAAACAAAATCACAATTAGGTAAAAAGGAATACGAAAAAGTTTTAAATGGATTGAAAAAAAGTAAATACGCTTTACTGAAAAATGAATCAAATTTGAATGAAGAACAAAAAATTAAACTTGTAGAAGTTAAAGAAGTATCTCCTACTCTTAAACTAATGCATGAATTAAAAGAGAAAATACGAATTATTTTTAATGAAACAAACGATTGGTTAGCGGGATTATTTGAATTAGGGATGTGGCTATCAACTGCTAAAGATTATTTTCCAGTTAGCCAGAAAATAATTATTCGCTGGTCCGATGTTGTTATTGCTTACTTTGATAACGGTACAACTAGTGGTGTGGTTGAGGGTATTAACAACAAATTAAAACTTATTAAACGTTCGGGATACGGATTCAGAAACTTTGATAACTTTAGAATTAGATGTTTGCTTAATTGGAATTTTAACTATTAGTTAAGCATACTAAGTACTGAAGAACCAAAAAATTTGATTTTAATAAACTGTAGAGGAAACTGGGGAAGAAAGTAAGAGAGTTAAAATAGTCGTATTAATTATATGAAGGTAGAAAGGATGAATATTCAACTTAAACTAGAACAAGAGCAATTTATTCAAGAGTAAATGGCTAGCGGTAAATATCAAAATCCCCAAGCAATTATTCATATTGCATTTAGAATATTACAAAAATTAAATGCAGGTGACGAAATTAATCAATAAATTAGAGCTTACCGTCATCAAATCAACCATAGTAAATTTATATAAGCTGCGATAATTTAAGAAATAATCCAAAAGCTTGGCAGGAGGAATTAGAAGAAAGAGAATTATGGGAACAAATTTTATCTGATAGCTTGGAGGAAACTTGATATAAATTTTGTGAGGGGAAGTATGGCTGATAGATTTAAATCCTTTACGGAAATACGAACAAGCTGGTAAACCTTTAAAACTATGACTAAAGTCATGATGAAAAATATGAATTTAGACATATATCAATCAGAAGTATTTGGGACTTTGTTCTCATGGATATTTTGATTTTAGTTTTTATAGTAGATGTTAAGACAAATAAAAAATAAACCAAGATATTTACTATGTTAACCAAAGAATATACTTCAACTGTTAAAGCATCGAATACTCAAGTTTTTTTCAATGTTATAGATAAATTTTCTGAAGCTGGAGGTAAAGATGTACCTCAAATTGTTAAGGTAGAGGAATTACGTTTTTGTAAACAAGGAAGTTTTGGTAAAGCTTGGGCTGATTTTCTCGACGATAATAATTTACAACCGTTAACTACGGGTTTTCGTCGCAAACAATTACATGATGGTATTCATGTTTTAACTGGTTATGGTAGCGACCCAATTGGTGAAGCTGAATTACAAGCTTTTTTATTGGGAGCGAAGTTTGGTTTGCTTAATTTAGTTATTGGTCTTGGTTTATTACGAATGATTCGTAAGCGTTTACCAAATCAAAGTGCTTCAGCTAGGAAAAGAATTTGGAAAGCTTATCAAAGAGGACAAAGTTGTAATTTAAATCCGGATACATGGGAACCGGAATTACTTTGGGATTTACCTTTGAATGAAGTGAAAGCTAAATTTGGCGTTTAAAAGATATTAAGGAAGACGGAAGACGAGAGATTTGATACAAGTAATCAATTTTCCTGAAATTAACATGCAGACAACAAGGCGATCGCACTTTCCCAATTAACTACCCGATTCCTCAATCTCTTGTAAAACAAGCTTTTCACTGTTTCAATTTCTTTCTTCGTCAATTCCTTATCTAAATGATTTACATAACTCGGACGTGTTTTACTATTCGATGTAAACCAACGATTTAATAAATTTTCGGTGATGTAGAGTTGAGTAGAATTCTTCTGTTGATTTATCTCTAACTGTAAACCTACTTCCATAAATATTTTTTCTAAATCTTCTATATCCCAATTCACCATCGCATCGTCTGGGATTTTATATATAGCTTCTTCTGCTGTGACTATTTTCTGAAATAATTTATCCGACAACCAAGTTTTATCCAAGAGGTTATATAATCTTTGACTGCGACAAGGTATAGTTTCCCCTAGAATAATCATCCCATCTTGATTCAACAGCTTTACTAAATCCCGAACAATTTTTAATTTATCAACTTCTTTCCCTAAAGCATTTCGTCCAATAATCCTATCAAACTTTATTTCTGCGGGTATTTTCGATAATGAAGGATGAATTACAATCGGACGGGTTAATTCTGGAAGTACATTACTCTGCTCAATCAAAGCTGCTGCATCTGTTTCATTCTTCACCCAACTATAAACACCACCTTCGGGAACTCTTCTTACTGCTTCCCAAGTTAATAATCCAGTTTTAGCGTTCAAATCTAAAATTAAATGATGACGCTGGGGATTCGCAATCTCAAATAAATTATCTCTGATTAAACTTAAATTTTCTCCTACTTCTCCCAAAGTTCTCTGCAACCAATTATCTGTAGCTCTATCTTTCTCCCCATAACTCAATACTTCTACCGATTCAATTCCCAATCCTTCAACCATCGCTGCTAATTGAGCTTCCCTTCTCCTCTCAACTTGAATTTTAATTAATGCTTCCTCACCAACATTGGCAGGTTGATAAAAAACTTGTCCCTGTAAACTTTGAGGTAAATATTGCTGTTCTATCCAATGGTCGCGATAAGCATGAGGATATAAATAACCAGCACCATGTCCAAATCCTTTGTTGTCTCGATTCGCATCTTTGAGATGATTGGGAATTTCCTTTTCTTTTTCTTTCTCCACCGAAGCTAAAGCATCAAAAAATCCCATGACGCTATTCGACTTCGGAGCATTGGCTAAATATAAGGTTGCTTGAGCTAAATGATATCTCCCTTCTGGCATTCCTACTCTATCAAAAGCTTGAGCGCAGGAATTTACGATTACTATGGCTTGAGAATCTGCTAAACCAATATCCTCACTAGCTTGAATTAACAACCTTCTAAATATAAACTGGGGATTTTCTCCCGCATAGATCATCTTAGCTAACCAATACAATGCAGCATCTGGATCTGAACCGCGAATACTTTTGATATAAGCGCTGATGGTATCGAAGTGAGCGTCTCCTTCTTTGTCGTATAATACCGCTCGTTGCTGAATTGATTCTTCTGCGACTTTTAAATCAATTTTTATAATTTGATTTTGATTCTCTGAAGTTGTCTCAACAGCTAATTCCAAAGCATTTAATAAAGAACGAGCATCACCATTGGCAACATTTACTAGATGTGAAACCGCTTCTGGATGAATTTCAATATTCAAATTACCAAAACCGCGATCGCAATCTTGAAGTGCTTGAAATACAACTGCTTTGAGGTCTTTCTCTTCCAACTGCTTTAATTGAAAAATCCGCGAACGACTCACCAAAGCTTTATTAACTTCAAAATAAGGATTTTCGGTTGTCGCTCCAATTAAAATTACCGTCCCATTCTCCACATGAGGTAATAAAGCATCCTGCTGAGATTTATTAAAACGGTGAACCTCATCGACAAATAAAATAGTTTTTCTATTGTAATATTTTCTTTCATCGGTAGCTGTAGATATCGCATCACGAATATCTTTCACCCCAGCCAATACAGCATTAATCGCAATAAAAGTAGCCTTAGTTGTATTAGCAATGATGCGAGCAAGAGTTGTTTTACCAGTACCCGGAGGACCAAAAAAGATTAACGAAGATAACTGGTCTGCTGAAATTGCACGACGAAGTAAACGTCCCGGCGCGATTATATGCTCCTGTCCGATGAATTCATCAAGAGTTCGCGGACGCATTCTTGCAGCTAAAGGAGCTTGTTGGGAAATTTGGTTTTGGTAATTTTGCTCGAATAAATCCAATTTGGGAGAGAGGGGGGAGAGTAGGGAGAGGGGGTAGAAAATTTCACTTATAAAATGATTTTAAATTGATTTATCTCTGGTTAACGTTAAAAATTTTTACTTTTCAACTTCCCGAAACCCTTTGATAATAAACTAAAGCGTAATCGCAATAGTTTTTTTTGTCATGTATGTAGGTACTACCGAAGCTGCTGAAATTTTGCATATTGAACCTTCTAGACTGCGCTATTTACTTTCTGAGAAGAGAGTCAAAGGAGCGTATAAATCTGGAAGAAATTGGATAATCCCCTTATACAACCGAATGCCTATCATTAGTCGAGGTACACGAGGACCCAAGCCTAAATGGTGTCGAATGATTCCTGCCAAAACTATAATTCACGTTAATAGAAATGAAATTAGAGATAATAAAAGTCGGGAAATACCAGAGCCTGTAATTTCAGTGAAACGTGGTGGTAGCAATACTCAGGGATTCTCTATAAGAATTAACGGGCCTTGCGAAATTGTTTATCGACCTGAAAAACCTTTAAGTGGTTCTAAAGCTACGCTTTGGATGGAAACTTTTGCATCGATACAAGTTAAAACCACTAAATCTGATATCCCAATTAACCCAGCGGATATGATTATGGTTGCTGGTGCTTGAATATTTTAATTGTTGGTTGTTATTTAAATTAAAACTATCAGTTCTATTTTGTGATGTTTATTAAGTTTTTCTCTTTTTATCTAAATGAAACCATCGAATACAGAACTTATCCAACAGGTTGGTGAAATAACTAAAAATCTTCGATTTGATAGCGAGAGTGATGCTAGCTTTGAACCATTTTTATGGGAAACGAACGAACGTGGAGTTTTGAAGTTAGAAAGTTTTCTTCTATCGGAAGGATTTCTCTTCCCGTTTGAACCAAATGATTTATTAAAATTCGTTTCTAGTCAAGCAACTTGGAGTCCTTGGGGTAGTTCCACACCTTTGAAAGTCGCAACAAAGATGAATGAGAAGTATCACGAGTTAATTGATTTTTTTGATTCTCATTTCAAGACCGTATTTGTTTATTTGGTAAGTAATTTTGGACATAAAGATTCTACCGTTCGTAAAAAAGCATTTAAAAAATCTATAATTGGAAATTCCCAATATTATTCATTATCAAAAGATGAACTCTATGAACTTTATACGAGAGGAGAACTCTCTATTGAACAAGAAGCATTTCATATAATCATTGGAGAAACTTTTGATGAGGAATGGTTAGGCATTACTCCCAAAATGTATCGTGCTAATGGTAAAAGAGGTGGAGAAAGATTTGTATTGAATAAAGCTTCTGTCAACGAAAATTCAATTCATTTGAAACGAAGTTTGGAAGCAATGGCTTTGGAATTAGAATTTTCTCTAGTTGAATGTTTAGGTTTATATAGGAAGGAAAAAGCTGTCGTTGAAGTTGGAGCTACAAAAGAAGAATTACTTTACAGGTTGCTGGGTTCTATGGGGTTTTTTAGAGCATTTACTTTTGAAGACTACTGTAATGAAGACCGTAGTAACCCGTTTGAGTTTCGTTTATTAGATGATTTTCTCAAATCCAATTTGGATAATTTGCAAGAATATATTGTTGGTTCAACTGCAAAATATTTTATTTACACTATTGGTCATACAGAAGAGAAAGATGTGTTGGGTGTCTCAACATTAGCTACTTGGACTTGAATTTTTATATCATTCCTTTGCTTTTGATAATTGGTTTTAAACCAACACGAGGTAAAAACCTGCAAAAATAAAGATTTTGAGTATTTACCGTTTAATGGTGGGAATAATAAGCAGGTAGTTAATACGACTTTTTATGGATAGATGGGAATTTGAAGCGGATGATGTTCTTTCTTTGGTAGAAGATACATTCCATGGACAAGAAGTTTTTAAAGCAGAAAGGATAAAAAACGAATTTGGCAGTCATTTAACGGATATTGTCATACAGAAGTTAAAAATTGGACGGAAGATGGTATTCCCTGTAAATTACTTTCTTCTAAAGGTGGAGGTTGGAAGAAAGGAAGGATAAAAATTACGATTGAATTTATTCGAGATAGCGATTGAATATTTTGATAGGGTTTGATGTAAATAGTTACTACTCAAACCCCATATTATTGATAAATCAAATCAAATTACTATGTTTTAAGCTCCAACTACTACACCACCATTGGGATGCAATATCTGTCCTGCAAAGTAAGAAGAATCATCCGACGCTAGAAAAACAAAGCTGGTAGCAACTTCAACTGGCTGTCCGGGACGCTGCATGGGTACTTGTTTTCCAAATCCTTCAACTTGTTCTGCTGGAAAAGCATCGGGAATAAAAGGTGTCCAAATTGGGCCGGGTGCTACTCCATTAACCCGAATACCTTTCTTCAATAATGATTGTGACAAAGAACGAGTAAAGGCAAGAATCGCACCTTTGGTTGTTGAGTAGCTCAGTAGAGGAGCATTACCTTTGTAAGCGTTGATTGAGGTGGTGTTAATAATTGAGCTACCTTCTTTAAGATGGGGAATTGCAGCTTTACACAAATAAAACATCGAGAAGATGTTGGTACTAAAAATACTGCCTAAACGCGCTGAATCTATATCTTCTAAGGTTTCAGGGTTTTCCATATACTGCTCGGCGGCGTTGTTAACTAAAATATCTAACTTGCCAAGCTGTTCTACAGTTTTGTCTACTACCTCAGAACAAAATTTCTCGTTACTAATATCTCCCGGTAATAACAAACATTTTTGTCCTTCTGCTTCAACTAATTCTTTAGTTTTCTGAGCATCTTGATGTTCGTTGAGATAAACAATTGCAACGTCTGCACTTTCTTTAGCGTATAGTACTGCAACAGAACGACCGATTCCGCTCTCACCACCAGTAATCAGAGCAACTTTACCTTTTAATTTACCGCTTCCTTGATAGCTTTCGCGGTCGTATTCTGGTTTCGGGTTCATTTGTGATTCTAATCCGGGCTGCCGGCTGCCTATCCTGAGACTGAGCGGGAATTTGGTCTGAAGAAATAGTCATGTTGGTTTTCCTTATTGGATTTTAAATATCTAAACGGCGTTTCTGCTATCGATGTTATTTGATGGGGTACGGGATAAAGCTTTATCGCTAGATAGATTTTAAAATGGCAGTTTTTCTATAAAAGGAGGTAGAAGGTGAGTGAGGTCGTTACCATCAAAACCATTGATATATCCTACTTGCATATTTTGGCGATCGCCAAAATATAAATTACTAGCCACAGGAGAAATTAGTAATAATATTCATATATGGTAATTAATTGATAATCAACAGTTAACTACTTTGCGAGGACATACTGCTAATCGTATATTCAGTTGCTTTTAACAGTAAATGTAATATTCTAATCAAACAATTATCGCTGAAATTGCTTCCCTATAGTACGTTTTGGTCGCAATGATAATGTCAGTTTGGGTAATTCCTAAGATTATAATCAGTTTTCTCTACTTAATTGAATTATCTTGAAAAATCATAGAACCAAAATCTCGTAAATATCTCCGCCAAACTAACCATTCGTGTCCACCTTCACTACTAACCCAAGTATGCTGAATTCCCGCTTCCTCTAATTCTTGATGAGCGGATTTATTCGTAATATAAAAATCATCTCCAATTCCACAACCCAACCACAGCAAGTTTAATTTCAAATTAGTTAAAACCGGTTCTGTAAAAACTCCATCATAGGATTTATCAACGTCAAAATATTTTAATAGAGAACTAAACCCCCCTACCCAGGAAAATTTATCTAAATTATTTAAACCGACTTCTAATGCTTGTCCACCTCCCATGGAAAGACCGGCTATTGCTCTATAATTCCGATGAGCAATTGTCCTATATTGATTGTCTATTAAAGGAATTAAATCTTTTACAACAACTTCTCCAAAAGCTTCATTCCCCCAGGAACCATCTGGAATCTCGATTCCTGGCTTAATTGCGTAACCGTTGTCCATTACAATAATCATCGGTACGGCTTGACGCGAGTTTATCAGATTATCAAGAATAAAATTTACTCTACCCTGCTTTGTCCAAGCACGTTCGTTTTCTCCTGCACCATGCTGTAGATAAAGTACGGGATATTTACGTTTAATATTAGTATTGTAATTGGGTGGAGTGTAAATAAAGGCTCGTCTTAGTTTTCCGGTAACTTGCGATTGATACCAACGTTCGCGAACTTCACCGTGAGGAACTGGTAATGGTCTATCAAAATTAATTTGAGGATGAGGAATTTCCAATCCACTACTAGCTTGTCCCCAACCAAAATAAGTTTTGCTGGCTGGGTCGTTGACTGGTGTACCATCAATAATCAACTGGTAATAGTGAAATCCTGGATTTATCGAGATTGTTACCGTCCAAACTCCATCTTCACCACGAGTTAAATCTGTTGGTTTTTTACCAAATGGGATTTTGCTATCTCGTCCCATCACCTGCACTTTTTTAGCTAATGGTGCTTCAACCCGAAAGGTAACTTGTCCATTGGAATTTATATATGGATATTCGCTGTTGGGAATATTGGAAGGTGCTGAAAAACCTTTTTTAAATTGAGCGTAACTAGGTTGTGACAGAAATATAAAAATTAGAAAAGCATAATAAAAGGGTTGTATTTTTTTCATCAGCAATAATTCTATCCCGTCGGAATCAATTTACAAGCAATTCTTCCCAGATAGAATACTTTGATAATAAAAATAATATTTCCAGCCATTATAGGACGGAAGAACCACCATTTTAATGGCTGAAAATTTTTATGAAGCCAAAATCAGATGACTAATACTAACGAATCCCTGCACTAGTTTCGTGAGCATTGGAATTTTGGTAGGTACGAGTTTTAATAGTACCGCGAACATTATCGTAAGTTTTTTCCTTGAAACTTCCTACTAACACTGAACCTGCATAATGCTCGGTACTATATCCGCTACCATATTTCTTCTCCGGTGCGTAGCTACCATATTCTTTTGTCTCACTCTCGTTGAAACTATTGCTGCTGGAGTAGTCTTCACCAGCATTCTTTTTAATCCCACCTTCATAGTAGAATTTCTTAGAATATGAAGCATAATCTTCATTCCGATGGGAATTTGTGTGAGAATCAAGACGTAAATTAGTCTTTGTAACGCTATGACTGTTACTCCATTCGTTACGAACAAAAGTTTCACCTGCTAAAACCGGGGTAGCTATAAAAGATGCTAAGAATGCTAAACCAAGTACTTTTTTCATGAGTTAATTCTCCTTATTGTTGTTGTTTTCAGCTTCGTTTGGATATGACGGTAACTTTCGAGGCTGGAACCTTCTAGACTTTTTAGGTTCATTTGTAGAATTTCTGGATAAAGAAACCCCTTGACAAATGTTAGATAGAGTTGGAAAACTCTCGGGGTTTAATCTAACACCAGCGCCAATTAGTTCGGCACAAGCACGAGCATTTATAATCTCTAAATCATATTTAGTTTTGCTAGCAATGGTGTCGGCCATTTGCTGACAGGTTTTAGCTACTTTTCCTCCTAAAGGAATGATGAAAGCAGCATTCACTCCATAAGAAGCGTTATCTTCAAAGTTAATTCCATCGTAAGTATTGTAAGAACCTCCCACTATCAAAGATGCTTTTGGACAGATAACTTGTCTTCCACCCAAACCCTGTATTTTATAGGTTGCAGATTCACCAATGTTATAAACTCCCGTTTGATTAATCGCAGCAGCATTCTGTTGTCGATTATCTAGTTGTTGTTCTTGATTTGGCTGAGAGGTATTGTTGAGAGAGTTATTAACTGGTTGTGTTTGCGCTTGTACTTTTGTATTTATCGTAAGGGTTGAGAAAAGATATAGTAACCAATAATTGGTTAATAGTCTGAAAGTTTTTTTGAACATGACGGATCAATCAATCATATCTACAGTGGTGTTTTTCTCCCCGATAAAACAACAGGTTGTTTTGGTATTTTGTTTGGGTAGTAGTCATATTAATTGAATAGTGCCACTATCCAATTAATATGACTAGGGGTATTTAGGGGGATAAAGTGGGGTAGTTTTATTCGTTACATTCTCAGCTAAGTATGCAACATATACATGTATATTATGCGTAAAAATAATTACACAAATAGGTAAAGCAAAATATTATAAATCCTGTAAACAAATATCATTTTGAGTAGCTAATATTTCTTTACAAGACAGAGTTAATACTTAACTTTAGACAATAAATATTTAATAAAGAGAGTTTCAAGTAAATTTGAAGATAGGGAAAAATCTTTGACAAGCTCGGTTATTCCTAGATAATATCCGAACTAACAGTATTAAGATACGAATCTAAATAGTATTATTACTTACTGCAATAGAATATATACGTACATACGAGTTACAGAGTATGAATACTGAAGAAGTTTTAAGTATTGCGAATAAAGCTGTCTCTAAGTTAACCAATAAGTATTTAAATGATTTACAAAGCGAACTGTTGAAAGCATCTTACAAAAATCAGACTTACGAGGAGTTTGCAGAAGCTCATGGTTACTGCATCGATTATATAAAGAAGGATATAGGCTCGAAGTTATGGCATTTACTCTCAGAAGCATTGGGTGAAAAGGTTACTAAGAAGAATTTTAAACAGGCTTTGGAGCGAAGTAAACAAAATGAAAAAGTACATATGGATATATCTAAGAATTCAGGAATAAGTCGGAAGAGATATAGGGACTTAAATATAGCCCCTGATGTTTCGGCTTTTTGTGAAAGAGATAAATGTCGAGTGCTGGCTGTTTTAGGTATGGGGGGAATCGGTAAAACTTTTTTTGCTACAAAGTTAGTTGAACAGATTGAGGATGAGTTTGATTTTGTTATTTGGTGTTCTTTGCAGAATTCACCACCATTAACAAGTCTTTTGAGCGAAATTATTGATTTTTTGTCAAACCAGCAGCAAAAAAATCCCCGATATTAAAACTTTGTTCAAATTGTTCAAATATTAGTGTTCTTCTCGCTATTTAATATTTCTAGATTATCTAGAGAGAATTTTACAACCAGGACATTTTGCTGGAATTTACCACAGTGGTTCACCAATTTCTCAAACTATAATTTTGGAAGCTCTGCAATTTTGATGTTGGCGATCGCTAATTGAGAAGCGGGGAAATAAATATATCCTAAAATCAAGGTTTGATTGAGCGGATTAAAACTAACTCAGCAAATACATCTAAATCTTGGGTTTTGAATGATGAGAGTGGGAAAATTAAATATGACGGAATTTCGACAGCTTTTCGCTATATAAGCAATAAGTAATATACAACCAGCTAATTATTTCTTTAACCTCTTTTAATCAGTTCAAAGTCATATTTACCGACTGAGTGTCCGTTGACTATAAGTTCGATACTGTGTATTCCTGGGTAATAAGTTCTTGTCGATAGCTGTTTAAATTTATGCTTCCCTGATAAAGGAATCTTTTCACCCGGTGACAATTCTATCTGCTTCAATTTAAAAACTTTTTTTGATAATTTACCATTGGCTAATACTCGATGCAGAATGTAATCTACTACTAGATGAACTTTCTCTAACTCCTGAGAAACAAGATTACAGGAAAAATTCAGTTCGTCACCAATCCTCACTACTTTAGGTTGAAATTGAAAATTATTAACTAAAATATTATCCCCACCAACAAAACCCAAGATTGATAAAGCTTGTTTATTCCCTTGTTTAATTAAACTCCTCAATCCATGACTTACCGTCCACCGAGCAATTTCATTTCCAGAATTCCACCAATTTCTTGCTGTTTCTACTGCTAATTCTGGATTATCCTTTGCTATATCGTTTAAATTATTCGCAACAGAACGACGAACAACTAAATTAGAGTCGTTATATAGTTGATTCAGAATTCCAATTACAAAAGATGGGTTTTCGATAAAAGGTTTTAACTGAATACCCCAAGGTAATCGAGGTCTACTTCCTTCCGAAGCAAGTCGTCTGACACGCCAATCCCGATGAGATGTCCATTCCATAAGACGTGGTAAAGTTATATCTGGATGCTTCAAAATAAAAGGACGAATTGCAAATTCCCCACTGAAGTGAAGGGTCATTTTTTCCAGGGAATTAAGTGCTATATCTGGATTATCTAAACCTCGAACAGCAACAAAATTCAAAAAAGGCATAAAACGGAATCCATAATAACCTTCTATTCCTCCACTTTTATCATCTTCCCCCATCGCTTCAATCAGAATACTCGCAGCTTGCTCAAATTTGGAAGGTAAATGTGATGTTAGAGCAGTACATATTTGTGTCGAACGCTGCTTTAATTCTAAATTATCAAGATTTCGATTAGCCTTTTGCTCAAAACTGATGCTGTCAAATGACGGAAATACCTTTTTAATCCTTTGTGCTAAATCAGTAATAACTTCTTGATTGAAAATTGTTTTTAGCTGATTTTTAGACATCTGGACATTTAGTTATTGATTTAATGACTTGGACTTAAGACTAGAGTTAAACTTACTTGAAGCATAGTTTCTTTACTCACCGAAAAACCTCTTTTCAGTGAAAAATTTAACTTCACAGAAGTCGGCATCGCTGAAGTCAGCAGTAGCGTCCTCGCAGCCAATGAATCTCGATTGCCACAATTCAGCTTTAGTCCAGATAGTATTACTCAAGTTGCAGCGAATGAAGTCACATCCTACCGCATCGTGAATCCCAGTGAAGTCGGAGCCGGTGAAGTCAATATCTTCCCAAGCAGCAATATGCCACATAGAATATCGAAAATTAACTCCTCTCAAAATAGCACCACTAAAATCAGCCCAGAGGTCGGAATTTTCCAGATTAATACCGCTGAGGTCAATCCCTCTGAGCAACCCGTCATCAATTTCAAGTATAGTAATATCGGTGAAATTCCGTTCTCCAGCATTGTATCTACTCAGGAGTTCTTTAATACCAATCTCTTCTGTTTCTATTTCGTCTCTTTCAATATCCATTTTTTATTTTTCTCTATATCAAATAAATTTAAATGGCTATCAAATTGGATTCCGGTTTTGAAATTCTTTATTTAAGCTACCTTGACGATAAAGGGATGACGGTTGAAATTCAATATCAAGGACAACAGGTTGCACAAATCAATAAAGAGAAAGGTGTTGATAATATGGAAATTGAAATTTATTCCCAATACGTCTATCCCGATTTCATTTCTGAATTAAAATTTCCCCTCAAAGATTTTTTAGAAGCTTTGAATATCATGAGTCAAGCTTTAAGTGATTTATAAAATCCATTTTTATTATTTTTTAATTACATTTAATCTAAACTTCTTGCTCACCTTTCCCTGTCAACTGTTTAATTACCAACTGTACCGCTAAAGCTAATAAACCAACTCCAACGATTCCAAAAATTCCGGTACCTAAAGCAACTACTCCGACAACTAATGTTCTTACCGCTGAAGAAATACTTACCACCATCGGATTGTCAGAAGTAACTGGTTTGTTTGCAAAAGTTGTTGCTATGGAAATCATTAACTTGTACATCGCAAATCCTAACCCTCCACATATCAACGCTCCGGTAATACAACGGACAGGAGTTGGTTGATTTTCTTCTGTATTTTCTGTTTGTTCGGTTTGTTTAGTTAAATTTTCTTCTGTCATGATTTAAAAAGAAAGTAATGAGTAGTGAGTGAGTGAAAGATATCGGATAGAGCAGGAGGAAATAAAATCTCTAAATTTCAACTTTGACCTTTGACCTTTAACCTCAGTTAACTTACCACCTGAATCCCATGATTTATCAACTTGGTGACGAAGATTTCTAAATCTGGGTCGGGGATTTCGTTTCTGATATTTATTTTTACTTCTTCTGCTTTATCTTTAGATTCACACAAGGCAAATACACTTGGGCCACTACCGGACATCATGGTTCCTAAAATGTCATACTTCGCAAAACTTTCCTTCAATTTTAATACTTGAGGATATTCCGGTAATACTACTTTTTCTAAATCATTATGCATTTTCTCAGCTACTTGAGAAGCATGTTGATTTGAAATCGCTTTTACTATGTCTCCTGAATGTACTGCATTTTTACGAGCTGTCAAATTTTCTATATCCTTTATATAGGCATCCCCGTATAAGGAGCGATAGGTTTTATAAGCCCAGGGTGTGGAAACTTCGAGACTGCGATATTTTGCTAATACTATATATGTGTTGTTCAAACCTAATAATTCAGAAAGTTTTTCACCACGACCTGTTGCGATCGCAGTTCCTCCTCCGATGCAAAATGGAATGTCGGAGCCGAGTTTAGCTGCTAGTTCTTCTAATTCGGAACGAGTTAATCCTAGTTTCCACAATAAATCAATACCAACCAGAACTGCTGCTGCATCTGTTGAACCTCCAGCTAAACCAGCAGCTACGGGAATGCGTTTGTGAAGGGTTATATCTACACCCCCGTAAGTTGCAAAACTATCGGGAAATTCACTAACCATCAAATCCGCAGCACGATAAACTAAGTTGCTCCTATCCATGGGAACTTCTTTGCTGTCACACCTTAACCGAATCAACTGTACGTCATTAGATTCTATTTCGATTTGGTCTGCAAGTTCTATGCTTTGCAATATCATTGCTAATTCATGATAACCGTCGTCACGGTCACCGATGATTTCTAAATATAGGTTGATTTTGGCTGGAGCAATTAAGGTGTAGCTACGCATCTTGATTTTCTAGTTCATTAGCTAAATTTACCCACTGATGTACGCTTAATTCTTCAGCGCGAGCTTGAGGGTTAACGCTTAACTTTTCCAATAATTGTGTCAGATTCTCGCGTTCTACTAACGATTGCAAATTATTTCGTAACATTTTGCGTTTAGCGCTAAATCCTACTTTTACTAATGTTTCCAATTTCTTAGGGTTTTTCGCTACTACTTCTCTTTCTCTTGGGAATAACCTGATAACAGCAGAATCAACTTTCGGTGGTGGATAAAATGCTTTCGCTGGAACTGTACAAATCATTTCGCAATCTGCTAGATATTGTACCCTCACCGATAAAGCTCCGAAACTGGTTCTACCAGGTTTTGCAACAATTCTTTCTGCTACTTCTTTCTGAACTAATAATACTATTGATTCATAAGGTTCTGGGTTGGGATTACCAATCTTACCTAATAACTTTTCAATAATTGGACCGGTAATATTGTAAGGAATATTAGCTACTACTTTATTTTGATTTTGGTAGCTCGGAAAATCTTTTACTAATAAGGATAAATCTACATTTAAAAAATCCTCGTTCAACAGAAGAAAATTTTCTTTATCTCCCAATTTCTGAACTAATAGCTTACATAAATCCCTGTCAATCTCCACAGCTAATACAGAACTTACTTTATCTAAAAGCTGCCTTGTTAATACTCCTTTACCGGGACCTATTTCCAAAACTCTATCTGTATCTTTTAAGTCAGCAGCTTTGATAATACTGTTCAAAGCCTTGTCACTTTGTAACCAATGCTGAGCAAGGAGCTTGCGCGGTTTCATTCTCTCTATCCTCTTTAAAGTAAATGTTTTTGAGTATCAAAGGGAACTGTATTCTTATTTTTACCTTACTTTTTATATCCTGCTTACTAGTAATGCAGTACTATAAAATTTACATTTTTGTACTTTTCTCCCGTTCTCCGACCACTACTCCTTTTATCTAAACAAAACCAATGTACTAGCAGTTGAGAGGATGAAAATTATCTGAAATACAGATTAATTGTTAATTTGGGAAACGGGGATTTCGATAATAAATTCAGTTCCTTCTCCTGGGGTAGATAGCACTGATAAATTGCCACCATGTTTATTTACCACAATTTGATAGCTAATTGATAGACCCAAACCAGTACCTTTCCCAACTTCCTTTGTGGTGAAGAATGGGTCAAATAGTTTGGATTGAATTTCGGGAGGGATTCCGGAACCGTTATCGAAAAGATGAATTGCAATTCGGTTATTATCAAGAAGTTTAGTATGAATTTGGATTTGCGGGGTAGAAAGAGATTTTTGAGATTCAAGAGCATCAATAGCATTTGCAAGAATATTCATCAGCACTTGATTAAGCTGAGAAGGGAAACAATCAACTCGGGGAAGGGAAGAGTATTGTTTGATAATTTGAATTTCGGGGAAGTTTGGTTTTGATTTGAGACGATTTTGTAAAATCATCAAGGTAGAATCAATCCCTTCATGAATATCTACAGCTTTGAATTGAGCTTCATCAAGACGGGAGAAGTTACGTAAAGATAAGACAATTTCTCGGATACGTTGGGTACCTTGTTTCATGGAATTTAAGATTTTAGTGAAATCTTCTTTGAGAAATTCTAAGTCAATAGTTTCTATTTCTTCTTGGATATCTTCGGGGGGATTTGGGTAATGTTGTTGGTAGAGTTCGAGTAAATTAAGAACATCTTGAGCGTATTGGGATGCGGGAGTTACGTTTCCGTGGATGAAATTGACGGGATTATTGATTTCGTGAGCTATACCAGCAACCATTTGACCCAAGGAAGACATTTTTTCGCTTTGAATAAGTTGAGCTTGGGTAGTTTGAAGTTCGTGTAGGGTATTCTGTAATTCGATTTCGGCTAATTTACGTTCGGTGATATCTGTAGCGACACCAAGAGTTTGGGTAACTTTACCATGAAGGTTACGATTGAAAACGGTATCTCGACTGTAAAGCCAAGTATATTCACCATCAGCGTTTCTGATTCGGTATTCTAAGTCGTAAAATTCTTTATCATTAGCGTCAGAGATTTTCCGGTGATGAGATACAATTTTTGGTAAATCTTCTGGATGAACAATATTTACCATCATATTGCTTCCCATATCTTGAACTTGTTGGGAAGAGTAACCAAGAATTTTAGTGATTTCGTGATTAGTGTAAATATTTTGCTGTTTTTCTAAATCGTAAATATAAATCGTACTTGGAGAAGAGTCTGTAATTCTCTGAATAAAATGTTGTTTCGCTTGAATTTCCGCTTCAACTTTTTTGCGTTCGGTTATATCGCGGACGTTGGCTAAGATGATATCTTGAGAATTTAGAGTAACTTTGCGTAAAAATACTTCTACATCAAAGATAGAATTATCGCGAGGTCGTTTTGCTTTCCACTCGAATAATTGAGCATCCCCATTCATTACCTTCTCCCAAATAGCGGGTAATTCACTAAAAGCAGAATCGGGACTGGATAAATCAACAGCAATTGACATTTGAGTAATTTCATCACGATTTACTCCATACATACTAAGCATTTGCTCGTTGATATCTAAAATATTTCCGTCAAGGTCGTGAATAATGATTGCATCGTAAACGCTATCTAATAGAGTTCGGAGATTTTCTTCGGAAGAACGAATAACTTTTTCAGCTTTTTTTAGCTCGGTAATTTCAACAGTTGTTCCTACCAGACGGTAAATTCTACCATCAACATCTTTGAGAGGATTTAAAGTTGTAAACCACCAGCTAGGATTTTCATCCAAGTTCAAACATTCCTCGTAAGTAATTGGAGCGTCAGCTTCAACACAATTTAAATAACTTTGACGTATTTTTTTACCTTGAACCTCTCCAAAAATTTCTTCAAGAGCTTTACCTTTAGCATCTTCGCTCTTCATACCGATAGCACGTTCGCAAGCAGGATTCCAACCTTGATGAGAAAAATTATTATCTTCTAGAACATCAACCACAAAAGTAATGTGTTCCGAACCATCGTAAACGCTACGTAAAAATTGTTCTTGTTCTTGTGATATCGCTTCTACTAACTTTCTTTCGGTAATATCAATTATGCAACCGTCACAAAAGATTGAACCATCCGGTTGTTTCTCTAACCTGGAAAATCCTTGTAGCCACTTTACCTGTTTAGAAGCAGTAATTATTTTCCACTCGTATTCCCAGTTGTCCAGAGTTTTAATACAATTAGCAATTGATTGATTGAAACCAACTACATCCGAAGGATGTATCATCTGATTAATGATATCTGGATTTCGGCGGATTTGTTCGGGTTTTACACCAAAAAGGTCGTGACAACCGTCCGAAACGTAAGAGAAGCGAACATTACCATTATCGAAAAGTTTATATTGATAAAGCATTCCTGGAACATTAGCAGCAAGACGCTCTAAACGTGCTTCACTTTGAAATAATGATAAAGCTTTTTCTTCTACACGACGTTCCAAATCTCGATTCAATTTCTTTAACTCACACTCGCTTTCATACGTTGCGATCGCACCACTAAGGTTAAGCGAAAAAGCTTGTAGGATAGAGGTTTCAGCTTCCGACCATTGACGTAAAGATGTATAATCCTCAAAACCGATAAAACCCCACCATTTACCTTTAACTTGAATGGGGATAACAAATATTGAACGACTACCTTGGAATTGAGATTCATCTTCAATACTGATAATTGATTTACCGTATCGAAGCTGTTCGTACCACAAGGGAGGGAAATTATCATAAGCAAGATTTTCTAGCAGAGGATAATCAAGTTCTGAATTGATTCCTTCTTTCACCCATTCCCAACGTTGACCGAACAGTAATTCCTCAGTTAAAGGTTGAAAACGATTTTGAAAAATATATATTCTATCCATAGCAGTAGCTTTACCCATTTCAGCTAAAGCTATATTTATAGACTTATTGTAATTTTGATTGGTTAATAAACAACTAGTAGCATTCTTCATTCCATCAAGTAGAGCTTCTCGCTGCTTCAACCTCTGTGTAGCTAAGATACGCTGACTAATATCAATGACACAACCATCCCAAATAATATCACCGCAAGGTTGAAGTATTGGTTGAGAAATTCCATACAACCATTTATGTTTACCACTACGAGTAGTAATTTGCCATTCCGACTCCCATTTTTGCAAAGTTTGAGCCGATATACTAATCGCGTCCTGTAATTTAGGAAGGTCGTCATCGTGAACTATATCAAATAGTAGCTGAGGATTTTGCTTGACCTCTTCGGGTTCCAACTCGTAGAACTCCTGACATCTAGAAGAAATATATGGGAAAGAGGTTCTACCATCTTTACCCAGTTGAAACTTATAAATCATTCCCGGAACATTATCAGCAAGAGTTTGAAACTCAACCTCCTGGTGACAAAGCTTTTCCTCCAAATCAGAAACCCTTTGTCTGAGCTTCACTAACTCTTCTTCCAAAGAATCATAAATACATTTATTAATAGTAATGAGATTGTTTCCCATAGTCTCATCAACCGTCATCGCGGCTTATTTTATATAAAATTTATATTTTCCTCCCTTATAGTTCCCAATAAGCACCTAGGAAACAACATCTCCTGCTTTCATAATTCTTAAGGAGTAGCAATTAGTAGTCTAAGACTATCGTCTCGCTACGAAGACCGTAGTGTGTCTGACAGACATAAAATGGCTCCCCAAGAGCAACTTTTCAAGACAGGGAATATGAAGTAAGAAGCCAAAAAACAATTTATATTGAAAATAAGCTTTAAAACGTTAATTTAGGTCTTTTAGTCTCGTAATAAATCTTATATATACATTTTTTTCCTAATTTATCTTTTTTACTCCGTTTGAATGTAAAACTTGCTTTTTTGTAATTCAGAAAGAAGAATTGTGAGTTTTGTGTTTTAACTTGTAGCATTTATTAATCTACTGAGGTATGGCGATTAACTCACCTCGATAAAGACGAGTTCAGCAATCCGTTGTTTTTGGGTTTCTGTACGGTCTTTTGCTGGTATTTTACGTAATTTAGTGAGTTCTATTCCAAGATTAATTGCACTTTCTTGTAGTAGACTATATTCTTTAAGGATTTCTTCTTCGGGTTTGAGAATAACCAGTTTTTCTCCACTTCCGCGCACGTTGGTTAAATAATTTTCTAATTCTTGGATTTTTAATAAGTCTAATACTTGCTGTGCTTCGAGTATTCTATCTTCTTTGATTAATAAGTTAGCAAGATTGCGGTAAGTAGAAGCAACGGTTTTGGTATAAGATTCTTGTTGTTGTTTTGGAAGAGTTCGTAGTTGTTCGCGGATTTGTTCGTAGGTGCTGACAGATTGTTTGTAGAATACAATTACTAATCGAGGTTGTTTTTGTGCTTTTAGGAGGAAGCCAATATTGTTGAGAGTAGCACCTTCACCTGACTTATAGCGAATTTGTTTTCTAATAGCTAAAGCTTGCTCAAAATTATCTAACGCTTCTTTCAGCTTACCTGTATTTAACTGTTGTAAACCCAATTTATTCAACCGCAATGCTTCATCTCTAAGCTGCTTATTTGGTTGTACCCGTGCTGTTAAAACTTCTTGATTCGCGGTGGATAGCTTCTTTGTTACTGTAGCTTCGACGGGAATGGTTACTAAAAAACAGCGTTTACTAAAGATGCGGTTAATAAATTAAGACATTTGTTCATTAAAAATTCCTTTAACGCTTTGTTTTGTAAATTAGTAATTCATCAAAGAAAAAAGCTAATTATCCCTACTTATATATAGGTATGATTTTATGATGTTATTCAGTCAGTTATTATGATTCTTCAGCACTTAGTATGCTTAATCAATAATTGAAATACCAATTAAGTAAACATGTAATTCTAAAATTTTCAAACTTTCTGAATCCATATCCTGAACGTTTAATAAGTTAAAACTTATTATTAATACCCTCAACGACACCGCTTGTTGTATTGTTATCGAAGTAAGCAAGTATTTCATCTAACCAACGAATAATTGTTTTTTGACTAACTGGAAAATATTTTTTTGCTCTTAATAGCCATATACGGAGTTTATATAATGCTGTTAACCAATCATTTGTTTTATTAAAAATTATTCGTATTTTTTCTTTTAGTTCATGCATTATTTGAAGAATGGGTGATATTCTTTTAACTTGACTCAGTTTATTGCTTTGTTCTTCATTTAAGTTGGATTAATTTTTTCAGGACTTACGCAACGAAGATTTGTCATTGCGACGGTCACTATGTGTAGGGAAGCAATCGCAAGGTTTTTGCGATGATCCACACCTTCGGTGAATACGTCGCTTTCACGCGAAGCGTGTGGCTCATCGCTCGTAATGACGGAATTACGTTGCTTTTGCGTAAGTCCTATTTTTAATAAAGCATATTTACTTTTTATTAATCCATTTAAAGCTTTTTCGTATTCATCTTTATTTGATTTTGACTTAGCTGTTTTTATTTAATCTTCTATTTTTATTTTCTCTCGTTTTCTTTGTGAATCTAATTATTTATTAACTTGTGTCATTACATGAAATATATCAGCAACAACTTGAGCATTTGGGATTAATTCTTGAACTATATTTTTGTAACCTCGCCACAAGTATATGCTAACTTCTTCTATCTGTTATAAAACCTCTTGTCCCCATGATTCAAGTGTTTCCTTAATTGTTTCTTGTGTTCTCCCTGGTAATATTGCTATTAATTTAGAATTGTCTAAATCTACGCGCGTCGGCACAGTAATTTCCTTTCCCTTTGACCAATGCTATCTCATCAATACCGAGCCTCTTTAAACATGATGGTTTGAGAACAAATTAGCTTTTATATGCATCTTTTAACATTCTTTCTATTTCTTATGTCGTCACTATCCCTTTTTTCGCTACACTGTGAATATCCGAATCTAAAACTTGTTGTATTACTTTTTTCGCAAGTCTTTTAGTATAGGTTCTTCTGCTTCTTACAAAATCTAAGTCCTCACTAAAGGGTTTTTTACATTTATCACACTTGAATTGGCGTTTATTAATTTCCAAAAAAACTTGTTGTTCGCTTAATGGTAAATCTTTTATTATGTATCTATGATTTTGATGTAGTCTATAACTTTTTCTTCCACAACGAGGACAAATACTTTCTGAGTTAATTGATTCAACCCGTAAAATTATTCCAACTCCTTGATATTTTTGATGTGAGATAACTTTTATCCCTTCTAGATTAATCAACTCTGTTAATAATTTAATTTCTCTTTTGAGGTCATAATAGTAAAAATATCCGCTTTTTCTATCTTCTTCTAGTCTAAAACAACAATAAAATAGGTTTATATGTCAACATGAATAGAGCTTACAGCTATTGTTTTATGCATTTATTTATTTTTTTCAGAATTGAACTATTCTTCAATTAGCGTAGCGGCGTATAGGCGGGCTATGATTATTTGAGGTTTTGATGAGTTGTTGACAAGCCCGTCTATACGCAATTGAAGAAAGCGCAGCGCTAGTTCAATTCGTCGCACCAACGAGTCAATGTGCGCTATTCTTTTTTCATTTTATAGCTTTTAGTTATATTTTTAGCATACTAGGTACTGAAGAACCGTTATTGTTTATCTTTGACCTTCGCGTAGCGCTTTACTACTCCCTAATCTCCATTCAGCAACTCTCCCAACCGATGCTTAATTAAAATCCCTTTCAAAGAATCATTTTCAGCCTTCAAAGATTTATTCTCCGCTTCCAATTCCCTAATTATTTCCTTCAAAGCTTCCTTACTAGTTCCATTCCTATGAATAACTACCTCTTGATAAATTTGTAAATTAGCATCCTCATTCATCCATCGCTGATAGGTCTTAGTATGTTCTTGTACCGTATGACCCATATAATCAGCCATTGTCTTAATTGGAACCTGCAACCGATGACCGCGAATCGCAAAAGCATGACGTAAATCGTAAGGTTTAAAACCAATACCAATATTCCGAAACTTAATATGAATTAAAGCCGTTTTATTACTCAAACTTCCCCCAGCTTGAGGAAACTTAATATTCTTTAAATCAAATAATTCAATCCAGTGAGGATACAAAGGAGGAATACCACAACTTCTTTCACCAGTCTTTGTTCCTTCAGTCAAACTAGGATTTAAATAAACCAGATGAAACTTATTATTCTTATCAGTAAAAGCTTCTAAATCAATAGCAAATAATTCATGAGGTCTTAAACCGTAAGTAGCCAACATACCATATAGCCACTGCCACTGTTCCGGTTGCGTTACCTCCTTACTAGCACGACTTGATAACGCTTCTCCAATAGTAGAAAAACCCTTTACCACCTCCTCATCCGTAGGAATTTTACGTAAACTAGGTTGCGGTAACGGAGTAGCATAAGAATCAATAATTTTGGTACCATCAAACTCGCAAAACTGACAAAACTTTCTTAATTGCCAAACCAAATAAAATCTAGAATTACTAAATGGTCTAGTACCCTTCAAAGCAGATTCTAAAGCATCCTTAGTTAAAGGTTGATTTTGAGGTAATTTCTTTAAATGTCGTAAATAATGACTTTCCCAAGTTTTAATACCTTGCCTATTTTTCTCATGAGTCTTCCAAAAATCTTGCTGATAATCTTCAATTAATTCTGCAATAGTTTTAACCGGACTTTCATCTCTATCAGTAATTAACTTTTGAGCCTTTTTACCTAATAGCTCAGAAGTCCATTGAAACAGACCCGTCATCAACAATAAATCCAACTCCCGAGCCTTCGCAACAGCAGCTTTTAAACCCACATCATTAGCCGCAAAACCTAACGAAATGGTATACTGCTTATTAGAACTATTATTCTTACCAATATCTCCTTGTTTACAGGGGAAAGTACCTTGTAAAGCTATAGTTTTGCCGTTAGTTAATTTAAGCTTAACTTTTACTGTATCTAAACTTAAAGCTAAATTAGCTTGACTTACGCTATATTTAATTCGCAAATATTCGCGTTCTAACTTCACAAACTCATCCGATTTCGATACCGACTTCTTCCACTGCTTCCATTTAGAAAGTTCCCATTTATCTATAGGTATACCTTCCCATTCAGCTTTACGTAGATTATAAGTATTAGATTGATTATTAGACATAAGCTCTGTTTTAATATCTTTTAAGTAATTTACATTTAAAAGTAAGGGAAAAATAAACTTAAAAAGTAAAAAAATTGAATAAAAATACCAAATATACCGACGAATTCATCTTGATATATCAATAACTCGTACCCATTACCTATTACCTTTTGTAAAATTGCAGTCAACTAACATTAAAAAAATCTTCTGAATCAGCTATAAATTTATACGGTGCATGTATAAGTAATACTGAAATAAAAAAATACTTAAGGGCATAACACTATGAACAAAATTATCCGTCGTCACAAAAAATATATTTTTCCTTTGATGTTATCAGTAATGGTGATTAGTGCAAGCAGTTGCGGTTCTAATCCAAAAAATGTTGGCAGCCTGGAAGAAACACCATCCGATGAGTCCCCAGTTGCTAGCAGTCCATTTCCGACCCCTAACAGCGAAACCCAGACCCCTGAAATAGAAATTACGACACCATCATCCCCAACCACAAAAACAGCGCCATTTGGAACAGAAACAACTCCAGCACCAGAAAGCATAAATCAAAATAAGACCGGCAATCTCAAAAATTCTGATATTACCGTATTTACAAGCGATTTAGACTGTCAGAAATTAGTACCCCAAAAAATATCTGTATCATCCAAAGAACCAATGAAAGATGCAGTAGGTAAAATTATTGCATCGAAAAACACAGCCGACTTAAACATTTCCAATTATCGAGTTAACGTCAATAACGGAACTGCAACAGTAGATTTGCGCGTACCTCCCGACTCTCCCAGACAATTAGTCTCCCTTTCAAGTTGCGAACAATTCACCTTATTCAAAAGCATTGAAAAAACCTTGACTAGCAACCCCAAATGGAAAGTCAAAAACGTTCGCTTTACTCAAGCTGGGGAAGAAATTTATTTATAAGTAGTTAGTAATTAGTAATTTAGGGACTAGGGTTCTTTATATTATTCTTTTGTAGGGTGCTGTGACACTTTGAAAAATTATGAACGTAGTAGCATCGTTTATTTTTAGTGTCACGCACCATTTTTATAAAAAAACAGATAAAATCTAAAAATTTCTATATTGAAATCCAGTTTAGTTTTAATTGATAGTAAATTCAAAATAACCGATGTGTTAGACGTGCTAAAAGCATTCATGAAAGAGTTACAATCATGCATCTAACACACCCGACAAAAACTAACTCATACCTGTCAACTGTTCTTGTCAGAAAGCCACTTTTCCAGCAATTCCGCCATAATATCACTCATCTGACGGTCATCAGCAGCAGCAGCCAACTTCAAACTTCGATGCAGTTTTTTTGGTAAATATACAGTAGTCCGAACATAATCTGGGTCAGTACTTTTACTTTTTAAAGTAACTTTTTCTTCAATTAATTCCTGCGGTTTATCACGCTTTTGGCGAGAACGAGCAGCATCAATTAGTTCATCAAAGCGACTAGTTTTCTTCTTATTCAAGGTAGAATCTCCTTACCCGCTTCAGCATAATATTTCCATGCGACTTGTGCGTAAACGTCATTTACAGCATTAACTGGTACTCCTTCCAAAGCTGCTTTTTGAAATACTGCAAGTCGTTTAATTCCTGTTTTAAAAATAGGAATATTGGCATTTTTTAAAGCTAATTTAGCCTCTTTACCCGACCTATTTGGATGCGGTGGAATTATTGTTAATAAAATTCGATAATTAGCTTTTAATTGATTAAGTAAGTCAACCATCTGCATCGTAGCAGCTAATGCAATCGCATCTGGTGTGGTTGGTATAACTACTAAATCACATCCGCGAGCAATGCTTTTTAAGTCCTCAAAACTGGGTTTAGCAGGAGTATCAATCACTATATGCTCGTACAAAGGAGCTAAACTAACTCCATCCTCTTCATCAGCCACTTTGAACGGTAAACTACCACGATTAGACCAGTCTAAGGCACTACGATTCAAATCACCGTCCACCAAGAGTGTATCAGCCTTAGTTTGCAGGTATGTCGCGAGGTGTAATGCAGTTATAGATTTACCCACACCTCCCTTGAAAGCCGATACAGTAATAATCATTTTCATAAAGGAAAAACTTATACCGTATAAATTTTATCTCATATATTTAAACATCAAGACATTTAAATTCTTAATTAATGTTCAAACATTTAAACGTCTTTAAAACATTTAGATGTTTAAATGTCAAGAATGCGAGTATACTTACATTTGACTTACAAATAATTTGTAAGTCAAATGTAATAAAGCATAATATACGAACATAGATATTTAGTATATTAATCATTTTAAAAGAAAATTACCTCTAATAAACTCATGCTTGCTGCTGAAATCGAGAGTGATTTGGGAAAAATAATAAGACTAAAAGACGTTCAAAAATAATTTATGCTGTATTCCGCATTTTAAAAAGCTGCGGAGTAATCGGAGCATTACTATAGCCGCGCTTCTTCCACCAGGGATCTGACTACAGAAGTTATGAGGGTTGTAGAGACCTAAAATTTTACGTCTCCCCAAAATTACGGGAAAAGCGAACTCTTCAGAACTTATGCAATGAAAATACTAGATTTCTAGTTCCTAAATCTCTGTTATATGTAGCGACAACAGATAGACACTAGAGATAAAGATGTTTTAAAATCTGATTAATTATGGCAAGTTTACTCATTGCATAATTAATAAATATATGTTAGCGATAAATTCACTGTCATCTACGCCAAGAGCAGAAGTATCCTATATAGATAGGAACATATAAAGCGAGGAATAAACAATATGGATGTGAAGCTAATTCTAGTAGGGCTAACAATCGTATTTAGCGTGTCATGCTTAATTTTTGGAACCAAGAATGGCTTTTATGACTCAGAAAACTATCACGGTAATGGTTCTGCTCACTAAATACAAATACTCGAAGTATAGTTAATCGCAAAAAGCAAGCATTTACTCAACCTTGAGAGCTTAATATTTGCTTGAGCGGAAAGTGTGGTCTTGGGGAAAACCGCAAGAACAACCTTTCAAGACAATAGTATATAGAGAGGAATTTTAAAGTACATTCTTCTAATTCCTCTCCTTTTTCTTTTAATCAACTGTCTATCCAGAATTTATCAAAAATTTACAATCAAAAATCAAAAATCTATATTGGAAAGTTTTGGGGAACGCCATTTGCACTCTGCGAGAAAGCCTCCGGCTTACATGGGGGAAACTCCTAAGACCGCAATGGCTCCGGAAACCGACACCCCAAAGCCAGTTCCGACAACGGAGGGAACCTCCCTCCGGGTATCTCTCTATGTCCTATCGGACACGCTGCGCTAACGAGAGACGCTACGTTAGCGTTCACGCAGAGCGTGCGGCTCAGCGAGACGATAGTCTTATACCGCTAGTTTGGGGGACGGAAACCGACACCCCCAACTAGTCTCACCGCAACGGACTGGTTCAACTTTCCACAAAATCCAAAATTAATTATACGGGGGAATGTATGAGCGAAGGCTATTCAATAGTCTCTCTTGATGAAGGGGAAAGCCAAAGCGAATTAGAATGCTTACCCTACGGAGTTCATCAAAATGGTGAGGGTATGTGTCTTTTGGTGCGAATGGGACCCCATCGCATTATGTTGGATTGTGGATTGTCAGATATTTCATCTTTAACAAAAAGCTTGAAAAAATCAGCACGTCCGAACAATACTCCTTTACCAGCAGACATTGTTTTAGTAACTCATGCTCACCCAGACCATGCGAAAGGATTGTTAACCCTACACGAACATTTTCCTCTCTTACCAGTTTATGCAAGTCAAGTAACTTGTAAGCTGCTTCCACTTAATTGGTTGGATAAAAAACCTGAAGAAACTCATTCAATTTTTCAAGCATTAGAACTGCGTACAGTCATAGAACTTAAAGAAAATCTTACCGTAGAACTGTTTCCCTGCGGACATTTACCGGGTGCAGTTGCAATTCTGCTTACCTATACAACTCCCGAACGCTCTTATAAATTGCTTTACACGGGGGACTTTTTCTTATCTAACTCACGATTAGTAGAAGGTTTTCGGCTAGAAGAATTACGTGGAATTGAATTAGACGTGTTGATAATAGAGGGTAGCTACGGTACCGCTCGTCATCCCCATCGTCGCAATCAGGAAAATCAACTTGCAGAAAGAATAAATAGTGCTATTGCTGATGGTTGTTCAGTGTTAATGCCTACACCAGCATTAGGCTTAGGTCAAGAATTACTCATGCTTCTTCGCAGCCACCATCACTTTACCGGCAGAGATATAGATATTTGGGTTGATGGAAATGTTGCTGCTGGATGCGATGCTTATTTAGAATTGATGCCTCATCTTCCTCCATCAGTACAGAACTTTGCTCGTCATCAGCCGTTGTTCTGGGATGAGCGAGTCCGCCCCCGCGTGCGTCGATTGGAAGATTCTCAAAGAAATAATCTTGGTAACTCTCCCTGTATCATTCTTACGGACTCAGCAACCGACTTAAAAGAATATTGTCACCCGAAAACCGGTTCTTGGGTTATTTTACAGCCAGAAAAAACCGACATTGAAGCCGAACAATATTCCGATTTAGGAACAGTAGAAGATTATCTACTCGCACAACATAGCGATGGTCCGGGTACAACCCAACTGATTCACAACTTACGACCGCAACATGTTGTTTTTGTCCACGGTTCCGCAGCTTATCTGGCAGATTTAACCAGTTTAGAAGAACTGCAAAATCGCTATCACGTACATTCTCCGGAAATAAAAACTTTAGTTCAACTTCCTATCGGTGATACATTTTTACAACCAGCAGCACCAGATACTAATTATGAAGGTGAACTAACTCAACTTGATACAGCAATTTTAATTACACTTTCAGATAAAATTAAAAATGACCCACGCTGGCAACAGTTTGCTGATACAGGTTTAGTCGAAGCACGATGGCAAGGGGAAGAACTCGTATTACGCGGTATAACCCCAAAAGAACTACTCAACCAAAACCGAAACAGCAATGTTTTGTCATCAATAGATTGCTGCGGAACCTGTAAACATCAAAGGGGACAACGGTGTTGGAATACCGCGTCCCCTTTATATAACTTCAAAGTAACACTAGAAGGTTACTGTCCAGCTTTTGAAAGTGAAGAATAGTAAGAGTATTAACAACTTACTCGGGATTAGGGTCGGAAGAGGGATTGTGAATGCGTTCGGACTCAGGACAATCTTCCGTTAACAAAGGTTCAACATTACCTCGTGGAACAGAAGCAAGTTTTTGAGTTACAGCACCAATACTTTCAAGTCGAACCATTTCCTCCCAAGAACAAATTTCATCATCTTCGTCAGTCTCATAGCGCAGGGTGACTAAATCTCCCTCAATATCTATAATGCGGGCGCGTTCAATCCAGCGTTGCTGGTCCCGCAAGAAAATACATATTTCCCGCGCATCACAGCATAGTTGATAAATCTTACGGTGTAGCATTCGCGTGCTTCTACCTTTTTCTCAACGTACTTTTTCTCTGAAAAATTTGGGATTAATCCCTATTAGATAACACCCATAGCCCTGGTGCGGTGATTGAACCCAAACCGGCATACTGAATCTAACAAACAGAATGTAAATTTTGGGTCGAATCGGGTTTTACAAAATTATATTGTTTACCGCACTAAAAAAGTTTAAGTTTGAACTGATTATTCAAGAAATATTTGCTTCATAGAAGTGACATAGCTTGGTATTATCGCCGACCAAATAAAAATTTGCTGGAAAGTCATATCTATTATTATGAATCAAATAATACGGATAAAGCAAGTAAATATCTAAGTTGCTTATTTTGCCTGCTTATAATCATTGCTGTGGCTGTGAGTGGGAAGTGCGAACTGCGATTAATCCGCCCATTAATTATAAATTTTAACTCAAAAACATGACAGGCTTCACTCAGCCTCTAAAAATAGCATTTAATTTTCCCATGGAAAGACATTTCCAAGCTAACCTAAATTACTTCAAACTAAAAAAACAGTAAAAATTCTATTGTCTTTTAAGCGCAAGAAATTCCATAGAAATATTTGAAGATGCTTCTCGCTTTACTAGTCCGGCACGAACAGCATCGCACAACCGCGTCAAAGCAGCTACGTCTTCAGTTCGATATATTCTGCCAGCCAGCATCTGATGCAGCAGACCTTCGGACTCAACGCTTAAATATCCAGTTTGAAAAGCAGATTCAACAAGTGCCCGAATCATCATTAATTACAGCTAAGTTAGCATTTCATCACTCTTCATGATGGAACAACTACAGCTATGTTTAAGTGATTGCATTCACATTCATTTAGTGATTTACATCACGGCTAGCAAGTAACATGCTACTTCAGATAAATCTACTTAAAACCAGTGATAGCAATATAAATATTATGACAACTATTTTTAATTTGTCAAAAAAATACTTATAGGTTAGTAGTTTTTTAAACTAAGTATATATTTTTTTCAATAAAGTAGTGAGTTTCTTTTAGCACCCATTAATTTATATATACGTATAAAATAATCCAGAAACAACATAAACATAATTTTGATTAATCTTGTTTAAAAGTCCGAATGAAATTGGCGAAAATCTTCATCTTGAGCGCTTAATTTAACAAAATCCAGGCTGAAAGAATCGAATTTAGCAGCTAAAGCTTCGCAAGCAGGACGTTCGGTAGCATAGTGTCCTGCATCAACTAAAATAATTCCAGCATCGCGACTTTCTTGGAACTGATGAAATTTACAGTCAGAAGTGAGATATACCGTCGCACCGGTTTTACTTACCGACTGAATAAAACCAGCCCCAGAACCACCCAAAACAGCAACCTTTTCCACAGACATATTTAAATCAGGAGTTGGGGAAAAAATTAAATTTGGTGGTTTTAAACAAGATTTAATTTTTTCAAGTAATTCCCGTAAGCTCAAGCAAGGTTGAAGAACACCAACACGTCCATATCCTAAACCCGGTTGAGTAGGAACAATAGGAGAACACGATTGTAAATTCAAAACTTGGGCTAAAACATCAGCAGTACCATCATCTACTTGGTCAAAATTAGTATGAGCGCTGTATATACCGATATTGTGAATAAAAGCTAAACGCGCCATTTCTCCAATAGCATCACCAGTACAAAGTGACTTAGGAGGATTAAAAATTAAAGGATGGTGGGCAAAAATCAAATTAACCGGATGACCGGTTTTTTTGAGATTAATAGCTTCTTCCATTACAGCCAAAGTAGGAGTTAAACAAACCAACACTCCTGCATCTTCATGTAATACCCCTGGTTCCACCTGCCAACCACAATTATCCCATTTCTCTTGCCATGCAGGATTAGCCCATTCCTCAAACCAAGTGATTAAATCGGTAACTTTCATCGATTATATTTTGATGTTTACGTCTATAGCGTTTCTTAGTCTAGTAAGGTACATTTTTAAGGCTGCTTGTTTTGATATCAAAGGTTTAGGTGTACTTCAGTTGCCTGAGAAACGCTATCATGTGAATTAGAATATCTTATGGATAATGTTATTCTATAAAAATAAATCAAAAACATTTTTCAATACTTAATTCCATTTTATAGAAAAAAATTTTTTCTATAAAGAAAATATGAGATAATAAAAGTAAGTGAATAATTTTTTTCATAATGGGAATATAAGCTAAATTTTTATAGCAGTCATAGCTTACCATTATAAAATATTTTTTCATACTATAAATAATACCACCAAACCAACCTTTTATACAAAAAAATTTAGGAGTAAAGATATATACTATACGGGCTAAAAAGTAAGTAATTATCTCATTATGAGAGCGATTATATAGGATACACTCGTGACAAATTCAACATTTATTTTTTAAGTGAGTTTAATAGATTATGTCCGATACAACGACTAAGCTTGTTAATAATGTTGCAAAAGTAAGTAGATGCAATTTTTATTTATATTAAGAGTGATTTTGGATTGTTTATTTATAGCGAATAGCGGGAAGTGGAGTCTTGGGAGTTTCCCTAAATAGCAACTTTCCAAGAAAGGGAACGGGGAGTAAGAAATTTAAATTAATGCATTCTCTTACTAATTACCCATTACCTTTTTTCAATATTTAACTGTTTAGAAGCATCTTCACGAATTTGGTAAAAAGGTTTATCCCATACTGCAACAGTATCCCACTCCCATCCTGCAACTGGGATACATTCGCGAGCAGCAAGATAGATTAGCAGACGATGCTCATCTTCTGGTTCTCTCGAAAAGCAAAAAGGATTGCGATAACGTTTCTCTGATATGTGAGGATACTTAACATCATCTTTACTAATACGCTGTAAGATTTCTTCACCTTTACAAAGCAAATCGTCTAAAAAATCAAAGCAAAAAGGTTCTGCATTAGCTCTGCGATGAGGTTTTTTCTTTACCCACCTAGCCCAGTCAAATCCATATGTAAAATCATGAATATATCGAAAGCGGATTTCTGATTCCCTACCAAACATATTCATCAGCAAAACTATTTTATTGCTGAAATTCTCTAAAGCATCTATAGGAGAATCAACTAGTAATGCTTGATTGAGCATACTGCTAACTACAAAATCAAAATCCCAAAATATATTTTCTGGAAAGTTATGCAATAAAGCATTAAGTATTTTTTCTAAATTATCTCGAATGATTTTTATTACCTGAACATCAGAGACTTGTTGGGTAACTTTGACTTCTAATTCAGTGAAACTTGTAATTGTAGATTTATTTGGATTAAGCGATAAAGGTTTTACAACGTGCTGGGCAAGAATTTCATCTAAAACTTGAAAAGAATTATTCGGTGTAAAATTTAGCTTCATAAATAAATAAAAACTCGCTTGATATAGTCAGCATAAAAAACAATTTATTATTTTACTGTAATTGAAAAACTAGCTATAGATTTAGAGAAATAAATAAACTTAATAATTATAGATTTAATCTGAATTGATATGATGATTGAATAGTTACAAATAGAACAAAAAAGTAGAGTAGTGTGAATAAATATAAAAAAAGAGATGATATTTAAGCTAACTTATCGAAGATAATAATATCAAGGTATTAGAAGCATACAAATGACTTGTAGATTGCATTTAATTACGCCTTATAAAAAGAAAAATAAAACATAAAAAATTAATTTTTTTAACTTCCCAAGTCCCTACTCCCTTAAAAATTATCCAGAAATGTGAACAATCAACTCTCTAGAGTGATTGCGTTGTCGGTGTTCCCAAATATAGATTCCTTGCCAGGTTCCTAAGACCAAATGTCCTCGATTAATCGGAATATGTTCTGAAGTGTGAGTAATTGCAGTACGGATATGTGCTGGCATATCATCCGGACCTTCGTCATCATGAATATAATTAGCTGATTCGGGCACCAGTTTAGCCATAAAATTAGCTAAATCTTCCAATACTCTGGGGTCGGCATTTTCTTGGATTAATAAACTAGCAGAAGTATGACGTAAAAATAAAGTACAAAGTCCGGTTTCGACTCCAGAATCAGCTACAATTGCTTCAATTTTGGGAGTGATATTGTACAAAGATTTACCAAGCGTAGAAACTCTGAGTAATTTTTGGTAGTGAGACATTTTAGTTTTAGACGTAACTACGGACTGCAACTCAACAATTAATAATTATCTCATGAATTCTCAAAATATTATTCAAAAAAATAATTAGTAAGATATACGTAGGTAAATATATAGATAGAAATATTACCTAGTGGAAATTGCGGTTGTATAGGTCAAAATATGTAGTTACGCTAAGTATTGTTTGTAAGAGTTACTATGCACAGTTTTGGAATTTCCAAGGGTCATTAGGGACATCTTTTCTCTTAATCAACTATCGTCAGGGTGCAGCTATTAATTATTTCGATAAAAATAATATATAAAATTTTAATTACAAAATACAAGAATTAAAGTATATTGAAATACTTGTTATATGTGAATACATCAATGTTTTTTTGTGCTTTAAATTAAATAGATTTCTATATAATTAAGAATAAAATTTTCACGATAAAAAAATATTACTGGTATCGGGTTGTAGTTTAATTTGTATAATTTTTTGTATTCCAGTGTCAGAAACCTGGTTTATTTGACGATTTCACAACAATAGATTCATACTTCCACAACTAAAAACTGGGTTTATTTGAGCTTTTTGAGAATAGCGCTGTTCGGTCAGATAATATATGGTATTCCAAATAAATTAGTGGTAGTGGAAGAAAATTGGGAATGTCAAATATCAAGCGCCACAATCGTCCGAAACACTCAACAGTGAAGATTTTCACATATAACTCGCAACCTGCTACTAACTACTCGCTACTTGCTACTTGCTACTCTCAACTGCGTAACCCTCTCTCTCGAAAGACGGAAAACCAACCTTTCCCTGGTCGGACTTTACGGCGCTGCATTGGGGACAAAATGATACTATTAATTTAGATAAATATAAGTTCTTTGTTAAAACCAATTGTTTAGTAAGCTGCGACGATGGTATTTTTACTATTTTTGAGTTAATTCTCTTGGAATGCGTTTTGTAAAGCCAAGAAAATACTCCGTTCTTCGGTTTGAGTACTTATAATCATTTCCAACGTCGATAAATTTATTCTTTCTTGGTTTAGTTAAATAAAAATGCCATGCTAAAAACCTTGTTGGGCGACCCCAACGCTCGTAAGCTAAAAAAATTCCAACCATCCATTACTGAAGTTAATCTCTTAGAGGAAGAAATTAAAGTTCTTTCTGATGAGCAGCTTAAGGCTAAAACACCAGAGTTCAAAGAACGTCTGAAAAACGGTGAAACTCTTGATGATATTTTACCCGAAGCTTTTGCTGTAACTAGGGAAGCTGGAAGAAGAGTTTTGGGAATGCGTCACTTTGACGTGCAGCTATTGGGTGGAATGATTCTGCACAAGGGACAAATTGCAGAAATGAAAACCGGGGAAGGTAAAACCCTGGTTGCGACATTACCTAGTTATTTAAATGCTTTAACTGGTAAAGGTGTACACGTAATAACCGTTAACGATTACCTAGCCCGTCGTGATGCTGAGTGGATGGGTCAGGTACACCGTTTCTTAGGATTGACTGTAGGACTAATTCAGTCGAGCATGACTCCTGTAGAACGGAAGAAAAATTAT
Source organism: Calothrix parasitica NIES-267 (assembly GCF_002368095.1). Lineage (GTDB taxonomy): Bacteria > Cyanobacteriota > Cyanobacteriia > Cyanobacteriales > Nostocaceae > Rivularia > Rivularia parasitica. The sequence continues at coordinate 2,054,801 of NZ_AP018227.1, read as the reverse complement.
GAATGCGATATTACCTACGTTACTAACAGTGAAATAGGTTTTGACTATTTGCGGGATAACATGGCAACATCAATGGCTGATGTTGTACAGCGTCCGTTTAATTATTGCGTAATTGACGAAGTTGATTCTATTTTAATTGACGAAGCGCGGACTCCTTTGATTATTTCCGGTCAGGTAGAAAGACCTACCGAGAAATACGTTAAAGCAGCTCAAATTGCTAGAGCATTGCTTCAAGAAGAAGATTATGAAGTAGACGAAAAAGCTCGTAACGTACTTTTAACCGATGAAGGTTTCCAGAAAGCAGAAGAGCTTTTAGAAGTAACTGATTTATTCGACCCCGAAGACCCATGGGCGCATTTTATCTTTAACGCGATTAAAGCCAAGGAACTATTTTTACCAGATGTTAACTACATCCTTCGGAACGGGGAAGTAGTAATTGTTGATGAATCTACAGGTCGGGTATTACCGGGAAGACGTTGGAGCGATGGTCTACACCAAGCGATTGAAGCTAAAGAAAACGTAGATATTCAACCGGAAACTCAAACCTTAGCTTCTATTACCTATCAAAACTTATTTTTGCTGTATCCCAAACTAGGGGGAATGACAGGAACAGCAAAAACAGAAGAAGTAGAATTTGAAAAAATTTACAAATTAGAAGTAACAATAATTCCTACCAACCGAGTTAGGCAACGTCAAGATTTGCCCGACATGGTATTTAAAACCGAAGTTGGTAAATGGAAAGCGATTGCGAAAGAATGTGCCGAAATGCACCAAACCGGTAGACCCGTTCTTGTCGGAACCACCAGTGTTGAGAAATCGGAATATCTCAGCCAATTATTGAAACAGATGGGTATTGCTCACGAGCTACTCAACGCCAGACCCGAGAACGTCGAACGGGAAGCTGAAATTGTTGCTCAAGCCGGACGCGGCGGTATGGTAACTATTGCAACCAACATGGCTGGTAGAGGTACTGACATTATTTTGGGTGGTAACGCCGAATATATGGCGCGTTTAAAAGTACGTGAATTTTTAATGCCTCGTATTGTCAAGCCAGACGACGAAGACGTATTTTCACCCCATAAAGCAACATTACCTACCGGAACCGATGGCGGTCAAGGCTTTGTTCCCGGCAAAAAAGTTAAAACTTGGAAAGCTTCTCCCAAAGTATTTCCTACACAGATAACTAAAGAAGCCGAAAATATTTTGAAAGTAGCAGTAGAAGCTGCTGTCAAAGAATATGGAGAGCGCAGCTTATCCGAACTAGAAGCTGAAGATAAAATTGCTGTAGCAGCCGAGAAAGCGCCAACTGAAGACCCCGTAGTTCAGAAAATGCGCGAAGCATATAACCGCGTAAAAGAAGAATACGAATCATTTACCGACGCAGAACACGATAAAATTATTTCCTTGGGTGGTTTACACGTAATTGGTACCGAACGTCACGAATCACGACGGATTGACAACCAATTAAGAGGAAGAGCGGGAAGACAAGGTGACCCCGGTTCCACCAGATTTTTCTTAAGTTTAGAAGACAACTTAATGAGAATATTCGGTGGCGATCGCGTTGCTAGTTTAATGAATATGTTCCGCGTAGAGGAAGACATGCCCATCGAATCGGGTATGCTAACTCGTAGCTTGGAAGGTGCCCAGAAAAAAGTCGAAACCTATTACTACGACATTCGTAAACAGGTATTCGAGTACGACGAAGTAATGAACAATCAGCGTAGAGCAATTTACGCCGAACGTCGTAGAGTATTAGAAGGGCAAGACCTCAAAGAACAGGTAATTAAATACGCAGAAAAAACGATGGATGACATCGTTGATTACTACGTCAACCCAGACTTACCATCAGAAGAATGGGAATTAGATAAACTAACCGAAAAAGTCAAAGAATTCGTTTATTTATTATCGGACTTACAACCTTCTCATTTAGAAGACATGTCCATGAGCGAAATTAAAGCCTTCTTACACGAGCAGGTTCGCATCGCTTACGACATGAAAGAAGCCGAAGTAGACCAAATTCAACCCGGACTAATGCGTCAAGCCGAGCGCTTCTTTATCCTACAGCGAATAGATACCTTATGGCGCGAGCATTTGCAGCAAATGGAAGCCCTCAGAGAATCAGTAGGATTGCGCGGTTACGGTCAAAAAGACCCATTAATCGAGTATAAGAGCGAAGGCTACGAACTATTCCTGGACATGATGACCAACATCCGTCGCGATGTAGTTTACTCCTTGTTTATGTTCCAACCACAGCCACAAGCAGCAGTAGAAACATCCCAGATGGTCTAGCGGAAAGTTGAGCCATTGCGGTCTTGGGGTCTCCCCAAGTAGAGCAAATGGCGTTGGGGTGTAGATTCTCTTCCCCCAAAACGCATCCTCGACGGATTTTGGATTTTGCGGAAAGTTGAGCCATTGCGGTCTTGGGGTCTCCCCAAGTAGAGCAAATGGCGTTGGGGTGTAGATTCTCTTCCCCAAAACGCATCCTCGACGGATTTTGGATTAAGAATTCTAAAATTTTGTTACATATTGAGAAACCGGGTTTTAATTTTTAATTTAATACCCGGTTTTTTATTTTTATAGCATCACTAGTAAATTTCATTAATTATGATGGGTTTGTAGTAAGAGATTTATCCCTTAATTCTAAGATTTAAAAACGTTACTACAAACTTTATCGCAGTCTAATTTTGAGCAAGTTTTTCGTATCGTGTCGCGATACAGCGAAATAGATAGACGTTTATTTTTTCGGTAGATGCTATGGAATTAACCATTTATTTTATTGTCATTTTTATTATTGTATCCTTAGTATTTTCCTGTATACAGTGGCAGTCTAATCAAGAAACGCAAGAAGATTACCAGACTTGGGCACAGTCATACAATTGGGATTACAACCCGAATCGCGACTATGAAACCTACCGTCATTACTCGCACTCTCGTCAATTGCAAAAAGGTTTTGACCAATATGCATTTGACGTTCTTAAAGGAATATGGGATGAATATCCATTTCTTTCTTTTAATTTTCACTATGCAACAGGTGGTAAAAGAACTAGTCATTATTACATTGGAGTAGTAATGATTCAGATTGAGAAATCTTTTTCCCAACTTGTTATACGTCCAAAAAGCTTTTTTGAACAAGTTGGAAATGCTTTGGGGTTTCAAGATACTATTTTTAAATCTGTAGAATTTTCTGAACGTTTTACTGTAGGCTGTACGGATGAATATTTTGCGAAAAATTTTTGTCACTCAGGAGTGAGGGAATATCTTTTATCAAGACCAGATACAGGACTTGAAATAAACAAAAATATGCTTATAGCGTTTATCAAGCAACTGAGGTACAGCGATTACCTTAACTCTATAAATCTGTGCTTTATCTCCCCTCTCCCTTAATAAGGAGAGGGGTTGGGGGTGAGGTTTTAAAATGTACTTCAATAGACTGGGAAACGCTATATTGTTTTCAACTATCAAGTAAAAATGAATCCTTTAATGGTCGAAGAAAGCTTAAATCAATTAATCCAATTGCGGAAATTAATGCCAAGGAATTTATTCATGAATTAAGAAAGCTTAGTGGTTTATCTCATTAATTCTAAGGGGTAAAAAGAAAAGTTTGTAGTAAGAATTTTAAATCTTGCATTGAGGGATAAATCCCTGACTACGAACCTATAAAACATAAGGGTTTAGTTTGGGACACAAAAATTTTAGGTCTCTACATACCAATAAATTATTTAACCTTAAACCTCTTCTATGAAATTGCTATTTTTATGCAGCCAGAATAAATTACGCAGTCCCACAGCAGAAGCGATTTTCTCCGAATACGAAGGATTAGAAGTAGAATCTGCTGGTTTAAACAAAGGTGCAGAAAATTTTTTATCAACAGAAAGCATTGAATGGGCTGATATTATTTTTGTCATGGAAAAGTCCCATAAAAATAAATTATCGAAAAACTTTAAATCGTTTATGAAAGGGAAACGAGTAGTATGTTTACATATTCCCGATGAATATGACTATATGGAGCCAGAATTAATTAAAATATTGAAAAATAAAGTTTTGCCATTACTAGGTACATTTTGAAATAAATGATTGAGAAGCTTCAAACCTATAATTCTTAGACCTTTAACTCTTGACCTTCACATAGTGATATATAAGGTCTTTCAAAGATTAAACTTCAGTAAGGATTATATTTTCTACTCCCTACTCCCTTTTCCCAATAAATAACCATTCGGAGAAATATCTTCATGAACCCATCAGGGGTAAAAATCATCCTAGTAGAACCAGCAGGACCTTTAAATGTAGGCTCCATAGCGCGAGTCATGAAAAACTTTGCGCTGAAAGAATTAATTTTGGTCAACCCCCAATGCGATTACTTGGGAGAAGAAGCAACCAGAATGTCAGTTCATGCAAAAGATGTTTTAGAAGCAGCAGTATGCGTTTCCACATTACCCGAAGCACTTAGTGGGTGTAAGCGAGCCATTGCCACAACAGCTAGAACCAGAGATAATGCAGTGCTACAAACTCCCCGAGAAGTATTACCTTGGTTGTTAGAAGCAGACGCACAACCAGCAGCATTAATATTTGGTAGAGAAGACCGGGGACTGAGCAACGAGGAATTAAACTACGCTCAAAAATTTATGCGTATTCCCACCGATGCCGGATACCCATCCCTGAATTTGGCTTCCGCTGTAGCAATTAGCTGTTACGAATTAACACAAAATCAACCATCAACACTTGAAAATGCTTCTATAGATGAGGAGATAGCATCAATAGAGGTTGTCGAAGGATACTACGACCAGTTAGAATCGCTACTGCTATCAATTGAGTATCTTTATCCTCACACTGCTGACAGTCGTATGGAGAAATTTAGGCAATTGTATAATCGCGCTCAATTGAAAACCAAGGAAGTCGCTATGCTAAGAGGTATCTTACGACAGATGCAGTGGGCATTGGGGAAATCCGGAAAGTAGTAAAAACAAATGAAAGAATATTAATCATGTGCCTATTAATCGCAAAAAATAGGAATAATGGCTTAAACTAAACACAAAAAATGTTACAAAGGACGATTTAAGAATATAAACGCAAGCGAGATTTCGGATTCGAGAGTTCGTACCGTAATTACAGAGTAAGTGGGTTAGAAGGAGTAGCGGTGTCAGAATCAAGTTATAGATATACAACTTCTGGACAAAGACAACCCACAAAGGGCCGTCAACGAGTGCGTAAAGTCCAAAAGCCAGTAAATGGAAAAGTCAAAGCAGTTGGAAAGCAACGTCCACCCCAAAAAGGTGGAAAAGTTTCACGTACAGTAGTTAATCCTTCTAACACCGCCAAAAAGCCCCGCAAGAGACAAAGAGTAGAAGCACCAGCAGAAACTTGGTTAAGAAAAAAGAATGCATCCCAAGCAGCATCTAAAGGGATGAAATCGGCAGCTGTAAACGGTAAAATACCACCATTACAATTTAATAAAAAACCTAATAAAAGAGTTACTAAAAGAGTAAAAGTATCTAACAAAACTCGCCTTAAACCAATGGCGAGAACCATGCTTTATATATTACGCTTATTAATTGTTGGAATTGGTATTGGGGCAATTGTAGGTACAGCACTATCAATATTAGACCCAGCGCAAAATAATGCAGCGTCCTCATCCAACGTCGAACAAACTCAAGCTCAAACACCCGGCTCAAACCCTGCAAAAAGTCAAGGATTTTATTTAAATCAAGAAATACTGCCGTTAAAAAGTATTCTCCAAAGTCTTGTAGCTGCTAGCCCAAATTTAACACCAGGAATTTTCATAGCAGATTTAGATACTGGTAACTATGTAGATATAAACGGCAATAATTCAATTGCTTCAGCCAGCACAATCAAATTACCCATACTAGTTGCTTTTTTCCAAGATTTAGAAGCAGGAAGAATTGAACTGAATGAACCGCTGAAGATGACAAAAGAAATGATTGCGGGTGGTTCTGGTAACATGCGAAGTAAACCAGTAGGAAGCGAATTCACCGCATTGGAAGTCGCCGATAAAATGATGGTAATTAGCGATAACACCGCTACAAATATGTTAATTGCCCGTCTCGGTGGAATGGAAGCTTTAAATCAAAGATTTCGCAGTTGGGGATTAACAGCTACAACACTCAACAATAAACTACCCGACATTCAAGGGACGAATACCACCAGTCCCAAAGAACTAGCGCAAGTAATGGGAATGGTCACCAAAGGACAATTAGTTTCAAGCACTATGTCCCAGCGAATCATTGAAATTATGGCTCGCAATCAAAGACGACACTTATTACCAAAGGGTTTAGGAGCGGGAGCCAGAATAGCTAATAAAACCGGATTTATTGGTGCAATGTTAGGGGATGTAGGTTTGATTGAACTACCTACAGGTAAACGCTACGTTGTTGCGGTTATGGTAAAGCGTCCTAGAAATGACCCCCGCGCAGAAACCTTAATCCCTTCCATATCTCGTTCAGCTTATCAGCACTTTAACCAACCAGTAACCATGCCAGCAGGGGTACCTGGAACTAGCGTTCTTCCACCGAGTGGCAACTCTCCTTATCTAAATAATCCATCAACACGAACCAATACTTATCAACCTCCCTTACCGAATCCTGTTCCCAACGGTGTAAACAATACAATGCCCATAACAACTTATCCAAATAGTGGGTACAATTCGCAGTATTATTATCCTTATCGAAGATAAATTAAATTTAGGGAATTGGAAATAGGGAATTGGGAATTGGGCATAATTTCTAACTCCTAACTCCTAACTCTCAATCCAAAAACTAAAATCGAATAATCATGTCTAATCCTTCAATTCAATTTTTTGCTGGCATTGACGAGAAGTTAGGAAACGTTAGCTTGCGTCGCAATCCGAATACAGGAAAACGCATAGTTCTAATGACATTTGACCAAATGCAAGCACTAGAAGAATTCAACAGTTTTAAGAAAAAGTCTTTAAATTCAATGCTTTTAAAAGATGAAGAAGGTGAAATAAACGTAACTCCTTCTTCTACAAAATTTATATTTGGTGGTGACGAAGGAGATGAACTAAAAAGAGTCGATTGTCAATTTGAAATTGAACAAGACGACCACTGGGAAAGATTTATGCGCTTCATGCATCGCTACGCTGATGCTAACGGTATGGCTTATGCAGATTCTTAGAAAAAGAGTTAGGAATTAATTTTAATTAACTTAGACAAACAGTTGCCAATGTACCTCGCATTTCGCTAGAATCTGTAGGCTTTGGATAAGCAGTTGGGATTATAATGGCTATTCTGTTCGCCTGCTTTGTTGGAACGACAACCCAAGCTGCTTGGTATTACAGTAAATAGAGAAGGATATTGATGGCGAAACGCATACAGTTAGTTTTAAATCAAGATATTTACAAATTAGGGAAATTTGGCGATTTAGTAGATGTGGCCCCCGGCTATGCTCGCAATTATCTGCTTCCCAAAAATTTGGCAACTTTTGTTACTCCCGGCATTCTTAAGCAAGTTGAGCGTCGGAGAGAATTAGAACGTCAGCGTCAAGAAGAATTGAAACAACAAGCTGTTGAACAAAAAGCAGCTTTGGAAAAAGTTGGTAGCTTCAAAATCGCTAAACAAGTTGGTGAAAATAATGCTATCTTCGGTACCGTTACCACTCAAGATGTGGCTGATATCATCCAAGGTTCTACAGAAATGGAAGTAGATAGACGCGGTATTACTATTCCAGATATTGGCAGCTTGGGTACTTATGAAGCTGAAATTAAACTATATTCAGACGTAATAGCCAAGGTAAATTTTGAAGTTGTAGCTAGCGAATAACTTTTTCCGGTTTTATTTTTTACTACGGATAACCACTATAAACCATAGATAAATTAGATACTTTTGTATTTATTTTGAAAATCTATGGTTTAATTATTTCACTATTATTCATTGTGTGTAGAGGCGTTGCGCTGCAATGTCTCTACATATTATTTGAGGACTATTTTGACTATAGGTAGAATAGTTCACTTGTTCTGTATATTGTTCTGAATTGTTTCTAGTATATAAAATATATCTAACAGTATTATGTCTGAAGAATTAAATTTTCAAGGGAATGCAGACCGTCTCCCTCCACAAAATATAGAAGCGGAAGAAGCTATTTTAGGTGGAATTTTATTAGACCCTGAAGCTATCAGCAGGATTAGCGATACCCTCAAACCTGAAGCTTTTTATATCAGTACTCATAAAGATATTTATACGGGTATGTTACAGCTTCAAACCCAAAGTAAACCTACCGATTTACTTGCGGTTAGTAATTGGTTAAGCGACCACGAACTCTTAGAAAAAGTTGGTGGTAGAAACAAATTAGCTTCCTTGGTGGATAGAACAGTTTCAGCAGTGAATATCGACGCTTTAGCAGCATTAGTTGTAGAAAAGTATCGACGACGACAGTTAATTAAAGCAGGAAACGAAATAGTAGCTCTAGGTTACGAAACAGAAACAGAATTTCGCACCGTTATCGATAATGCAGAGCAAAAGGTTTTCGGAATCGCTCAAGCACGAAATACCAGTGGTCTAGTACATATTTCTAACACTCTGATTAATACTTTCACGGATATCGAAGAACGTCACGAGGGAGTTGCTTTACCAGGTATTCCTTGCGGATTCTATGATTTAGATGCAATGACAAGCGGTTTTGGACGTTCCGATTTAATAATCATTGCCGGTCGCCCTTCAATGGGTAAGTGTTTGCAAGAAGATGCAGAATTAGTGTTGAGTGACGGTAGTATTTCTACGATTAAGGAAATATATAACAATCGTCAAGGAGAATTGCTCACCCTCAAGAAAAATTGGAAATTTGGCTTTACTAAACCAGAAGCATTTATCGACGATGGAATTAAGCCGGTATTTGGCGTTAAAACTCGTTTGGGGAGGTATATTGAAACAACTCTCACTCATCCATATTTAACTATTAACGGATGGCGAAAACTTGCCGAATTGAACGTTGGAGATAAGATTGCTGTACCTCGGAAGATAAATGTATTTGGTAAACATAAAATTCGTGAATGTGAAGTTAAATTATTAGCTTATTTAATCGGTGATGGTTGTTTAACGGATACAAACCCCAAATTTAGTAATATAAATCCTTTAATTCAGGAAGATTTTATCGATTCAGTTGGTGAATTTGCTCCTCAACTAAGAATTAATCAGAAAAAGCGTTCTAAACGTTCTCCGATGCTTCATGTTGAAATGTCAGAGGAACGAGATAATCCACTGATTTTGTGGCTGCAAGAATTAGAATTGTGGGGTAAGAAAGCATCGGAGAAAACACTTCCCGGTTTTATCTTTACATTAGAGCGTCAGCAGCTTAGTTTATTTTTGAATCGTTTGTTTGCTACCGATGGTTGGGCTAGTGTACTTAAAAGCGGACAAGTTCAGTTGGGTTATTACAGCGTTAGCGAAAAACTCGCGCAACAGGTACAGCATTTATTGTTAAGATTCGGGATTATTTCAGTATTGAAAACCCGTTTTATTAAATATAAAGATACTCGTCGGGAAGCTTGGCAACTTGATATTACCAATGCACGGGCTATTAAAAACTTTGTCTCAGAAATTGGTATTTTTGGCAAAGAAGAAGTAATTACCAAAGCTAAAGCAGCATTAACTCACAAAAGATATCAAACAAATCGCGACCTTATACCCATAGAAGTTTGGAAGCAATTAGCAGTAGCAAAAGAAGAAGAAACTTGGACTGGTTTAGCGAAACGGGCTGGGATTAAAGGCTATTCAAATATTCATGTTGGTAAGCGTGCTTTATCCCGAGAAAGACTGTTTTTATTAGCAACAGCATTAGAGAATTTGCGGTTACAGCAATTAGCAAGTAGCGATATTTATTGGGATGAAATTGTTTCTATCGAGCCAATGGGAGACAAACAAGTTTATGATTTGACAATCCCAGAAACCCATAACTTTGTTGCTAACGACATTTGCGTTCATAACACCGCATTTTGTTTGAATATAGCTCATAATGTTGCATCATTGTATAAGCTACCAGTTGCTATTTTTAGCTTAGAAATGTCAAAAGACCAGTTGGTGCAAAGACTATTATCCAGCGAAGCAGAAATTGAAAGTACTTACTTAAGAACCGGAAGAATCAGTCAAACTCAATGGGAACCTTTGAGTCGTGCAATCAGCGTACTCTCAGAAATGCCGATTTTTATTGACGATACTCCAAATATTACAGTTACAGAAATGCGTAGTCAGACTCGACGTTTACAAGCAGAAGCCGGAAGCGATATCGGTTTAGTAATTATAGATTATCTGCAATTAATGGAAGGTGGTGGAGATAACCGCGTACAGGAACTATCAAAAATTACCAGAAGTATCAAAGGATTAGCAAGAGAATTAGGCGCTCCGGTAATCGCGTTATCTCAGTTAAGTAGAGGTGTAGAAGCAAGGACAAACAAGCGTCCCATGCTATCAGACCTGCGAGAAAGTGGAAGTATCGAACAAGATGCCGACCTAGTAATGATGCTGTATCGCGATGAATATTATAATACCGACAGTCCAGATAGAGGAATTGGAGAAGTAATAATTGCCAAACATAGAAACGGTCCCACAGGAATCATTAAGTTACTATTCGACCCCCAATTTACTAAATTCAAAAACTTAGCCCAACCGAGTCATTATTAATAGTTAGAAGTTAGGAGTTAAGAGTTGTGATTATTTCAATATAGTAGGGTGCTGTGACGCTTTGACTAATTATGAACGTAGTAATAAATATCTTTTTAGCGTCACGCACCAATAGGATTGTGATTAATATTTGGAAGTTATAAATTTTAAAATATAGCAGTTTTCAGTTAAATAGAATACACCCTTCTCCGCTGACTTGGAGAGGGGCTGGGGGTGAGGTCTATAGTGTATTGCACTCAACCGAAAAGCTCTATAGTAGGGTGCTGTGACGCTTTAACTAATTATGAACGTAGTAATAACTATCTTTTTAGCGTCACGCACCAACAGAATTGTGATTAATAGTTGGAAATTATAAATTTTAAAATATAGCAGTTTTCAGTTAAATAGAATACACCCTTCTCCGCTGACTTGGAGAAGGGCTGGGGGTGAGGTCTATAGTGTATTGCACTCAACCGAAAAGCTCTATAGTAGGGTGCTGTGACGCTTTGACTAATTATGAACGTAGTAATAACTATCTTTTTAGCGTCACGCACCAACAGAATTGTGATTAATAGTTGGAAGTTATAAATTTTAAAATATAGCAGTTTTCAGTTAAATAGAATACACCCTTCTCCGCTGACTTGGAGAAGGGCTGGGGGTGAGGTCTATAAAAGCTCTATAGTAGGGTGCTGTGACGCTTTGACTAATTATGAACGTAGTAATAACTATCTTTTTAGCGTCACGCACCAATAGGATTGTGATTAATATTTGGAAGTTATAAATTTTAAAATATAGCAGTTTTCAGTTAAATAGAATACACCCTTCTCCGCTGACTTGGAGAGGGGCTGGGGGTGAGGTCTATAAAAGCTCTATAGTAGGGTGCTGTGACACTTGCGTAAGTGCTAAATTAATTAGAAATTAGGAATTAGTAAAATATTAAAAACCCGGCTTGTCAAAAAAACCGGGTTTTTTAATTAATTCAAAAACTGTAAATTCAAAAGTCAAATAATTCCTAATTTCTAACTCTTAACTCCTAATTCCTAACTACTTAATTAATCCCCAAAAATTCTACATCAAAAATTAGAGTTGCATTGGGGGGAATTACACCACCCGCACCGCGAGAACCATAACCTAACTCTGGGGGGATGATTAATTTACGACGTTCTCCTACCTTCATATCGCTAAGTGCTTCATCCCAACCTTTGATTACTCGTCCTTGACCAACTGGGAATTGGAAAGGTTGACCGCGATCGCGAGAGCTATCGAACTTGGTTCCATCTTCCAAAGTACCGGTATAGTGAACGCTTACGGTTTGTCCAGCTTTTGGTTTTTCTCCAGTTCCTTCCTTGAGAACCTCATACTTTAATCCTGAAGGAGTAGTAACAACTTCGTCAGACATATTATTATCGCTTTCTTTTGTAGTGGTACTATCAGCTACTGTAGTAGACGCTGGTGATTTTTGAATAGTGTTTTGCGAAGCATTATTCTCGGGTGCTTCAGTAGAAATTTGAGCGCATCCGAAAAATACAACGCAAAGCAACATGAAGCCCACACGTTTAAAAATCGCCTTCAATTGAGTTATCCTCCGCATTGTTTTACGTTCCAAAAATAATAGCTTCTCAATAGAACAAAACTTAGTGTAAATCAGAACAGTGAAAGTGACCAATTATTAAGGTCAAAGGTTAAAGGTTACAGGTTAAAAGTAAATATATAAATTGTCTCCCCATCTCCTTTTTCCCTTGTCCCCTATGTTTCCCTATTTCCAAAGCTTATTTTCCAAATCGCGCACTTGACGCTCCAAACGGTCGATTCTACCGCGCAATTCGTCTACTTCTGACTGACGAGCGACTCCCAAATCTTGCAGCATATTTTTCATTTGTCGCTGCATATTTTTGTCCCAGTTACCCTGCTCGGACTTCAACTCCTCAACCATATTATCCATGACCTCTTTTGCTTGTTCTGGGTCAAGTTTTCCGTCCTTCACCAATTGCTCGCTCGCTTCCTTAAACTTCTCAGCCATTACCGAAGTTGTACCGATACCGAGCATTAACAATTGTTGCATCCAGTTATTATTTTCCATACCACGCTCCTACAAGTTCTCCCTTCTTTATTTTCCCGTTTAGCCATTGTTTGTAACAATAAAGCTATGCTGGGAATTAAACTCTAGCAAATATGCTAATTCTATTGTGGCAAAGTAGCACGAGGAATGAACGAGGTGGTAATTGAGTTACTTAAGTTTAAAATAGACCCCGAACAGCGAGAAAAGTACATTCAAAGAGACGCTGAAATTTGGACAGCAGCTTTGGTAAACTATCCCGGATTTCTAGGTAAAGAGTTGTGGATTAACCCGAACGACCCCACAGAGCTTATTATGGTGATTCGCTGGGAAACCAGAGAACAGTGGAAATCGATTTTGCAAGAAGAGATAGATGCAATTGAAGAAAGGTTTGATAAAGACCTGGGATTCACTTACGAGATGGTAGAGTCATCCGAATATCAGGTACGGAAATTTCCCAATCAAGATTAAAAAATGAAATGTAGAGACGTAGCACTGCTACGTCTATTAAGAGTTAGGAGTGAAGAATCAAGAATTTTATATTTATTTATATTTGACCCATATTCAATCAATTACTCTTTCAAAATAATAAAATCATTAATAATTCGGAATTATAAGATGATGCAGAGAGAATTTAGTAACTCGAAAAATGCCTAAACAGATAAGAGAATTAAAAAGCTTGTTGCGAAAGGCAGGATTTACTTACAAACCAGCTAAAGGAAGCATCCTAAATTATCTAAATTCACGCGGACAAAAATCCCTAAAAAATTTAACTCCTAACTTCTAAATTTCCAATCACGAATTACAACTCCTTACTGCTGAGAACATCCCGTCCCCTTCCTGTCCTGCTCTCCCTTCGGATGGTTTTGAAAATAATCTTGCAACAAATTACATCCCCGCTTGTGTAATTCTTCTACAGTTTCTAAAGTCCACAACTTAGCAGTACCGTCGTAAGATGTAGTGAGAATTTTGTTGTCACGAGGACTAAAAGTACCACTTGTTACCTGGTCGCGGTGTCCTTTGAAGGTTTGGAGCAGTTCACCTCGGAGTTGTTCATCTTTGTTTTCAGATTTTTCGAGTTGTTCATCTTTAAAGTCCCATAGTCGGGCAATTTTGTCAGTTGATGTAGTAAGAATCTTGCTACCGTCCTTCGGGTGAAAAGCAGTATCGAGGACAAAGCTCTGTCTTCTAAGAATTTTTTCTAGCTTACCCGAACTAGTTTCCCAGACCCTAGCAGTATTGTCAGATGATGCAGTCACAACGAACTTACTATCGGGACTAAAAGCAGCATGTACAACGCGGCTTTGATGTCCTTCATCTTGCGATTTTGATTTTCCTAAAGGAAGCACAATTGATTTACCACCACTTCCCCAGATTCGGGCTGTATTATCACTAGACGTAGTAACAATATATTGACGTGTCAATAATCCCGGCATACCATTGTTCCGCGCTGGTATCCGCCGTACCTATGTTTGTAATATCAATAGCGACACAGACACAACCTTCAGCCTGCAAACGCTCCATTGTTTGTACCCGCAGGCTTGATTTTCCCATTTGACGGGAATTGAGTACATAACAAAAATCACCTTGTTTTAAAGCTTGAAAAAGTTGCTCATCAGCTTCTCTATTTACATAAGTAGGAGCGTTAGTAGGTAGACTTCCTCCTACTTGGTATTTGTATGGTTGTGTTCTGTGTTGATTCATGGCTTGCTAGATTTTGAAACAAGAATTAACTATTGAGTGTTGTGTTTTATTGTGTCTTTTGACTTCCTATAAACCTATTTCTGTCTTCTAATATTCTTGTTTAGCTTAAGACGAAATATACTTTAATCGTAAGGAAGTAATTACTCATAATTACGAGTAAATATTAATCATTAATTGCTCAAATTTTCCCGAAAATACAGCCGATACAAATTACACAAAGGGATAACATCATTTTCTTTAAATTTCACCAAACCCATACTGCGTAACTTGAAAGCTAAACCCGTATCCAAACGCACTGCTTCATTAGATGCAATGGTTTGCTTCATCGCTGCAACTAATGTCTTATCGTCTTGCAAATTATATAAATGACGGCGCAGATGGTCGCTAAATATTCCCTGTTCTGTAGGGGCTAACTGTAAAAACTGAGACAGGGTAATCCGACCGCGAGCAATTTCATGCAATGCTATCCGCACCAAGTAAGGATGTCCCCCCACCATTGTCATTAGCTGCTTAACATCTTCTTGGCTCCAGTTCAACCGATGTCTTACTACTAAATTTTCTATCTGTGACTGGGTGAACTCTGGTAAGTCAATGGGTAAACCAACATTAAATGGTGACTGATTGATATTCAAAGGAATATAAACTTCTTTAGAATGGACGATAGCCAAGCGCAATTTTTGCCAAGTCACCTCATTTTTAGACTTTTCGTGCCAAGCTCGTAATAAAGCGAAAAATTCCCCCGCGACTTCTGGATACTGAAAAAGCTGATCCACTTCATCCAGACCCAAAACCAAGGGAGTCTTAATTTCCGATAGTAAATATCTTTGAAAGTAGTTCGTAGACTTATTTTTACTACCCAACACACCTTGCCAATACCTGTCTAACTTGTCAGGTAAATTCAATTCTTGGGCAATGCTACCGCAAAACCATTGCAGGAAACTATCGAAGTTATTGAGAAATCGTGCATCAGCCGATTGCAAATTTAGGTATGCAGCTTGAGTACCTTGCTGTTTAGCATAATCCAAAGTACGAGATAGCAGAGAAGTTTTCCCCATTTGTCGCGGTGCTTTTATCCGAATTAACGCTCCCGGTTGTAAAATCGTTTCATAACAGTCATTTTCAATCGGTGGACGTTCAATATAAAAAGCAGAATCGAGGCTTACTTGTCCCTCGGGTTGTTCGTAATTCTTACGATTAACAATAGGATTAAACTCAGCAGCTGGTTGTGGAAAGTTTTCTGGTTCGTACTCAACAAATATATCTCTGAAAAATGCGATAACTTTTTGAAGCAAAGAAGGCTCTGATTCAATAGCAATACCACTATTAAAATCGGTATTCTGCTGACTTTTGCCAAATGCGCCGTTTAAGTATGAGTTTGACGGTAAAACTACCCCTGTTCTCTGTTTTGTCTTCAGTAAATTCTGTAGTTCTTCTAGTACTAGACTTGCATTTCTGTAACGCTGACGATAGTCGTAGCGCACCATTTTATCTAAAATTTGTGCAAAAGCTGGGCTAATATTTTTGCGTCCCGATAATAAAGTACAGGATAACTCACCTGTATGAACATCTCGCGGTAGCTTTTGCGGACTTATGTAGAAAGCAGTTAAAACCTGAAAAGCAATAATTCCTACTGCATAAATATCGCTGCTGAAATGGCGACCACCAGACCTTTGTTCGCTCGGTATATACCCAGGAGTTCCAACTCTAACGGTCGAAAAAGTTTTTCCCTGGTGGTCAACTTCTAAAGCTGCAACTTCCTTAATAGTCCCAAAGTTAGTCAAGACTATCTTGCCATCTTTTCGTCGAATGATATTCTGTGGCTTAATATCTCCGTGGATAACGACTCTTTGATGTACAAACGCCAACACTTCCAGGATTTCAATTAAAAGCTGCAATACCTTTTGCTCTTCATTGGAATAATCTGAAACAAAGATTTCTTTGCACAAATCATATCCATCAATAAATTCCTGAACCAAATAAAACTGCTCATTTTCTTCAAAATAATCAAACACCCTGGGAATTTGTTCGTTATAATCCCCCAAACGAGATAAATCTTCTGCGTCTTTGTAAAATTTCTCCTTAGCAATCTCCAACATAGAGGGATGTTGGAAATCCTTGGGCTTGAAGCGTCTTACTAGACAAGTTGACCGTTCTGATAAATTAGAATCAATTGCTTGATAAGTATCCTCATATTCGTTCTCTTCTATTTGTTGCAAAATTTTGTAACGACCGCGCAGGATTTTTCCAATAAATGAATTATCAGTCATGATATGTAAGTGAATAATGAATTATTGATACCTAATGTGAATTCAAAAAATTAGCATATCTAGCAAGGTTTGAAACTTTGATTATTTGCAAGTGTGATATTAAAAAAGCATTGAGCTTAAAAAGCCAATATTCCTTCATCTATTAATAGGTTTGGGATTATTCTACTTATTCACTTAAAGAATAAGATAAGGAAAAATAGCAGCAGATTGACTATCAAGCAGCAATAAATAAACTTGTGCACTATTTGTCAAGTAGCTTAAGAAATATCTTGTACGCTTTTAAAGTTTATGAAATGAAACTTTAAAAACATCCTTTGAAATAACGTATTGACTTTTACGGGACTTGCCAAGCCAAAATAGTCATTGCGAGTGAAACGGTCTTTAGTCGCATCTCTTGAAGACCATTCCACTCGCAATGACAAATGTAAAATAAAATTAAATAAAATTAAATTAGACGAGTATGAATAGCCCTCCAGCCCCCAATTATGGGGGAGAAAAATAATTTTAAGTTCCCGCTTATTTGGGAGATTTAGAGGGCTAGAAAATATAATAAAAATAAATTCATATTTCAGTTCCGCAAAGCCAAATCTTTCACAGCATTTATATCCCCCCTAACCAAGTTAGCGGAGAGGGGTGTCCATAAAATGGGTTAAACTCAACTGAAAACAGCTATAGTTACTTAATCTTCTTCCTAACGGGTGCCAAAACAATTAGAAAATCAGATTGCTCTCGGTCAACCTGAGAAGAAGTTGTAGCGCTGATACTATAAACCGAACCAATAGCTTGTTTAAACATATTGAAAAAGGGATTATTTGCATATTGTTTCGGTACAAAACCATAAACCCACGACAGCAAAGAACCCATATTCATATAAAAATAGCCACTATTTGGACTGGGAAGAGAATTAGTTGCTGTATTAAAGTTATAAGCTGAAGGTAAAGCTAAATAAGGCTGCGGTACTAAATCTGCAATCGCTCCATATCCCGTAGTTAGAATCAAAGTATTATCGTCTACCCAACTATAAGCGAGCAAGCTTTTTTCAGAATCCCCATCAAAATCCCAACTTGTTACCGTTTGATTTTTAATGCTTTTCTTAACAACTTTCATTTCTCCCTTAGATACAGATTTAATATAATCTCCTAACTTATTCAAAGTTGTTTCCGCTGCTGTTCGATTAGTTGTTTCGACAGCTAAACCAATTCCCATATCCGAACTAGGTTTCACAGCTTGAAAAAATCCGCCTTTAGTAGGATACATAAACAAGGCAAATTCTCCATCCATCCAGCCCATAATATCGCGGTCAAAATCTAGCCCAGTATTGATACGAATCAGCTTACGAAAGGTTTCAAAAGCATTTTTGAATTCTTTTTGCGAGCTTAATATTTGAGATATAGCTTTCCATCTTTGATTCAAATTCTTTCCGTTAATAGCAGAGTATGTTGCTGCTGGCATTCGAGATAATATCGTTTGTGTTTTAATATTATTAACTAGATTATTTTCCTTATATTCAGGAGAAGGATAAGCATTTACCTGAAAACGAATTCCTTCTTTTTGAACCATAACAAAGGAACCAAGGCTTTGATATTGTTTCAGTTGTTCCGAAGAAAGAATATTATCTAAATCAATAGGAGGTAAACCTAAATTTGGGTCTTTAAGAATATCCTTTGCAAAAGTAATATAGCCCACTGGGTCTTGATACATTGAGAACAGCGGTTTACCAGTTTCGGGCTGTTTAATTGTTTTCTGAAACTGAGAATTTTGAGCTAAAGTAGCAGCTTTTTGTTGATTAGTATTAATTACTCTTTCTATTGATTGCTTTGAATAACCAACTGCCAAATGTCCCGGTAAAACACCTATAACTAAACTAGTTGGCTTTCTTGTTCTTGGTCTTTTTATAGGTGGTACTTTTAAGCTTGGTTTATTTAAACTATTAGGTTTAGCAGCCTTATTTATAGGAGATTCAGGAACAGGAGGTAATGTACTATCTTGTGGAGACAAACCTGGTTTTGATGATTTACCAACTTTCGTTTCTAAAATAGTAATTCCTTTATATTGTCTTTGATTAAATCTTCCATTGGCTGTAAGTTTACTTAAAAATCTCTGTAAAGCAGCTTCGTCTTTTACAGGAACCAAAGAAACAAAATTAGAATCGACAGTAACTTTTGAAGAACCAACCTTTGGTAAAAATGCAAAAGCTACTTGTTCTCCCAACCAAGGTTTAATATCAGTTGCATATCCATTCTTGAATTGAGGTGGAATAAAAAAGGATATTCCATTCCAAACTGTATTAAATAACTGGAAATTTCCGGCTTTTCTCCAATTTTCTGACGTAGTATCAACTATTGCTACCAATGGTGCATCTTTTGGTAGAAAATTAGCAAATTGCGTATTTGTCTGAGAAGATTGCAATCTACTCTTTAAATTAGCAGGTATAGAATTTTGAGATAACGTATTTTGAGATACATTTTGTTGATAAATATTAGATTGTATATCGAGATTATTCTTAACATCTACCGCTCGCGCAAAACTTGAGCAGCAGAGCAAATTTAAACTAGCTATTGCTCCCACTTTTACTAAAGACTTCATTCCACACACCTTATACACGTATATTTTTTCTAACATAAAATAAAAGTAAATCACTTAGTAGTATTATGTAAGATTTTGATAAAGCAGTAATGAAGAGAAATACTTAATAATTAAGGATTTGTAAAACGAAAAATTTATATTCGTGAAGTAATTATAAAGTGGAGTTGGAAATTGGTAATTGATGATTATTAACTCCTAACTCCTAACTCCTAATTCCCAATCTAAAATCTAAAAAACCGTTACCGTAATTCCTGTTTCAGCCGATTTTCTTGCAGCATCAGCAACTTTGAGAGCGTATAAACTTTCTTCTGGAGTTACATATAAAGAAGTTCCATCGAAGAGATAATCTAAAACCATAGATGTATCTTTAGCAAATAAACCGCGACTGCTACCAACTTCTATAGGTGTTGTTTCCTGCGAATTAATCAAAAATCCTTCCTGAAAATTAAAAATTAATCCCCCATTTTCACCGTGTACTTCAAATTTCCGCTCTTTCTCCCACATTGTCTCACCTTTAGCGTATACAACCTCAGCTAAAAGTCCGCTAGTAAAATTCAGTTGAGCTGTGCAAAAACAAGATTGATAGAATTCAGCTTCTTTCTCCCAAAATCGATTATGACAATTAACAGCCATCACCTCACCAAATAAATTTGTTAATCGATGTAATCTTGAGATAGCACCCGTTAAAGGAAAACCAAACAAAGCATGACTGTAAGTCCACTTACGAGGGGCTGGATGTTCTGGCTTAATAGTGCTGTAGCGGACGTAAAAAATCTTGCCTAGTTTATCTAAATGCTGCTTTAAAGCTTGATGTAAACCACCTAAAAGTTCAATATGCTCTACATGCAGAAGTTTATTTTTAGACTTTGCTAAATCTATTAATTCAGATGCTTCTGCTAAATCTAAACTCAGAGGATATTCGACAACAACATGTTTATTAGCTTCCAATGCTGCACGCGCTACAGTAGCATGCTCGCTATTAACATTACTAACTATTACTAAATCAATATCTTCTTGCTCTATCAACTGCTGAGAAGAACCTAACAACTTACACTGAAAATCCCGAGCAAAAGCTTGTGCTTTTAAAGGTTCATTACCTACAACCCCAACTAAATCGCTTCTTTCATCACTTAAAAGCGTCTGCGCTCTTAATTTCGCAGCATAACCGGTACCAACTAATCCTACAAGCACTTTTAAAACCCTCTATAGCCCAAACCGTCAAAGGATTATACATTATCCACAACAGCTTCAGAAAACAGCCTTCTTATCAGTCAATAAAAGCAAAAACCTTATATATACCATTAATTTAAGTAATGCTCTTGATAACTGATTTACAAAATAACAAAAATTTTTAGTGATTATAACCTTTTCTTATAGTCTCGCGAAAACCAGCCATAAAGCATAAGTAAAACTTATTTATATGCACTGTCCTAATTTCATTACTAATCGAGTCAAAAAACTCGTAACAAAGTCCGATTTATCTCGTAGTATCAGAATTGAAGCAAATAAAAAAAACGGCTATTCCTTCAGGAGCAGCCGCATGGTTTGCTTTAGGATAACTTATACTGCCGTCTGCAAATTAAAGAGAGGATTTACAAAATGGCAACTTATAAAGTGACACTCGTCAGCGAAGCCGAAGGATTAAACACCACTATCGACTGTGATGACGATACTTATATATTAGACGCAGCTGAAGAAGCTGGTTTAGACTTGCCTTATTCTTGTCGTGCTGGTGCTTGTTCCACCTGTGCTGGCAAGATTACTGCTGGTGGTGTAGACCAATCCGACCAGTCCTTCTTGGACGATGACCAGATGGAAGGTGGATACGTATTAACTTGCGTCGCTTACCCAACTTCTGACTGCACCATCGAAACCCATAAAGAAGAAGAACTTTACTAAGACCAAAGGCAACCCACAGCATAAATGCAAGAGTTTCTTTTGTAGTTCAGTACTTCTTGAAAAGCAGCACCGTATTGGGGAATTTTCCCCTTTCAGTAGCTGCTTTTTTATTTTCAAATAGGAAATTGGGAAAGTAACGAGCAACGAGTAACGAGTTGGGAATGGAAGATTGAGCAGCACAGATAAAAATCAAACAACAAAGCTACTTGCTACTTACTACTTACTACTCCCTACTTCCCAACCTTCACAGCATCGCTGAGCATTTGAATCTGTGTTCCGGGATAGTAGAATTTAAGGATTCTTCCGTTTTTCCAACCAAGATTAGCTAAGTTTTGAGCGCCGATTTGACTTAAGCCAACTCCATGTCCTAATCCACCACCAACGAATTGATATCCCCAGGTTCCAGGTGTTCCTTTGTTGAGTTCTTTTAAGTAAAATAAAGTGCTTCTAGGTGCAAAGAAGGCGCTACGAACTTCGTCTTTATACAGGTGAAAAGTACCGATATCTGTATCTACAGCTAGCTTAAGAATTCTTCCACCTTTACTGCGTTCGACTACTTGAATATCCTTGACAGTTTTGAATTTCGCAAAGGGACTGTTTTTTACTTTCAAAAATTTTTGCAATCCCTTGGTAATATTTTCTAGGCTGCTCTCCCTACTCCAACGAAACCATTTTTGGTCGGTTTCGTTAAATCCTTTATTCAAACTCATAAACAATCGAAAATTCTTTTCATCTGCTAAGCTTCGCTGGGATAAATCCCAGACATTCTGTGCAGTATCAATTACTGGTTTCAAGTAAGGACGTTCCTCCCCATTCCAAACACTATCAAAAGAAGCAGTGACACCACCAGTTGTTGAAGAGTAGAGAGCATCTACCAATACGTTCTTATAAGTGAGTACCATACTTCTGGTGGCAGCAATCGCTTTATCAGTTTTTTCCGTTGCTCCCTTGAGTCCGTAATAAACTTGGCAGTGAGTATCTGCACATAACTGATAATCATCAACTTCAAATCTACGTAAATTTCTCAAAGCGTAGGTACGAGCAATGATTGCTTGGGCTTCCATAGCGGCTTGAGGAGCTCTTGAACCAATTTCATAAGGAACTACTCCGCGCAAGTAAGTTTCTAATGGTACATTATTCACCAAAGAATACGTACCGTAAGCATTAGGCTGTAATTTCAGTCTTCCAGCGTAAAGACGTTTGGATTTAGATTCCCCGCTTTTATTATTTACTTTAATTAGATTCTTACTGCTACTAATCTGTAAATTATTTCGGTTGTAACGGTATCCATTTAATACCCAACTTGCTTGGGGGACTCGTCGCAAAACTTTACTATCAACATATGCTGTTTTTTGACCAGACTCTTTGACGCTTTTTAATAGTAAACGTCGCAGCAAAGGTGTGTCATAAACCTCTCTTTTCGCCCACACCTGCCAACGTTCTGGCTGGGCAATTTCTACTTCTATGCCTTTCTTTCGCCACATTTCGGCACTATCTTCAGCAGTTTCAAATGTCCGAAAAGTTCCCAAAACTAGCCGCTCATCAAGAACGGGTTGCGTTAATGGTAACATCGCCGTCTGTATTTTAACTGGATTCGCAGTTACCAGTGTTTGCAGTTTTTTATCATTCGTAAAAGTCAATTTTAATTTGTCACCTTCGGTGGGTTCGAGTATCAACTCATCATCGGGATTTGACGCAAATCGCTGCACAATCCCAATTTTAAGCTCAACATCAGAAACCTTTGTGGCAGGAACGGATGCTCCCGTGAGTCCCAGCAGACACGAAGTGGTTAATACTGTAAAAGATAAACGCTCTAAGGAAATTTTCATAGAAATTCAAAACTAAGGGTGCCGCAACGCTATAGGAGAATTACTTTAAAAAAGCAGACCCAACTTAATACTATTGTGTGTATAAATTGCCTAATGATACCATTAGCAATTTTTTAATAAATCGTCGAGTTGCAAGATAAACTCATAATGAGTATGATTAAGGGAAGGTGATAGAAGCAGCATAGCTTAAGACGATTATGAAAGTAGAAGAAATCCCATTAAATCAAATAATCAGACCACTCCCTCGTCAAAACGACTCTAAAAAAGTAGAAGACTTAATGAAATCCATAGCAGAAATTGGACAGCAAGAGCCAATAGATTTATTAGAAGTAGATGGAAAGTATTACGGTTTTTCCGGGTGTCATCGCTTTGAAGCTTGTCAGCGATTGGGTAAAGAAACTATTAAAGCAAGGATACGTAAAGCACCTAAAAGTGTTTTGAAGATGCATTTAGCGTAGTGGGTAAATCATTGACGGGTTCGTAGTGAGGGATTTATCCCTTAACGTAAGATTAAAAAAGGTTTGTAGTAAGCGAGAAGCTCGCTTCCGGATTTAGGACAAAAGTCCAAACTACAAACCCGTCAAAACAAATGGGGCAGACTACTAGCTATTAAAAAAACATATTTTGTAATTTTAAATCGCTAGCAGAGCGGGATACTTTTGCAGAGGAAACTTCAGTTTCAAAGTTACGTGCAGGTGTTTTAGTGCAAGAATTAGGAATACTAGAAATTTTAGCTACATCTTTTATTTCAATAGACTTTCCGGGTACGGTAGATGTAATTTTTCCTATGCTGTATCCCGATTCAACCGTTTCAAGCGTGACCTTACCAACCTTCTCACCAGTAAAACCAATAAGTACTTCCCCAGTCGCAGGGTCTTTAACTTCCATACCTTCTTTTGAACTATTGTTAGGAAATTTTTCAATAGAAAAGGTCATTTCTTCACAGTATCCATGAGACTTACCCTTATTAAGAATAACCTTAACTTCGTCACCATCCCTATAAACCTGAGATACCAAAGTTGGCTTTCTAAGTTTACAAGCTAATTCTTCCCAATTAAACTTCAATTTAGCAGTAATATCATCTAATGCTTCATCTGTAGCAAGTACAAGTAACTCTTCTGTCACGGTATTTGTTACTTTATGAACTGTCGTAGTCTTAGTATTATCTCCAATATGGTATTTAATAGAAGACCTGCTATTGGAACTAGTCTTCCATCTTTGTTCTGTGCCATCATATTGTCGGTCAATATTACTATTTATTGTGGCGCTAAAAGCAACTTTAACTTCAGTTGAAGTCTTACGAGTTTTGTTACCATGTCCTTGGAATTCTTGAACAATATTACCTGTAGTGGTGTCTAAGACTTGAAGATTCAACTTAATATCAAATGTTGTCGTCTTCGTGCTTTTAGTTAAGACAAATCCATTATCGGTAGATTTATCTGTATTAAATCCTAGAACATTAACAATAATTACTGCTTCAACACCGTGTTCATCTCTGAGCTTTCTTAACTGTTTGATGAGAGTATTTTGATACTGATTCTTTTCATTAGACTTAATTGAATTCCATCTAACAACAGTTAACTTATTTTTGTCTACTCCATTTGCGTGTACCAACTTACTTTCTAGGACACTTCCAAGTCCAGAAATATTAGTTTGCAACATTACAGGACTTGAGCCTATTTTTGTGCTAATACTATTACTACCAAAGTCAAGAACAGCAACCTTAACTTGTTTTTCTTTTCCCTTATTAAGATGAAATAAAGTTGGATTATCGCGACAGAAGTCAAGTGTGCTGGTGCCTTGAGAATTTACCGGTTTAACATCACTAATCCCAAAACTCAAAGCAAACAAAGAAGCGATAAAAGACGAGGTTGCGCGACGAACAAAATTATAATTCATCATTTTCCTCCTAATAAGTGAACTTTGGGTAAGCGGATAATTTGGTAGCCCAAGTTTCAATTTTTAGTTTGTCCTCAACTATCTATTAAGTTCTACAAAATCTCTAAAAAATATTTCGGATTTCGATGCATTTATTTAGTATTGTTATCACTTAAGTGCAATATATTTGACCCATATTTATTCCAAAAGTATGAAAAGCAGGCTCATAATACAGTATCTATATTTTATTGATAATCCATAAAAAATATCTTTGATAAAGTAATTAAGCATGAATACATAACCTGGATTCAACTAATTGCTATTTTATTGATTAGCATCAGAGTTATTGCGATTAAATTCTATTGAATTAATTGGAGATGGTGCTTTTTCGATTAGAGAATCAGAATTTTTATTAGACTGATTTAAACAGCTAGGATTAGTTAACTTCGCGATATCTCTTAAGCGAAAATATTTTCCAAGTACAACCGTTCCCTTGCCGACACTTGAATATGAATCAACTTCAGAAAGTGTAATATAGCCAACTTTTTCAGTTTTTATACGAAGAATTCTTCCGGTTGCTGGGTCTTTTACTGGTTGAGGAAAACGTTCAATAGAGAAAGTCATACCCCGACAGTATCCATGTAATTTACCTTTGTTTAAAATCACCTGATTTCTGTCGTATTTATCAACATCAGCAATCAAGGTAGGCTTTCTTAGTAAACAAGCTAACTCATGGGAACGAGTGTTTAAATCAGTAGAAATTTGTTTAATTGAATCTTCCACAGCTAGCGCGAGTAATTTTTGAAGAATATTGTCGCTATCAGAAGATACAATAGTTTGTGGCTCATCATTACTATTAAGTGTAAACTCGATAGTCGAACCTCTGGTTCTAGAAGTCCAGCTATTATTATTAATGTCCAAATGTCTATTAAGGCTATTCTGAATTTTTACATTGATGTTAGGTATTGTGATATCAGTATATGTTTTACTTCCATTACCTTTACCTTCAATTGGAATTACAACATCACCAGTACTAGTATCTATTGCTGAGAAACTGACTTGAATTTCAACTTGGTTATCCTTTTTAGTCTTCCCAAATCCTAAAAAACTTTTCCCTCGTTCTCCATCAAACTCTAAATAATTTATTGTTCCGATTAAAACAGCTTCTATCCCATATTTGTTACGAAGATTACGTAGGTGTTCGATAGTAATAGACTTTTGAGGAATAGGAAGATTTACACCTCTTTGAAGACTTTTAGGGCTGATTTGACTCCAACTGACTATACTAAAATTATTTGTTTTAGCTAACTCATTTGCTAATATCTTACCAATTCCCCTAAATACATATTTCTCTTGGCTGAATTGGTCTGAAATACTGGTCGGACTAATAATATCAATGTCAAGTACAGTAATTCTGACCTTTCTTTCCGCTCCTTCATTTAAATGAAATAAAGTCTTGTATTGCTGGCAAAAAGTAAATGTTTTTGTATCTTCAGCATTTACAGATTTATGAAAAATTCCAAAAGCAAGCAACGAAGTGAGAATATAAGAACTAACACGACGAAAAAAATAGTAATTCATCCTTTTCCCTTAACAAGTGAATTTTGGGTAAGCATAAAATTTGGTAGCCCAAACTTCAAATAGAATGTATTTTTGCAATATCTTTACAAGTAATTATCAGCAATCTTTTAAAGATTTATTTCCGGATTAGCTAGGAGAATAAAATCATTTGTTTTAATTGCCAGATAAAAATATTAAATATTGACATATAAGCTTGATTCTCCAATTATTTAGTCCTAATTAACTATCTGCAATAAACTAAATAATTACGAATATTTACTAAATATTAAGTAATAAGCGGTACATAGACTTAATTAATATCGAAAATTTATAATTAAATGTAATGCCAAAAACACAAGTAAAAGTCTTACTTGAACAACAAACCACAATTAGAAGGCAAATGTATAAATAACCATCCTCATCGTTAATTCCCTTAGAATAGAAAACTGTATATTACTTAATTAAGAATAAATTCAAGCGTGCTAACGAACTTGCTACCAACAATCAATATCCTCAAGCAACCAACCAATCCAGCTTGGGTAGATTTAGCCATATCTAACCTAGATGAAATCTTACTTGACCATTCCCAATGCGAGCGTAAAGCAGCATCAGCAGCAATTAACTTTATGTTTCGCTATCCTTCCAACGCCAAAATGGTCAAGGAGTTAACTAAAATTGCCAAAGAAGAATTAGAACATTTCGAGCAAGTTAATCAATGGTTGGAAAAGCGGGATATTGCTTTACGTCCAGTCACCCCACCTCCTTACGGTGCAAAATTAAAAGCTCAAATACGTCCTAACGAACCCAATAGATATTTAGATTCCCTACTCGTCAGCGCTTTAATTGAAGCTCGCAGTCACGAACGTTTGGGATTATTAGCAGCACATTGTCCCGAACCAGATTTAGCTAAATTTTATCAAGGTTTAATGGCATCCGAAGCAAGGCACTATGGTATTTACTGGGTGCTTGCAGACACCTATTATGACCGTGAAATTGTCATGCAGAGATTGGATGAACTCTCAATTGCTGAAAGCGAAATACTTGCAACTCTTTATCACGAGCCAAGGATTCACAGTTAACAGGGAATGGGGGATAGGGAATAGGGAATAGGGCATGGGGGATGGGAAGATGATGAAAATAATTTACAAATTCTTAACTCTTAATTATTAACTCTCAATCTAAAATCCAAAATCTAAAATCTAATCTAAAATGGCTAGTCTATATTTTCGAGATTTTTTGATTCGTCAATGGAAACCTAATGACCGCGATTTTGCGGCTGAGGTGATTCGCTCTGTACTCTCAGAATATGGTTTGGGTTGGGAACCGAATGGTGCGGATAAAGATGTGTTAGAAGTTGAAGATTTTTACTTAGGAAAAGGTGGCGATTTTTGGGTAATTGAATACCAGGGAGAAATAGTCGGCACCGGTGCTTATTATCTTATCGAGCGCGGTAATAATGCTGTAGAGATACGCAAAATGTATTTATTACCTAAAGCTAGAGGTTTTGGCTTGGGGAAATATTTGCTACAACAGTTGGAAGCAGCAATTAGTTGTCGTGGTTTCAAACAAATTTGGATTGAAACCGCTAGTGTTTTGAGTGAAGCTGTCAAACTTTACGAAAACAATGGTTACAAACCAGCAACAGGTGTAGAAACAAAACGCTGCGACCGAGTTTACTTCAAAGAGTTAGGAGTAGCAAGTAGTGAGTAGCAAGTAGTGAGTAAACCCTGGTGTTATTATTTGTTATTCAAAATCTACCTCGCAGTCGCTACTTATAGCGCTTTTCGGTTGAGTGCAATACACTTTGATAGACCTCACCCCCAGCCCCTCTCCAAGATATCGGAGAGGGGGGTGTATTCTATACAACTGAAAACTGCTTATTCTCCCTACTCGTTACTCGCTACTCCCCGTTCCCAAAATATTAAAATGCAACTTTGGAAAAACCTTCTTAATCTTTTTTTACAATCAAATTGTCCTTTATGTCAGCGTCCTGCTTCCCAAGAGTTTTGTGAATATTGCCATAAACAGTTGCAGAAGTGTCGTTTACCTGACTCAAATTGCGATAAAGACGACGTATCAGTAATTGCTTGGGGTGCTTATGGTGGAGCTATAAAACGTGCAATTGCTGCGATGAAATACGATAATCATCCAGAAATTGCTCGTCCTTTAGGTGAATGGTTGGGAGAAGTATGGCTACAAAATTATGGAACTGAAGATTCTTTTGCAGTAGTTCCGATTCCGATGCATCCAGAAAAAGAGAAACAAAGAGGTTTCAACCAAGCAGCACTGATTGCCAAAAGTTTTTGTCAAACAACTGGGCTAAAATTAAAGTTAAACGGATTACAAAGGGTAAGAAAAACTGAAGCACTATTTGGATTATCGCCGACCGAACGAAAAGAAACTTTAACTGAGGCTTTTGATATAGGAAAAGATTTTCGTAAGCATCCAAATTTATCTGTAATTCTAGTTGACGACATCTATACAACCGGTGCCACCGTAAAGTCTGCTATGGAAACTTTAAATAAAAGTAAAATAATTGTTTCAGGAGTCGCAGCAGTCGCTGTTACCTAGAAAGCAACTATAAAAACAATTCATAGCAAGGAAGCCTAATAAAAATTATAATTAACCAACATTAAGATTATTTTTACAGGAAAACTACATACAACTATGAGTAAGTCTAAAGCACTGGGTTTAGGAAAATTTGGGTTTATTCCTGCGACACTACTAGTATTTGGTATAAGTACAACAACAGTTTTTGCTCAAATAAATAAACAAGCTAATAAATTTTACAATCCCATACCTTTACCCAGCACTTACGAAGTTTCCGATGCACTCTCCGTTAGTGATATTCCGACAGGACAAGGTGGCTTTGCTCGCGATTATACGGTGAAGTTAGCTAAAGGCGATAATTTAGCCATAGACCTTTCCTCAGATAGCTTTGACAGTATTATCACACTGCTCGGCCCCGACGGTTCCACAATTGCAGAAAATGACGATGGCCCCGACGGTAGCAGCAATTCCCTACTTTTCACCCGTGTTACCAAAGCCGGAACTTATATCGTCCGGGTTCGCTCCTTCGGAGAAACTGGAATCGGTAGCTTTAAATTGAAAGTAACCCGATTAAAACCGGTTAAGTAGTTAGAAGTCAAGAATTAAGAATTAGAAAAGTTATTAATTGACGATCCACATCCTCCGGATGAAAAACTGTTCGCTGTATGTCCTTACTTTTCGAGAACACCTTCGGTGAACAGGACACGCAATACCTACGGTACGCTTCCGCTAGCCGCTAACACAGAATCGTCATCGCACAAAGAAACAGTGCTTCAGTCCATTCTACGACTGCACCATAAGTGTCACCCGTATGACCACCTAATTTATAGTTAAACCAAGCACCTGCAAAGAAGGAAATTATAATTCCTGCAATTATCATGCTTGCTGATGTCAAAAGAGTATTTTGGCTAAATTGGCTAAATATCGGCTTTACGCAGCTTAAACTTAATAGTAAAAAAAATGAAGGTAAAACGTCTTTAAAAGAACGAATGGCTTGCTTGTGAAATGCACCCTTACCAGTTGGCTTAAGGTAATCATACCTTTGTATAGCCAGTATCTGACCCCAACGTCCCCATGCACAAGCGGCGATTAGTATCAGCCAACGATTTTCTTGAATTTCTGTTAAAGCTGCTGTTTTGAGCAAAATGACAACAATAGCTGCCATTGCTCCAAAAGCTCCTGTGGCGCTATCGGCCATTACTTCCAAACGTCGCTGATTATCAGTTACAGCTAACCCATCGGCAGTATCCATTGCTCCATCTAAATGCAGTCCTCCCGTAATTGCAATCCAGACTGCCACCACCAACGCACTGCGAGTTAATACTGACATTTCAAAATAATTAGCTACAATATCAAATAATCCTAGTAATGCTCCAACCATCACTCCTATCAGCGTTGCAAAACGAGCTACCCCGGCAAACTCCAAGTTTTCCACATAAGGCATTGGGATAGAAGTATAAAATATAATACTTGCAACTAGACTCAAAAATTGACTTTTCCACCAGAGGTAAAGAACATTCATACTTGTCAAAATTATTACTTAAGTAGAGCTAGAATAATGGCACTTACGATTACCGCACAAACAACAGTATCAAATTTTAAAACTTGAAATAAGATTTACTTGTATGAGAAACTGAGCCAAAAAATTTGTTATGCTTATCTAAGTAGGAAAAAATAAGTCAGTAAAATTTATAACATTTTCATGAAGCATAAAAAATTGTATTTTAATCGGTGGTAGTGTTTTTTGTACTTTGAAAAAAAAGCTAGTAATTAATATCAGCGACTGTTAGCAATTGCCCCGCCATATCTGATATTTATATATTGCAAGGCATAGATTATCGCTGAGTCATTGGTTATGCAGGCTATAACGTTGTACTTCACCTTTGCTCAAAAAGCTATTTGATTATGAATCACCATCTACCCGAGACCAAGATACCAGCTCCATGTATTGTCAATACAGGTGTTATCGTAAATAAACTTGATATGCGACGATTGCTAGGGGATTTGGGTCATGTCCGCTATGCTTACACCCAAGATGGTGAGGTTTGCGGTGAGGGAGAAGGGGATGTAATGGAAGTTTTCGCTAATCCCCGACGCTCTACGTTAGTGGCTAATAATGCACTTTATTTAAACGTTTACAGTTTTGATTATTTAGAACTTCATCAGTCGTCCGAGAAGGAAGCCTGTTTTGATTTAGTTCAAGAAGGGATGCGATTGCGCTTGATTCCTCTTTCTACCCCAATGCAGGAGCGACAGGAACGTTGTTGGAATGCCAATGCCATTGAAGCAATGATGGAACAGGTATTATCGGCAAAATGGGATGCTGAAATTGATGATGATAGTTCAGATATGTTCTAAATTTGGTTTAATAAGTTAAATCATTAACAGAACAGTCTCGGTTTTCTTAATTTTGAGCGCAAATTTTTCATTCCAACGTCTTGCTAAATGTAGCAACACTTCAGCGCGTGCTGGGATATTCTCTACCCCTCATGGTGTAGTCGAAACTCCACGCTTCATGCCGGTGGGAACTCTGGCAAACGTTAAAACCATTACGACCGCCCAACTACAGGAAACTGGAGCGCAGATGGTGTTGTCAAATACTTATCATCTCCATCTACAACCGGGCGAGGCGATTGTAGCAGGAGGGGGAGGTTTACATAAGTTTATGGGTTGGGACAAACCCATGCTTACTGACTCGGGTGGCTTTCAGGTTTTTAGTTTGAGCGAAATGCGTAAAATTACTGAAGAAGGAGTAAGTTTTCGCTCGCCCCTTGATGGAAGTATTATTAATTTAACACCAGAAAAATCAATAGAAATTCAAAATATTTTGGGTGCAGATGTCATTATGGCATTTGATGAATGTCCCCCTGCAACAGCCAATCGCACGGAAGTGGAAGCTGCGACAGAACGTACTTACCGTTGGTTATTGAGATGCATAGAAGCTCATAATCGTAGCGAGCAAGCATTGTTTGGAATAGTACAGGGTGGAATCTATGCCGATTTACGTTCAAGTGCAGCAAATGCTTTAACGGAATTAGATTTACCGGGATATGCAATTGGTGGTGTCAGTGTAGGGGAAGAACCAGAATTAATTCACGAAATTGTCCGACAAACAGCACCTTTATTACCCGCTCATAAACCACGTTATTTAATGGGTGTGGGTACCCATAAGGAAATGGTGGTCGCGATAGCTTCCGGAGTTGATTTATTTGATTGCGTCATTCCTACCCGCTGGGCCAGACATGGTACAGCTATGGTTAAAGGAGAGCGTTGGAACGTGAAAAATGCAAAGTTTCGTGAAGATTTTACTCCCCTTGATGAAACTTGTCCTTGCTACACCTGTCAAAACTTTACTCGGGCTTATTTATCTCATCTGATACGAGCGCAAGAGATTTTAGCTTATACGCTGTTGAGTATTCATAATATTACCGAGTTAATTAGATTTACCCAGAAGATACGGGAAAGCATATTGAACGATACTTTTACTGAAGAGTTTGGTCACTGGTTGAAGTAAACAGTTATCATTTGTCAGTATTTACCTTGGGAAAGATTAAATGTTATTTCACGGTTATTTCACGTAAGTTTTTAGCAATACTTACTTCTAATCCAATAAGTGAAAATCAAAGAACCGAATTTACAATTGAAATTGCCTGAAAAGCTTAACAGCTAAATTTCAAACTGCTTTGATGCTAGAAATGTCAATTAAATTATTTATTAAAAATTATCTATCACTTATTTCTTCCCAGCAACTTCCCATACACCAATCATGTTAAAATATTGCTCAAATATGAAAACTGTGTTGGATACTTGGATTTAAACAAACATGGAAGTAACAATATTATTAGCGAAATTGCCAGAAGCTTATCAAGTTTTTGACCCTTTGGTAGATGTTCTCCCAGTTATTCCCGTTTTCTTCTTGTTACTAGCTTTTGTTTGGCAAGCTGCTGTAGGTTTCAAGTAAATTAACGCGGCGCAAGTTGACTAGAAAACAAAATTTTAGACAGGCTTTACAGGTCTGTCTTATTTTTTTGCTTCATACTCTTTGCAAAATTTGATATTTCTTAACTTTTTGTAATAAGTTAGATAATAGATATAGTATTTATTGTCAGGAAAATATTAAACAGGGTATTAACTTATGGGTAACATTAATTTCGTTAAAGAAAATAAAGAAGTAGTTGCGGCTGATGGTGCGAATTTGCGATTGAAAGCCATGCAAAACAATATTGATATCTATAAAGTATGGGGAAAAATGATGAATTGTGGAGGAGCAGGTCAATGTGGTACCTGTATAGTAGAGATAACAGAAGGAATTGAAAATCTCTCACCTCGCACTGATGTAGAAAACAAAATATTGAAAAAAAAGCCGGAAAATTACCGTCTTGCTTGTCAAGCCTTGGTTAGTGGTGCCGTAAGTGTAGTAACCAAGCCTTAAGGACTATATCTTGTAAGCTGTCTTTTTTTGATATCAATCACTTAAGCATCAGTAATGGTATTCTAGAACCAGTGGCTGCAAATAAAAAGAGAGGCTTTTTAACTATGCAAACTAATGATTTGGGATTCATTGCGAGCATTCTGTTCGTATTAGTTCCCGCAATTTTTTTAGTATTACTTTACACCTTAACAGTTAGCCGTGAAAGCGGAAGAAACGATTCTTAATTAATACTTAATGCTTTGAAAGGAAAAACCCCAGCACTGTTTATAAGTGTAGGGGTTTTATCTATCAACCGCGAAATCTATAGTTAAATGAATTGAATGTAAAATAGCGTTTAATCTGCTTAATCTGCTTCAGTACGCGCCAATAAAACCGGACAGGTCGCATTTATCCTGACGTAATCAGACAGGGAAGCACCTATAAGCTTATCCAAATCGACAAAATCCTTAGCAATTGAAGGACGACGGTCAGGAGAACCGACTAATAATAAGTCCACGTTCATCTCTTGTGCTAAGTCACAAATTTTTTCTCCCGGTTTGCCAATGCTCAGTATACTGCGAGAGCTAACACCTTGTGTCTGAGCTTTATTTGCTGCTGCTGCCAACATTGGGTGCTTTTCAGGGTTCAGCTGTGCGGTTTCTGCCGACGGACTTTTCAGGTCAGTCATGACGTGAGTTAAAATCAACTCGCCGCCTTTGATATCTCTCAGCAAAGACAAAGCCAAGTCTAAACAGTACTGTGACGCTTCTGATTTGTCAACCGCCACCATAACCCGGTTAATTGCTTTGACATAAATGTCATCTTTAACCAGCAACATTGGACGACGAGACAGTTGAAACACGTACTGACTAACAGAATTAGCCAAAATTGATTGTAAGCGCTTGAGTCCTCTTGAACCCATGATAATTAAATCAGCATCGATTTCATCTGCCACTTGACAGACGACATCTTTAGGTTCACCTTGACGCAGCACAGAATTAACTTGATTAGGATTTAGCTGCAACTTTTGAATAGCGCTTGCTAAAATTCTACCGCCTTCTTCCCACTTAGCTGTCATTGTTTCGGCGGTGGTTTGTGGAGGAACAACATGCAAAACGGTAACTTTTGCTCGTTGAATTGATGGTATTTCCTCCATTGATTTAAGCATTTCTTCTGCGTGTCCCAATCCTGAGACAGCTAGCAAAATATTTTGCATCATAGGGACATATTTATTATTGCCTAGCTTAGGTTTTCACCGCCTTGCTCGAATTTTCTCTGTTTTTTGCTATTACCTTTTCAGGCAAATGACAAAAGACAAAGGACGGTTGGGTGGATTTTAACCGGCATTACCTGAAGTTATAATCTCGGCTCCACATGATTTATCCTACTCTTTATTTTGCACTATTAACTTAACGAATAATTATAAAATTTATTAGTTGTAATCTATGTTTAATAAAGTTAATTATAACTAGGTAAATTTTTGTAAAAATATACATATAAACGTAAATATATAAATTTTTGCAAACAAAAATAATCAATTTTCCTATTTTAGGCATTTGTTAATTGTACGAATTGTTATGTTTATGTTGTAGATGAAACCGCTCTGATTATCACCAAGAAGATAATTAGATAATGTTATTAACTAAATTTTGAATCTTTTTATCATTTCTTGATGCGATAAAAAGAAACAAGAGAAACACGTTTCGATAAATATAAAATAAGGTTTATCCCGTGAATCAGCCCCTTCAGAGGTTAATTCATAAATTATTTATCTTAATTCAGAGAAAATTCGGTAGCTGAGTTAGTTGGTGTCTAGTTATATTGAATGACATTCCCAAAAGGAATTTTATCAGTATCAGTAAGTATTATTTCAAGCGCGTTTATCAGCGTATTTACGACTCAACTATATGCATCTGCCCGTACAGTCCGAAAATAGTTCCCAGCTGCTCCAAGTGCTTCTAAAGCATCTACCTGTAGCTGTTGCCATGTTTGATACTCAGATGTGCTTGATGGCTGCAAGCCACAAGTGGTTGTCAGATTACGGTTTGAATAGTGAATGTTGTATAGGTCGTTGCTATTACGAAATATTTCCTCAGAGTTCGGATAGATGGAAGATGATTCACCAGCGTTGTTTGACTGGTGCAGTAGCAAGCTGTGAAGCTGACAAAATTACGAATATTGATGGTGAAATAGAGTGGATAAAGTGGGAATGTCGTCCTTGGAATGGAGACAATGGTGAAATAAAAGGAATTATTTTTTCATCCGAGAAAGTTACAGAACAAATGCTTTGCAACGAAGCATTAACAGCAAGCGAAAGACGTTTCCGAAAGCTAGCAGCAACTGTACCGGGGGTTATATATCAGTTTCGTTTGGATGCAACTGGGGAAATATCATTTCCTTATATTAGTCCTGGTTGTCGGAGATTCCTGGAAATAGAACCTCACAAAGTAGAACAAGATTTCAGCGTGGTCTTTGATTTAATTCATCCAGATGACCGAGATTCTTATTTAGAATCAATGAGACTTTCAGCTGATACATTACTACCGTGGGTGTGGGAAGGTAGAATAGTTACAAGCTTAGCAGGTAAATGCAAGTGGGTTAGGTGCGTATTAAGACCCGAAAGACAAACTGGTTGCGATATTCTTTGGGGTGGGCTGATGATTGATATCAGCGACAAAATACAAATTGAAGAGAAGTTGCGTCAGTACCAGCAAGATTTAGAAAGTAAAGTAAAAAGTCGCACCGCAGAACTTGAATCAGCAAATCAACAACTGCAAACCCAAATTACAGGAAGACAGCAAGCCGAGGAATCGCTACATAAAACAGAAGCACGGCTTGAAAAACTAGCCGCTAACATTCCGGGAATGATTTATCAATATACATTGTGTCCGGATGGGTCTAATTATTTTTCTTACGTTAGTCCTGGCTGTTACGAGCTGTTTGAATTAAAACCAGAACGGATTCAAGGAAATGCTCGCAGTATTTTTGACCAAATCCATCCAGATGATTTACCCATTTTACAGCAGTCAATAGCAACTTCTGCTCAAAATTTGCAGCTTTGGAAGCATGAATGGCGAATTACGACCTCTTCAGGAGAATTGAAGTGGTTGAAAGGGCATGCTAGACCAGAAAAGCAAGCCAACGGTGATATTGTTTGGGATGGAATGGTGATGGATATTACCGAGCTTAAGCAAGCAGAAGATGACGTACAAAAGTTTGTATCTCTGATAGAGAATAGCTCTGACTTTATTGCCATAGCATCACTTGACACTCAAACTTTGTTTCTTAACGAAGCTGGCAAAAAACTTGTAGGAATAAATAGTACTGAAGAATACAGAAAAACAACTATAGCTGACTATCATACACCTGAAGATTGGGAATACTTTGAGAAAAATATGGTACCGATTATTCAACGTACAGGACGATGGCAAGGAGAATTTCGCTTCCAACATTGTAAAACAGGTGAACTGATCCCAATTGATTACAATGTTTTTGTTATCAAAGATCAAAAAACTGAGAAACCTATAGCTTTTGCTACCGTTACCCGAGATATTTCAGCACGAAAACAAGCCGAAACTGCTATAAAAGAATCGGAATCGAAATATAAAGAGCTAGCACGTCGGGAAAAACTGCTTAACAATCTCGCCAGCCAAATTCGTGAATCATTAAATTTAAACACTGTTTTACAAATAGCTATACAACAAATTAGAGATTTATTAAATATTGATAGATGTAGTTTTTCTTGGTTTAATCCGAATGCTGAACCTCCAATTTGGGAAACTATTGAAGAATCCAAAAATAGTAGTTTACCTAGCT
This sequence comes from Calothrix parasitica NIES-267, assembly GCF_002368095.1. Classification (GTDB taxonomy): domain Bacteria; phylum Cyanobacteriota; class Cyanobacteriia; order Cyanobacteriales; family Nostocaceae; genus Rivularia; species Rivularia parasitica. The sequence continues at coordinate 2,017,620 of NZ_AP018227.1, read as the reverse complement.
TGCTCGGTCGTCATTCTATAGATAAAGTAGGTCCGGTAACAGAACTGTTTATAAACCAAGAAGTATTGAAGATAGACGATGCAAGTAAATGTGAAGAACCAGTACATCGAAAATTTTTAGAATCTTTAGGAATTAAATCGGAAATTGTATTACCAATCCAGACACGTTCCGGTCAAATTGGTGTAATAGTTTGCGGTCATTGGGCAAAAACTCGTCCTTGGACTGATAGTGAAGTAGAATTGCTCCAAGCAGTTGTAGACCAACTGGCGATCGCCATTAATCAAGCTGACCTTTACGCTGAAACTCAGCAAACTGCACTAAACGCTCAAAAGCAAGCCCAGCAGATAGAACAAACACTGCAACAACTCCAAAAAGCCCAATCTCAGTTAGTGCAAAGTGAAAAAATGTCTGGCTTGGGTCAGCTAGTGGCTGGAGTTGCTCACGAAATCAACAATCCCGTTAACTTTATTTATGGTAATTTAGTTCACGCAAATAATTATACTAAAGATATTTTAGGCTTACTGAAGCTGTACGAGGAAGAATATCCTGAACCGACTTCAGAAATAGAAGAAGAAATAGAAGCCATTGATGTAGATTTTTTAGCTTCAGATTTACCAAAATTAATGAAATCAATGATGGTTGGGGCTGAGAGAATTCGGGAAATCGTGCAATCACTAAGAACGTTTTCTCGTCTTGATGAGGCTGAAATGAAGACGGTAGACATTCATGAAGGCATCGAAAGCACTTTAATGATTTTGCAACATCGCCTCAAGCCCAAGCAGGAACATCACGGGATTGAAGTAATTAAGAAATACGAAAACTTACCAAAAGTCGTTTGTTTCCCAGGACAGCTTAACCAAGTATTTATGAATTTGATTACTAATGCTATTGACGCATTAGAAGAAGGATTATGCGAAAATCAAGTTTCTAAACCTATAATTACCATTACTACAGAAATACTTGATAATGATTGCGTTGGCATTCATATCATAGATAACGGTACAGGAATTCCTGAAGAAGTTCAGCGACGTTTATTTGACCCATTCTTTACTACTAAGCCTATAGGAGTTGGAACTGGTTTAGGTTTATCGATTAGTTATCAAATTGTCGTTGATAGACATGGTGGACAGCTAAGCTGCTTCAGTAAATTAAGAGAAGGTACCGAGTTTGTAATTAAAATTCCGATTACTCAACCAAATAATAGTTGAAAAAGCATATAAATATCTCATACAATTAATAATTTTTGCAATACAAACTTGATAGGCTAAAATTTGTTATCTAAGTATTTATATCGAGATACATTTAGACAACAATAGTTATATTTATTTTTTATATATATTGACTAAAATTTTTAAGTTATTTGAACATTAAAAATAAAAAACAATTACTGATTGAATATTCTGACTATTGTTCTATATTCTCTCTATCTAATCTTCAAAAATAAATAACAATGAATATATATTTTTTTTAAATGCATATTGTTTAGGGCGTATTACTACTTAAGCAGATTGTATAACGAATACAAGATGTCTCTTTGTAGAGAGAATGATATTTTGCCGATATCTACTGCTGTAAAAACAGAAAAACTGATTTACATTCTAGTTATGAATAAAAATAAATGAACGCCAGCAGATTTTGATAATTTTGTATAGCAGGCAATAGATACTAATTTATTCATAGTAGGATTAAATGCCTTAATGCTACTTATATATCAGGTTGCACTATCTAATTTCGTATGCGTTGAAATTCAACCTACACAAAAAACTTGATAATAGTTAGCAATATAAAGGAAAATCTAATGCAAGAAGTATTTGCACTAATTGAAAAGAGTAAAAAAGAATTTACTAATTTAGAATTGTTCGAGTATATGCAAGATAAAAGTATTACGCCGAGTAAGAGGCTATCTTTTGCTCCTTGCATGACTCATTTTATTATGAGCTTTGGCGATTTAAATAAATATGTATTTAAAGAAGCACAGCCCGTTACCAAGCTTCAACATATAATTAACGAACACGCTAATGAGGATGAGGAACACTGGCGTTGGTTTGTTACAGACCTTGAAAAACTTAATTGCGATCCAATTCAAAATTTTTCAAAAGCATTGAAATCTATTTGGAGCGAGGAAACTAAAATTACTCGTCAAATATCATATTATGTTGCTGGATATACTTTAACAGCTGAACCTATAATCAAAATAGCAGCAATCGAAGCTTTGGAAGCAGTAGGGAATGTTTTTTTCTGTGTTTCATCTCAAGTTGCTTCTGAGTTAAACAAAATTACAAGGAAAGATTATCTTTATTTCGGCGAATCGCATTTGAAATTAGAAACAGGACATACTGTAGGTACACCAGAAGCAGAAGACTTCCTCGCAAAAATACAACTCACAGATTCCCAACGTCAACAAGCTTTTGAAATAGTCGAAAAAATATTTCAAATTTTCACAGAATGGACATACGAGCTATTAGCTTACGCACAAAAATATGGAGTAGAGTCTATAGAAAATCAAGCAGAAGCAGTTTTAATGGCTTGTATTTAGATTCAATTTGAACATAAAAATAAACAAACTCTAAAAAAGACGTTGCACTGCAACGTCTTTTTTATGTGATATTAATTAAATAATTCGAGAATTGTTTAAATCAAAAAATCAATTTCCAATTACTTAAGCAGCACTTTTCAAACCATTGTGCTTGAGTAAAGGTTCGGTACTTGGTTCGCGACCACGAAAGGATTTGAATACTTCCATTGGATGTTTACTACCACCCAGAGCAAGTACGGTGTCGCGATAACGTTTACCTGTTTCCTTAATTGCTTGTTCGTTTTCTAATCCGGCTTCTTCAAAAGCAGCAAAAGCATCCGCACTTAATACTTCAGCCCATTTATAGCTGTAATAACCAGCCGCATATCCTCCAGCAAAGATATGTCCGAACGCACAGAGGAAATTATCTTCCGGTAGCGGTGGCAATATGGTTGTGTTTTTAGCGATGCGGTTGCGTATATCTTCGGGAGTTTCTTCACTATCAGGACTATAGCGGTTATGTAATTCGATATCGAGCAAGCTGAAGTGCAACTGACGCAACATTCCACTACCGCTCATATAGTTACGTGCTGCAACAAGCTTTTGATAATAATGTTCCGGTAGAGGTTCACCGGTTTCGTAATGCTTTGCCATTCCCATCAATGTGGGGCGCTCGTAACACCAGTTTTCCATAAACTGACTGGGTAATTCGACTGCATCCCATTCGACATTGTTAATACCAGCAGCGCTAGGATAATTTATCTTGGTTAACATATGCTGCAAACCATGACCGAATTCGTGGAAGAGGGTTTCTACTTCTGTGAAGGTCATTAAGCTAGGTTTATCGTCAACTGGGGGAGTTTGATTACATATCAAGTAAGCAACTGGTAATTGAATATCAGTTTTACCGTTTTCCTCAATTTGACGGCGATTTAGGCAGGTATCCATCCATGCACCACCGCGTTTTTCAGCAGGACGACTGTACGGGTCTAGATAAAAGTAAGCGATGGGATTCCCCGTTTCATCAGCTATTTGAAAATAACGGACATTTTCGTGCCATACCGGAGCTTTTCCGTCAGCAGGAGTAACGCTAACGTTGAATAAGCGTTTAACTAATCCGAATAAACCATCAAGAACTTGAGGTAACGGGAAGTAAGGACGTAATTCTTCCTGAGTGAAAGAAAACTTTTCTTCACGCTGACGTTCCGACCAAAAACTGACATCCCAGTTTTTTAAATCTTTTGCTTCGGGAGCATTTTTAGAAGCTGCAAATTCTTTCAATTCTTCTAATTCTTTTTTTGCAGCATCGTAACTAGTGAGACGTAATTCTTCCAGAAGTTTATCTACTGCTTCTACGTTTGGAGCCATTTTACTGGCTAAACTAACTTCCGCATAATTCTTATATCCGAGCAATTCAGCTAATTCCTGCCTTAGCTCCAAAATACGCTTAATTATCGGTCTATTATCCAACTCTCCAGCAGATGCACGAGATACAAAAGCTTTATACATTTGTTCGCGTAAATCCCGTCGCTTACTGTGCTGCATAAAAGGAGCATAGCTGGGGAAATCCAAAGTAACTAACCAAGGGCCATTTTCCGGAGTTGCGTTTTCTTCACCAGCATCTCGTGCTGCTTGTGCTGCTAAACTCAGCCAGCTTGGAGGTAAACCTTCGACTTCTTCAAGATTTACAAGTTTTAATTTGAAAGCTTTGGTTGCATCTAAAACGTGGTTGGAGAACTTTGTGGAAAGTTCGGCCATTTCCATTTGAATAGCATTGAAACGCGCTTGTGCTTCACCTTCCAAACCAATACCAGCCAGTTCTGCATCGCGGATAGATGATTCAACAATTCTTTGCTGTGCTGAATCTAAAGTATTCCATTTATCCCCTTCTCGCAATGCTTTGAAAGCATTGTAAATAGGTTTGCTCTGACCGATTCGGGTAGAAAACTGTACTATCTGTGGCTGTGAAGTTTCGTAAGCTTGACGTAATTCCGGGCTATTTTTCACACCCATCAAATGGCTAACAATACCCCAACTCCAGGTCAAGCGTTCGGTTATCCGTTCTAAAGGTTCTACTAAATCGCTCCAAGTTGGTTTTACGCTCGCTTCTAATTGAGTAAGTTCTTCGTTTAATTCTGAGAGTATTTGATTTAAAGCTGGTTCTACGTGTTCCGGTTTCACTTCCGTAAAAGGAGGTAAGCCAGAACATTTGAGTAAAGGATTATCCGAGATAGCAACGTTTGTAGTCATAAATGCGTGTGTGAGACAAATATTCTATTATATATATTTCTAATTTAATCAGTATTGGTGAATAAGGGCGTTTGTGGAATTCCGTACCGAGGATGGGGAGTTAGGAATTAACTAGTGTAGGGTTTTTAGTAACTTTATTAACCATCTGAAAAATTGCGATACCTTCGGTGAGCTTCGCTTAACGCAGTGAATTAAATTCGCCACAAGTCTATTTACATCTAGCTTATTGGGGTTGATAGCTTTTAAGTGTTAATACTGAAAATACAAGGTTCGTAGTTGCGCTTCAGCGCCAAAAATCTTGAGCGAAGACGGCGCAACTACGAACAATACAGTTAATCCACCGCTTTACCGGTACTTTGACGAACTGGAATCTCTATTACAAATTCTGTACCCTTACCAAGTTCGGATTGACAATATAATTTACCATTATGTTTCTCAGTAATAATTTGATAGCTAATGGAAAGTCCGAGTCCGGTACCTTTACCAACTACTTTGGTAGTAAAGAAAGGGTCGAATAAATGCGAAAGCAATTCATCCTTAATCCCAGTAGCGTTATCAGCAATCCGAATTTCAACTGAGTCTTGACCTATTAGAGATGTAGTAATTTGAATTTCGCTAGGATTATCCTGGATTTCTTCAGGTGAGCGCTGTTTATCTTTTTCTTCTAAAGCATCAATGGCATTAGATAATAAGTTCATTAATACCTGATTCAATTGACCGGGGTAACATTCAAGTAAAGGTAGTTCGCTATAGTCTTTTTTCACGTGAATACCAAGACTATCACCTGATGGTTTCAAGCGGTGTTGCAAAATCATTAACGTACTATCAATACCGTCATGAATATTCGCTTCTTTGAATTCGGCTTCATCTAATCGAGAAAAGTTACGTAGAGAGGTAACAATTTCGCGAATGCGTTCGGTACCCACTGTCATTGATTGGAATAATTGCGGTAAATCATTAAATAGAAATTCTAAGTCTGCTTCCTGCCAAAATTCCTGTAATTCTGGTGCAACATTGAAATTTTGGTTACGACACAATTGAGCATAGTGAAGCAAGTCTTTGGTATATTGCTCGGCATGAATCAAGTTACCGTGAATAAAGTTAATGGGGTTGTTAATTTCGTGAGCAACTCCTGCTACAAGCTGTCCCAAACTTGCCATTTTTTCAGCATGAACCATCTGCATTTGAGCAGTGCGTAATTCCTGAAGAGTTTTTGTTAATTGTGAAGCTTCTTCTTGAGTTTGTCCGAGCAAACTAGCTTGTTGAAACAAATTGGCTTGTCGGAGTGCTACGCTAAGTTGAGCCGCGACCTGACCGGAAAATTCTAATTCCGCTTCATCCCATTGACGGGTACGGCTACATTGGTGAATGCATAGCAATCCCCATAATTGGTTCCCTTCTAATAAAGGCATGATAATCTGAGCTTTGACTCGAAAACTATCAACAATATCGCGGTAAGGTATTTTTGAGCCAGTACCTTTGATAGCAGACATCACTTGCATTTCACCTTGGCTAAACTGTGACGCATAATTTTCGCCAAAGTCATAGTCCTCTACCTTTACTCCTAAAGCAGAATCGAACTTAGGTAGTACATCCTCAGAAATAAACTCACCACTACAAAAATTTTCATCGGGGTCAAAACGAAAAACTCCGACTCTATCAACTTTGAGCCATCGTCGTATTTCCTGTACCGTAGTCTTGAAAATCGTTTCTAAATCCAGAGATTCGCGAATCTTGACAACCACATCAAACAAAATCCGCCGCTGTTCGGCTGCTTGTTGCAATTCATCAGCACGACTTCGGGTTTGCGAAAGGGTTTCCGAACTTTGAATTGCTAATCCGACTTGATTGGCTACCTGTTCCAAAAATTCTACTTCCACCTCATCCCAGTGACGGGGTGCTGAGTGTTGATAAGCTGCTAACAAACCCCAAAGGTTTCGTCCAATAAAGATTGGAGTTAAAGCATAAGCGCGAATCTTGAACTGTTGCAAAATATCCATGTGACAGCGAGCGTGTCCGGCTTCGTAGATATCGGCTACAGCAAAACTTTCATTATTACGGTATCTTCCCCCTTTCGTGTCTTGGAGGTGGGTATCTTCCCACACTAAATTTTGACCAAAAGGATTAATCCTGTCCCATTCTGACTCCACTATGCCAAAATTGCTGACGAATTCCCCACTCCAATCTTCATTGAAGCGATAAACGGCAATCCGTTCGACACGCATCAGTTTACACACTTCTTGGCAAGTATTTTTGAGGATAACATCTATATTGAGGGAAGAGCGAATATTAGTAACAACTTCAGTTAATGCTCGCTGTCGAGCAATCGAATCTTTGAGTGCAGAAGCTTGCTGTTTCGACTGTGCCAAAATTTCTGCTTGCTGAATTGCTACCCCTAATTGCGCTCCTACTTGTCTGAGAAATTCAACTTCGTAATCAGCCCATTCACGGGGAGCAGAATGTTGATAAGCTGCCATTAATCCCCATAATTTCCTACCTACGAATATTGGCGCAAGAGCATAAGCGCGAATCCTAAATTGCTCCAAAATGTCTATATGACAGCGAGTATGTCCAGCTTCATAGATATCGGTGACGGCAAAAGTTTCATTGTTGCGATAGCGTCCCCCTTTGGTTTCCTGAAGGTGAGTATCTTCCCAGACCAAATTTTTTCCAAAGGGATTAATTTCGATTTCACCCCAATCTTCTTCTACCGTGCCAAAATAGCTGACAAACTCCCCAGTCCAGTCTTCATTAAACCGGTAAACACCTGCTCGTTCGATGTCGAATAGCTCACAAAGTTCTTTACAAGCAGTATTAAGAATCAAATTTGTATCTAGGGAAGAGCGAATATTTCCTACAACTTCCATTAAGGCACGCTGACGAGCCATTGCATCCTGCTTATTCTTTTCCTGCTCTTGAGTTCGCTGAATTGCCAAACCCACATGACTGGCTGCTTGCGTGACAAAATCAACTTCGTGAGCATGCCATTGTCGGGGTGCGGAATGCTGATAAGCTGACATCAAACCCCACAGCTTTTCACCCACAAAAATCGGGGCTATCGCATATGCTAGAATTTGAAATTGCTCTAATACTTCAATATGACAGCGTGAATGTCCTGCGTTATAAATATCAGCGACAGCAAACGGCTCGTTATTACGGTATCTTCCCCCTTGGGTTTCTTGCAAATGCGAATCCTTCCACACTAAACCTTGTCCAAAGCTTTTAAGTGCATCCCAAGGAGCTTCCGCAAATCCTAAGTTATTCACATAACTACCGCTCCAGTCATCATTAAAACGGTAGATTGCTACCCTTTCTATTTTCAGCAACCGACAAACATCTTGACAAGAAGTCGAGCAAAGAGTTTCTAAATCCACAGAAGCGCGAATCTTTGACAAAATTCTTTCTACTATTTTCTGATAACTATCTCTTATATGCAATTGATTTTGGCATTCTTGCAATTCCAATTCGTTTGAAGAGTTACTGTTATTAACAATCATGGAAGCATTTTATTTATATTTAGTTTTAGTATTCCCACCTCTATAAAAAAAAATTCAGCTTTAGGGACTTGCAAGTAATAAATTGTCCCACCGTCAGTGTCGTTGGCTAGAGCAACACCGCTACACACTGGGTTTTGTTCGGAAATTTTGTAAAACGGTGGGACAATTTATTTTTTGGATCTTCCTTAGCAAAAAATCCCAATTAAAATCAGCTAAGCATACTATTATTATTTCATCGCTATTTAGATTTAAATCACATTAGTAATTTCAAAAGTTTCCAACACCATCCAGATTATAAATAACCCATACATCCCCAGCAATACAACGCATTCTTTCTTAGTCAAAACCAAGCCCGTGCGAAGCATTGCAAATAAAACAATAGTTGCCAAAGTTAACACACCCATCATCGGAGCAGCAACTGCAAAATCAATAATTGAAGCACCAGCAATCATTATTCCTACAGGAATCGCGACAAGCAAATCAAAAATATTGCTACCCAAAACATTCGCAAGACTGATAATACCATCACCTCTTTTAGCAGCACGGATACTAACAAAAGCATCGGGTAAACTAGTAGCAGCAGCGATGACCGTGATACCCCAAAGAAAAGAAGGTGTATTGAAAATTTTTCCCAAGCCAATTGCTCCAGAAACTAATCCTTCAACGCTGACAACAATCAGAAATAAGCTAAATAGCAACAGCAGCCATTCTTTAACAATATTGATATCTTGCGGAGGTTGATGATTATTATTTTGTTTTTCTTCAATGGTGTCTTGCTGTTGTAAAAATAAATATAGTCCGTATAGAGATAAAGGCATTAAAGCAATCAATCGGTTCATTTCACCCTGCAATATCTCCCCCGGTACGGGGTTATAAATAATTGCAAAAGTAAAAGCGAGCAGCAAGATAGTAATACTAGTAATATAAAACTGAGCATCCTTATAAACTAAAAGCCGGTCAGCATTCAAACGTTGACCAACCAAACCAGATATTCCGGGGATGACCAGAATATTAAAAATAGCCGAACCAACAATCGCTGCGACACCTAAATCAAACTGTCCGTGAACGAGAGTAGCAAGTACCGTACTGGATAATTCCGGAAAACTTGAACCGATAGCAACTACAACACTTCCTTGAACAACAGGTGGTAGTTGGTAGTATTCGGATACACCTTCAGCAGCAGATTCTAAAATAGAACTACCCTTCCAAACTACAGCAGTAGATGCTGCTATTAGACCGATATATAGAATTAATTGCAATGCGTCCATCAGCTGTGGTCAATCTTAGTGTTTACTAAGATTCTCACGCCAAGATACCAAGACGCAAAGCTTTAAGAATACATTTTAAATCATTCTCAAATAGCATTTATAGCAGTTCTCAGTTGGATAGAATATACCCCTCTCCAAGTCAGCGGAGAGGGGCTGGGGGTGAGGTCTATCAAGCTGTATTTCACCCAACCGAAAAACGCTATATTTTTTTAACGCAAAAAGCGGTTAGCAGAACTTGGTAAATAAACTTCTAAGTTCTGATTTGGAATTGATTTGGAATTGATATGGAATTTTTAATTAAAAAATCTAATTTTTCTTATTCGCAACCTGGCTCAACACATTTAACCGTTTGCACGGCTTCAACTTCATTTCTTACGAATATATTAAATTTAGGTTGCCAAACATAGAGTTGATAAACTCCTAATAACAGTAAGACGCTACCTATCTGTACAACCGACGGAGCCGATACAAAACCCATTACTAAAAGTATTGCTCCGGTAAAAATCACTGCGATACGATAAACTTCTTCAGCTATTTTTAGCCCTAGCCAAATAGTACATAACGCAAGAATAAATAACACCGGATAAACTGCTAGCATTTTTATCTCCTAAAGGACTGCGGTTAGAATTATCTATCGCTCTACTACAATAACAATTGTTTTAGTGTTAGATAATATTCGTTTTACAATTCTAAATATCAGCCTATAAAAACATTGATAAATCTCAGAAAAAGCTGACTTTAGATACCTTACTTAACATTTATTCAAGTATTTACTGTTGCTATCCAATGTTATCTCAAGTGTCAACTGTATATTCATCATTGATAATTCTACTAGACCTAATAGCAATGGGGATCAAGAGTTTAAATGTATGACTGAAATTACCATTTATCTGTATAAAAGCTGATTATCAGCTATAAGCACAGTTTTTTAAGCTTTACAAATATGATTACTTTGCGGATAAAATTTAACTACCTCTACGAAGAAATTAGCATCCGAGCATTTGATGATTGATAAAAAGCTTAACTGAATATAAATTGATTGCTATAAATTACAAAACCAGTAGAATTAATATTATCGAAAACCATTAAAAAATATATACTCCTAAAGTCGTATTTAAGTTGTATTTAATAATAAACTTAGCTACATCTGTTGGGGTAACGGATAGAGGATGGTTGAAAACTATTTGATGGTTTGTGTTTAAATCCCTATTAAAATAATCAGCGCTCTAATTTTCTACACCAAAGCTATTACCCCTCCAGGAGAACCAGAACCTCCCTGCAACCTTAAAATTCCCACAACAACCGTTATCCCCCTATAAGGTAACTGTTCTAAATTAGTGAGATTTTCCAATACAATGCGTGGTTGATCTGAAATCAAACGATTAACACTAAAACTTGTATCCTTACCCCCGTCAACACCGTGAGTATCGATTCCAATACCTGCAATATTTCTTTTTTCAATTAAGAACTTAGCCCCGTCAACACCAAAACCAGGAAAATGCATAGTCCCTCGAATATCCTGATTAAAAAATGCTTTCTCGTCATGCCATTTTTCTTGCCAACCCGTCCTCAATAATACTAAGTACCCACTACTGATTTCTCCATGTTGCTTTTCCCAAGCTTGGATATCATCAATACTCAGCATGTAATCGGAATTGACTGCTACAGAGTCACTAATATCTATAACAACCGCAGGCAAAACCAATGAATCGGCAGAGTATTCATCTATCCCTGCACCATTACCAGAAAAACTTATAGGTGCATTGATGTGAGTAGCAGAATGTTCCCCCATTGAAAACTTACGCAGATAATAACCATCTTTTTGCCAATCTGCTACAGTTTTAAATTTTACCGATGGGTCACCTTCCCACAAAGGGATATTTTCATCAATTATGTGACTTAAATGAATCGCTCGGGAATATGAAATTTGATGTTGACTTTCAGTTGGACTAAATATTTTTTCGGATGGAGTAAAATTTCGCGTTAACCTTGCCAAAGTAGCTTCCATAATCTCGCTACTTTGTCCCGAGACAGTAAATACCAAAGCTTCACGATAAACCCGCTGTGCTGAATGAAAGCTGTAATTAGCAGCTCCACTAGAAACTGTTACCGCAGCATGAGCTATTCTTGTTGCTAAATCAATAATCCAAGCTCGTAATTGCAGCTTTTGTTTAAATTCTACTTCTTGCTCTCGTGCTTCACTAATTGCGCTACGACAGCTATGTAATTCAGCTTCAAGAGAATTTAAAGCATCGTTGATAAAAGATAAAGACTTTTTCTTAGATGCCAATCTAATAATATCTAAACCAGCCTCAGCACAACCAAAAGGCAAAAAAGTCGCTCGGAGAAGGTTCTTTTTAGTGCTTTCATGTATCCAACCAGGTGGTTTAACAGAAACTACTAGTTCTTCGGGTAAAAACCAGCGGTTCAAAGTCGCAGAAACAGTACTTGTTGAATTCATTGCTGCCAATTTTGCAGGAGGAGTAAAGGTTATTTCACCTCCCCCTAATTGTTGGACGTTTTGAAAAGGAGCAATGCCAAAAACAGCACCTCCATCTGGTAAAGTCGCAGCAATAACAAATTCCTGAAAAAATCCAAATCCAGTTATCCAAGGTACAACACCGTTAAAGTGATAGCCAGAAGGTACTGACTCCGCTGTAATTATTGGCTCACCTTTGCGACGTAAATGAGAAAAACCTACACCTAGTAAAACTTCCCCATTACCCATAAGCGGTAGATATTCCTGTTGAAGCGTAGAATTATCACCTGCAACCAAAATCCCAGCAGCACTTTGATGTTGTGTTTGTAAAAAAGCTAAAGCACCAGAATATCTAGCTACCAATTCTTGAAAGCTACCATAATCTACTTCACTAAATCCCTTACCACCCCATATTTGGGGAACCTTCAACGCTAACAAATCTAAATTCCCTAAACCCTGCAAAGCCTCAAACAACGCGTTCCTTGATTCATCAATTTCGCTAGCTCTTTGTGCAACGGTCTCGGATAAATAAGATTTAGCGCTTTCTAGCAAAGGAGAAACAAGAACATTATGTGAAGACACTTTCGTAGAAGAACCTATAGCACCGTATTTTTACCATATTACGCCAATTCAGTACCGAAAAGGAGTTAAGAGTTAGGAGTTCGGAATTAGGAGTTAGTAACTATAAATAGGGCTTGCTGAATAAAATTATCAGCTTTACCGCATAAGGGCTTCAAGGCTTTTCCTCTTTTTCAAGTGCAAGCTTATGATATCTGCTGGGTAACAGTTTTGCACTTTTAGTCAACTTGGTCAGAAATACAATCTTGTTTTCCCCCTGCTCCCTGCTCCCTGCCCCCTGCCCTTGTCAAAGAAAACTTTTTCAGCAAACCCTAAATATAAAACTTGGTAACTGACGATCCACACCCGACCGGTGAATAACTGCTCGCTGATAACTGAAATAGATAATCCCCCGAACCTTATATACTTCAAGGCGCGGGGGAAGTTCAAATGTTGCAGCAAAAAGTGAATTACTAATTAAGTTAACATCTTACTGCCTAACTTTGAGCTAAGAAAAGGTTAAATTTAGTTTAAGACATCAGAAATATTACGGAAAAAGAAAATTCTCTTTGACCTCTACCGTATATGTAAAAATATTTAACTATGCTAAACGGCTTTGGAATAGCGCTTGCAAGTTGCTAAAGCCATTAGTTCTATTTCTTCAAATATTACACTCTAATTATTTGATTTATATCGGGGTCGAGACCCCTTATTTATTCAAGATTATTGTTTTATTCTTCGTAGAGAGCATTAATAGGGAAAGTTTTTATCGCCCAAATTTATGAAATAAATTTAGGTAAATAGATATAAATACACTAGCTCGACAAGCTTCTCCATCTATTGGTATAGGCTTGTTCCCGTGCAACACAGTGAATCTTCAAGACTGCACTTTTGGCTACCTTCTAATCCTTAAAAAGTTTCGTGGGGTAAATTGGAATACTTTTTCGAGTTTGTTTTTGAGTTTTTTGCTGAAGTACTTGAGAATTACTGCGGGGACGAAATTCTACAACATCACTTTTAATCGTAATATCATAGTTGCCAAAAAAGTCATGTCCTAACAGCCCATTTTGTAATCCCGAGCCAGCAATAGCTACAGGAACTTTTTTAATTTTGACACCACCGGCTTCAATAGAATCAACATAACCGATAGGGAATTCTACTGATTGAGCGGAAGCAGTATTAGCCTTTGCTTTGCCAACGGTAGTAACACCAAGCAATCTAGCCATTTGCTGGGTAATGACGGTACCGCTAGCACCTGTATCGACAATCATTTCAAACCGTTGCTTCCCATTAAAAGTCACATCGATAATTGGTGTACCTCCAATTCGTCGCTTTATAGGAGCGCGAAATGCCATTGCTGGAGGCTTTTGTTCTCGAACAGGAACAGCAGCATATACTTCTCTTGTTTGAATGGGTATGGGTATGGGCTGACGGGGTGTTGCTGGAGGCTGCTGTATTTCTTCTGGTGGTTCGACTTGTGCGACTTTAGTAGGTAATTGCTGCGGTACGGCCGCAATAGGAGGTTGCAAATTTTGTTGTAATATTCTTTGTACCGTTTTGGGAACCCGCATTTTTTGCGATCGCGCAATGGATTCTTTTAACGGTGGTACTGTTACTACCGTTCTTTGAGGTTCTGGTTCTGGCTTTGGTTGTCGAAGCGCAACAGATTTATCCAAAGCATAATCAAAATATCGCTGGTATTCTTTAATCTTGACTTTAGCTATGGAATGGTAGCGAGATGAAGAGCGAACTGATTTCATCAAATTAATCGCATCTTGGTAGTAATCAGCCACTAACTTCCAATCATCCGGTGATTGAGCCGATTGACTTATGCTAAAACCACCACTGGCCTTGTCCAATCCCATTTCAAAAGAAGTTGGTTGAGTTTCTTCATCGGCTTGATTGGATAATGGTTCTTGTGTGGATGTTGCTTGTACCGTTCGAGCGGCAGGTGAATCCACCACAGGGGGGGCGCTCGGTACTGATTGCGGCTTGAGGTTCTGGGGAATTTTGACAGTTTTTGATTGTTTGCTACAAGCAACGCTAACTATAGCTAGTGTGCTCCATAGAAAAGTCAATGCTGCACGGGGAAACAAAGGCTTAAGCATAATAATTTTTAATTGTACCAAGCCCTTGAGGGCAAAATCTACTTTCGGGTTTTAACGATTAAAAGTCGGTCTAGCGCTATTATTTAACTGTTTTTCGCAATCAGGAAACATCTTTAAGCTTAAAAGTTAAATTTATCCTCATCTTATATAGAATACCCTTTTTACTATTTTAGTCATTAGGGGAAGAGAATCAGTTTACAAATAGCAATTGGTTTTTTCAGAAGTTTCTTGAGTGTTAATGCTAATTAAAAGCCAATCAAAACAAATCACTATAATTTACTAAATCCTTTGCGATTAAAAGCCCTTTCGTGTCTCGCGATACTTTATAATTATCTTTCGTTCGCGCCCAGTAGATAATTTTCATTATTTATTGTTGCTCTATAGTTTTATTACTTATGCCTCTATTTGACGCAACACCAGCTTTACTTGTTCTAGCAGACGGAACCAGCTATCGCGGTTGGTCTTTTGGTGCTACCGGAACTGCTATCGGAGAAGTAGTTTTCAATACCGGCATGACGGGATATCAAGAAGTTTTGACCGACCCCAGCTATTGCGGTCAAATTATCGTGTTTACCTATCCAGAGTTAGGCAACACTGGTGTGAATCCAGAGGATGCCGAGTCAGATAAGCCTCATCTCAAGGCATGTATAGCCAAAAATATTTGCGAACGCCCAAGTAATTGGCGGTCAACTCAATCTTTACCGGATTACTTAAAGGAACATCAAATACCGGGAATCTATGGTATTGATACTCGGGCCTTAACTCGTAAAATCCGCAACTTTGGAGCTATGAATGGCGGTATCTCTACTGAAATACTCGACCCGAACGAATTATTAGAACGGGTAAATGCAGCCCCATCAATGAGCGGATTAAATTTAGTCAAAGAAGTAACAACTCCAAACGTTTATGAATGGTCGGAGCCGACAACAACTGCGTGGGAATTTAATACAGATTCTCAAACAAATTCTGAAGAAAAATTCACTGTAGTAGCTTTGGATTTCGGCGTTAAGCGCAATATATTACGTCGTTTGGTAAGTCATGGTTGTAGAGTCATCGTAGTTCCAGCAGATACTTCAATCGAGGAAATTCTTAAACATCAGCCAGACGGAATATTTCTTTCTAACGGACCTGGAGATCCAAGCGCGGTAACTGAAGGAATCGAGACCGCTAAAGCATTATTAAAATCCGATAAGCCCATATTTGGTATTTGCATGGGACATCAGATTTTGGGTCAAGCCCTGGGGGCGCAAACCTATAAACTAAAATTTGGCCATCGTGGTTTAAATCAGCCAGCAGGTTTAACAGAACGAATTGAAATCACTTCCCAAAACCATAGCTTTGCGATTGACCCCGATTCCTTAAATAACAGCGATGTAGAAATTAGCCACCTGAATTTGAATGACAGAACTGTTGCTGGGGTAAAACATAAATCCTTGCCCATTTTCTCAGTGCAATATCACCCCGAAGCATCTCCGGGTCCTCATGATGCAGATTATTTATTCGAGCAATTTGTTCAAGCCATGAAAAAAACTCGACAAACAATTACAGCTTGAGTAAAAGTCGGGTAAAAATAGAGAAAGCGAAAAATTAGAACTTAAATAATAGTTCAATTTTTTCACTTTTAATGTCTATAACCGCAAGTAGCGGTTAAAGTAGACAACAGACACAAAAAACATCTATACTTGAGCGTTTGCTTTCACCACGAGGAGGGAATTATTGCTGAACCACTTAATCTAACCGTAAGCCTGCGAGGTACTCGTGAAGTCCGGGATAGTTGTCAGCTATTCCGCCTCACAGGATTGTTAGACGCATTTTCCGAACCGACATTTCGTAAGGTACTTAGTAATAAAATTGATGAAGGTCCCAGACACGTTATTCTGGATCTTTCACAAATTGACTTTGTAGACAGTTCTGGTTTGGGAGCTTTGGTGCAGTTAGCCAAGCAAGCCCAAACCGCTAAGGGTACCTTTCAAATCGTCACAAATGCCCGCGTTACTCAGACAGTCAAGCTAGTGCGTTTAGAAAAGTTTCTTGCTTTGCAAACTTCAGTTGATAAAGCCCTAGAAAACACAAAAGCCTCTTGACGACTTGAGGGTCGCAAAAATTAGCTATCCGATGTTTATCCGGATAGCTAAACTACTCACAATAGCCTTGCGATTAGATGTGGGTTATCCCAAAGCATTTGTCTTTATTGATTTGATAATCTATGAATGTAATGCGACTTACATTAAATTTTTTGGTTGACAGGCTTTATCCTCCGTTCCAGAGGTTAAAATTATCATTTATTTACTTCTTGAATTTCCGCTTCAAACTTTAACATAGCGCAAAATATTGCGTAGTCCGCTTGTTAAATAGATTCGGCTAGACAGCGGTTTTGTATAATATCTTTGAAATCCAAATTTTTAACTATAGTCATTTGCCCTGTGCGCCTTCAGTCCACGCTGTGTTGAAGTTGATTATTAGACAAGATAGTTTTGAAATATTTTTTATTTATGGTAGATATTTAACTATTAATTTCAGCTATATTATCTTAAGAAATCATTATGATTTAACTAAAATAGGCAATTCATAAATGAAACTGGGTTCCGACTATAAAATCTACGGTTAGTAAATATTTCACAAAACTTTTTTAGCAATATATTTTTTGTAGAAAAATATATTCATTTAAAGATAATGTCTTACATTGCAGGGATTGATAGAATATTTGTGGTTAATGAAATTGGCGTAAACAAAAGTTAAAATCAATGCAATCAATCGGAAATAACAAGCTAAAATTATCAGGAAACTTTTGTAGCAATAGCAGATTATAAGCGTGAAACAGCATAACTTCAACCAGCAAGCAGCAAGCAAACTCCTAAAAACCGTCATTTCCCGATAATTATTAACTATTACATTAGGGATTGAGCAGTGAAATCAAAGGAGGAAAGACAATTAAGTGCAGGTTCTAAAGCTATTTCCAAGGATGTATTTGACTTTGATGAACCAAGGAAGACAAATGCAGAAAAATTATTGCCAAAACTTTCTGAGTCACAACTACAGCAACTTTCTCCTACAGCTCTTGCTTATTTAGGTGATGCAGTTTATGAACTGTATATCAGAAGATATTACTTGCTACCACCCCAAAAAGCGGAAAATTACCATCGCTTGGTAGTGGCACAAGTAAGAGCCGAAAAGCAGGCTCAAATGTTGCATCTACTCGGTCCATATCTCAATAGCGATGAACTAGAAATTGTCCGTAGAGGTCGTAACGCTGCTACGGGTCGTCCCAAACGTCTAGAACCCCAAATATACAGACAGGCTACAAGTCTGGAAACTTTGATTGGCTATCTATATCTCACCGATACCGAGCGATTAAGCGAGCTTCTACAAAAACTCTTTCTAGAGTAGTAGCAAGATACCATACTCGTGAATGTCAATCATTGCTACGGTGTTCGGTTAACACGAAGTGA
Organism: Calothrix parasitica NIES-267; assembly: GCF_002368095.1. GTDB lineage: Bacteria > Cyanobacteriota > Cyanobacteriia > Cyanobacteriales > Nostocaceae > Rivularia > Rivularia parasitica. The sequence goes on along the minus strand of NZ_AP018227.1, from coordinate 1,999,496 downwards.
GAGAAGATAGATTCCCGCCCATCTAAGCTCTACCAAATACCTATTATATGACCAACCAACCAAGAAAAATGAGAAAGACGGGCGATGATGCAAGTCGCAAACCTTTAAAAATAAAAGGTAAGCGTTTTTCGTCCCCATCCGGTAATAAATCTAAAGATAGAAGCTCTAACCCTATAATTAAGCCTCGTCAAAATCGTTCCAGTTTTGAACATCCATCATCTTCTTCTACCGAAACTTTAGAAGAAAATAATGACCTAATTTACGGTCGTCATTCAGTTTTGAGTAGTTTGGAAAGTCAGCGTTCTCTCAATCGTGTTTGGATTACTTCTCGTTTGCGCTACGACCACCGTTTTCACGATTTGCTTTTACAAGCGAAAGGAAATGGCACTGTAATAGATGAAGTAGAACCCAGACGCTTAGACCAAATTACTAGAAATTCTAACCATCAGGGAGTAGCAGCACAAATTGCTCCTTACGAATACTTTGATTTGCACGAATTGATAGAAAAGGCAAAATCTATTACGGATACACCAGTGATAGTTATTGCCGATAGCATCACAGATCCCCATAATTTGGGAGCAATTATTCGCACTGCTGAGTCTATTGGTGCCCAAGGTTTAGTAATTCCCCAGCGTCGAGCTGTTGGTATTACTTCTACCGTGATGAAAGTAGCAACTGGAGCCTTAGATAATTTTCCCGTTGCTAGAGTAGTTAATCTCAGTCGCGCTTTAGAAGACTTAAAAAGCGCCGGCTTTTGGATTTACGGTACCGCTAGTTCTGGAAGCAAACCCATACATACAGTCAACTTTAACGGACCACCAATTGCTTTAGTAATTGGCTCTGAAGGCGAAGGTTTAAGCATGTTGACCCAAAAATGCTGCGATGTTTTAGTTTCAATTCCTTTACAAGGTAAGACACCCAGCCTAAATGCTTCAGTCGCAGCAGGTATGGCACTATACGAAATTTATCGCCAACGTTGGAATAATACGCTTTATCTGGAAAATTTGCAAAAAACCCCTTCCTAAAAGCATATGTAAAAGAGTATAAAGAAGTGTAAAGAGACAAAAACCGACAGCATAGTTCTTTAACAACCACTATCAACTTTAGTAATCGGCGAAAACCATGAACATCATTGGAAATCCTTTCAAAGAATTTGTTACCAACATTTTTGATAACTTTGGCTTAGCTTGGTGGGTAGAAATTGCCACTCAAAATCCTAAGTGTACTTATTACTTTGGTCCTTTTCTCAACGGCACTGAAGCAGAAGCTGCGGTAAAAGGCTATGTAGAAGACCTTGAACTCGAGGGAGCGCAAGGAATAAAGGTAAATGTTAAGCGTTGTAAACCAAAAGTTTTAACTGTTGCTGAAGACTTGGGGGAATGGTTTGACCGTAAAGTAAAGCCTGTCTTTAGCGGTCAGATGTAATTAATATTAGGCACCATTGACTAAAAAATGAAGTGTAAAGTATGAATAATCGGGATTGATTTTTTTCATATTTTATGCATAAATTTTTAGTAAATAATATTACTTGTTCCTAGGCTTTGTCTGGGGATAAGTAATCTAAATAAGTCAAGATTTCAAAATCTAAAACTTTACTGCTTGTGGATTCTCCTTTAACCAAGAATCAATATCACTTAATAATTGCTCGGGAATCTCCCAAGGGAATAGATGAGCAGTATTTGGATAACAGTGAAATTGGCAGTTTTGTAGATTTTGAGAAGTTTCTAAGCTACATTCGGCTGTTATGTGTCTATCTTCTTTAGCAGCGAGTACTAGAGAAGGACATTGAATTTGGTGTAACTCACCAACTTTATTGTATCCAGCCCTAATAGCCGAATAGAGAGCGCGAGTAGCTTGATTTGAAGTTTGTAAATAAGCAGGTATTGCACATGAAGCAATATATCTGTAAGCAGTCGGAGTATGTTGTTGAATTAAGTAGCGAAAAAGAGAACGTTTTCCAAAAGTATCAATATTCCACTGCCAACCTGGATTTATCGCACTGACAAGAGCCGCAATACCCGTATAGAGGTTATCTTGCCATGAAATAGGCGGATGATTTCCGTGGGGTCTTGCAGCAGTAGCAACTAAAATTAGCCCACTTACCCTTCGTGGAAATCGCAGAGCCAATTCCATAGCCAAAATACCTCCTAAAGACCATCCCAGTACCAGGCATTTTTCAATTTGTAATCGGTCTAGAAGACTTTCTAAGTCACTCAAATGGTCTTCCATTAAGAAATTATCATTAAAGCGGCTTTTACCGTATCCGCGCAAATCCGGAGCAATAGTTTGAAAACGCTTCGATAAATGATTAGTAAATACAGAAAGACTTGAACCCGAACCAGGATGTCCGTGCAAGCAAAGAATCGGGTAACCTTGACCTTGGTTATAAACGTTGAGATGCATTTCTTCAGACAGTTATCAGTGAGCAGTTAACAGTGAACAGTTATCAGTGAACAGTTAGGAGTTAGAAGTTAAAAATGATTTAATGAAAATTTAGTCATTGATAATAGATAATTGTTCACTGTTAACTGCTCACTGTTAACTGCTAACTGATTCTTTATATCCTCCAGCATAGGTGATAACGCACATCTGTCTGTAGGTAGTGTGAATTCCGAAGGCAACACCTGATACCTTAAAATCAGGATTGAAAATATTGGTTCGATGACCGCGATCGCGAACTCCATCATCGATAATTAGCTGCATGACAATATCCCTTGCAGTATGGGAACCGTAGCTGATATTTTCACCAGCAGTAACTTGCCATTTTCCATAGCGACTCAAACGTTTGAAAGGGTCGCTACCATCGCTACCGTTGTGACCGACAATACCTTTGGGTCCCTGGTCTTTTACATGGTCTCTAGCAGCTAAAGACATTCCCTGTGAAGTAGTTACGGGGGCTACGGGAGAAACTGTTTTTAGATAGCTAATAGCTTCATCGACAGCAGGAACACCTTCTTGAGTTATTAAATAAACATTTTTAGAAATTTTGACTCGTTTACCTTCAAAGCGTTTTCTATAGTCTTCTAATATAGCAGCATAGGCTTGAGGGTTTGTCCGAGCCAGATTCATCTCAGCAATTACTCTTTGTTCCAGAAGCGAGAGGTTGTTATCCCTTCTTTTTACAGATTCAGGTATTTTTGAAGGAGTTTCCGACACGGAAGGTATTGGTTCAATAATTTCAAGAGAAGAACATCCAGCAAGTAGGCTAAAAGGGGCTACCCAATAAAGTATCCGACGCATCAAAAACCTCGTAAACCCATGAAAGCGGAGTGTAATTATATATCTAGATTCACTACGGTAGCATCAGTTTCCCGATTGCGGACAATATAAAGTTATGAGTACATCATTTTAATAGGGAATCGGGAATGAGGCATGGGCATGGGGCATTGGGAATGTAGAGCAAAAAAACAAGTAGTAATTACAAATCTTTAAAAACCCGGTTTTCTCAAAAACCGGGTTGCAAATTATTTTTTAAAATTTATATTCTCGGAATTAGAATTTTGTTGGAGACAATAAAAATTAACTATTCCCTATTACCAATTACCAATTACCAACTATCAATTACCAATTCCCTATTACACATTTACCTTACCCATAACTAATTTCTCAACCTGAGAAAGAAATTCATGTTCCAGATAAGGCTTAGTTAAATAAGCGTTTGCACCTAATGCTTCTGCAAGCTGACGATGTTTTTCTGCACTACGAGATGTAAGCACAACAACTGGTACATCTGCTAAATCGCTACTTTGACGTAAGTTGCTTAACAATTCAAAACCATTCATCCTGGGCATTTCTAAATCAGAAATCACTAAATCAACTTCAGGATGATGCTGTAATTTTTCCAAAGCTTCTACACCATTCTGGGCTTGAATAACGTGATAGCCATATTTCTGTAAAGTTAATGAAATCGTTTGTCGGAGACTGATTGCATCATCCACCACCAAAACAACTTTATTAGATTGAGCAACAGGTGATTTTGGTTTACCTCCTGAAGCAATTTGAGGGTTATGTGTGGATTTAGAAGCAGCAAGCAATGCTTTTGATGTGATTATTTCTCCTGACATTTGCAAAGCTTTCTTAGAAACCTCTGAAGGTAAAGCCGAATAATCAATTGACGCTTGCATTTCCCCAATAGATGGCAGCAAAGTACCATCTATTACTAGAATTAAATTACCATTGGCTAAACTGCTACAGCCGTAAACATATTTAGGGGGAGCAATTGCTTGACCCAAAGGTCTAACTACTAATTCTTGCTCCCCAAGTATTTGGTCAATTTCTAAACCTAATATTTGGTCGTTACTATGTAGCAAGAGGATGGGATTTATAATTTTATCTGTATTGTTAATAGTAGGTTGATTCTGTAAAGTATTTTCTACAGCAAATGAACGATGGTATTGCATTAAATCTGAAAGATTGAGCAGGTTTACCATCCGTTCTTCTTTACCAGTATTCCAGTAAAGAACTTTTTTATTTTCAAAGTGTTTAATTTGTTCTGGAGATGGAAGCAATATTTTTGCAATACTGTCTAACAGGAGTGCGTAAGCAGCACCTCCAGTTTGAACTATCATTAATTTTTCAGTAGTCATAGAAAAAGGAATTTTTAATACAAATGTTGTTCCTTGCTGGGGTTGTGAATAAACTGCAATAGAACCATTTAGTGCTTGAAGTTGAGCGCGGACAATATCTAACCCGATACCCCTTCCGGAAATATCGCTGACTTTACCAGCAGTCGAAAATCCTGGAGAAAATAAGCAATCTAATAGTTCTTCCTCCATTAAGCTTGAATCATGGGTACCAAATTCTTTATCCGAACGTAGCATCCCCAATTCAATTGCTTTGGTACGAATTCTCTCGAAGTTCAAACCACCACCATCATCTCTAACTTCAATGACAGTTTGAGAACCCCGGTTGTAAGCACAAATTTCAATTACACCTTGTTCTGATTTGCCACGACCACCGCGAATTTCTGGGGATTCGATGCCATGGTCGTAAGCGTTACGTACTAAATGCAATAATGGGTCGTAAAGTTTTTCAGCAATTGCTTTATCCACTAAAACAGAACCACCACTCAGTCGCAATTCGACATTTTTACCGTGAATATTGGTAAGGTTTTGTACCATCTGAGGAAAACGATTGAGAATATTACCCAGAGGTAGCATTCTTGCTTCGACCAAATTATCAATAATACCAAGTGTTAATCGCTGTTTCTTATCGTGAACTTGAGCAGATTGTTGAATAATTAAATCTACTGATTCTAAAATTTCCTGAAATTGTGTTGCTTGTTCGGTAGCTTCGTGTAACCCTAAATGAAACTCTGTATAGTCATCCATTTCCAAGGAGTCGAAGTCTACAGAGCCAACATTAAGAGTATTTCGCGATACTGTCTTTTGAGCGTGAAAAGGTAATTCTCTTAATTGCTCTAGAGTTTGTTGATGTCTTTGGAGCTTTTCAAATAATTGCTTAACTGTTTTATTAAGTTGCTCATCTTGGGAAGTTCGACGCTTTTGATGAATTAATAACTCCCCAGCTAAATAATTGAGACGCTGTAAACTTTCTACATCTACACGTACAAATGCAGGTAGTTTAGAATTTCTAGCGGGAGTCGCCGGTTTTTTGTCTATTTTATTTTCGGTTTGGGTAACTTGATTAGTATGATGTTGAATAATTGTTTGAGGAGAATCATCATCGTCATCATTATTTGTATCTAATAACGAATGTTTAGATTCTATAATTTTTTCTTCAGCAGTATTATTATTTAAATCAGATTCTATTGATTCTCCCCAGATTGCTTCAAGTATATTTCCAGGTGGAGTTTCAATCTCAGAAGAGACAACCTCTTGAATTTCAGGTTCAACTGTTAGATTAACTTCTGATTTGATTCCTAATAGATTTTGTAACTTCGGACTATCAAGCCATTGTTTATCTTCTATAGATACGGGAGCATAATTTTTATATTCTTTAGCAATATCAGAAACCTTGCTTTGTAAAGTTTCAATAATAGAAAAATCCCATAAATTATCTTGATAGCATTTAAATTTAGCGACACCTACGAGTACTGTTAAAATTCCTCCAAGACGATAAAGAGAAAGACTGGGAGTATCCGATTCTTCTTGTACAAATTCGAGAAATTCTTGCAGCCAAGTCTCAACACATTCAACAGGATTTTCCTTACCATCGTCCCTAGGAATAAGTAAGTGTAAGCCAAGCTTATCTTCGACAATACCTAACTCATGATTAAACCAACCTAAAATACACCGAATTACTTTTAAATGGAACTTAGCAGATTTTGGTTTAAGGGGTTCGTTATCAATATTCCCTTTTGTAAAAAATTCGTATAATTCCTCTATCTGGGTTCTTAAAGATTTAGTAACCGACTTATTTTGAAAAGATTTAGTTGTCACATCTCCAAGAATATCTTCTGCTATATCAGATTGTAATAGACTAAAATCTTCCGTATCTTTATTCTGAGAATGAATTGCTACAGGCTGCGAAAAAGCAAGCAAATCGCGCGACGCTTCTCCACCACGTTTTCTATCACCAGCTAAAACAGCTTCTCTTGCTTTCTGTAAATCGCGGTTAGCAATTTTGGCAATATCCAAAGCTTGAGAAGAATCAGCATCTAATGCAGCAATAATTGCTTGTGTAATTTCGCCAAAACCAGGTAAATTTAAAGATTCAGATAAACCGGTGAAAACTTCAGCTTGAGTGCGTAAAAAAGTAGCAACTTCAGAAGTCTCGGGAGGATTTTTAACTAAATCATTAATGTTATCAATACGTTGAGTTACACCAGTTTCAAAAATTGATAATACAATATCAAAACCCAATTCCTCAGAAGTTGGAATATGAGCTTCAGCACCGAATGCATCACCGAGCTTATCTTGTAAATCGGCAAAAACTGAAGCAGCTCGCTGCATCAGTTCATCATCATCAATTTTAGTCCCGGTTATTTCCGAAGTTAAACATAATTGCAAACACTCAAAAGCCTGTATTAACAGAGAATGTAATTGAGAATCAATTTCGACTTCAGGATTATATAAAGCCTTAAAAACATCTTCTAAAGAATGAGCTATTTTATTAATTGATTCCAATTCAACATTAGCAGCCCCACCTTTAAGTGTGTGAGTTGCTCGCATTAAATTATGCACCCTATTAATATTTCGGTCTTCAACTAAGCCGAAAAGTTCTTCTTCAATAGTTTGCAGTAATTCAGGAGCTTCACTGAGAAAATAAATATATCCTTGTTCGCGAATGGAAGAGTCGGTAATCATGATTTGAAGAGTTAGGAGTTAGGAGTTGGGAGTTAGGAGTTAGGAATTAGGAGTTGGGAGTTAGGAGTTATGAGTTAGGAGTTACTTTATTTATTTACTTTCTACTTTTTAATTGATTGTTCGGTTGTTTTGACTATTGAACTCAAAATGCGAATAATTTCATCTATAGTTAGGAGTTCTTGGGTTACATCAATTGTTACTAAATTAGAGTGCTTCAGTAGCCGTAACCAATACTTTGTTTCTCTGGCTTCTTTGTAAGCAATATACATTTTTGCTAAAAAGTCTTTTCTGCTTTGACCTCCACTGGCTTCTTCAACATTGGCTCCAATACTCGTCCCGGATTTAAGTAATTGATTGGAAATTACATATTCCTTATGGTGTTGAAGTTGAGTGTAAAGGTGGATTATCTCTAAAGCAAAATCAAAACTTTTATTTTGTATAATACTTGTTGCCAAGAGTTACTCTCCTATTATCAAAAAATGATTTATTATTTAAGAATTAAAAAATATAGGACTTACGTATGATTACTAATAAAAAAACAAAAATTCTTTAATTGTTAATACGTAAGTCCAAATATAATTATTAACTCCTAACTCTTAACTCCTAACTTTGTTTTTAGTTGACTTTAAATTTACTGACGCTCGCTAACAACTCCTGTCCCATTTCAGATAACTGCTGGAATACTGAAGCAATGCTGTTGGCTTCTGTGGAAGTCTTTTGGGAAATTTGGGCTACGTCTTTCATCGATGCTGTGGCTGATACTGATTGCAGCATTTGGGTTTGGGTTGCATCGGTAATTCTCTGGAGTAGTTCGCTAATTTCTGCTGTTGCGTGAACGATGTCGTTAAGGTTCTGTCTAGTTTCGTTTACCAGATTGGTTCCTTCTACTACCTGTTGAATACCTGTTTCCATTGCTACGGCAACTTCACCGGTTTCTTCTTGGATTTCTTGAACCAGTTTCTCGATTTCGATGGTTGCTGCTGCTGATTGACGCGATAGAGAACGAACTTCATCGGCTACTACTGCAAAGCCTTTACCGTATTCTCCTGCACGGGTCGCTTCGATTGCTGCGTTTAGCGCTAGTACGTTGGTTTGAGTCGCAAAGTTACTAATCAAATTTACTACTTTAGAAATCTTCTGGGAAGATTCACTCAAACGCTTAATCTTTTTACTGGTTTGAGAAACTGTCTCGCGGATACCTTGAATAGCTTCTACAGTCATGTTCATGGCTGCATCACCGGAATCTACGGTTTGGTTAGCTTTTTGAACTGCAACTTGTACTGATTCGGCGTTTGCTACAACTTCTTGTGTAGAATCAACCATTTGTTGAATCTCGGTTAAAGCACCGCTGATTTCTCTAGACTGTTGTTGCGCTAAATCTGTCAATCCATTTAGAGATATGTTGCTGTTACCGGAAGTCTCGGCAACTTGTTGAGCAGCCGCTTGTACTTGAAGAACGATTTGACGTAATGCTTGTAAGGTGTTGTTATAAGCATCGGCAATGGTACCTAGTTCATCTTCAGTAATTGGCGCACGTACTGTCAAGTCACCATTTAAAGCTGGTCTAACTGCTGAGAGCAGCTTCATCGCTCCTGTTTGTAAATATTCTCTAGCCTGCTTTTCTCTTGCTGCGGCTTCTGCTACTTGTGAAGATTGTGTTTGCAACTGTTGGAGGAATTCAACTTGCTGTAGCGCTACACTCAATTGGTTTGAAATTTGTGTGAGCAGTTTAACTTCTTCATCTTCCCATTCGCGGGGACCATCATTCTGATAAGCAGCGAGCATTCCCCAAAGGTTTTGTCCTTTGTAAATAGGGACAATAGCATAAGCCTTGCATTGATATTGTTCTAATACTTGAAGGTAACAATCGTTGAATCCTTTAGCGTATATATCAGAAACAACATAAGATTGATTTTCAGAACCTTTACTACCCAAAGAAGTTTGTAAGTAAGGGTCTATAGAACTTGTACCTATTTCATTACTTTGAAATAAAGTCCGCATTCGGGTACAGCTATTTACACTTTCTTGTAAACGTCGAATTTGATGTTGTCTATCTACCAACGGAAGCCAGCCAGGACTGATGGACTCGGCGACAAACTCCCCACTGTAATCTGGATTGAGACGATATACTGCGACTCGGTCGGTCTTTAATAGCGCTCGCATCTCCTGAGTAGTAGTTAAGAAGATACTGTCTATGTCAAGAGATTGTCTAATTTTATCAATGACTTTAGATAGAGCACGGTCGCGATTGACTGCTAGTTCTATTTTCTTAGATTGCTCTTGGTATTTATCTAATGTTTGTGACTGCTGCATGGCCACCGCTAAAAGTACGGCAATTTGCTCCATTGCAGTGACTTCAAATTCTTCCCAGTGACGGGTTTCTCCATGTTGATAGCTCGCTAGCAACCCCCAGAGTTTATCACCATGAAAAATAGGAACGGTGAGATAAGCTTTAGCTTCAAATTGGTCTAAAAGCTCTTTGTAACAAGGAGGAAATCCTTCCTTTTCTACATCGTTAACAACAAAACTAGTTTTATTTTTATAGCGACCTCCTTGATTATCTTGAAGATAAGTATCTTGATTTTTTATTTCGTTAAGACTGCGGAGAGAGTCGCAATGACCGTTTTCTTGCAATAAGTCTTGGTCAATTTCAGTTTCTGCAAAAGGTTTCCAGTTTTTACCTACAGATTCAGCAATAAAGTCACCGCTCCAATCCTCGTTAAAGCGGTAAACGACGGTACGGTCTGTTCCCAATAAGCGACGGACTTCATAAACCGTTGTTTGGAGAATTCCATTAAATTGTGAATAGTTTGTAACTTTTGCTGCAAGCCCTTCTCCAATTTTACGAGTTAGGGTGATAAGACTTTGCTGACGTTCTGCTGTCTTTGCTAATTGTCGCGATTTATCTTCACTTTCTCGCGCAAATTCTGCTTGAGATACAGCTACTCCCAAGTTTATCGCAATTTGACGCAGTAACTTTACTTGGTCTTCTTGCCATTCATAAGTACCGCTATTTTGATAAGCACCTAATAAACCCCAGAGTTTTTGTCCTGCAAATAAAGGCACAATCACGTAGGCTTTAACTTGAAACTGTTCTAAAATCTCTACGTGACAGGGTGCGTGATTCATCTCATAGATGTCATTCGCGACCAAAGTTTCATGCTGTCGATAACGACCTCCTTTGGTTTCTTGTAAATGAGTATCTTCCCAAATAGTTTTAATTCCCGGACCGACTAATGGTACCCAACCATTTGCAACGGATTCAGCAACGAATTCACCACTCCAATCAGCATCAAAGCGGTAAACCGCTAAACGGTCGCATTTTATTAGTTCGCGAACTTCTTGGGTAGTAGTGCGAAATAGCTTATCTAAACTAGAAGCGAGCTGAATTTTATCAATAACTTTGGTTATCGATTTAAACTCTTGAGCTTGTTGTTCAAGCTTTTTTTCTAATTCAAAGCTTTCTAATTTATAAGAAATTTCGGTACTAACTTGAGATAACAAGCTAATTTCCCGCTCTTCCCACTGACGAGCAGTTACGCAATTTTGTATCCCTAGCAATCCCCAGACTGTATCTTTAACAAAAATTGGAATGCTTAAGCTAGCTGTAACCTGAAATTTTTCTAAAATTTGGGCTTTATAAGCTGTAAGCTCAACTTCCTTAATATCATTGATGCTAACTGCTTCTAAATATTCTTCTCTAGCATCCAAACCAAAAATCATCGCTGGAATAGTTTCACCCATTGCAGGAGTCCAGCCATTCGCAATTGATTCTCCTAGTACAACACCGGATGATGAAGAATTAAAGCGATAAAGCATGACTCTATCGCTTTGTATTTTCTCTTTAACTACTGCTGTGGTCAGTTGAACTAATTCTTCTAAATTTGTTGCTTTGCGAATTTGGTTAAGAACTGAAGATAGCTGTATTCTCCAATTTTTAAAGCCTTGCTCTTCAGTTGTAGAATCTGCAGATGTGCTACTCAATTCGCTCAATGTGTCGGAATGTTCAACTTTAGTGATGTGATGTCCGTTTTCTGTACTCTCTTGATATGCGCTAGTCATTACAGGCACCTTAAAATATTTTAATTACGTTATTAGAGGTATTAATTTTTTCTGTTCTCCTATTACTTAAACTCAATTATGAATTGACCATAAAGGAGACTGAAGGATTGCAGAAGCATCTAAATTCACAATCATTTCTTCTGAAGAATTAATAAAATAGCCTTGCAAAAATGGAACAACTTCTTGAGAAACTAATTCGGGTGCTGGAGGCTTCATTTGGTTTAAATTAAACTCTTCAATATCCATGATTTGTCGCACCAACAAACCCATAGATTTACCTTCTTTCTCTAAAATAATTGCCATCATTTTTGAAACAAAGCTACTACCATAGGAATAAGGTAAGTAGCCCAACATTTCTTCTAAATCTATCAACCAAAGCATTTCACCACGCCAGTTATAGATACCAAATACACAGCTTGGCATCTGAGGTACGCTACAAACTTCATTTAAAGATACAGGTAAAATTTCAGTAACATTATTCAATGAAATAATAGCTGTATCTTTAATGCCTAAATTAAAGCTCAAAAACTTTTCTTCTGCCGTATCCAAAATTATTGTTCCTTACATGTAATTATTAACATCATTTATTTTTATTTATTTATTTTATTACTACCTTTTAAGTTGTAGTAAAACACCTTCTAATTCTTCCTTGTTTACGGGCTTAGAAAGAAAAGCATCGGCACCTAACATATCACCCCACATTTTATCTACATCGCTATTTTTTGTAGAGCAGAAAACGACTGGAATAGTACTAGTATTGGGATTATCTTTCAGTTCTCGACAAATTTCAAAACCGCTTTTTCCAGGTAAAATTACGTCAAGAAATATAAGATCGGGTTTATTCTCAGTGATTTTTTCCTGAGCCTCTTCACTACTTGTTGCTCCCATCACGCTGTAACCAGCTTGTTTTAAATAAGAGCTAATTCTTTGCATATCGGTGAGACCGTCTTCAACAACTAAAATAGTACTCATAGTAATTACCTATCAATTGTATTTAATAATGAAAAAAACCAGCAGTTGAGTAGCGAAATATTAGACAATATATTAAGCTTATTATTTATCTAATTTTGATGCACTGTTTACGAATTTAGCTTCAGTAAAAATACTTATGCCGATGCCAAATTTAGATTTAAATTTGTTAAGGAAAAACTGAAATATAAATACAAAATCAGCCTTATTCTCTAATTTCCGAACGCTAAAGGTTGCGATTTGGAGTCATCTTTAGTAGGTGACGGAGTTTGTATATATTTGCGTATAACTCCCATTACCTTGTCAGCAACAACAGGTTTAGTAATAAAATCTGTCGAACCTACTACTTTGGCGCGAACTCTATCAAATAAACCATCGCTACCCGTAAGTATAATCACTGGTGTATTAGCAAAAACTGAAATCCGACGTAATTGAGCGCAAATTTCGTAACCGCTAGCAACTGGCATTACTAAGTCCAAGAAAATTAAGTCTGGCTTGTTCTCAATTAAAATTGGTAAAGCCTGAACGGGGTCTTGAATTTTGATAAATCTCAGCCCTTGAGGGACAAGAATTTGTTCGAGCATCTGGCATACTTGCGGGCTATCATCCACACAAGCTATCAGAGGACCGGACGGTGCTTCTGGTTCCTCTTCCACAGTTGCCTTATGCTGTCCATCACCTATCTTAAAAGGCAAATCGGGGACTTTTATCAGTTCGATAATCCCTTTCAGTACGTAAGGCAATAACGAACGAGCTATAGGTAAAGGACTTTGCTTCATTTTGACGGCTAAATCTCGCAAAGTGTATTTACCGTTCATCAAATTCACAAAGTTTTTGTAGACGGCCGGACTTACCATCTGCTGTAACTGTTCCGGTCTGCGGAGAATTGGTGCCAAGTCTGGAGAAAAATTCGCCAAACCAGCCTCAGACCAATGTTTCCAAGTGTCTTGCATGAACTTTAGAGACATATCTGCACTTGTAAAGCTCATCGGTGCTTCCAGAATCACATCATTAGTCCGGTCGCACTGAATTTGATTGAAATGGGCTTGTTGTGCTAAGTCAAATAGCAGTTCGGCTATAGTCTTTTCTACAACCGAGTTGATGTGTTCGCGCTTAATTTTCTGTTTTTCATGCAAGACTTCGAGCAGTTTATAATCCCAGTAATCATTAGATGTTGATAAATCTTTGGAATTAAGCTGCATTTGGTCGATATCAATTTCCGGGCAATGTTGAGTCATGTGTCTGCGCCAACGTCGGAAGGGATGAGTTCCCCCAGTAGCCCAAACAATACGTCCCAATCGATAGTAGAATATCCACTTATGCCCTTTGGAACTTTTGATATTTAATTTGCCACTATATTGTATTTGAGTACAAGTTCTAAATTCATCGAGTAGTTCACTCGACACCATCATTTCCGGATGGCTCATACTTTATTCCCTTTATTAATAAGTCTTCCTTTAAAATTCCAGACAAGCGGCTGCACCTCAACATGAGATAGACCGCTTTGTTTGTCATTAAAAAAGCAAATCGACGACCGATGGCGACCTTCTAATTAAGTAATCAGCAATAACGCTTTTTGTCTTCATACGAAGAAAAATCGACAACAATTAATAGAAAAATTTAAGTTAATAAATTAGATATGTCTATATATTTGTTGAGAGTTAACCAAGTATTTTAACAATGATTATAGCTTAATATGAATATGCACCATGGGAGCTATATATTATCTTAAATTGAATGTGACTATAACTAAATCAGTGTATATTCTGATTTTACCTTTTAAAAAAAAGATTTTTTTGCACGTACTTAAGCTTGTATAGTTAACTAATTATATTTCAAATACTCTAAATAATACTGCTATTTTTTTTATAATAAGTGGGTAGTAGAAAGTAAGGCTTATTTTATCCATACAATGAATAAATATGAATCGAAATATTATTTTTTTATTGAATCTAAAATATTATATCTTACAAATAAGATTGATTGCTCCCTACGCAAAATGCAAAATGCAGTCCACTAACTAAATGTAGGATTAGAAAAATCATCAGATGAAATGAATCATATTCATTTATGCGGGATAAACTCGCGATCATGAAAGTTATACAGTATCTGTATTTAGCAATAAATTTGAAAAATATAGAATATAGTTTTTTATTTAACTATCATTGTGCTTCAACTTTACTCTCTCCCAATGATTTGGGCTAGTTTTATAAATTGAGAGAGGTAGCAGAATATTTATAGAGCTATTGACCTATTGGGTCTAGCTACATAAATAAAAGAGACATAATTATAAATTGAGATTTATTTTTAATTTTCAACTTTTGTTTTCAGGAAGCCAACTAAATTTTGTAAAAATGACTGGCTGACATTAATATTACTGGAAGAGTTGGGAACTGCATCTAGTGTTTTTTCCTTGACTGATGTTTTAATTTTTTCTGGTTCCTTTTTTAAAGCATAAGCCGGTTCTTGACTATTTAGACTAGGAAAATCTGCTGCAAATGTCTGAGATGATAATTCACCAAACCCATTATCAGAAGTTAAATCAGCAAATTCAGTTTGATTGTCAACAATATGTGTTTCAGGAGTATCTATAATAAAAACTTCTTCTGCTAAATTGCTGACAATCAATCGAAAAGCAATTTGTTGGGCTTTTTCTACAGGAATTAACAACCGAGTTGCGATTTCATTCAAAGGGGTTTTACCATCAGCATATTCCCAAAATTTTGACTCTTGAGTATCTAACTGTAACTGAGAAACGATTAAAGTCTTTTTTGAAATACCAGAAGTTGAGTCCGGTAGCTTTGCTCTTAGTGCAGACCAGTTCCGCAGACTCCGTAGACCTTTAATTGTGGCTTCGGTTGCTAACATGCTTAAACCAGTCATTTCTGCTGCTGGAATTGAGGCTTGAAAATCAAAATCAAATTTACCATTTTCCAGTTCAAAAAGCGGAGCAATTTGTCCCATAATTTGGGAACGAAATAATAATGTCAGTTGCTCTGCTGTAACTAGACCCTGAGACTTGAGGCACAAGCCCATTGCCATTTTTCCACCGCTTGCTTGAAACTTATCTGTTGCACTATTTTTACCAACCCAGCCCCTGCGGTTAATCATCGAAACTAAGCCTTGATTATCCAAGTTATTAGCTGCTGCGACAATACGACCCTGGCGCAGCCATATATAATGATTTTGTGATTGTTGATGCTGCTCTATTTTTAAAGCACGAATGCTTAATAAGCCGGTTTTATAACCTTGTTCTAAAAATTCAAAAATTTCTGGCAAGGAAAATTTAGATAAGTAACCAGTAAATGCCATGTCTTCCTTCGTAAAATATTTTTTTTAGGTAACATTAATGCGTTTATTAATTTAACTCTTAAAAGTGAATAATATTTGTAAGTAACTATTACTCCAAATTTAATACAGAGCAATTAAAACGCTTTTCAAAACAAAAAAATTATCTTTGTGCTTTCAGTTTTGTCTTTTAGATATGTATCGTTTAAATTATTTTATAAGTATATGATTTATTTTATCATATATTAATTTTTATATTAATTTTTATGCTTAAATGAATCTGCATCAATCAATATCATATTTAATATTGAAATAATGTTATTAAATCAAATCAATATCGGCGATTTTAATCATACTGATTGACAAAAAATTCACATCTTAAGAAGCCAAATATCTAGATTATACAACCATTGCTTTTGAAGAATTATGCTGAACATAATGCTGTACTAAAGAAATTACAGCACTAGCAACAGAAGATGTCTCAGTTGGATTAACTGTCACGATTGGAGGTTGTGTGTCTGCATCGTAATAACCTAAAGCTGCCATAACATTGTCTTGAGACCATGCACCAGAACAATCTGCATGAGTTAAACCAATAATCATAGGAATTTGCGCTTTCTGATTCATGTATGAGACCACTCTACGAGCATAACGAAATTCTCCTGGCCTATGAGCAGCTACTAATAATATATAAGCGTGAGCCTTACGAATTAACATATCCCAGATAAAATCAAATCGTTCTTGACCTGGTGTACCGTAAAGATGAAGAGCCATATCTGGATTAAACTGCAATCTGCCAAAATCAAACGCAACAGTAGTTTTTTGCTTGATTAATGAACTTTCGTCTGTTGCTCTGCGGTCTGTATCTACAGTCTCGATTTCGCTGACTGAACGAATAAATGTAGATTTACCAGCCCCTACCGGGCCAGTAACAACCATACGCATGATTTCCATAGAACTTATAAAAAAATAAACAACAGAATAGAATGGTCAGCTATCAAGAATATACATCGAACTTCCCTTGCTCTTATAATTTTTATTTTAGATAAAGGTAATAGTTCAACATACCTTTATTTAAGGTAGTAACTGATAACTTATATCATGCCCGGTAATTACTTTTTGTTTGATTCGAGAAAGTATTTTCTTAGTAATTTATAACCGAACTAGCTTTAATTATTTTATTGCACAGAAGTAATAAGGGCGGACATGATGAATTGAGATAAAATAGTTCCCTCATATAATTTTAGATTTTAAGGACACTGTGGTTTTGGTGGTTTCCCCCATAAACAAGTGTCCGGATTTTGGATTTTATATTCTGAACTTTCAATGACATTTTTATAATATTATTAGAACTAATTCAGCAACATTTACCAAAATCTATTACCTATCTTATTTACGCTATGGGCAACTTATTAACTAACGAGATTATATCGGAAGCAAAATCATTTTATGGTAAAAGGTTACATCAAAACTAACTTTAATTCCTCAGTAAGGCGCTTGATTTCTAGCATTAATAAACCTTGTTTCGCTGATTGATTAGCTAATACTAGTAATACAGCATCTTCGCCGCAGTTTGTTAATACACCATAGCCTCGATCTCCTTCAACGTAAATACGGTCTATAGAACCTCTAGAGAGTTCACTACCTATACGTTCGCCCAAAGATAGCATGGCCGCAGACATTGCGGATACTTTCTCGTCATCCATTGTGCTTGGTAGCACTGTAGCTAAAGATAAACCATCTGGAGAAACGAGTGTTGCTCCTTGAATATCAGCAGTACCACTGACAAAATTTTGTAGGATACTTTCAATTTTTGCAGCATTAATAGGCATTTTTTTGTCCTTCTTATTTGTATATAAAGCTCTATTGAGCTAGTTGATTTAAAAACTTGACTTAGACCAAAGATTTAAATTCAAAAACATCATTGTTTCCACCACGAACTACAGATTCGGTGTGGGAACCTTTTAAACGTTTACCAGTAATTTCTTCTAAAGCACCCCAAACCGCACCTAAAGTAAATGTGCATTTACGAGATGAACCTTGAGGTTCTCCAGCAGAACATAGGGTTTCTGAGGTAAAGACTTTAATCACATCACCTTCTTCTAAAATGCTTTCTATTGTAAGAAGCTTAGTTCCATTCTCACCTAACGCGAAAGCCATTTTATCTGCAATAACATCCCAACGAAGACTAGTTCCTGATAAACCTAAATCTTTAGCAAGGTTTTTTCCACGACTACGACCTGCTGCAATTAGCGCAATCGCAGTTGCTTTTTCTCCCAACGCTTCTTCCATCCCGGAAATAGCAGCTTTGAAGCAAATTATACTAGAAAAATCACCAAGCTTTTCGCGTAACATAAATCACTAGCCTTTCCGATAACTGTACTTCTGATTATCTTTAGGCAATTTTGAATCGCCAACAGAGTTTATACGCATTAAATAATTAGCTTTCTGCTATTTCAAACAAGTATAAGCACTTAGGAAAAACTAATTTTGGGTGATTTCTTAATAATGCTTTGAGCTATAAACTGTTGTGGAATAGATAAACCAAGGGGTAAAACAGTTTATTGTATGTTTAGCTGGAAAGACCACAAAAGTTGAATTTTAGTCTAAGTTCATATTTTTGAATAACTACGAACAATTCATTTAACATCCATGCTCGTAACATAGTTTAATGCTGAGAGATAACATAATGTATCTGTATTTTCACTGATTTGTGAAATAGTTGATGGGGAGAAGTTGGAGGAGGAAGATACTCTTCCCCCTGATATGTTCGCCAAAGTTTTCAAGATGGAGCAAGAACTTACTTTTTCGCTTCAATTGCTGTTCTGAGGTTTCCGTGGTATTGGGAAAGGAGCTTACGACCTTGTTCTTTGTCTAAACCAGTTTCATGCATCAAAATTGCTAACTTGACCCATTTACCGCTATTTTCGAGTAAAGCGCTGGCAGCTTCGCGACCCAAGCTGGTCAAATCTTGCAAAATCCCTAAAGCCCTATCCTGTAGCTTCCGATTTGTCACCGCGACATCTACCATACGATTACCGTAAACTTTACCGAGTTTGACCATAACACCGGTAGACAGAATATTCAATGCCAATTTGGTCGCGGTACCAGCTTTGAGACGAGTGGAACCGGCTAATATTTCTGGGCCTGTAAGCAAGCGTATATCAACATCAGTTTCTACACTGACCTGCGAACATGGGACGCAAGCAATAAATACGGTAGTTGCACCCCGGCTTTTCGCTGCCTTGATAGCTCCGTGGACGAAAGGAGTAGTTCCACCAGCGGTAATACCTACAACAACATCAAGCTGGGTAACCTCTCGTTGAGCCATTGCGGCTTCACCATCTTGAGCGCGGTCTTCTAAGTCTTCAGAACTGCGTACCAATGCACCAGCACCACCAGCGATTATACCTTGGACTAATTCGGGGGGAGTGCAAAAAGTCGGCGGACATTCAGCAGCATCTAATACCCCCAATCTCCCCGAAGTACCGGCACCGACGTAAAATAAGCGTCCACCTTTTTCAAGACTTTGGGCTGATAAATCAATAGCTTTTGCTAAATCTTGTTTGACTCTAGCAACCGCAGCGACTGCTTTTGTATCTTCACTATTAAACAGTTCGACAAATTCTACACTGCTTAGCTGGTCTAAATTAAGACTATCAGGATTAACTTGTTCGGTTAATAGATGTCCGCGCTCTTGCAAATCAGTCATGTGTTTTTTATCCTTGATTAATGTCAAACCGATTTTGGATTTTGCGGAAAGTTGAGCCATTGCGGTCTTGGGGTCTCCCCCTAAACCACAAGCGACCCGGGAACGGGTATCTCCTTTGGAGACGCTTAACCGCACATAAAGGTGAACGCTAACACCACTCACCTAAACTTTCCAAGACGGATTTATTGCTTGTGAAATCATAATTATTGTAGAGACGCGATTATGTCACGTCTCTACATCTAAAATCACAAATTCTAGAATCTTACAACAATCCTTCCAGTTTGCGACGGATATTGTCTAGTTCGGAATTTGACATTTCTTCTGACGCTTCAACCTTTGGTTCGGTAGTAGTCGAACCATCTTCCCTCCAATCAGTTTCATCAACGTTTTGTTCTGGAGGAACAATTAATTCACCGTTGATAGGAACGATTTCATAGTCGTAATCAGCACTTTTACAAAACTGCTTGATTTCTTCTATATCCATTGCTTCGACTGTGGGAGTAGGGAAATCCTGCGCTTCGAGCATCAACGCAAAACGAGTAGCGTCATCTTCGGATTCAAACATCAGCACTTTATTGCGGTTGTCAATCCGAATTGTATGAATTCCCTCATTTTCTGTACGGGCATTAAAGATTAACACAAAAACGCGCCCCATCTGTAATCACCTGTCCTTTTGTTTGGGTTCTATCCATATTAAAGTTCTAGGAAGCACTTGGGGGAAAGTTGGGGTAATAATTCTCGCTTTCTTAACATTTTCCTGAATTCACGTTTGTTTTTACGGGAATATAAACAGGTTGCTTAAACTGTGGTACCGTTTCAATTTTAATTATTCTGACTTAGTTTTGATAATTACTGCTATAACGACGGTTTAACCAACTTTGTCCCGGAAAAACACATTTATAGCGTTCTGATACTTTTCGTTTATTATGAGTGGTTCGTTGTTTGCGAAACTACTGGAGAGGTAGCACTGGTTCGTTTATACAATCTGTCGGATTTTATGCTAAGCAAACCCGCAAATTTTTCTATTCCTTACTCCTTATTAACCTAGCAATTAAGCAATTGTTCCATCACGAAATTGATTAAGGTTCAAAGAAAGCGAGTTATCCTGGAAAGGTTTACGAGTATGAAAGCGTTCCCGAAATGATATACCGATGCATTGGTTGTATCGGCTAAAGTCAGAATTAATATTTCTATGACCAAATTTTCTTCTACGAAAAAATGCTCTAAATCTAAAAATCCTAAACGTCTTTGGTTGTTGGTACTTAGTCGTTGTGGATTGGCTGTTGGTGGATTATTACTTGTAGGGATTCCTATAGGATTATGGCGATTACAAAGTTTTATTCAACAAGATTTAGCTCCTTTAGTAGAAAAAAATCTCGCCAATATTATTGACCGTCCGCTTGAATTGGGGGAAGTGAAGAGTTTTTCACTTTCTGGGGTCAAATTTGGAGCTTCGGCTATTCCAGCCACAGCAGCAGACCCGGATAAGGTTAAAGCTGATGCAATAGAAGTTGGATTTGACCCACTACAATTATTATTCAATAAAAGGTTAAAGCTAGATGTCACTTTAGTCAACCCAATTGGTTATGTAGAAGAAGATAATCAAGGACGCTGGATTACTACAAAAATTTTGCTCCCGGATGAACCAGGACCGATTGATATTGAAGTAAATAAGGTTCAGTTACGGAATGGAAATGTATCGTTAAAGCCTTTTGTGGAGAATAAGGAAGTTGATTCTCCAAAGGTGGTTTTTGACAAACTCGATGGTTATGCGAAATTTATCGATAATTATCAAGTGGTTCGGTTTGAGGTCGGGGGACAACCGGGACGTGTTGGTAATGTTTCGGTGAAGGGAAAGGTAAATCTCAAAAATAAAGCAGGTAATTTACAGTTACAGACGGAAGATTTATTAACTTCGGAAGTTACACCTCTTGTCAAGCTACCAGTTAAATTGACAGGTGGGAAAATAAACGGGGATTTGCAGGTAAAATTACCTGGTGGAGAAAAACAACAGCCTTTACTATATGGTAATGCTCGGGTTGAAGGGTTAAATTTTCAAGTAGCCCGAATGCCAAAACCACTGGTTAATTCTCAAGGAAATTTGAGGATTGATGGTAGGAAACTAATATTAAATGATGTAGTTACTAGTTACGGTAAAATTCCTTTAAGTGGTGGTGGCACCATTGATTTTAATAAGGGTTATAATTTGACCGCTCGGGTTAATGCGGTCAGCGTCAACGATACTTTCAAAACTCTGGAAATTCAATCACCTTTACCAGTTGGTGGAGTTGTCAAAGGTGATTTATCGATGACTGGGGCTATTACTAAGCCAGTTATTTCTGGTATTGTGACCACGATTAAACCTGGGATTGTTGATAAGGTTAAAGTCAAAACGGCTAGCGCTAAGTTTGATTTTGTGACGGCTGATTCAACCGTTAATTTTAGCAATATTCGCGGTACTGCTGCTGTCGGTGGAGAAGTTCGAGGTGGGGGGAAAATTCTAATTGGTGACGATAATATAGGCCGAAAAACTCAAGTTAATTTTAATTTTCGCACTGGTAATGCGCCAGGAGATAGTTTAGCTAGAGTTTACGATATCCCTACAGCTTCGTTTGAGGTTGGTACGGTTGCAGCTACAGCTACTTTGAGTGGCACACCGGAAAATCTGCGGACATTAGTAAAATTTAATGCTCCCCAAGCGACTTACCCAGCGAAAGGAGAAGTAATAGTCAATCGCGATCGCAGTTTATCCTTAAGAGACGTAGCCCTTGCTGTGGCTGGAGGAACGGCTTTAGCAACCGGTAGTTGGAATCAGCAGCGCTGGCAAGCTGTAGCGAATACTAAGGGTATAAAAATTAATCAGTTTGTCAGTAAGGAACAGTTAGAAAAGATAAATCTTGATAGCGCGAATTTTAACGGTAAAGTTATCGTTTCGGGAACTTCAACACCGTTTAAAGTCGCTCAAATTCAAACTGAAAACGCCAATATTGGGGTTGGTGGAGGTACAATTGCGGTTAATTCTGTCAAGTTTGACGAACAAAAATTTTCTGCCGATTTAGTCGCTTCTCGGGTTCAAGTAGGAAAATTATTTAAAGATTCTAGTTTACCTATAAATGGCCCTTTGAGCGGTAGATTTCAAGTATCGGGAAGCACGGATAATTTCGATACTAAAAATTTGAGGATTCAAGGTGATGCTAGTTTAGCCGCTGCTGGGGGAAAAATTACAGCAAATAATATCAAAGTTAAAGACGGGGTTTATTTAGCTAGAGTCCGAGCAAGTAACGTCCGGTTACAGCAGCTATCCGAGCAAATACCAAAGTCGTTTAAAGGAAAGTTGAGCGGAGACTTTGATGTTGCTGGTTCTCTAGATTCCTTTACTCCAGAAAGTATCGTAGCAACGGGTAAAGGTGAGATAAAAACCGCTGGTGGTAAGATTACAGCGAGCAATATTCAAGTCAAAAATGGAATTTATTTAGGTCAAGTAGGGGTAAACAATGTCCGGGTTCGAGATTTGTCGGAGCAGGTTCCGAAATCGTTTACGGGAAGATTGACGGGTAAATTTAATCTTGCTGGTTCCTTGGATTCTTTTGCTCCGGAAGACTTAATTGTATCGGGTCAAGCTAATTTAAATACCAGCGTTGGTAAAATTTCTGCTCGGGATATTGAGTTTGCTAAGGGACAGTATCGAGCCAAAGTTGGGGTAAACAATATAGATGTACGTCAATTATCACCACAAATTCCCCAATCATTCCCAGGGAAATTGACAGGGACATTTAACATTGCTGGTTCGACAAAATCCGTTGAGGATTTAACAGTATCGGGGAATGCTTCGATAAATGCTGCTGGTGGTAAAATTTTAGCGTCGGACATTGCGGTTTTTAATGGCAGATATCAAGCCAAAGTTGCCACGAATAATTTATTAGTCAGACAATTATCACCGAAAATTCCTCAAGCTTTTCCAGGAAGATTGACGGGTAAATTCAACGTTGCTGGTTCTGTAAATTCCTTTGAAGATATTGATTTATCTGGAAATGCTTCCATAAATACTGGTAATGGAAAGATTACAGCGTCGAATATTTTAGTTAACAGCGGAAAGTATCGAGCGGTTGTTGATGTCAATCAATTAAGATTACGAGAACTAGCACCACAGCTACCGGAAATTTTAGCTGGGGGATTAACTGGTAGATTTGATATTGCTGGTTCGGTAAATTCTGTTGAAAATGTCAATCTATCTGGGAATGCTGCGATAAATGCTGCTGGAGGTAAAATTACAGCGTCAAATATCAGCGTTAATAACGGACGCTATCAAGCAGTTGTAAATACAGCAGGTGTTTACCTCAATAAATTAAATCAACGTTTAAAAGGTAAATTCGCTAGTAATTTACGAGTTGCAGGAAATTTGAGAAATCCCAGTTTGGCTGACATCCGAGCTAACGGTCAAGTGCAGTTTTCTCAAGGAATTCCTGGATTTGAAAAACCTATTAATGCGGTAATCGCTTGGACGGGAAATAAGTTAAGAATTGAAAAAGCAGCCGCACCGGGTTTAAATATAAGCGGTGATATTTTCGCGAATGCAAAAGGTGCGGGTATACCCCAAATTACGCAATTAGATTTGAATGTTCAAGCTAGTAATTTTGATTTACAACAGTTACCTGTAGAAGTTTCAAATACGGTTAATGTAGCTGGTCAAGTTGATTTTAACGGTAAGATTAGCGGTAAATTACCTTTACCGAACGTAGTCGGAAAATTAGCATTAAAAAATTTCGTAGTCAATAATGTAGCTTTTGAGCCACTTTTAGCTGGAAACGTCAAATCGGAACAAGGAAAAGGTTTGCAGTTAAATATTGCGGGCAAACAAGATAAAATAGCAATTAATTTAAATAATAAGAATCAACCATTATCTTTTGTAGTCAAACGTGGTGCAGCATTAGCATCCGGTCAATCTCAAGGAGATATTTTAGCATTAAATATCAAAGCATTTCCTTTGCAGTTGTTAAAACTGCCGTTACCAGTTAATAGGTACCTTGGTTCTGGAAAAATTGGCGGAGAATTTACTGGAAATCTACGATTAAATCAAAAAACTTTTGCCACTGCTTCGGGAAATATGGTCGTGCAAAATCCAGAATTTGGACGTTTAAAGGGTGATAAACTTATTGCAAATTTTAATTATAACGGTAAAAAGCTTCGGATTATCAAAGGAGAATTTTTCAAAGGAGAAAGCAGCTATATTGCTGCGGGAACGGTGACTCAAACAGATGCTGCACCGCAAGTAAAAGGTAAATTGAGCATCAAAAAAGGAAAAATTCAAGATATTTTAACCGCATTACAAATATACGAATTAGAAGATATTCAACGTGGTTTAGAAGAGCCTACCTATAGTAAAGCCAGCGAACTCGAAACAGTTGAAGTAGGTATTCCAAACGGAGACTTAATAACTCAACTGCGGAGGTTCTCAGAAATTCAAGCATTATTAGAAAAACAGAAGCAACAGCGACGTGATGCTTCTGCTTTTCCTGAATTAGGAAATTTAAAAGGAACCTTCAATGCAGAAGTTAGTGTAGACACAAATAAAAATAAAGAAATAACCAGTCAGTTTGATATCGAAGGTGAAAACTTTACCTGGGGAACCGAGGAAGACCCAGAACGTTATGAAGCAAAAAAAGTAATTGCTCGGGGTGGTTTTGAAAATGGAATTGTCAGATTCACACCGTTACGAATTGAATCTACAAATAGACTTGCAAGCTTTAGTGGTGCTGTTGGAGGTGACGAACAGTTCGGTAATTTGCAAGTCAAAAATTTCCCTCTAGAAATATTAAGTAGCTTTGTAAATCTGCCGATAGGATTAACTGGTAATCTCAGTGGTAAAGCAGCAATAGCTGGTAGTATCGAAAATCCTTTAACCAAAGGAGAATTAAGAGTTACAGATGGAACTTTAAACCAAAAAGGAATCAAATCAGCAGCCGCAAGTTTCAGTTATAGCAACGGACGCTTGAACTTTGCTAGCAACGTGTTAGTGAATGATGCCGAACCAGTTGATATTAATGGTAGTATTCCCTATAAATTACCTTTTGCTTCAGTCAATCCCGAAAGCAATCAAATAAGTTTAGATGTAAATGTTAAAAATGAAGGGTTAGCTGTTTTAAACTTGTTGAACAACCAAGTCCAATTTGAAAAAGGTGAAGGAGAAGTAAAATTAACGGTACGAGGAACCCTTCTATTACCAGAAGTGAACGGAATAGCTATTGTTAATAATGCTGTATTTTCCGCTCAAGCTCTACCAGAAAAACTTACAAACGTAACGGGACAAGTAGATTTTGATTTTGACACTATAAAAGTAGGCAATCTTCAAGGAAATTTTAGTAAAGGTAAAGTAATTGCTAAGGGTCAGATTCCGATATACAACGATGAATCTATTAAAATTAATAATCCACTTTCCGTAACATTAGATAAATTAGCAATAAATCTCAAAGGACTTTATCAAGGTGGTGTTGGAGGCAAAATCTTGATTAAAGGTGCTGCTTTGAGTCCGGTTATTAGCGGAAATATTAATCTGGAAAATGGTTTAGTATCCTTGCCAGAAGGTGAAGCAGAAAACACAATTGGTAGTAGGAATAAAAATAAACTTGTACAACTAAATAAACAAATTAATCAAGAAGAAAATACTAGGGGAAGGTTTGATAATTTAAACTTAACTTTAGGGGAAAAAATCAAAATAGAACGTCCTCCAATTATTAGTATGCAAGCAAGTGGAGACCTAATAGTAGATGGTACGTTTCGCAATCCCATTCCAGTAGGAAAATTGAAATTGAAAAAAGGAGGAGTGAACTTATTTACTACTCAATTTAATTTAGACCGTGGTGAAGAGAACACCGCTACATTTATCAAAAATCAACCACGCGACCCAGTTTTAGATATTAGTTTATTTGCTAAAGTATTAGATGTAATTCAAAGCTCGGATTTCAATAGACCAAATGCTACAGGTTTAGCTGCATTAGAAACAGTACGTGTAGAAGCGACTGTAAAAGGTTCTGCTAGTAAAATTGACAATAATCTAGAATTAAAAAGCAGTCCAGCACGTAGCGAAACGGAAATTGTCGCTTTATTAGGAGGTGGGTTTGATGGTAAAGGAAGAGGTAGTTCTGGTGTGGGATTGCTAAATATTGCAGGTTCCGCAGTTTTAGGTAATTTACAATCCACTTTTAATGAAATTGGGACTGCTTTCGGTTTAGATGAACTGCGAATATTTCCAACAATTATTTCCGATAATCCAGACGCAGGAAAAAGTAGTTCTAGCATAGAATTAGCAGCAGAAGCAGGAGTTGATATAACCGATAAAATTTCAGTTTCCGCTTTAAAGATTTTAACCGCAGATGACCCATTCCAATTTGGTATTAATTATCGATTGGAAGATAAAATTCGTCTTCGCGGTTCTACTAATTTTGATGACGATAATCGTGCTGTGATTGAATACCAGAAAAGGTTTTAACCGAGACAGTTACCAATGAAATTTTAGAATTAACAACTAACCACTATCAACTAACAACTATTTATGAAAAGAAATATTTGGCTGGTATTTTTGATGTTATTGGGTGTTGGGGTTGCGATATTTGTAGGTAATAATGTTTTTGGTGAATCCCAAGAACCTGTTGCTATTAATAGTATCCAAATAGAAACTCCACTACCTCAAGAAGAATCTATACCAGTGGAAATAGAAACTAAATCTCAACAAACTATAAAAGCCAATATTCCACAAGTTGATTCGGAAAGATTGTTAAGCGACTTGGAAAAGTTGAGTCTTCAACGTTACACAGTTTCCGAACGCAGACGTACTCGTAATTATATTATCAACGAACTCAAAAAGCAGGGTTGGGAATCACATGAAGAACGGTTTCTACGTGGTATTAATGTTTTTGCAGAAAAACCCGGAACTGATAGCGAAGCAGGAGCAATTCTGCTAGCTGCTCATTACGATACGGTTTTAAATTCTCCTGGTGCTGATGATAATGCTAGCGGTGTTGCTGTATTACTGGAAATTGCTCGATTATTTAATACTCTTTCGACTCCAAGAACTTTGCAGTTAGCTTTTTTCGATAAAGAAGAAGCTGGTTTATTGGGTAGTCGTGCTTTTGCTAGTAATACGGCCCGTTTACAAAATATACGTGGTGTAATTGTCATGGATATGGTCGGTTACGCTTGCTATACAAAAGGTTGTCAACAAACTCCTTCTGGTTTTCCCATAAATGTAACCAGTGATAAAGGTGACTTTTTAGCAGTGGTTGGTGATACCGAACATTTACCTTTACTAAATACTTTTAAAACAATCGAAGAATCACCTCAATTACCACCAGTATTTACCTTACCAGTTCCCTTAAAAGGTGTTTTGACACCCGATGTTTTACGCAGCGACCACGCACCATTTTGGATTCAAGGAATAGGAGCTTTATTAGTAACCGATACAGCTAATTTGCGTAGCTCTTTTTATCATCAACCAACCGATACTACTGCTAATATTGAACGTGATTTCTTTGCAGGTGCAGCCCAGTTAATTGTTAACGTGACTAATTCTTTATTACAAGGTACTGGTAGTTTGGAAACTCCGAGTAATTAAACCTCACCCTCGTTCCCTCTCCTTATTAAGGCTACGGTGTACACACAAATACTCTCCGCATACGTTTCAGGGATTTTAGACCCCTTAAATCGTCATTATTCGCTGTGCGAAGTAATCGCAACATTTTGAGATTGCTTCGTCGTTCCTCCTCGCAATGACAGGTTTTGAGAGATTTTTGCCTGAGTTCAGAAGTCGCTTCCAGATAGGATTTTAAGACTTCTGTGTACACCGTAGCCTTATTAAGGAGAGGGATGTAGATTAAACTGAACTGTTAACTGATTCCCTGTTTCATGAACGTAACGGGAACTCCAATCATTTTCTTACCTAATTGAGATATTTTAAATTTGCTTTTAAGAGATATTGGTAAATCTTGAAAATCAACTGCTACAAAATCAAATTTTTGATAGTAATTAACTAATTTTTGACCCAAACATTCTAAATAAAGCGGTTGGGTAGCTTCCTGGATTAAATGCTGAGTGAGAAAACTTCCTAAACCGCGATTTCTCCAGTTTCTATTTACAACTAAACTTCCTAACTCTTGAGCTTGAGTAAAATTGCGTAACTGTCCGCAAGCTATTATATTGTTATTAAATTCGATTACCCAAAATTGTTGCCATTTTAACTGTGTGGGGTCGAGTTTTGCTTTGAATACCAGCCAGCGAATTGATGAAGCGTCTTTTGATGTGGCCTTACGAAGTTTACATCCTTCTGGTAATTGCTTCATTTTTATTTCTCCCTTTCGGATATTTTAATCCCAAGGTCATTTTATGTCGGAATCTAAAACTATTTGCAATGACTGTGCTTTTCATTCATTGTTGGATAATAAATTATTGAATAATAAATTGCAATGCACTCACCCAGAAGAATCGGGGGTAAATTGTTCTACTGTAATTTTCTGTAATTCCTTTCAACCAACCCATGAAGTTGATAGTCCTTGCGTATCGTTTGATGACGAATAAAAAGCGATACACAAATGCGTATCGCTTCTTAATCAACCATAAAACTATTAAGCAAAAAGCGCTCCGTATGTCTGAAGTCCGCATATTCCGTCGGATACAAGTCTTTTATCCCTTTGAAACTGTTTAACTTTAGCTTCGGTTCCTGGACCAAAATCGCCATCAATAGTCAATGTATATCCTTTATTACTTAGCTGACGCTGCATCTTTTTGACATCTTCACCAGTAGCACCACGTCTTAAAGTATTATTAAAATTCGGTCTTAATTCTCCATGTACTTTAACAATTGTTTTCCCATTCTTTGACTTATCGTGAATTAGCTTTGCTGCTGCTAAACTTTGGATACGAACGCATCCGTGGGAGCTAGGATACTCGGGAACCCGTGGATAGTAGTGAAGAGCAATTCCCCGGTTAGCATCTTGAAAACGCGTTACCCATTCCGCTTCTGGATACTCAGTAAACTTACGGTCTCTCCAAAGCACGGGGAATTCACCTTTTGGAGTGCAATCTGTGCCTGCTTTTTGACTGGTTGCAATATTATCGCAATTGACACCAGAAATACCCGCACCAGGAGTGCAGTGAAAAGGACCTTTCTGCTGTGATGCTGCATTTGTCCCCGTCCATTCGAGGGTCAGTTCTTGCTTCCATAAGTCAACGTTGACTTTTGATATATAAGTTTCTGCCATGGGAATTTTACCTATAGAGATTATACGTCTTGAATGCTACAAGAAATTATTCCCAATTGAAAGTACCTCCACAGGGTTATTTATTTTTTTCAGAGAGTAGAGAGTAGTGAGTATAAGTAAGTAAGTAGGTAGACGTAATTAAATATAAGATAAGACCTCACTCTGTCTCCGTCTTCCCTCTCCTTAATAAGGAGAGCAGTGCGTTGCGGAGGTTCCCTCCGTTGAAGCAACTGCGGGAGAGGGATTGAGGGTGAGGTTTTATATTTAATTTGACCTACTTACTTAAGAGAATTAATAAAACTTATGCTATTAGGCTAAAGCATGATTAATTTTGAAAAATAATTTTTATTTTTATTCAATTTTTCCTATTATTTATTACCTCTTAAAAAATCAAAACAAATATATTAATGGTTGTGTTTTTGATAGCAGACAATATCTGATTAAACAAGATATTTTAGAATTACAAGTACTTTTTGTTACTAATTGCTTGTACTTAAAACCCATCTGCGAGGTAGCCGTACTATGAAGCGTTTGTTGTTCGGTATTCTCTTGACGAGCGGTTTATGGGTGCTAATAGGTAACTTACATTCAAGAGCAGAAAATTCGGTTGTAAAACAGTTTGAAATACAAGAAGAACTGTTTTATCGTTATTATGACAAAAAAATTCCTCTGAAGCAGCGAAATGATGTAATTGCGGTTGCTTTTAAACCTGAAGCTACACGCAGTGCTTTTTTACCTTTATATTTGAAACTTCAACAAGATTTTCGACGCAATACAAATGCATCTGATATAGAAGTTGAGCCTTTGGGTAAGCATTATGCCTTAATGAAAATAGCTTCTAGTAGTAATAAATCTACTATAATGCAATTGCGTTTGAGTCAAAAAGCTTATATAGATACTACTTTACCCGTAGTTTATAGGCAAAAGCATAGTGAAAAAATAATACTACCTAATGAAATTGTTGTCAGTTTTGAGGAGCAACTTTCGTCGAGCGAACAACAGGTAATTCTACAAAAACATAATCTAGAAGTTATCCGTCCTTTACGATTCAGTAAAAACCGCTATGTAGTTAAATCTAAAACTGCATCTGGAACGGATATTCTTAAAGTCGCAAATCAACTTTATCGAGTTAAAGGAGTAAAAACAGCAACACCTAATTTTATTCAACAAAGAAGTAATTTTTTTTCTAGAAAAGCAAAAGCAACTGTCAACCAATCCCAAGAAGAAGAAAGTGATAATCTACTTACTCAACAATGGCATATCAACAGTAATCCTCTGAAAGTTTGTTTGAAAAAATTTTCGGATGATGTTGATAAATGTTTGAGCAAAGGTTTGTATAAATCTGACTCTTTCCTAAAACGTACTGATGTTCGCGCTCAAAAAGCTTGGCAGAATTCCAAAGCTGGACAAGGAGTTTTGGTTGCGGTTTTAGATGATTTTATCCAGTGGGACCATCCGGACTTGATTGGTAATATTTACGCTGTTGGGAAGAAAGAAAAAGGTAAGCTTAAAAACGAACAGCATGGCTGGGATTTCGTTGATGATGATGCAGATACTCGCGTCAGCGAACAGGAGCTTGCGGTACTTCGTCCAATTTTCCAGGATACTTTTACGCTATCTGACGATACATTGCTGGAGAAGTACAAGTATTATGCTTTGAGTGTCAAGAGAAATAATCCTCTTTACAATCGAAAACAAATTGCTCAAAAATTACGCGATAGTATCCGCAGGGATATAGCGAGCTTGTTTCACGGTACTTGGGTAAGTGGAATAATAGCAGCACGTTCTGAAGATGCATTAGGGGTGGTTGGTGTTGCTCCCAATGCTCAAATTTTACCTGTCACAGTGTGTAAGAGCGGATGCAAAATCTCTCATATTGTGGAGGGAATTGACTATGCAGTCGCGAGAGGTGCAGATGTCATTAATATGAGTTTCGCGGGGTATTTACCCAGTGTTGATATCAAAAATGCAATTATCCGCGCTCATCGTAAGAGTCCTAATTTAGTAATTGTTGCTGCTGCTGGTAACGAACGAAATTTTGAAGTCGGTTTTCCCTCTTCTGTTAAAGGAGTGATTTCAGTTGGAGCGACAAATATAAATGGAAATCGCGCACCTTACAGTAATTTTGGTAATGGATTGACGATGGTAGCTCCTGGTGGAGATACTTCCATCGAAAAAGTTGGCAATCGGGGTGGGATTTTGACCGCTGGAGGTACGGGAATCGATGGATTTTGGCAGGGAATTATCCTCAAACCAAAAACTCCCTGGGGTACAACACTCGACAGCAGAGGTAAATATATTCGAGTTGAAGGAACTTCTTTCGCATCACCAGTTGTAGCAGGAGTTATAGCGTTGATGAAAGGGGAAGACCAACAACGACTATTAAGCCGCGAAGAGATTATTTCTATTCTCAAAAAGACAGCTTCTTACGATGGACTTACCCTTTCTAAAAAAGAACGAGAGATATACAAAATTCTGTTGTTAGTGGGTCAAATTCCACAAAGAGTATCTATCGAGAAATACTTGTTTGGTAATGGTTTGGTAAATGCTCATACTGCTGTTAAAGAGGTACAGCGTCAGTTGAGGAAGGCTGGGAAATAACTAATGTAGAGACGTAACAGTGTTACGTCTCCCGACAGTTGAGGGAAAAACGAACTACTCAAAACGAATTCGTTGGTTAACCAAGATATGGAGACGTAGCAGTGCTACGTCTCTACACTAGTTATCGCTTCAGGATGGCATCTTCTGTTGCATAATCCAATAAAAATGGCGCTACTAGTTGCTGCATTTCAGTAGATAGATGATGTCTTTCCCAATCAATAGTTCTCTTCAAAGCTTCTTCTATCGGTACAATTTCGCTATATCCTAATTCCTTACGGATGCGAGTGGAATCTAAAAACCAATTTTGCTCTGAATTTAGAGGTAAATTCCAATCTTCAGGAAACTTCTCTTTAGGTAAACTAACGACTTTACCTTTCCATCCTGCAAGTTCTCCAATTTTACTTACTCGCTCCCCTTCAGAAAGAGTCTCTGGTTCTGCTACATGATAGATTCTACCTGCTGCTTTTTCGTTAGTTACAGCTAAAGCAATTGCATATCCTATATTTTCGACATAACCGTAAGAAGCTTTCCACTTAGCAATCATATCTAAAAATATAATCGCATCTCGACTATCATCCATACGCTTTAAATAGGGTGATATCCGGTTTAAAGGGTCGTTTTCTCCATACACCATTGGTAGTCGAATAATTGTTCCTGGTAATTCAGATGACATCACAACTTTTTCAACCAGAATCTTGTCGTAATCAGCAGGTTTACCACACAGTCTTATTGGTAAATCTTTAAAAGGATACAGCGAACTACGTAAAGCAGAATCTTCTGTTAAGGGAACTTCTTCTACACCAGATTCCTTACCTAAAAGAATGGAGTAAGCCCGGTATACATCCATGCTGCTGATTGCCACGACGCGCTGCGTAATACCTTTAAATACGTCCATTAACATCCGTGCTTCCGATTCTGTGTAGCAAATCATGTCTACAACAACGTCTGGTGAAAGATTCTCAAACTCGCTTTTATAATCTCGAATTTGAGAGCGTTCTCCAAATATATGATGGACGTTTTCGGGTAAATCAGCTTTCGTTTTTCCGCGATGGAATACAGTTACATCGTGTCCCATAATTACAAGCTGATGCACAACAGAAGGACCAATAAAATTAGTTCCACCGATAATTAGAATTTTCATTAGAGAATTGCTTTATTTTGTAATGATAATTTTGCACCAATATCAGAAACCCGGTTTTTTTGAAAGGAGTGAAACCCAGCCTATGTCTATTATTTTTCAGAGGTTCTCCCCTTTTGAATCATTTCTTGGATTGTTTCAGTTTCGCCAATTTCGTAAAGGCTAATCAAACCATCTTCAATGGTAAATATTTGCTGAATTGTTGCATCTGCAAGTAAATTACCTTGTAAATCTTTGATGACTTGATGAACGGTAACGACGTTTCGATTCTTTTCGTCCGTCTCGAATTTTAGGGTCTCAAGCTCGACTTGAATATCCTTAGATTGATTGCTCCAGTATTCGCGTACTGCGTCCCGTCCGTAAACAAAACCCCCTTCCACTCCGTTGGCCCATTTCACATCCGGGCGCATAAACGAGATAATTGTTTCAATTTCACGGTTGTTAAAAGCGTCGTACAAATTTTGCAGAAATTGTTGATTTGAACTCATAATCATCACCATGTTTACTTTTTGTTTTGCTGTCTTTATAATTAACTGTTTTCAAATTTCCCCATTTCACCGAGACGAATAGTCAGAATCTCTACATCTGTAATCGCTTTGTGAGGCCCGTTTTTAGTGTTAGCAGGGGTAAACCAAAAGGTTCCAGCTTTACACTCTCTTCCGACCGTTTCAATAGCTCCTTCAAGGACATAAACATACTCGTCGCATGGATGAGAATGAATTGGAATTACCGTACCAGCGCTCATATGTAATTTATGAATTGAACCTTGAGGAACTGGTTCGGATAGTGGGAGTATTTCTGTACCGGGAAAGGAGGGAAGTTTTTCCCACTGTTGATTGTTGGTGTTGATGAATTTTTGTTCTGTCATATTGATGATATATGTAAATTGTGTAGAGACGCGCGTGTAGAGACGCGATATATCGCGTCTCTACATTGTGGTTTTAATCAATATTTCTGGGAGTTGATTGCAAAGCTTTTCTTCCCATCCACCGTTAAAATAAGATTCCAGAATAAAACTACGAGATGGTTTGAGGTTTACAGGTTGCATTTGAGAATAAACTGAATTTCTCGCACCGGTAAAAGCAGTTTCTCTAATTCGATGTTGTAAACTCAACTGCGTACCACCCTCAACGGCTTTTAAAGTCCAAGTAACTATTGATGGCTGACTCATCATGCAATCTTTCCAGGTGTAAACCAGACGCTTTGGTTCGTCGATTTCGATGACTTCACACCTGATGTTCGTATCTATTCCCGGTAAAGATTTACTGTAAAAACAAAATTTACACCCAACTCGCAGCTCGAAGTCGTTTTCCATTAACCACACAGCTAAAGAACGACTGTTAGTTATTACCTGCCACACTTTTTCTGGTGGATGCGGGTAAAACACTTCTTTGTTTAACTTCGCGAACATCAATTTTCCTCCAAATAGTTGCCGAGAGCTTCAAGCTTGTCTTGCCAAAATTCTTCATAATTAGCAATCCAAGCTGACACTTGTTTTAATGGTTCTGGCTTCAGTTTATACAAACGCTGGCGACCTGATTTACGCACTTCTACTAAATTCGCCTCGCACAGTATTTGTAAGTGCTGAGAAATCGCTGGTAAGCTCATTGCAAAAGGTTCTGCTAGCTGCTTTACAGGTTGTTCACCCCTTAGCAATAAATCTAGTATCGCTCTTCGGGTTGGGTCTGCAATCACTTGAAAAACATCTGCACTCGCGGATTGTCGGCTCATGTTGATTGAGAAAGGGAGTAGTGAGTAGGAAACAGAATATTTATTAAATTTTTTCCATAAGCAAATACGTGCATTTACTCAAAAAGTATTTAAGCGATTACTTAACTATGATAATTAAGGATTTGGTTAAATGTCAATGTTTATAGATGTTAAGTTTTCCTGAATCTTTGTATGTAGGGGTGGAACAAGATTTATTAATTATTGTCTATTTATGTTCTCGAAATAGATGCTTTGTATATTGTTGTCATGGATTGAATTAATAAGCTAAAACTAAAATCTCACGATTATATTATTTGAATATTTTGCCAGTATTTTTACGTAAGTAATTATCAACAAAGGTACAAATATAAATGAAATATAGTGGGAGAAGTTTAAAAATATTTGTAAGTTTATTTTGTACGTTGATGATTGGACAGTTGGTGAATAAACCATTACAGGCAGCAGAAACCGTAGTAGTTCGTTACGGTGCGTTTGCAGAATCTATTTCGATTACTGAATTAAAAAACGTAGCGAAAACAGGGGAATTTCCTGATAGTTTCAAATCTTATACTGGTAAGTTATCTAAAGAGCAGCGCGATTTGATTGTGGGAGCTTTGAGAGCAAAAATTCCTATTAATGGTGCAGCTATGAGCAATTTATTAAATACTCAAATCGGCTCAACAATTTTGGAAGATTTGGCCAGTGTGATTCAGCGAGAAGACGATGCTGGAGCAAAAGCGCTTAGAGAAAGTTTAATATTAGCTGCTAGCGAAAAAGACGGGTTTTCTTTGCTTTCTTCTATTCTTGCTTATCCCGGTCAGCGTTTAGAAATTAATTTATCTCAAGCATTTAGAGTATTCAAAAGTTTAAATACAGCATTTTGGCAAACTCAACAATTTATGAGTGCGATCGCACCTCAATTAGCGAGTCGGGAACCGGAGCTTTCGTTACCAATAGACGCTACTCAACCGGGAAGCAGTGAAGTTGAAGAAATCAATTTAAATTTAAAAGATGACAAGCGAGATAGGACTCTTCCCGTTGATATATATTGGTCGAATACTGCGAGTGTAGAAAAACCAGTTATCGTATTCAGTCACGGTATGGGTTCGGTTCGTAACGAATTGCGTTATTTAGCTTCACACCTTGCATCTTATGGTTTTGTAGTTGCAGCTTTGGAGCATCCTGGTAGTAATGAAGCGAATACGAATGCAGCAATCGAGGGTAAAACCAGACTTTTAAAACCGCAAGAGTTTTTGGAACGTCCTCAAGATATTAGTTTTGTAATAGATGAATTAGAAAAGATTAATCAAACAGGAGATAATCCTCTCCAAGGAAAACTCGCGACCGATAAAGTAATGGTTGTAGGGTATTCCTTTGGTGGGGGAACTGCTTTATCCATTGCTGGAGCGCGTTTACAACCAGAAAGTCTTAGAAAACGCTGTCAGGGTAACTTAGCGATTTTAAGTTTTGGACAAGGACTTCAATGTGTAGGACAAGAATTACCAGAAAAAATCTATCAATTACGCGATGAAAGAGTCAAAAGCATAGTTGCTCTTAATCCCACAAGTTCGTTAATGTTCGGTGAAACAGGATTAGAATCGGTAGAAGTTCCCACCTTAGTTTTAGCAAGTTCGGCCGATAAAACCAACCCAGCTTTAACCGAGCAAATAATCGGTTTCGGTAAAATTCCTTCACCTAAATGGTTGGTTGGTATAGTTGGAGCAACACATCTGAGCGTAAAAGACCCCAGCGCTATAGTTAGTCAGAAAGGAAAACCCAATACTCCTTTAACTGGTGGTGAAGTAATCGGGGAAAAAGCAGCTGATATCCGTAAATTCGTCAAAGCCATTGTTTTAGCCTTTGCTGCTCAACTAACTCCAGAAGCTGATAAATATAAGGTGTTTCTTACAGCAGATTACGCTCAGATTGCTTCTACCAAAGATTTTCCGTTTCGTTTAGTCACAGAAATTCCCCCCGATGCTGCAAAAGCGATAGAAACAGTTATCAGTGAGTAGCGAGCAGAGAGTAGCAAGTAAAAATACCTATTGGTTTCTAATTTAACTTCCGACCATCCATTCAAGTCATTATTACTTATAACTTGCTACTCTAAAACTTCCCCCTCTTCTCCTCTTACTTCCCAATATCTGTTAATATACTTAAGCTTTGTTAAATATATACAAAAAACTTCAGTGTCAAGCCTGATTGACATTTTGTAATGATTTCATTACTATTATTTACATAAGTTCACAAAAACCTGATTTATGTGGTTTTGATGTGAATTAATAAGATTTGAAATTTTCAATATCTTTAACAACGGTAGACATTTGGTTTTCTTGAAATAACCTCGGTTTGGGACCCGAGGTTTTTTTGTTTGCGTTATTTAGAGTGATATCGAAGTTACTTTTTTGGGTACTCTAATTTAACGTGTGAGTCCAAATTTTATTAGTCACTACCAATGTCTCGTTTTGTATCTACCCTTTCGTGCTGTATTATCAGTTTGATTTTTGCAAAATTCGCTTCACCTATAGCTGTCGTTGCTCAAGTAAGTTCGGATAAAAGCCTTTCAACTACTGTTACTCGCAACAATCTAGATTTTACTATTACAAATGGTTCGCGTAGGGGAAATAATTTATTCCACAGCTTTAAGGAGTTTTCGATTCCTAAAGGTGGTTCTGCTTATTTCGATAATTCTACGGATGTTGTTAATATCATTAATCGGGTTACGGGGGGAAAGATTTCTGATATTGATGGTTTGATTCGTGCGAATGGAAATGCGAATCTATTTTTAATTAACCCCAGCGGTATTGTTTTCGGTGCTGATGCGAAACTTGATATTGGTGGTTCATTTCTTGGTAGCACTGCTGATAGTTTGCGGTTTACAGATGCAATATTCAGCGCTGTTGATACTTCTCAACCACCACTTTTAAGTATTAACGTTCCTTTGGGATTGCAATTTGGCTCAAATCCCGGCAGTATTGTTAATCGTTCTGCTGTTACTGACGATAAAGCTAATACCGTAGGTTTACAGGTGGATGCGGGTAAAAATTTAGCTTTGTTAAGTGGAGAAATATTAATTAGAGGTGGTAGTTTAACTGCTTCAGGTGGAAAGATTAAATTAGGTAGTGTTGCTGAAAATGCAACTGTAGATTTAGATAAAGATTGGAATTTTAATTATCAAAAGGTAGAAAATTTTCAAGATATTTTAGTTTCTCAAGCTGCAATTATCAAAACCGATGGAGAAAGTGGTGGTGAAATTGAATTAATTGGTAAAGATATTACCGTTACTGGAAATTCTCAGTTATTAAGTCAAACTCAAGGAGATATTGACGGAGGTAATATTTTTATTAAAGGTAATTCTATTTTATTAGATGGTAATAATGCTGTATCTATCAACGTCTTGGAAGGAAAAGGTAACGCGGGTTCTATCAAATTTGAAGCTAATAAATTAATTGCTATACAGGGTAAAAATATTATTTCGGGTAATACTCTTGACATCGGAAATGCCGGAAAAATCATCTTTACAGCAGATTCTATTCGTGCAGAAAGCGGAGAAGGTAGAGCTTTGGTAACTAGTAATAGCACTAGTTTGGGTAGTGCTGGAGAAATCACCTTTAAAGCAGATTCGCTCTCATTAAAAAATACTATTTTCAACGTTAGTACTTTTGGTGAAGGAAATGGGGGAATTATTAATTTATCAGGAAACGATATCTTAATTAAGGGAAATGGTTTTAATATTGTTACAACTAACAAGAATAGAGGTGGAGCGCTTAATATTATCGGCGAAGATGTCGTTATTCAACAAACTGGTTTAGGAGGGAATACTTCGGGTGAAGGAGATGCTGGAGAAACTAATATCGAAGCCAAAACTATATTAATGGAAAAAAATGGTATAGGTAGCGAAACTGAGGGTAGTGGAAAAGGAGGAAAAATCAATATCACGGGGGATGATATTGTAATTCGCCAAAACGGTATGAGTGTTTCTACTAGAGGTGAAGGAGATGGTGGAGAACTAAATATTACGGGAAAAAATATATTAATTGAAAAGAATGGTGTAGGTAGCAGAGCTTATAGTTCTGGAAATGCGGGAAAAATAAATATCAACGGTGAAAATGTTAATTTAAAGAGCATTGGTATGAATGTAGAGGCTAATGGTAGTGGAGATGCTGGAGAAATAAACATTACAGCAGACAATCTTCAAATTGAAGGAGTTGGTATAGATAGCAATACTTTTAACTCTGGAAATGCGGGAAAAATAAATATCAATGCTAAAGATATGAGATTGATTAGGAGTCAAATAGCTGTACAAACTAACGGTAGTGGAAATGCTGGAGAAATAAACATTACAGCAGACAATCTTCACTTTGAACGGTCTAGTTTGTTTAGCGATACTTTCAGTACGGGAAATGGAGGACAAATTAACATTGATGGTTCGCAGGTTACATCTTTTAAGTTTGGTATAAAAGCTACAAGTAACAAAGATTCTACAGGTAACGCTGGAAAAATCGTTGTGAAGGCAGATACCCTATTGCTAAATGAGGGTAATATTACTACGCTAACCGAAGCTAATAGTACTGGAAAAGCAGGACAAATTGAAATTATTGCTAAAACTACACAATTACAAAATGGATATAAAATTTCTTCTTTGAGCGAAGGTACGGGTGATGCAGGAAAAATTGATTTTAAAGCTGATTCTTTAACGCTGAATAATCAGAGTAGTATTAATGCTGCAACAGAAGCAGATGGTAAAGGTGGAATTATCAATATTGATGCAAAAGACGTTTCCCTAACTGATGAAAGTATCATAACGACCAATACCAAAGGTAGTGGGGAAGGAGGGAAACTAACCTTAAATACCGATAACTTATTGGTGACACAGAATTCTCAAATCAACGCTTTTGCAGACAGTACCGGAAATGCAGGTAACTTGAATATTACAAGTAAAGATATACAAATAACCGCAGGAGGTAACATTTCAACCGAAGTAAGTCCAAATGCTAGCGGTAACGGTGGAGATTTGGCGATCGCCGCTGAAAAATTATCTATTACAAATCAAGCTAAAATTACAGCTTCAACATCTGGAAGGGGAAATGCTGGCAATATCAATTTAAATTCTAATACATTCGAGCTGAATAACAGTCAGGTTAGTGCTTTATCCGAAAGTGGAGCTGCTGCTGGTTCTATAAAAGTTGAAACTGATAGTTTAGAAATCAATAATAATGGAGAATTATCTGTAAGCAGTACTGGGACTGGTGATGGTGGAAATATTGAAATAGTTACTAAATCAATTGGATTGAATAATCAAAGCAAATTAATCGCAGAAACAGCATCAGGTACGGGTGGGAATATTAATTTCACAGTTTCCGAATTATCTTTCTTGCGTGACAACAGTCTAATTTCAGCACAAGCAGAAGGAGATGGAAATGGAGGTAATATTAATCTCAACAGCCCTTTGATTCTAGCTTTAGAAAATAGCGATATTATAGCTAATGCAAAAAGCGGGATGGGTGGAAATATTCAAATCACATCCGAAGGTATTTATGGTATAAAATTTCGGGAGAAATTAACAGAAGAAAGTGATATTACAGCCAGTTCTGAATTTGGAGTTGATGGTAGAGTCAGAATTAATAACGGTGATTTCAACCCCAACTCTCATCTAATTAATTTACCTTCAGATGTACTCGACCGACAACAACAAATAACTGCTACTTGTAAAGCTAATAGTGAGAATAAATTTACTATAATTGGACGAGGTGGTTTACCACAAAACCCCACCAATAATTTAACAAAAGTAATTTTATGGTCTGATTTAAGAAGTAATATAAGCAAAAAAATACCAATCAGTAAATTACCAGAAAAGAATTCTAAATCTGAAATAATAGAAGCAACAGGATTTTCAGTAAATAATCAAGGAGAAGTGCATTTAGTGGCTGATTATGCAAATAAAAATAAATTTTTATCAACGCATAATTCTAATTCTTGCGCTAATTGATAACTGCCGCAGCGATATAAAATTGGGAAGATGAAGATAATTAGGTACAAGGGTTCATTTTCTCGGAGAGCATCTCAAAGCCGTAATAATCGTTAGTTTTTTTAAATTACCAAGGTACCATTGCCAAAGTTAACAAGCTGCAACCTTTTTTATTCGCACTTGTCAGAGCTTTCGGCAATGCATTTAATATATTAGAAGCATCATGAGTACCCATAATTAAGCTACTTGCTTGAAAATTCAAAGTTTGATAATCGATTTTATTAAATATCTCTTCTACTAAATTCAAAGCTTGTTTAATTTCATGTTGACGAATAAACATATTTCCCATTAAACCCGGAATTCTATCTGCTATTTCGGGTTTTAGAGCGTAAAACAAAGCAGCGACTGGAGAGCATCTATTAACTGAAATTAATTCAAAACAGTTATTCTCGTTAAGTTCCCATTCTGGAATTAGTTTTTCTGAAATAAGTTGTTCGCCAAAATTTTGAAAGCTAGGAACTATAAAAGCCCAAATAAATCGATTGTAAAACAAAAAATCATTATTTTTATGATTTGCAAATATAAAGGTTTCGGGATTATCTCGCCACTGTTGTAAAATGTCTGTTGAACTATCTGATAAAACAGCTTTTTGTAAAGCATCTTGGTAAAACGGTAGAATTTTAGTCTCCTCTTCCGAAGAAAGATGAATAAAAAACCACCAATAATCAACGCTCATATTAGTTCATTTTGATTCTAAAAGAAAAGATTAAGAAAGTCGTAGAGACGCAGGTAAAATAAATATATAAGTATGTTTTTTTGATACGTAAATGAGAATAATTAAATTAGGACTTACGCAAAAGTAACTATTATCTGTCATTACGAGCGACAGCGAAGTATTCACCGAAGGTGTGGATCATCCCAAAATGCTGAGATTGCTTCACTGCACTCCGTTACGTTCGCAATGAAAAACTTGCTTTGCGTAAGTCCTGTAAATATTAGAATTATTGTATAACTACTTAAAGTTAATTTAAAATGCAAACAGTTCAAAAATCCTCAAAAAAAGCCTGGGCTAAAGCTTTTCAGAAACCTGCGACGGAATTTCCTTTAACTCCACTTTCGATAATTGAAGGTGAAATTCCCCCAAGTTTAAATGGTACTCTTTATCGCAACGGGCCGGGAAGATTGGAACGTGGTGGTATTTCTGTCGGACACTGGTTTGATGGAGATGGTGCAATTCTTGCGGTTCATTTTAAGGGGGATAACGCTTCAGCAATTTACCGTTATGTCCAAACTGAAGGATTTAAGGAAGAAACTAAAGCTGGTAAGTTGCTTTACGGTAATTATGGAATGACAGCACCGGGAGCGGTTTGGAATCAATGGTTTAAGCCAATTAAAAATGCTGCGAATACTTCGGT
Organism: Calothrix parasitica NIES-267; assembly: GCF_002368095.1. Lineage (GTDB taxonomy): Bacteria > Cyanobacteriota > Cyanobacteriia > Cyanobacteriales > Nostocaceae > Rivularia > Rivularia parasitica. The sequence continues at coordinate 1,957,115 of NZ_AP018227.1, read as the reverse complement.
TTTGGCTTTACCCGATAAACTTTTGGCTTTATGGGAAGGTGGAAATCCTCACAAACTTGATTTACAAAACTTGGATACTTTGGGGAAAGATAATTTAGAAAAGTTAGATGATGGAATGGGATATTCCGCACATCCGAAGGTTGATTCTGAGACGGGAGAAATTTTTAATTTTGGTGTTTCACCTGGTTTAAATTCAATTCTTAATGTTTATAAAAGCGATGCTACGGGAAAAATTTTAAAGAAAACTGCTCATCAATTAGACGGTGTACCTTTACTGCATGATTTTGTTCTAGCGGGAGGATATTTAATATTCTTTATTCCTCCGGTAAGGTTAAATTTATTATTACCAGCAATGGGACTAAGTTGCTTTAGCGATTCGTTAGAATGGCAACCTAAGTTAGGTACTCAAATTTTAGTTATCGACCGCGAAACTTTGGATATTGTCAGTCGTAGCGAGACAGAACCTTGGTTTCAATGGCATTTTTCTAATGGTTTTATAGACGATAGCGGTGCTGTAATTGTTGATATTGCTAGTTATGAAGACTTTCAAACCAATCAATTTCTTAAAGAAGTTCCCACAGGTGAAACTCATACTACTTCTAAAAGTAAGTTAGCACGAGTAATTTTAAATCCGCAGACAGGAAAAGTCAGCAATATAGAAACATTATTTGATAGACATTGCGAATTTCCTATCGTACCCCAAAAAAATGTCGGAAAATATTCTCGATATACTTATCTTTCCACAGTTAAGGAAGGTACGGATATTAGTAAGGAGATATTAAATAGTATTGCTTGCTTTGACCATCAAACTAATACTATTACCGAAGCAAATTTTGGCGAAAATCTTTACCCTTCAGAACCAATTTTTGCGAATGGTTCAATTTTGACGGTTGTTTACAACGGGAATTCTGAAAGTAGCGAATTGTGGATATTTGATGCGGATAGGTTAAATGAATCACCTGTTTGTAAATTGAGTCTACCTAGCGTGATTCCTCCCGGTTTTCATGGTAATTGGAAAGATGGGTGAATAATAATGCGTCGGAACTTCTATATCACCGAGATTATTTTAAATAATCATTAACTAACGTTTGCGACGCTTTATTTAACTCCAGCATTATATCGTTCTGATTTTCTACAGACAAAGCATTAAAAATACTTTCATATTCATCGTTGAAGCTTTCTATTACATCTTGTCCTAGTAAATCAACTAGCTGCTGAATCTTATCTGTATCTTGATTTGTAACTCTACCGAATTTAGAAATTACATTATTCAATCTTGTCAGAGTGACTAAATTAAGCATTTCTTGGCATAATTCTTCTTCTAAGCTCAATATCTGTTTTGAACTTTGATTTTTAACTAATGTATTTTGATAGTTCCATTTTTGTGCTTGATGATAGCGCTTCTCCTCCGCAAATTCTGTGATTTTATGTTTAATAATCGGACGAATTCGACCTTTACGAGTTTCTATATAAAATGATTTATCCGGTTTAATTACAATTCCTTCCGCTTTATTAGTTTGCTCTAACTGCGGTAAATTTAAAATCTCTGGAATTGTAGATTCAAATTCAATATTATACGCTGCTGCTTCTTCGTACTTGCCAATAAATAAAGGCTTTGCGGCCATCATTCCTACTTTCTCAAATAAATGCAGCGCAAAAGAGTAATCTAGATAATTTTTACTATCATCATTCCCATTTTCTGTAACAGCAATATCAAAAGCACAATATTCTATATTCGGAGAATAATAGACCCCAGTTTGTATTGCTTGAACACCAGAAACTGGATTTACTTCCGGGTGGGGATATTCTCCCCCAAATAACTCTCCATAAATACATATTTTCTCCAAGTTGTGTTTTTGAAGCTGTAAAATATTAAATATTTCTTTAACTTTTAAAACTAATTCTGCTCTTAAGATTTGATAGCCAAAAAAATCTTCTTCAGAATCTAAAAATTCTTTTCTTTTAGCAAATTTAACTCTAAAACCATCTGTAACAATCCCAAAATTTGCACCGTGAATCTTTTCTGTCACCACCCAATCAGTCTTTTTAAAACTTCGGTAATCCGATTCAGTTAAATTCCACTGATTGAGATTTTCCGGTATCTTTTCATAAGAAATATACTCCCACTTCTGAATATCGCTATCTGTGTTTTCCATGATGAAAGCGATAAATCGCTGACTACGAACAAAATACGTAATCTATTGTAGTTCAAGGGGTGACAAGCACCCCGAGACCTTACTCAGTCAAGGGTTTTGAAATTTAAGTTCCGAAAAAAAAACCTGATAATGATAATCATTCTGTATATACTGAGCGGGTGGTCGCAGTGCGACCACCCGCTCAGTATTTGATTTTAAAAACTGTCAATTGATTTATCTTTGATAAGAGATAATTTTATGGTAAAAAAATATCGGTCAAAATTTGGAAATTTGCACCGATAAGATGAAAATAATAACATTGTATGAATCGTATTTTAAGCAATCACTGACAAAAGCTCAATATAAAACTTTAGAAATGTTAATTTGGTTGCTCACAGTTCAAAAAACTGTAAGAATAGAGAGGTTAGCGGCTTGTTTTCCCTTACCTATAAAATATGAAAGTCGTCGAAGACATATTCAAAGGTTCTTAATGTTATTCAGCTTTAGTTTACCTTTGTTTTGGTTTCCGATAGTTGAACAAATAATTCAACAAGAATTTAAATCAAAAACTCGTTTAATAATAACTTTGGACAGAACTCAATGGAAAGAAAATAATGTCTTAGTCATAGCTGTAATTTATAAAAAGAGAGCTATACCAATATATTGGAAACTTTTAGAGAAAGAAGGTAGTACGAATTTAAGAGAGCAACAAGCTATAATTAGACCAATTTTGCGTTTATTTAAAAACTACGAATTAGTATTTTTAGGGGATAGGGAGTTTCATGGCATAGAGTTGTCTTATTGGCTAAAAATTCAAAAACTACCTCGAAAAATATATTTTATTTTTCGTCAGAAGCAGACTACACACTTTAAAAAGCATAAAGGAGAATATCATAAATTAGCGGACTTAGGAGTAAGGCCAGGAACTAAGATTTTCTTTTCAAATATTTATATGACTAAAAATAAAGGGTTTGGTCGTTTTAATTTAGCAGCATATTGGAAGAGAAAATATAATAAAAAAACAGAAAAAGAACCTTGGTTCTTGCTAACAAATCTAGAAGACTTTGAAGAAATTATAAAAACTTACCGCCATCGTATGGGTATAGAAGCGATGTTTAAGGATTGTAAAACTGGTGGTTATAATCTCGAAGGAACTAAAGCTAATACTCACCGTTTAACTAACTTAATTTTGCTAATTGCTATAGCTTATACAATGTCAGCTTTAAAAGGTAAGTCAATCAAAAATAATGGAATTCAAAAATATATTTCTAGATTGGATGAAGCCAAACGTTCATCACGGAGACATAGTAATTTTTGGCTTGGTCTTTACGGTAATTTATGGATAATTGCTTGGGAGTTTTTAGTAGATATAGTTCAAGATTTAATAAGTATTAACCGTTCTAAATTACCACTCTATCGAAGAGGATTAAGAGCAATGTCAATGCTACAAAGATTATGATTTCAAATTGTAAAAATCTGTTTCTCTTAATATAAGAAACTATGCCCGTATCAGTCATCAATTATTTCAACAAGCAAGCTTGTTGAAAAACAATTTGACCTGTCAACGAAGTAGGTAGAGAAACCGCGAAGCGGTTTCTCTACCTCTGCTATGATTATCATTCTTATATTTATCATTTTTATCTCATTTTTCGGGCAATTTTTTCATATTGGTTGCTGCATAAATCTCTTGCTGTGACTATTTTTTAGCCGTCTTGTCACCCCTTGAACTATTGTAGTATAGATGAAGTGCGAAAGTATTTTTTTAACTACCGATTAAAAGAACTATTCCCAAACCAACGAGGAAAAGCCCAAGAGCCATGTAAAATATTCTTGCCCCTTTACGACCAATTATTTTGACCAGGAAGCGAGCGCGATAATTGTTAAAATACCAATCCCAGTTACAATAACTAGCTGCGGCTGAAAGTAGACCCACTAATATAAACAAGATGCAGACAAAATTGTTATACATTTTTCTCGTTTAGACATTTTTATTTACTCAGAGTATTTTAATTTATATCAATATTGCAGCAATATTTGATATAAAAATTTTATGTAAAATTGATAATGAAATCAGTAAATACTACATTACCCAATCAAAAATTACCAATGACCACCAAACGCCAATACCACATTATTACCTACGGTTGCCAGATGAATAAAGCGGACTCGGAACGCATGGCTGGTATCTTAGAAGATATGGGCTTTGAGTGGTCAGAAGACCAGTATGATGCAGATATAGTAGTTTGCAATACTTGTTCTATCCGGGATAATGCAGAACAGAAGGTATATTCTTATCTGGGCAGACAAGCAAAACGGAAGCGCAAAAATCCCGACTTAACTTTGGTAATCGCGGGTTGTGTGGCTCAGCAGGAAGGAGAAACTTTATTAAGAAGGGTGCCGGAATTAGATTTGGTAATGGGGCCACAACACGCTAACCGTTTAAAAGATTTGCTACACGAAGTCTACGGTGGTTCTCAAGTTGTAGCTACCGAGCCGGTGCATATTATGGAAGATATCACCAAGCCGCGCCGAGACAGTAAAGTTACGGCTTGGGTGAATGTAATTTACGGTTGCAACGAACGCTGTACCTATTGTGTGGTTCCTGGGGTCCGGGGTGTGGAACAGTCGCGGACACCTGAAGCGATTCGCGCTGAAATGGAAGAATTAGCGAGACAGGGTTACAAAGAAGTTACCTTACTCGGTCAGAATATTGACGCTTACGGCAGAGATTTACCGGGAATTACACCGGAAGGTCGTCGTCAGAATACTTTGACGGATTTATTGTATTACGTTCACGACGTACCGGGGATTGAAAGAATTAGATTCGCAACTTCTCATCCCCGTTATTTTACAGAACGATTAATTAAAGCTTGTGCCGAATTACCCAAAATTTGCGAGCATTTTCATATCCCGTTCCAATCGGGTGATAACGAAGTATTGAAGCGCATGGCTCGGGGTTATACTCATGAAAAATACCGCCGAATCATCGACAAAGTTCGCGAATATATGCCAGATGCTTCCATTAGTGCGGATGCAATCGTGGCTTTTCCTGGGGAGACAGAAGAGCAGTTTCAAAACACCATGAAATTAACAGATGAGATTGCTTTTGATTTGTTAAACACCGCTGCATATTCTCCCCGTCCCAATACACCCGCAGCAGAATGGGAAGAACAGCTGAGCGAAGAAGTTAAAAGCGATAGATTGCAGCGATTGAATCATCTTGTAGGAACAAAAGCAGCCGAACGTTCGCAAAGATATATGGGACGCATTGAAGAAGTATTGGTTGAAGATGAGAATCCCAAAGATAAAAATCAGGTGATGGGACGGACAAGAGGAAATCGTCTGACATTCTTTACAGGTGATATTAATGAGTTGAAAGGGAAGATAGTCAAAGTGAAAATCAATGTAGTTCGTCCCTTTAGTTTGACCGGGGAAGTTGTGGAAGTAAGAGAACCGGTTGGTGTTTAATTCATAATGTAGAGACGTAGCAGTGCTACGTCTCCTTAAATATTGATAGCATTTCACATTTTGACGGTTTGAAAGAATCTCGTAGCATTTTGTATCTTGGATTTAGAAATACAACATTCCGACAAAAACTTTTGTTTTCGCTTCAAATTTTAATCTTATATTAAGGATTGAATCCAGAGTCACGACTTTTACTATATGCAATTAATGCAATTAACTATTAGAACGGTTTGAAAAGCTATTCCACGAGAAACTTAGATATTTAAATGTATTCAAACGTACAGTAAATCTATAAAGAACATAAAAATAGTGGTTTAAAAAGTTGATTCCAAAAAAAATAAAAAAACTTTTAAACTTTCCGGAATTGACATCTTAATATCAGTATCCTATCTTAGATGAGCGAGTTATTGCTTGTTAACTATATTTAACCGGGGGAACTATGGCCCCTATCCTTATATGAAACCTTCAAAAACCTGGTCTTTATGGCTGGGTTTTTGTCGTTTTATTTGATGTATAAATATTACTTAATGGTTATGTAATAAAAAAATTTAGGAATTTTAAAGGGTTGTGATAACCTCAAAGCAATTAGCTATTATATTTAAGTATTCAACATGACAAAATTAAAGGTAGGTTTACTTTTTGGCGGTCGTTCAGGCGAACATGAAGTTTCTATTGTTTCAGCTAAAGCAATTTCGGAAGCTTTAACTGCTGAAGAAAACGCTAATAAGTACGAATTATTGCCTTTTTATATTAAAAAAGATGGTTCTTGGCAAGGTCCCGATATTGCACGTCAGGTTTTATCTTCGGGAGAAGCGTTATCTTGCGAAAATTCTCAACCAACACTTTGGCAATTCCCAGCAGCTGCGGAAACTATTGATGTCTGGTTCCCCATTCTTCACGGGCCAAATGGAGAAGATGGTACTATTCAAGGATTGCTCAGCTTGATGCAAGTCCCTTTTGTTGGTTCTGGGGTACTGGGTTCCGCTGCGGGTATGGATAAAATTGGGATGAAATCCATATTTGCTCAAGCAGGATTGCCACAAGTTAAGTATATGGCTTTAACCAGAGAGCAAATTTGGTCAAATCCATGTATTTTCCCCAAGCTTTGTGATGACATCGAGCAAAATTTAGGATACCCTTGTTTCGTCAAACCCGCTAACTTAGGTTCGTCCGTGGGTATTGCAAAAGTGCGATCGCGTTCGGAGTTAGAAGCTGCTTTGGATAGTGCAGCGAGTTACGACAGGAGAATTATTGTAGAAGCAGGAGTAAATGCAAGAGAAGTTGAATGCGCTGTTTTAGGGAATGAAAACCCGAAAGCTTCAACCGTCGGTGAAATCACTTACGAAAGTGACTTTTATGATTACGAAACAAAATATACTAGCGGAAAGGCAGATTTACTGATTCCCGCACCATTGCCAGATGCTGTAATTAGTCAGATTCAATCTTCAGCAATACAGGCATTTACTACTTTAGATTGCGCTGGTTTAGCGCGAGTGGACTTCTTTTATGTTGAGGCAACAGGAGAAGTTTTAATTAACGAAATCAATACTTTGCCGGGTTTTACAGCAACAAGCATGTATCCGCAACTTTGGGCAAGCAGTGGGGTTTCCTTTCCGGAATTAGTTGATAAACTTGTTCGTCTAGCAATAGAACTAAATTCAGAACCCGAGACAACCTAAGTAGCTTTAAGCACCTAGATTGATAAAAAAAACGGCGGATTTAGTAGTCTAAACTTCTAATAAAGACTACTGAAATCAAAAAAATGATTACGGATACGTGAAACCTCGGTACTCAAGTACAATCTATATCTTGAGAAGTACAAATCTGAAAAAAGTCATGGAAAACAATCAGAGTGTACAGCAGGAGTCGTCTGAAGTCAAAGAGTCCGCACCTATTACAGACAGTAGCGAACCAAAAAGCAAAAAATATAGCTTAAAAAATGTAGTGATATATCTATTCATGCATTATCCCTGGCTATTTTTGGCTGGTTTGCTGCTGATGTTCTTGGGAGGAGGTGCGTTATCGATATATAGCTTGGGCTATGTCGATGACAAAATAAAGAGTAAAGACTTAGACCTACCTCAGCCTGAAGCTGTACCGAAAGCACCAGTTGAAAGTGCAGAAGCTAAAAATAATCCCATACCTTTGTGGATGGTAGCTGCCATAGCTTTAAGCTGTGCTAGCGGCTGCATAGTAATTCTCAAAGTTCTCAATCGTCCAAAGCAAAAGAAAAAGCTTAAGAGACAGGTTGTTAATCGTGATGAAATACGTTTAGCGCAGCGACGCTATCAAGCAATAGAAGCACATTTACCTAAAAGAAAAACGCCTGCTCGCGCTCCCCAACCGCGTAGAACCCCCATAATGGCTATGCCCCCACAAAAAGCAAAGCCAAAGCCTGTTATCACAGTTTTACCACCAGAACAAAATTTCAAGCCAAATCAAAAAAATCAAGATTCCTTGGCTGATATCATGGATATCCGCAAGCAGACATCATTGTCTTCAATGTTACGCAAATAGCAATTCGTGGACAATAATATTTTTTATACTGCTCCATGGAATGAGATATTATTCATAAATAAAAATTGTGTAGAAGCAGTTTGAGTTAATTGAAACTAATAGTCTATGAACTAAGTGTTAAGGGTTGCAAAATAAAGCTTTAGAAATCCACGCTTTCGAGAAATTGTTATCGAGATGCGTGTTTTTTATGGGAACAGGGAGCGGTTTATTCGTTCGTAGTTGCGCTTCAGCGCCAAATATTGCTGCGGTATCCGAAAGATTTAGCGCTTCGTTTATTCGTTCGTAGTTACAGCACTTTGCAAGTAGATGAGGTACATTCTTTTTTTGCTCCCTACTTACTACTTATTACTTACTACTTACTACTTGCTGTACCTCACTTGGATGAAATTTGCTGTATGTCTAAGAAAACTTTTAAGTGCGTTATTTGAATCGGGATTTGGGGTTTACCACCAAAAAAGCACTATAAATCAGGCAAATAACTGGTTTATTGCTTGAATTTCAAAACAAATTATAAAACCTGCCAAAATGGCAACCAACTAACAATTTACTCAGTTATCTTTAATCAAGATAAACGACTTCAAGGGTGATGTTATCAGGGTGTATCACTTTAATAAGAAAAGAGGTGATACACTTTCTACCGACAGATTGCTTATTTTCTAAAAAATATTCTTTTTTAAAAGATGTTTTTCTTCAAGGGATATTTATCCTAACAAAAGAATTAGATAATTGTCAATCATAAAAATTAAACAATTAAGTTTCGTTTGCTGCATTAGGAATACCAACCGCGTGCAAATATTGCGTTGACCCAAAAACAGCCCCCAAAATCAAGGCAATGTTTGTACGTATTCCGAAACGCTTCAGCAGTAAACGTAAGAGTGGGAGTGATTGCTTGTGATATGCATCCTCCCACTCTTATTTTTTGGGGAATTATCAGTTACCAATTATCAATTATCAATTACCAATTACCAATTATCTACTTGTACCAATTCTGTATGAGGCTGCGCTAAATCTCCCTCACTCTAAAAGAGTGGGGCTACTCAAACAAAGCCTACCGACCTAGGCTAAATTCGGCGCATCTTTATAAAGAAACGGTATTGTTACTTGCTACTTGCTACTTGCTACTCCCCATCATTACTTCTCAAAAATTCAATAGTAGCTCTTTCGATTGCGTCTGCTGAACCACTTGAAGCGTCATGATGACAATTAGTTAAAAGTTGAAATTGAGAATTAGGAAGAAATTGGTGTAGTTTTTTTCCATGTTCGAGAGGGAACCAGCTATCTTGTTCTCCCCAGAGAATCAATGTGGGACATTTAATGTTAATTAAATTATCTTGAATTTTACCCAGCCAGTTGGGCTTGTTGTTTTGATGATTTTCAATTTCTCGTGCAGCGATTTGTAATTCTTGAGTAACTTTGAGAAAAGTACCGGGAAACTCAATATATGGATAAGTAATCCAAAAAACATTCTCTTGAGTCAAAATAGAAGGGTCAAATAGTACGCTACGTCTTTCTATTGCCATAATCTCTCTTATCAATGGCGCGAAAAGATAGCTTAAACGTAATTTATCAATTACTTCAATTAGTTCTAAGGGAGTTTTGGAAAGTAAATCCATGCCCCAATGGGGAAGTTTATTCGCGAATATTGGAACATTAATCACCACTAATCGCGTAACAAGCTCGGGGTATTCTTCAGCAAAAGCAAGAGCAGTTAAAGCTCCTAAAGATTCGGATAAAATTGCTACTGGTTCGTCGCATAATGCAGTAATTATTCGTTGTAATTCAATTACTTGATGACCCGTAGTTTCTTCACGATGTAAAGGTTTTTCGGAAAATCCAAATCCTTTAGCGTCGAAAGTGATGACTCGAAAATGCTGAGATAACGGTTCGATAAGATAGCGCCAATTATAGCTCCAGCTACCAATACCGTGCAGTAAGAACAAAGGTTGACCCGTACCTTTTTCACCATAAGCAATTTGTACGGGATAACCTTGACTATCAGTTATAGTTACCTTCTGTTGTCCTAGAGGAAAAGTATCTTGCCACCAGTCTTTCATATCAATTGGGGATTGGGAATTGGTAATTGGTGATTGATAACTGTCAATTGTTAACTGCCTGTAATTATGCCCCAAACAAATCTTGTCACAATTACAGATAATGTAACTAAACTGATAGCAAGTAATAATAATACAGCCAAAAGTATAAATACAAACCAAGTATCGGCTCTTTTCTTTTGACTGGGAAATTTTAAATGTTCTTCTAATAATTTAATATTGTGGTCGTTAGCTTTCCAAGCGAAGTCAAAAAAGTCTCCTAAAACAGGTATTAAACCAACCAAGGCATCAATAATAATATTTGTTGTCATTCTACCTAAAGTTGCTTTAGAAGCACCCAACCGTGCAGCTTCTAAAACAATATAAGCTGAAAGCAAAACGCCTAAAAAATCACCACCTGCGGGTAACAATCCTAGAATTGGATCTAAACCTACACCAATTCCGGTTCCTGGAATAGTAATAGCTTTATCTAATATACGACTGAAAGCACGAAGACGTTTTAAAGTTGGTGCTTTAGCATCGGGATTAAGAGAATAAAATTGAGAGGGTGGCAAGGACATGAGAGAAATGATTTTTTGTGATGAAATCGTTGCTTCTCTTACTGTTATAATTGAATATGTAGCTTTAGTGCGGAAAATATGTAGTTTCTAATACTAATTTTATATCAATTAATATCAATTTCTTTTTGTGAATCTGGATACATACTTTCAGCTACAGTAACGTTTAATTGATTGCCTATTAGTATTACCGCAGCAGTCATATAAAGCCATAGCATGAGTACAATTACGGTACCAACAGCACCGTATGCTTTATTGTAATTGCCAAAATTAGCTACATAAATGCGGAATAAGTTTGAGACAAACGCCCAGCACAAGGCTGCGAATATTGCTCCCGGCATAATTGGTGTGCCTTTTTTCCAGCGACTGGGGCCAAAACGATAAATAAAACCGAAAGCAAAAGCGACAATAGCTAGTGCTAAAGGAATACGCATCAAATCCCATAAGTGAGAAAGAAAATCTAGATAACCAGCAGAATTATCAACTATAAAGTTCAAAAGTTCTCCACTGATAAATACTAAAAGACAAGCAATTAGTAAAAGGATCATACTACCAACTGTTAATCCTAAAGAGACTAATTTTGCTTTCCAAAATGGACGTATATTATCTGGTGATGTTTGTTGAATTTGGTCTAAAGCCGTCATTGCGGTACCAATTGCACCAGAAGAAGTCCACAGAGCAGCGATAAAACTTAGAGAAAACAAACCGCCATTTTTTGAACTAGCAATTTCATTACTAGCGAATTCAGTAATTAAATCTAATGCATCTTTAGGAGCAATTCTGCTGAGTTGTTCTGCTAAATCCTTAAATATGTCTTGCAAACCTTCTTCCAACAAACCGATTGCCGTCAAAATAGCAAGAATCGCTGGGAATAAAGATAATATCGCATTATAAGCTATTTCTGAAGCTAGTCCTAAAAGTCTGCGTTTACTTACATTAGCTACGGTTTGTTTAATCGTTTCTAAATTCAAATGGCGCAAAAATTTGACAAATCGACTTTTAATCATGTTGGTTTAAAATTATCAATTAGCAATTTTCACCCGTTCACCGTCAGGTGTTCCCGTAGGGTAGGGTGTGGATCATCAATTAGCAATTATTAATTATTACCTGTTGAGTGCAGTTGAGGAAGAGGGAATGGGGAATGGGGAGTAGGAAGTAGGATGCTCCCACTACTTATTTGTTTTCAGAATATAGATATCTCCTAATTCCTAACTCCTAACTCTTAATTCCTAACTCCTAACTCCTCACTGTTCACTGTTTAATTGGATAATGGCATCTGTTTGGGTTTCTTCAGTGAGTTGTTCGATGATTCGTTCTTCATTAATTTTCCATTTTGATTTAAGATAACCTTTTATTTCTTTTGCGCGGGTTTGATTGGTAATTATTTTTAAGTTTAAAGATGGCTGCTGTTGCAAAATAGAAGCAGTACTATCTAAAGCTTCTAGACTTTGTGATGTAAATGTTGTTGATTCATCTTCAAACTGAATATTTATAGGATTTTCAGCAATCCTTTTCATGCTGATTTTTATTGATGGATAATTCAATCTTTGTCTAATATCATTAGCGAGCAAAACTTGAGCATCTTTATCAATTTCGCGCTCGCTTAAATATACTATGCGGATAGCCGTAGATTTGGAGGGGCTGCTGATGAACTCGTAATTAATCATCTTTGCTGGTGGTGGGAATTTTAAATTCAGTAAAGCGGATTTTACTTCTTGTAATAAATTCGCTTGTAGTTCAGCAATGGTAATTATTGGTGCTGAAGGTTCTTCTTCAGAAATTTGATTTAAAATTTCGCTTTGTGCTGTAGGAATTTCGATTAAATTTAAAGATATGAGTTCTGAAGGCTTGTTTAAACGTTCTGCTAGCATTTCTATAAAATAATTTTGTTCTCCTGGCGTATATAAGTGACTAGTAAAAATATGAAGTTGAACCATCAATTTTTGATTCAATTTGCGAGTTGATATTTTACTAATAAAAGAGCGTGGCTCATTATTGATTGAATTGGCAAATTCTTGCAGCCAAATACTTCTGACTGCCGAATGTATATTATTTTCTTGTCGTTTAACAACTACTTCTTGTTTGAGTTGGGTAAATGACTGATAAAGTGGAACTAAGATAGCTAAAAAAGTAATTCCAAGAAGTATAAATCTACCGCGAAGACCACCAATTTTTTTAAGATGCTTGGATTCGGGGAATATATCTAAAATATTTTTTATCCAAACAGTTTCTCTGTGTTTTTTTCGCCATTCTCTAATTGTTTGTTTAGTTCTAGCACTATCAATATGTAGAGTCAGAAAAACAATCATTGCTGTAAAGGTAATTGCTACTAAGTTTGTGAAAAATAATAATCCACCACCCTTAGCAATCCGCAATCCATTCATCATATTTACGCTGATTGCGATACCAAACCCGTAGCCAACAACACATAGAGGTGGCATTAAAGCAACAGCTATCGCGACCCCAGGAATAGAAGTAGCAACTCCTTTAGGTTTCTTACAAAGTGCTACCGAACCCACAGCACCAGAAAATAATGCTATTACCAAATCCAAAATATTCGGTTGAGTACGTGCCAAAATCTCGGGGGTCATTTCCTTAAACGGTAGAACCGAAACCAGCAGTACAGCAAAGGAAATAGCAAGAAAACAAGAAAACGCAAGCTTAATAATTGCTCGTATAGCTAAAATTACATCACCAGCAGCCAAAGCCAAACCATTACCCAAAATACTCCCCATCAAAGGAGAAATTAACATCGCTCCAATAATTACCGCAGGACTATTAAGTACCAAACCTAGAGTCGCAATCCCAGCCGAAAAAAGCACCTCAATCCAATAGCTTATATCTCTGAGACTTACAGAATTACATATCCCGAGGTAAATTTCTTCTTTACGCTCTGCATCAATATCCAAATTATTCGATAACTTATCTCGAAGCTTACCAACTGTTTGATTTTGTTTCTCTTGTTGACTCATGATTAAAGAGATTGAGAATTGGGAATGGGGAATTGGGGACTGGGGATTGGGGATTGGGAATTGGAAATTGGGAAGCTAGTAATGCTTTTCATAAATTCCGACGGGTCGGGTTTTCTTTGGAACTGTCGGGAGACGTTATTTATAACGTCTCTACATTACGTCCGTAGAAAACAAAACTGTCAAAATTAATGAAATAAACCACTACTATTTTCATAAATTCCGACGGGTTGTAGAGACGTAGCACTGCTACGTCTCCCTACGGTTGCGGGAAAAACGAACCCTTCAGAATTTATGCAATCAACTACTAGTGGTGCGTTTCATAAATTCTGACGGGTCGCGTTTTCTTTGGAAATGTCGGGAGACGTTATTTATAACGTCTCTACATTACGTCCGTAGAAAACAAAACTGTCAAAATTAATGAAATGAACTACTAGGGAGCAAGATGCTCCCACTACTTAACTGGTCACTGTTCGCTGCTCACTGTTTATACTAGTGTCAAAATGTCGTAAATATATAGTGGTGGGATACCAATCGTTGCTTTGTTCGTAATAAAATTTTTAAGAAGAATAAACAAAAACACAAATATTTTCTATGAGTGAAGATTTAACGCAGCAATGGTTGAGAGAGATTCAATCTTTGAAACAGCAGATAGCGCAACTTCAAGCGGAACAAGCTTCTACTTGGGAAAGTGCAGAAAAATGGCGTAAACTTTACAATACCGAAGCTGAGCAACGTCGTACTGATTCTCAGCTTTTCCAGCAGACTCTTGCTTCTCTGAAAGCGGAAATTCAACAGTTAAAAGGTATCGAAAATGGGACGCTTCCGGATAGCGATACGGTTACAGCTATTCAACAAGAGGTGGCCCAACTTTCTTCTCTGGAAGATTTGAAAACGAAATTAACTGTAGCTATGAAAGAAAAAGACCGTCTTTTACAAGCTTTGAAAACCGAACAAGATAAACATTCTCAAACTCGTCAAAGTTTAACTACAGCATTAGGAGATGCTATTGATGGTTTTAAGAAGCAGAAGTCAGCGAACAGCGAGCAGTGAGCAGTTACCAGTTATTTGTACAAAAATGCTTGTTAGTGGGAGCATCTTGTTCCCTACTATTTCTAACTCTCCATCTTCTAATCCTCAATCCCCAATTCCCAATTACCAATTCTTAATCAAGTGCTTCAAGTATTTTGTCAAATTGGAAGTTTTCGGCGAAATATTTCAGTGCTTTTGTTAGTTGAGAGTTGTTTGGGGGAGTTTCTTTTAATAATTCAAAAATCAGATTGTCGCTGCATTGGGCTGCTGCTTGTCGTATTTTTTCTATCCATTCTGCGGACATTTCTGATAATAATTTACGTAATGCATCTGGAGTAAAATTGCTTGTTTCTGTGGGGGTTGGATTAGAGGTATTAGTATTTTCTTCTTGATATAAATATTCGACTCTGAGGTGTTGCTTTAATTTTTCTAGCAATGTTTCTTTCGGAAATGGTTTGTTGATTAAATCATCACAACCGGATGCAATAATTTCATCTCTTTGTTCTTCAAATGCGTTTGCTGTTAGGGCAATAACTACTGTTTTGTTGGTAATGAAGTTATCGGATTCTGTTTCGTTTTGTTTGGTTTTAATAATTTTTGTAGCTTGATATCCGTCCATTGTTGGCATTCGCATATCCATTAGGATTAAATGTGGTTCCCATTCTTCCCACTCGGCTATTGCTTGTAAACCATTGGCAGCTTCTTTGGTAACAAAACCAAGTTGAGAAAGCATTTTGATTAGCAATAAACGACTTTCAGGACGGTCATCGACTACTAAAATACGATATTTTATGGAAGAATCTGCTAAACCAATTACTTGACGGGTAGTTTTATTATTTGCGGTTTCTTGTGAGGAAGCAAGACTTACTTTAATGTCAAAGGTAAATTTTGAACCAATTGCAGGGTCACTTTCAACTGCAATATCTCCTCCCATTAACTGGACGTATTTACGACTGATTGCTAAACCTAATCCAGTTCCCTGCTGCGATTTTCTACCAGAAGAAGTTTGTTTAAATGCTTCAAATAAAAATCCAATTTCTTCTGGAGAAATACCGATTCCTGTGTCGGCAATTTCAAAAATTAGATGAGCGGTGGAAGAAGGAGAAAAATCAATATTCAGTTTGCTTCCTACCTTAACGTTCAACCTAATACGACCTTGATTGGTAAACTTAATCGCATTCCCTAACAAATTGATTAAAACTTGACGCAGTTTACTGGGGTCGCTTTTGATGTAACGGGGAAGGTTTTCTGAGGTGTTAAATGCAAATTTTAAGCCTTTGATTGAAGCTCGGAAGCGTAACATTTCTTTGAGATTATCTAAGAGTTTGTGTAAGTCGAATTTACTAATATTTAATGATGTCCTACCTGCTTCAATTTTGGACATTTCTAGAATGTCGTTAATTAAGTTGAGTAGATGCTCACCTGCACGATTAATTATTGATAGGTAATTTTGATGTTCGCTATTAATAGTTTTATCTTGGTTAATTAATTGGCTAAAACCTAAAATTGCGTTGAGAGGGGTTCGCAATTCGTGGCTCATGTTGGCTAAAAACTCGCTTTTTGCGCGGTTAGCTGAGTCTGCTGCTACAACAGCTTTTTGTAAAGCTTCTGACTGATGTTGCGTTTGCGAAAGTAATTCTACCTGTTGTAATGCAACTCCTAATTGATTTCCTATTTGCAGCGCAATACTAATTTCTCCAGTTTTCCATTCACGAGGTGTTTGATTATGATAACTTGCGAGCAATCCCCAAATTTTATTTCCACGGAATATAGGGATAATGATATAAGCTTTGGCTTGAAATTGCTCTAATAAGTAAACGTAAGATTGGGAAAATCCAGCTTGATAAATATCAGAAACGCAAACGAAACTTGCTCCATTGCTATAGCTATCTTGTTGATTTTCTGCTTTTAAAGTATCGCCTACTAAACCCAAATCACTATTAAAATTTTGGATTGTATATCCTTCTTCCAAAACAACTTGAGTAAAATCTCTATTATCTTTCCCATCGGACATTACTGATATCCAACCATTTGCTACCGACTCAGCAACAAAACTCCCAGAATCATCAGAATCAAATCTATAAACCACAACGCGATCGCAATTTAAACAAAAGCGTAATTCTTCTGTGGTAGCGGCGAAAATTTTATCTATATCTAAGGTCTGACGCATTCTTTGCAGAGTGTGAGCGATAGCTCTTTCTCTTTCAACGCTTTCTTGCAAAGCTTGTTGGGCAAGTTTAATTTCGGTAATATCAGTTACGGTAGCTATATGACCTTTAAATTCGCCATGTTCGTCAATTTCCGGTAATGCTTGAGATATCACCCAAATCACTCTACCATCGGGACGCAAAAAACGATATTCGTTACGATAAGGTATTTTCGCTCTTACTGCTTGTTTCCATGCTTTGACAACTCGTTCTCGGTCTTGGGGATGTAATGCTTTTATCCAACCATCTCCCAATGACTCTGCGGTAGAAAGTCGAGTAATTTCGCTCCAATGTTGATTGAAGTAAATACACAAGCCATCAGCATCAGTATTAATAATGGCAACCGGAGAAGCTTCAGCCAAAGTTTTATACCGTTGCTGAGAAATCTGTAAATCTAATTCTGTTTGCTTGCGTTCGTTGATATCTGCCCAGTAACCGACGTATTCTATGGGTTCTCCCATGTCATCTCGAATCAAGCGGATTTTTTCTTGGAACCAATGATAGGTACCGTCACCGTGCAAAAAGCGATATTCACAGGTAGCATATTCACGGTCTAATGCTCTGGTAAGTTGTTTTCGCAGTTTTGAAACATCATCTGGATGTACGTGACGCAACCAGAACCCAGAATCTGACAAAAATTGTTGTGCTTGATAACCAGCAATTTCGACAACATTCTTGCTGATAAATGTATTATCAAAGTTTCCTGAAGGTAAACGACTGAAAATAACAGCGGGAGAAGAAGTTAGTAAATATTGTAAACGTTCGGTTGCCAAATGCGTTTGTTGCTGAGCAAGTTTACGGTCGCTGATATCTTCAACAACACCGATGATGTACTTAATTTCCCCTGAAGGTTCGCGGACTGCTGATGCTGTCAAATTTGTCCAAATCTTCTGTTTATCTTTGTTGGTAAAAGCTTTTTCCATTGAGAAAGCATCGATTTGGTTATTAGCAAGCTGTTGACAAAAATTAAAATATTCTGGGAGGGAATCGGGGTGGGTAATTGAGGAACAAGTTATTTCTAACAGTTCTGATTTTGAATAGCCGACTATTTGACAAAATTGCTCGTTAACTTTGATAAACTTAGCTTCGGGGGAGACTTGAGCAATTCCGACAGCAGCGTTTTCAAAAATGGCGCGGAATGCTTCTTCCCGTTCGCGTAAAGCTGTTTGAGTACGTTTAAGATCGGTGATTTCTACTAATACATTTCCCACTCCTACAGGGATATTATCTTCTCCGGGAATAGGAAAGTAAGAAACAAGAAATTCACGGATAACAGAAGGTTTTGTAATGGAAGCAGCGCTTAATTCTAGATTGATAATTGGTTGATTAGTTGTCAAAACTTTCTGATAAATTGGTTCAACATGAGGAGCTACCTGGGGTATAATCTCTCGAATCTTTTTTCCCAAATGTTCTTCTACCGATACACCGTTTATTTCAGCTAATAACTCATTAATTTGGACAAATTGTAATTCTCTATCTACAATTGTTAATCCTATGGGTGCATTACTAAAAAAAGCATTTAAACGAGCTTCCCGTAAAGCTAATTCCCTTTCTAAAATTTTACGTTCTTGGATATCACGTCCTTCAACAATTAATAATACTACTTGATTCTTTTCGTCAAATATTGGCTTGAGAGAACAGTCAACCGTCGAGATAATACCAAACTCACCGATAATATCGACTTCTGAGCGAATAAATTCACCAATTGCAGCTTTTTCAATTGCAGCTTTGAGATTTTCTTGACTACAGAAAATTTTATTTTCAAAAGATTTCCAGAACGGTAAACCTACAACTTTACTTTCTTCCAAACCAAAGAAATTCAGAGCAGTTTGATTAAGTGAAATAACTTTACCGTTAGGTTTTAGCAAAGCAGTAAATCCAAAGCTAGAGTTAAAAATCGCTCGAAAACGTCTTTCGCTTTCCTGTAAGATATTTTGAGCTTGTTTGCGTTTAATTAGTCCCCCTAACTGTGCTGCTACAGCACCAACTAATTCTAATAAACGTTTATCCCGACTCTGAGTAGTAGATTTGGCAATTATCAAAACAGCTAAAACTTCATCTCCATTCAAAATCGGTACCGCAAAACAGCTTTTAAAACCTGTTTTCAAAGCTGTATCTCTACGTACAAAGTTCGTCTGTGAAATTTTAGCAATATCTTCTATCCAATAGGGTTGTTTGCTTTCCCAGACAATTCCGGGTAATCCCATTCCTTTACTAAAAGTTATGGTTTTATTGTAATTACAAAACTTATCTAAGCTATGTTGATTTCCATACCAAGCCAAACAGTATTCCAAAAACTCACCATCGCTACTAGGAATCCATACTTCCCCAAATTCCCAATTAATATGACTGCAAATTAACTTCAGAATCAAACTAAAAGCGCTATCTATATTAATTGCTTTACTAATAGCTTGAGTTGCTTGTAATAACAAACGAGTTTCTAACGAAGCTTGATTGAGTTCGGTAATGTCGCGTGCAGTTGCTAAAACATATTGTTGTTGATTAATTTCGATTAATTCCGCACTTAATAAAGTTGTTCTAACTTCTCCATTAGCAGTGTAAAAATCTACTTCTTGATTAGAAATTTTCCCGCTCGAAACTAACAAATTATCCAAATTATTACATTGTTCTAAATTATCCCATATTCCTAGCTCTGAAGCCTTCCGACCAATTACTTGCTCTCGGGTACAATCAAAAAAATTGCAATAACTATCGTTAACTTCTATATAAGTAAAATCTGGAAAAGTACTTAAAGCAATTGGGTCAGGACTAGAACGAAATGCTGAGGCTAGTTTCTGCTCGCTCAAACCTCTTGCAGCTTCCGCTGTTTTCCTATTTTGCGCTTCTAAAGTCAAAGAAATTAAGTTACCTAAAGCACGTCCAAAATTTAAGTCTTCCTGCGTCCAACAGTGAGCATTTTCTACCGCTTCTAAACATAA
The DNA here is from genome assembly GCF_002368095.1 of Calothrix parasitica NIES-267. Lineage (GTDB taxonomy): Bacteria > Cyanobacteriota > Cyanobacteriia > Cyanobacteriales > Nostocaceae > Rivularia > Rivularia parasitica. Next base: position 1,937,243 of record NZ_AP018227.1, on the reverse strand, counting down.
CATCCCAGCAGTAATGCCCGATAAACGCACGGGAACGCAAAACAAAGAACTAATATTATAAGGTTGGAGATAAATTTCCCTTAAATCTCGGGTTCTCAAATCAACAAAAGGATTATTAGTAGCAATAATTTCATCAGCATTCAAAAATTCAAAGAAAACCGGATAATCAGCAACTCTTATGGAAATTCCTTCAACATGAAAATTAGGACTAAATTCAAATAAATTAACGCAGCGAATAATCGAATTGTTCTCTTCATACAGCCAAAAGCTAGCTCTTTCTACTTCAATATTGCTTGCAGCAGCTTGGGTTATCTTCTTTAAAGCAGCAGTTAAATCACCATTATAAATCGCCGGATTTCTAGCTAATTGAGTTAATACCAAGTTATTATTACGTAACTTAAAAGCACTTGTTAATAACGCTTGCTGTACTCTTTTTGTTTCTGTAATATCATCTAAAGTACTAATTATTTTAGTAACATTACCTTGGTCATCGTACAAAGGCATAGAGCTATAACACAAATCAACCGAATCACCCCATTTATTTAAATAAATAGTTTCCTTTTTATAAATTGCTTCACCATTTAAAACCTTTTCAAAATCCGATGATTCCCTGACAACTAGCGAAGGTAAGATAAAATCGATAAAAGGATGGTTGATTAATTCATCCGGTTCGTAGCCTAAAACCTTTTTTACAGCCGAATTCACAAAAGTAATACATCCTTTGGTGTCGGTTGACCAAATAATATCTTGAGATGTTTCAACTAACAAGCGATACTGATTTTCACTTTTCTTTAAAGCTGCTTCTGTTTCCAAACGATTATTAACTTCTTCTTGAAGTCTTTTTCGTGCAAGACTTTCTTGCTGTAATATTTGAGCTTGAGCTAAAGCAATTCCCAACTGAGCAGCAATAGATTCTAAAAAATCGACTTCAGCAGGAGTCCAGTTACGTTTGGAATCAGCTTGATGGAGACAGATAATACCGTTTGCTTCACCTTTGTAAGAAGTCCGTATTGCCAACATCGATTTAATGTTGAATCTACGACATTTAGCAAGAGCATATTCTAATAGTGGTTCTTTTTCTACATCATCAGTAGCAAAAGCTTCATCTTGACTCAACACCAATTTGAAATAAGGATTATCTAATGGAGGAATTTTCTTAGTTTCCTTTTCCACAGTTGAACTATATCCAGAAGCAAGATACTCGCAAAAGGCAGTAACTGTTAGTACCGGTGAAGATGTATAACTAATAATTACTCCCCGACTGACATTCAGGACTGCACCAATCTGGTTAATAGCAGTCTTTAAAATAGATTCCGCATCAAATTCAGCCCTAATTTTATCAGAAATTTCCTTTAATAATTGACTTTTATAAAGTTCTTGTTGCAGTTTTACTTCAAATTGTAAACGTTCTTTAGCTGAAGAAATAGCACAAGCAGCAGATAGTAAAAGTTGGATTTCCCATTCTTGCCAAGTTATGGCTTTAGAGCGATTTTCAAAACGAATAAAACCAAAAAAATTATCCTTTATGATAATAGGTAAAATTAAAATTGCTTGAGCACCCTGCGAGGAGAGTATTGAGCGTTCTTCTTCTGGTAAATCTGCAACCAAGCTTGAAATAAAATTACCCTTCACAAGTAACTGTTTCCAACGAGGAAAAAGCTCTCCGCAACAATTACTTATATTTTTAATTTCATCTATATCAAAATTTGTATTACACCATCCGATTGGAGGACGATTATTTTCTACAATACACACACAACTAGTTTTAGATGCAATCCCCAAACTATTAACAATCTGCGAGTAACAATCATCGCTACCATCAAAATCCAACAAAATACGTTGAATTTCTACCAAAGCGCTTAAATAACCTTCGCGAGATTTATATTGTTGATTCCGGATATTTAACTGAGATGCAGTTTTTTGTAGTTTATAGTTTTGTTCTTTTAACTTTGTTTGTAATTTTTGAATAGTGAGTTGATTTTCGACCCTAGCTAAAACTTCTTCAGCCTGTAAAGGTTTAGTAATATAATCAAATGCACCCAAATTAAAAGCTTTGACTTTTTCAGAAACTTCATCAATTACACTGAGAAAGATAATTGGAATATCCTGAGTCACTTGATTGGCTTTTAGATGCTGGCAAACATTATAGCCATCTATATCCGGCATCACAACATCGAGTAAAATTAAATCCGGAGGAGAAGCCAATGCAGCATTAATAGCTAACTTTCCTGTAACCGCTCTTTGAACTTTGTAACCTCGACCGGACAGAATATTTGATAAAAAATGTAAATTATCAGGTCTATCATCAACAATAAGAATTTTGGTATTTTTATTCATAGAACAACCATTAGCAATCAATTATTTATAGTAATTAAGCAGATTAGGGTTGGAATAAGAATTTGAATAATAAAGCAGGAATAATATTTTGCGACTTAGCTATACTTTATGATATAGCTTTATTTATTTAGTAATTTACAAATCAATAAAAATGATAATGTTGATAAATATTAAGTAATTTTTAAATGATTATTCACTAACCCCCGACCCTACTTTTTCTCTCTAGAATTTGTTTAGTCAAATCAACGATTATATCTAAACGAAAATCTTTAACTAACGCAGTTAAGCTATCAGATAAAGAGGCTTTATTTTCTGGTAATTCTGCTAAAATAGTCTGCAATAAGTCTTCATCAACTTCATTTGCGGCTTGGTTTAAGCTTAATACCCAAGCGTGAGGCATTGTCATTAAATCTTCAAGTAACGAAGCATGACATACTTCATTATTTAAATCGCTGGCTCTAGTATAAGTAACGCGAGAATTAGTTAATTGGCTATCAAGATTTTTTGAAATATCAAGTACTATATAGAAAGAAAAAATAGAGCCTTTACCTAGAATACTTTCTACCTCGATTTCTCCTCCCATCATGCGGATAAAATTACGAGTAATAGTTAAGCCTAAACCAGTTCCTTGTAAAGATTTTCGTCCTGCATCAGCTTGTGCAAAAGCATCAAATAAATCGTCTAATTCATCGAATGAAATACCACATCCGGTATCTTCAACTTGAAAAATAAGACGAGGTGATGAAGAAAAATCAACATGCTTTTCTTCCCCTTCAGAAAAACTAACTCGCAAAACAACAGTCCCTTGAGGAGTAAACTTGATAGCATTACCGATAAGATTGCACAAACAACTGCGTAATTTTTTTTCATCAGTGTAAATATATCCAGGAACATTAGGAGCAACTATAAAATTTAACTTAAGATTTGTTTGCTTTAGCTCAAGCAGAAACATTTCTTTAATATTATCTAGCAAATGATATAAATCGAAGCCTCTGTTATCTAAGTCAATAGCTCCTAGCTCAATTTTGGAGAACTTTAAAACATCATTAACGAATGCCAGTAAATTTTCTGCACTGCGGTTGATAATATTGATATTTTCTTGCTGTTCGGCATTTAATACAGAGTTATCGCTCATTAGTTTAGAAAAACCGATAATTGCATTTAAAGGAGTCCGTAATTCATGACTCATATTTGCAAAAAAAAGGGTTTTGGCTTGAGATGCTGCGACTGCATCTCGTTCAGCTTTACGTCGTTCTTCAGCTTCATTTTTAAGCTGTTGATTTTGTTCTTTTATTTGTCGAGTCAATTTTTGAATAGTCACTTGATGTTTGACTCTTGCTAATACTTCCTCAATTTGAAATGGTTTAGTTATATAATCCGCGCCACCGACTTTAAAAGCTTTAATTTTTTCAGAGACATTATTTAAACAACTCAAAAAGATTATCGGGATATCAGAAGTTTTTGCAGATTCTTTAAGTTTTTTACAGACTTCATAACCATCAATATCTGGCATTTTAATATCTAACAAAATTAAATTAGGTCGAGTTAACCGTGCAGCGATTAAAGCCTTTGAGCCAGATATTGCAGACTGCACAGTATATCCGTTTTCAGATAAAGTAGCAGATAAACTTTGAAGACTTTCCAAGGTATCATCAACGATTAAGATATTTTCCCCACCGAAAAGTTCGTGCGAATCACTTTTCATTGCTGACGTACAAAAAAACATTAAACTTAGTTTTCTACGCTACCAGCTGAAATCACTATGCGACAGTGACACAGGTCACTATGGAAGGAAGTAGTAAGTAGGAAGTAAAAAGTAGGAAGTAAAAAGTAATGGGTAATTGGTAGCGAACTGGAAATGAAAAGTTACCAGAAGTTGATAATTTATTTACTACTCTTAACTCTTAACTCCTAACTCCTAACTCCTAACTCTTGACTCCTAACTTTCTACTTGCTGTATTACTTAACTTATCAATAACATCCTATAAAGTAGACTTTGCGGATGCGCTCTCCTATTCAAAACCGTCATTATTAAATTGATGGCTACAAGAGGCAAAAAATGGAAATAAAGTCAACTAACCCATATCCTTCTGCTATAAACGTTCCCTCTGGCTATTTAAATATCATGGGTTACGTTGATGAGTCAGAAGTAAATGGTCCTGGGAGTCGGGCTGTTGTTTGGGTACAAGGTTGCAAACGAGAATGTGGGGGTTGTTTTAATCCGCAATCTTGGTCATTTGAAGTTAATCGACTTGAATCGGTTGATTCACTGGCTGAGAAAATTCTTAGTAAACCGGGTAATAAAGGTCTGACATTTTCGGGAGGAGAACCTTTTTGGCAAGCGACCGAATTGGCTGTTTTAGCCCGTAAAGTCAAAGAGAAAGGACTAAACGTAATGGCTTTTACCGGGTTTACTTTAGAAAAGCTGCAATCGGAACAAGCACCAGCAGGTTCTAAAGAGTTGTTAGAACAGTTAGATATTTTAATAGATGGCCCTTTTATAGAATCTTTAGCAATAAATTCTCCAGATTCACCCGTATCATCCAGCAATCAGCGGGTACGTATATTTAATCCAGACTTTCAAGACAAAATTAGTTGGGCTAGCGACCAAATTGAAATTCACGTATTTAAAGACGGTAGTCGATTAGTTACTGGTTACAAAGGTTGGTATGAGCAATAAGTTAGGAGTAGCAAGTAGTAAGTAGGAAGTAGTAAGTAGCAAGTAGTAAGTAGTAAGTAGCAAGTAGTAAGTAGCAAGTAGTAATCAATTATCAATTACGGTCTTATTTTCTATGAAAAAATAGTCTATTTTCCACTCGCTACCCATTACTCATTACTCATTACTTCTTACTTCTTACTTCTTACTTCTTACCCATTACCCATAAAAATTCCCCCTAAAAAAAGGAGGATTGAAGAGATTTTTATCGTGGGAAAAATTATTTTATTGTTGTAATTTGCTGATTTATTTGAGTGTTAGCTCTATCTCTATACAACGACTTGTAGACATTTGCACCGCTTTGGGGATATGAGACAGATGATAAATACTGTTTAAACCAATGACTAGCTAAACGAGCAATTTCTTCTATTGCACCAGTTTCTTTAAATTGACGACCTACGTTTGGAATGATTTTTAATTCTTTGTCAGTAATTTGAATTTGTTCAACTGCATCTTGATTTGTTGTAATTGCTGGTAAATCGTTTTCACCAACAATTAATAAGCTGGGTGTTTGTAGCCTAGATAAAGCATCCTGTGTTAAACAATTTTTTCCGCTGCAAGAAACTACAGCACCTACTGCTGATTTGTTTTCTGCTGCTGCAAGTAAGGCTGCATCTGCACCGGTTTGTTCTCCGAAATAACCAATTTTTAAATGACTGGTAAGGGGGTAATCAAGCAGCCAGTTTGTGGCAGCAGTTAATCTTTTGACCAGGAATTGAACGTTACTACTACAATGTTTGCTACGTAAATCAATTGCTTCTTCTTGTGGAGTTAATAAATCGATTTGTACGGTGGCAACCCCTGCTGTTTTTCTCAATAAATGAGCTAAATAACGATTTCGAGTGCTATAACTACCAACTCCACTACTATGTACAAATACCACCATTCCTTGGCAAGCTAATGGTAAAACTATTTCTGCTTGCAAACGGACAGAATCAAGTTCAATTGAAACTATTTTTTCTTCAACGTAATTCAAAGCAGTTGAATTCATTTTGGTATCCTTTTTTAAAGATGGTAATTTTTTCTTCGTATTACCGATGTATATCGTCATGACCCTGGTTCAGTAAATTATCGTATCCGAGCTATACCTAATTTGACAAGTAATTTTAATTTTGTGTATTCGTACTGCTAAGGCGACAGATTGCTTAAAATATTACCAGGGAGCAATATCATACCGATTTTTCTTAATTATTTTGTAAAAAAAAGCTTAACACTTAGTAACAAAATAAGGTCGAAAACATGCTTATAAGCTAATAGGTTTACGGAATGTTAAGCTATTTTTAATCAAACTGTTGGTATGAAAATAAGCGAGCTGCTAAGTTTTTGCAGTATATTCTCTTTAACAAGTTCTAAATTATTCAGCTAAATCCAATTAAATGATTTTGCTTCATTTATAGGTTAATAATTTGAGGAAGTTGTGAGGAAAGATTATCTTTTACAAAATTATAATTATTGATAACAGTTAAAAACACCTAGCTGAAGATATACTTCGTAGGTATTATTTCATATACTTATAGGGAGTAGAAATGCCAATTCCGAAGTCCTAACTTTCACTTTCTACCGTTTGCTTTCAAAACTTCTGCATATTTTTGTTCAACATCTTTGATATCTTCGTCGAAAGATAAACCTTGACGACTACCTTTCAATACCAAATCTGCATGACGACGTAGAGCTTTTTTATCTGCGGATTTTTCTGTATACTCGGCAATTACAGCAATTGATTCTAATAAACGAACGGTTACTGCTGCATCGCTGGAACAATTTTGACGAATTTGATTGAAAGCAACATCGGTTAGTCCTGAAAATGTTACCGGATGAGCAATTACACGAAGATTTTCAAATCCATCGTAACGATAGGGGGAAGGAAAATTAGTTTGAACTAAACGGGAAAGTCCTGCACCTAAGTGGTCTATGCAGCGAATAGCGGTGAAGGGGTCGTTAAGACTCGGTGATAAAGCACGTAATGCTATTTCCACAAGTTGATTTATCGGGAATTCTACGTCTTGTTGTTCGTTACGCTCTCTACCGACAATAAATGCTTGGTGAATTTGCTTTTGGATTTCCTCAAAAGGAAGAGTTTTGTTATTATCATCCATCGCAAGTATTTTGACGGTGTGACCTCCTTTCAGCACGAATTTTCCCGGTTTGGTGAAAATTTTCACCAGCAAGTTATATTTACAAGCTATATCCATCAATTTGTCGTCATCAATTGCTTGGACGTAACCTTTACTTGAGCTTTTGATGGGAAAAGCTTCCTTGTCAAAATCTTCTGGAATTTCTGCTTCCGAATGCTTATGGTCGGGTTCGCTATATCCAATTTTTTGGGGAAATAATCTTTCTATAGCGTCATCTAATTCTTGACTAATTTGAGAAATTACATAGGAAACCTGAATAATAGTAGATGCATGATGAATAAAGTAAATCAGCACTCCGGTACAAATTATGGCCAAAATAATTCCTACCGTTACCGAAAGATGGGGTACAAATTGGTTTCTATCATCAGCACTTCCATAAATTGCTCGCAATATTAATAAGGAATAAACAAAAGTACTAATAAAGGTACCAAGTACTACTTTATTCCCTACATCTTGCATAAAATTACGCAATATTCTCGGACCGAAATTTGAAGAAGCAAGCTGAAGAGCCACGATGGTGATAGAAAAAGCAGTTGCAGTAATACCAATCGTCGAACCTGCAACTGTTGAAAGTACACCGCGTGCCCCATCAGCACTACCCGTATAAATCCAGCCCCATTTTATCAGCGGCCCGTAGTAACTGAGTCTATCCAATCTGAGTAAACTAAACGCTAGCACGGTAGACATAATTGCCATCACCGTAGGTACAAACCAGTAGCTGGAATTTAGGGAATCCCACAGTTTACCCAGTCTGATATTTTTCATTGCTTGTTAATTGTCAATAGTCGAAGCATTGCTACTATTACCATCTTCACTTCTGCTTTGAGATTGATTTTTAATAAGTCGGCTTAAAGAACCCCCAATGCTGCGACTATTGGGAACTTTGCCATAACCCGGCCATCCCTCTCGCTGACGGTTTCTGTCCCCGTCTGTCTCTTCTGTTTGGTCGTGGAACAAGATTTGTTGAGTTGGGAATGGCATATCTATACCGTTAGAAGTTAATTTATTTTTAACTGCACTGAGTACTCTATCGCGGAAATCCAAAGCATCAGCCCGACGGGGAGGATTAATCCACCACCTCCCGCGAATATTAACGGTAAAGTCAGCTAAATCTACAACAATTGCATCTGGTGGGGGGTCGCTTAGAACACCTTCAGTTTCTCTTATCGCTTCTAAAATTAACTGTTTTGCTTGCTCAATATCATCCCCATAGCCGATACCAAAATCATATTGTATGCGTCGGTTTTCAAAAGCAGTATTAACAGTGACGGAATTAGTAAATAATTCAGCATTAGGAATCACAATTCGACGACCATCATAAGTTCTAATGGTAGTCGCTCGCGTTTCAATATTTTCTACAGTTCCTTCAAAATTTTTAAATACAATTTGGTCGTTAATTTCAAAGGGTTCGGTAAGTAAAATTAGAATTCCAGCAAGAAAGTTTTGGAGAATATCGCGGAAAGCAAAACCAATTGCAACACCACTGATTCCAAATAGCTGCACTAAATCACCAATCTTAAACGAAGGAATAACAATCGTTAACGCTATAAATGCACCAATTAATATAACTATACCTTGAGCCAAGCGACCCAAAACCATTCCTAAACTGCGAGCATTACGACGATGGCGCGTCAATCGTCTGATTGCTATTTTAATACCTCTAGCAAGGAAGAAAAAGATAATAAAAACAACAATTGCCAAGATAATACTTGGCAATCTATTAATAGTATTCTGATATAAATCTAGTGTCCTATCCCAAGCCGAAGTTATTTCCTCTTTTGCATCTACTGGTGAAGGTGATGGTGATGGTGCTTGTAAAATTATCATGAACAGTGGTTAATAGTTAGTGGTTAATTATGAGTTGTTAGTTGTTGATTTCTGGCTCTCAAAAAATAGGGAGCAAGATGCTCCCACTACGATAATATTTTTGTGAATTATGATACTTATAATAATATGAATTAAAAAAATAAGATAGTTATTGAGAATGGTTTTTCATGTATATAATAACTAATTGTTTACTTAAAAACACATTAGTTTCTAAACTGTTAACTGCTCACCGATTCAACTTATATATTTCCCAAGCGGTATAAGTACCAATAGGACTCCAAATTAAATAGGGTACTAATAATAAAGCAGCCCAAAGGGATACTGGTAAAACACAGATAGTCAAAATTAATCCGATAACAAATCCGATTCCTCCTACAATTGCTCCTGCTTTCATGCTTTGCAGCCAGAAGGAAACCGGAGTAAAAGCAACAACAACTATTTCAAGCAATAGATAGGAACCCATTAAATACCAAGTTTGAGAACTACCGGGGTCGCGTTCCCAAACTATATAAGCCGACCATGCACCGCAAATAAAAATTATCGTCCAGATAACTGGAATCAATTTTTCAAATGTCAACCAACTTGGTCTTTGCAATCGGTTAAACCATTTGACATCTTTGGGTCTAATTACACTACTTCCAAGAGCCACTATAAATGTTACGGCTCCGATTATCATCCAAGGTTTTAACATTGCTCTTTTTTTTAGATAGGGAGAAAAGGGGACAAGGAGAAGAGGAGACAAGGAGAAAATAACTAGTACAAAATTCCGACTGGTGCGTGACAATAACAATATTATTACTACGTTCAGAATTGTTTGGTGTCACAGCACCCTACGAAGAAAATATGATAGTTAAGGTAATTTCTAAACTCTTAACTCCTAACTCCTAACTCCTAACTATTCCCTAATTTCTAACTCGCAATAAAACTTTTTACTTTCATTTTCTTACGACGTAAGCGAGCGATTGCTTGACGCTGTAGCTGTCGGACTCTTGTATGAGAAATATCCATACGTTTAGCAACTTCTGTTAATGTTAATTCTCGTCCGTCTTTTAAACCGAAATGTAGGTTGACTACTTCTCGCTGTTGGGGTGTTAATTCAACGAGCATTTCATTAAGACATTCTTTTAGTGACTGACTGTTAACATAATCATCAATGGAAGAACTTGTGTCTTCGAGTAAGTCTTGCAGTTCAGTGTCTTGTCCTTCACCAACTCGCAAATCTAAGGATACGGGTTGACGAGACATATGTAGATAATCTTGAATTTGAGAAGGTTTTAGAGATACTTGAGAAGCAATCTCCTTCATTGTCGGGGTACGTCCTAGGTCTTGAGTTAAATCCCGACGGGCTTTTTTAATTTTTTTCAGAGTTTGACATACGTGAATCGGTAAACGGATGGAGCGACTTTTTTGGTCTAAAGCTCTTGTAATTGCTTGTCTAATCCACCAGTAAGCGTAAGTAGAAAATTTATATCCTTTGTCGGGGTCGAACTTTTCTACTCCTCTTTGTAAGCCTAAAGTTCCTTCCTGAATTAAATCAACAAACTCTAAATTCCGATGCTGATATTTTTTGGCGATCGCCACAACTAAACGTAAGTTGGCTTCAATCATTTTTTGTCGAGCAATCTCTCCTTGGTCAAGGGTTTCTTGCAGTTGAGATTCTGACATTTGTGCGGCATCAGACCATGCAGAAAATGGTGGTTCTGAATCTAATTTTTCTGTTAAATCTTCTTTGATTTGCAGTAATTGCGTTAACTGTTTAACTCGTTGAGCATAAAAGATTTCTTCTTCACGAGTTAGTAATGGTACGCGGCCAATTTGAACTAAAAAAGCACGTACTGTATCTGTATTTAGCCTTTGAGCGGCGGATGCGCTGTCTTGTCCCCTATCAATTACTGGTTGCATGTTAATCAAAAACTCCTGAAGGCTTCAACTTCGTTTTGCTTGGGTTCACCGCTGTAGGGTGTATTTCGAGAATGAAACTTTTTTTGTTTTACTCATTGTGTTGTTCATCCTCAAAACTTATATTTAATTTTTGTTTGAGATGCTCGGGTAGATAATATAGCATTAGCAACTTTTGTTAATGTCGGATTCATTACCCCAATTGAAGGGAGGAAACTTGAATCTACCACATAAAGTTTATTTATATCGTGGGTACCACAATTTAAATCAAGAGCATCAACTATTGAGTTACTTATAAATCAGCAAGTTCCTCCTTGATGATTCATCGTTTTTAGTGGGATAGTTGTGCGCCTTTAGAAGTAGCAACTAAGCTTTTCGGAACATCTTTTCAAATTGATGTTGTCAGTGGCGCGGTCGCTTCTTGATTATTTAGACGATAATAAACTTTTATTTTATTTTTTTTTGCTATTTCGACACGATTTTCAACATTCGGTAAGTCATCGCTTTGCATACAACAATCTACAGAATGATTCGCAAGAACTTTTATAATACTTGATGGTACCCATCTATAATTATCAGTTAAGCGAACGTGACCAAATGATTTTATATCTTCAATTGATAAATTTATCGGACAAATTGTTTTATTTACGGTTTTACTAGAGTTTGTTTTTAGTTTTCCATATGCTTTATGCAGTTGTTCTGCTTGATTATTACCGACCACACCAACCCCTGCTATAATTATGTCGCAATATTTATACATTTACTTGATACTTTATTAGTTATTAATTATTGATTATTAGTCCTGGAGGCGATAACTATATTTTTTACCTTCATAATTGCCAAATAGCTGCATCATGAAGGCACGTTTTTAATCAAGTAACAACCCAACCTTTAACTAGAAAGTTGTCCGCCAGTTACATCAACTAAGGCTCCAGTAATAAAACTGCTATCTTGGGATGCTAAAAATACGTAAGCTGGAGCAAGTTCTTCTGGCTGTCCGGCTCGCTTAAAAGCCGAATCTTTATCAAAGTTTTCGACCATTTCTTTGGGCATAGTTGCTGGAATATTTGGTGTCCATACGGGACCGGGAACTACAGCATTGACCTTAATTTTGCGTTCGGCTAAATTTAACGCTAGTGATTTAGTAAAAGTATGAACCGCACCTTTACTAGTAGAATAATCAATCAAAAACTCTTTACCAATTTTGCCAACTATACTCCCTGTATTAATAATTGCATCGCCTTCTTGAAGATGAGGTAGCGCTGCCTTTACCATGTAAAAATAGCCGTAAACATTAGTTTCGATAGTGTATTGAAATTGCTCGATACTTAAATCCTCGAAACTTTCTTGAACCATCTGGTAAGCAGCATTGTTAACTAAAATATTTAGCTTGCCATATTTATTTACTGTTTGTTCAACTGCTTGACTACAGGCTGCAAAGTCGCGGACATCTGCCTTAATAATTAAACAATTTTGCTGCCTTTTCTCTACAGCTTCACGAGTGATTTCGGCATCTTCGTCATTTTGATTGTAGATAATCGCGACATCCGCACCTTCCATTGCATAAGCAATAGCAATAGCCCTACCGATTCCAGAATCACCACCTGTAATCAAAGCCACTTTGCCTTGCAGTTTACCAGCCGCTCGGTAATTAGATAAATCGCTATCTGGCTGCGGTATCATATCCGCTTGCTTGGCAGGATAATCTAGTTGTTGTCCTGGGATATCTTCTGGAGTTGGTCGAAATTCTTTACTTTGAGTCATTTTCAGTTCTGAATGATTATATTTTTTAATTAGAATTTTTTACTGATTTAGGTTCGAGGCAAATATTTAGTTCTATACTTGATAAAGTAATAGGAAAAATCTATTCAAAAACTATTAAAAAAATAAAATATGAAGTACAAAGTATTATTATTATTTCATACTTTCAATTTATATTTTTGACTAGGACTTACGCAAGCGCATTGACTACTATACCTAGTATTGAAAACTATAAATTACCCTCAAAAATTGATGAACCTTGAAAAGATTAAGGATAAAGTAGAAAGTGATTAGTTGAATCGCATTCTGTACTCTATCCCTAATATTTTTAAGCATTTACCTTTTGCTTAGACCAGAATCCGTTTTCATCTTCCTCATATTTTTCATGAACTGCATTCCAAGCAGCTTCTTCTGCTTTACTTTCATCGTTTAATTCATCTAAAACATTGTTGTAGCGTTCAATGAAAGTTTTTTGAGCATCTTCCGACAGGTGAGAACGTACTTCAGGTGCTAAGTCCTCCGCGCTATTACACTTACCGGGACAAGCACGAGGTAAAGCTGCTTCGCTAGCATGAACTTCTTCACCACCAGCGCTTTCCATCAGCAGGGAAATTTCTCCGGTTTTATCCGTAGGTACTTCAGCCATAACGATAAACTCTCCAGCTTTCAAGCGAGTTTCGTAAATAGCAGCTTTCTCTTTAGGCATTCCTAAAGTTACCAAAACTGAGGCTAAACCCGCACCAGCACTTCCTGCTAATGCACCGCTAGCAGCACCTAAAAGCGCTCCACCGATGGGACCTGCTGCGACAACAGGACCTACAAAAGGAATGAAGAGTACACCAACACCAGAGAGTAAACCTAATAAAGAACCGAATAAAGAACCAAAAATAGCACCGGATCTCAATCCACCGAAAATTACATCTTTCTTACTAATAAAACCTGAGATTCTGGTTTCAGATTGAAAATTGTTACCCATAACCGAAATGTGGTCGCGGGATACATTTCTATCTAATAAACGACGGATGACGCTATCTACTTGTTCTTGCTCTTTAAATACTGCTGAAACAGTACGTTCTGCTTTATAGTCGGACATTTTGATTCCCCTGTCTTAAATGCAATTCATCAATAATATGAGTCAAATAATTTTGGATTTACGATTTTAGATTCTCACCGTAAATAAGTTTGAGGACTTAGGCAATTTATGACATGACAAGCCACAAACTTCATTTGAATAACGAATGCTAGATTATTTCCATAGCTGAAACGTTCTTGCTTGAAAGCATTTATAATCTAAAATCTAAAGTTATTCTCTAGTTAACACCTACAGCAGCTTTTGCAGGTCCTTGACCATCAGCTTGTAGAGATTCTCCTTCAATAAAGGAGCGTAACATCCAAGCCATTTCTTCATGTCCTTCCATTAATCCGGTAAGGAAATCAGCAGTTCCTTCGTCATGGAATTTATCACCACAAGCATCGATATGCTGGCGTAAATTGCGGATAACTTGCTCGTGGTCATCTACCAAACTAGAAACCATTTGAGTTGCTAAAGGTAGAGTTTCTGGATTTTCTTTCAGAGAAGCTAGCTTTAAAAATCCTTCCATGGTACCTACAGGAAAACCACCTAAAGCACGAACGCGCTCTGCTATAGAGTCTATGTTCATGGTCAAAGTTTGATAGTGTTCTTCCCATAGAGTATGTAAGCTACGGAATTGAGGTCCGACAACATCCCAATGGTATTTCTTGGTTTTAACTAATAATAAGTAAGCGTCTGCTAAATCGTTATTCAAAAGTTCGCAAACACCTTTACGTTGTTCTTCGGTTAGACCAATATTAATACTACGCATAATTGATTTTCTCTGTTCTTTAACTCTTTCTCAATTTGAACATATTTACTGTTAGGAAAAATCAATCGTAAGTGGGAATGTTAGGGTAGATTTTGAAGATAAATACCTAACTCTTTTTATGGAGTATAATCGCAATAATTATCAATATTGATAATTCAATATTCGTTTTTCAGTAGTTAATATGCCGAAGTATACTTCAAAATAGCCGAACAACTTACTATACAAGGATTAATAAATAGTCAATTAAGTAATCAATATTTTTTCATCTTCCTTTTATTCCCACCTATTCAACTGCTTTATTCTTAGAGGATGTTTTAAAAGTCGGATTTGATAGTTTCTTTATACTTGACTTGCCGACTGTCAGTTGCGGTTACACAAACAAAACACACCTGCGTGGGCTAAAAACTAACTATTCCATGGAGGTAGAATTTGCCTGTGTCGTAGCGGTAATAAAGCGCCGGATACTTATAAAACATCCTCTGCCAATATTAAGTAATCTCGTACTATATCGCGTCATATATGAACGCTATCAGTCTTAGAAAATATTGCTTTACTCATGCTCAAGACCAGACATTATAAAATTTTTATTGACAAACTTTATACTACAAAAAATATTCATAATTTATAACCATTCTTACGATGTAAATATAATTTATACCTATAGGTGAATTAAATTTTGGCATTTTAATGCTATAGCTTCAATCTATGTACATATAAAAATTTTGGTCAAGCAAAATATACACTTGACCAAAATTTTTATTTATAAAGAAATACAAAGAAAACTGGATTATCCCCTATATCTCAAAGCATTCGGGTGAATTAATATTTATCAGACTACTTATCACCTGTAATCTTTTCAAGAAAACCTTCCACCTTATCTTCCACAGTTACAGCATCTTGGCTGTTGGATGGACGGTTCATTTTGTCAGCAGCAGCAGCTCCTTGAACTTCATTTAATCCTTTATTGGATTCTCTGATTACTCTTTTCTTTGAAGGAGCGTTATTTTCTGTTAATTCTTGAGTTTTGTCTACAATCTCGTTTAACTGTGCTGCTCCTTTATCGGGAGAACTTTTAGAAGCGCCAATTGCAGCAGCAGGAAGCGCAGAAGACAATAACAGCATTGCACACATTAATGTTGCAAATGCAAAACGAAGTGGACGTAAGTTATTTAGTTTAAGACGAGTAAAATTCATTGTGTTTCCTCCAATATTACAGAAGTATTTAATTAGATTAAACCAAACTATTGCTGGCTAATTAAACTGGATATTATCGCTAGATATGTTCCCTTTTTTCTTCCTGATATAGTTTTAGTACAAAGAAGTCAACAGTCACATCAATCTTTTGAGCAAATTTTATAATTTTTTTATGTTGACAATACCACTCTTAAGACAGTCTTCTTAGTAAGTGTTAATCATACTTCCGATAGAAGATTTTTATCGTTGTTGCTAAATATAAGTTAGGCAAGACTGTCAATCTCTTTAACAGCAACTTTAAGCCTCATTCGCTCAAGTAAAGAAATGTAAAGCGAATAGAATACTTAGTATAATATCGAAATAATAAAATAATTATATAAGATTATAGTTGTTTATTGTTATAGGCAAAGAAGCGGAAATAATTAGCTGTATACTGAGTTTTTATAAAACAACATAGAGCAATCAAAATTTGCAAGTTAGGTTTATAGATGGTTGAAATTTAGTCATATAATACTAAAATAACAGGTGATAAAAGCTACGCAATAAACCATAAAATCATTGTTTGAAATATTCAGCAACGCCAGATTTCGAGAATTACCTGAATTCAAGCGAGTTGACAGTGCGGTAGTTCATGTGTACTATAGAGATATGAGAGACTTGTATCCGGGACTTAGACACAGGTGTAAAAGTTCATTGCCCTAAGTAGCGCGGGTATGGACTTAATTGGTGTGGTAATGGTTCTAAGAGGACGTTTTCCGGGTATCTCTGCCTTCCGGGCACGCTCCGCTAACGTGCTTTTTGGGGGACGGAAACCGACACCCCTTTCCTTGTCTCACCACCTGCGTGGAATAGTTGGTTTTTAACCCACGCAGGTGGGTTTTGCTTGTGTAGTCGCAACTTACAGTCGCCAAGTCAAGTACAGAAAAACTATCAAATCCGACTTTTAAAACATCCTCTAAGCATCGAATATTTTCCAAGCATCTTTTAGGAATACAAAATTTATCAGCCTTTAAATTACAAATACTCAAGGTAGTAACAGTATGAGCAATATTGTTGAGAACAGAATCAAATTCGCGATTTACAACTTTTCAGGTCAAGAAAAAGCCTATTATATTGCCGATAAATTAATTTTGAATGCTTTAAATATAGAAGAACCGTTAGCAATTGATTATAGTTACCAAGTTTTTCTATCTGAGAGTGCAAAGAAAATTAAATGTACAGCGGGAATATTAAAGATTGATGGTTTGAAGCAGGAAGACACGGGAATTATCTATAAATATAAGCCAATTAGCAAAGAAACATTTAATCAACTGCAAATACCAGTTGTACAAAATCATCAAGCGGTTTATGTATTTGCGAAAGCCAACCTAGTTGAAGGTAATTTTAATTTTGCTAAATATGCTTTATTCAGTACTTTTAACGAAAAATTAATTGCAAGACATGCAAAAGCATTGACAAATCATCAGCTGAATAAATTTGAGCGCGATATTGAAGCAGCAATCTTTTGTTCTGAAGAAATACAGGAGTCACAATCTATTCAGCGAGAAAATAATCAAACTTCGTTATTAGAACTGATTCAAATATTAGAATTACACCGTCACAGTATTATCGTCAACTTGAAACAGTTGCGAGAAAATTATCAATACAAAGGTGTCAAAAGACTTAAAGGAAGTAGAGATATAAACGGTCAATTAATTAAACCTTGGCTGAAAACAGAATATATCGATGACGGTGATTATGTGGAGATGGGTTGCTTTGAAATGAACCGCAACACAGCCACAATAAATATGTTAGTAACTCGTCAAGTCAAACTTGTAAAAGCAGAAGATGAAACACCGATAATTGAAATTGCAGGTTTATTAGCGAATGATTTGACCAGCTACAACAACTATACAGTAGTGAGCGATGGTGAATTACATATCAAATCGCTGAAAGTGAAAATTAGCAGCAAGAAAACCTTTGATTTATTAAAGCAGAAAGGTGTAATTGCAGCAGAAAACTTTGATTTCCGTTCCGACTACACAATCAATTTAGAAAATCGACCTTTGGTAAGTTTAGATGGAAAATACAGTAGTATTGAAGGTTTATTCAATCAGCTAGCAGAAGTAAGAATTCTATCGAGCATAATTTCCGCTCACTTGAAGCAAGAATCGGATACATTCGTACCCGAACAGTTAGATGAATTGAAAAGACATTATTTATCCGAAAATCTTTATCTAAACTTTCCTACAACTAAAGCGGAAGATGCGATTGATACAAGAGTTAGCTATAAAATCGACATAGGTAGTAAAGATATTCTCAACTTGAGTAAACTTTATTCAGCAAATAAATTCTTGGAAAGAAGATACGAGGTTTACGATACTGAAACCGGAGAGATTTTTGTTAAACCTAACTTTGAAATGACATTGAGAGAAAATATAGCTATTCGTCCAAAGTCGCTTTCATCAAGAATGAAAATTAGCAAAGTTGATGAATTAATGAAACCGATTTTTGATGATTTTCTAGGGATTGAGGATAACGGGAAGGTTGGGGAGATTTTAGCAAGAGTTGGGGGAGTTTCGAGGAATATAATTAAAGGAAAACAAGAAAAAATTGCAGCATTAAGCGCAATCAAAGCAAAATTAGATGAATATGCAGAGAAGGTTTATCAGGATATAATTTCACCTTTGGTATTTTACATTGGTTCTACAGGATTATTGCCTGATGGTATGGAAGGAAAAGCAATGAGTGCAATTCAACTTGCTGCGAAATATCCTAGTTTGAGCTTTTCCAAAGATGAAGCTGAAGGTTTATTTTTTGAAATTGGTGATAGTTTGATTGGGGTTTATGAAAAGGTAGAGTGTTTTAGTCGGAAGGATTTAGTGAATATTGGGTGATTTAATTTCAATATAACCTCACCCTGTCCTTACGGACATCCTTATTAAGGCTACCGTGTACACACAAGTACTCTCTACATACGTTTCAGGAATTTTAACCCCGTTAAATCGTCATTACGAGCGAAGCGAAGTAATCGCCGAATTTTGGGATTGCGTCGTCGTTCCTCCTCGCAATGACATGCTTTGAGAGATTTTTGCCTGATTCTAAAAGCCGCTTCCAGATAGGATTTTAAGACTTGTGTGTACACCGTAGCCTTATTAAGGAGAGGGAAAGTTTTGTATCTACGGACACCCCTCTCCTTGATAAGGAGAGGGGAAGGGGGTGAGGTTTCTTTATTTTTCTATCCAAGTGAAAACCACTATTTAAATTATTTGGCATTGATAATAAATAACCTTCAACCTTTAACCTCTAACCTTGGCTCTATTCTTGACAAAACTTAAGAGAACACAATATATCTGAAGCACGTCACAATAGAGATATATTGAGCATTAAATGCCGACCGAGTACAATGAGTTACTGTCTAAATCCTAGCTGTCTAAATCCGCAAAATACGAGTAGCGAAAAGTTTTGTTTGAGTTGCGGTTCTAAGTTGCTGCTCAAAGAACGTTATCGTGCGATGAAACCGATTGGACAAGGTGGTTTTAGCAGGACTTTTTTGGCTCGGGATGAAGATAAACCGTCTCAACCTCTTTGTGTCATCAAACAGTTTTATCCCCAAGCTCAGGGTACTAGCACTTTAGCTAAAGCGATAGAATTATTTAATCATGAAGCGATGCGTTTGGAAGAGTTAGGGAAGCATCGACAAATACCCGAACTTTTGGCGTATTTTACTCAAGATGATAGACAATATTTGCTGCAAGAATTTATTGATGGCTTGAATTTAGGACAGGAATTGCAGCAAAACGGAGTATATAACGAAACTCAAATTCAGCACTTTTTGAATGAATTATTGAGAATTTTACAGTTTTGTCATCAAAAACAAATTATTCACCGCGATATTAAACCCGAAAATATTATTCGTCGTCAAAACCCTGCCAAACTCAGAGGACAAATTGTACTAGTTGATTTTGGTGCTTCTAAAGTAGTGACTCAAGCTTCCATGAATCAAACGGGTACCAGCATCGGAAGTCCGGAATATGTAGCACCGGAACAGATGAGAGGTAAAGCGTTATTTTCCAGCGATATCTACAGTTTGGGAGTTACCTGCATTCATTTGTTAACCGGGAAATCTCCATTTGATTTATACGATATCAATAATGATGTTTGGTTATGGAGAAATTATCTTGGGACTAGTATTAATGATAGCTTGGGCAATATTTTAGATAAAATGTTGGCGACAACTCCCGCTCGTCGTTATCAAACTGTGGATGAAGTATTAAAAGATTTGAATGCTTTACCAACTTTAATTTCCCAAACTGGAAATGTTGTAAAACCAGTTCCAACACCATCAATTCCAACTCCCCCGACTATTGTTTCTTCTTCTCCCAGTCAAATAGATGATGAATTGGAGGAGATGAAGACTATATTTATGAATGGCAAAAAATCTCAAAATAAAAACTCAAATTCATCTTCTCAAAATACGCAGCAATCAGCTAAAAATAGCAAAATAGATGATGAATTGGAAGAATTGAGAAAGAAGTATAAAAAAGATTAATTATTAAGAAATTAGTAATAAGGTTCGTAGTCAGCGATTTATCGTTCTCTTTAAAGGACAGGCTCCGAAGACCGCTTAAATCAACCTACGAAACTGTATTTTGTGAAGTTTCAGTAATGTTTCGCTTATGTTTGAGAAATTGTTTGGTTAACATAAGTAGGCAATTTTTGAATTTATAGAATACATAAATAGTATGAGATACGTTTTATCTGAAGTCGATTGAAAATGTTAGATATTTTTTAGGTTTCTTCAGGTTTCTTCAGGTTTATTAAGTATTTACAGCAATTTTTCGGCATTGTTTATATTTTATCTTGAAAACAATCGACTGAAGATGAATTAATAAAGTAGGAATTTATGAACAGTGTTAATAGTATGAAATACACAAAATTATTGTATTTAAGTTTGGTTTTATTTACTTTATTAGGATGTAATCAACCTCCATCCGCGAACCAGGTAATTAATCCTATAGAAGCAGAAACTGCACCCCAGGAAGAAAATTCTGCTCCCGAACAAGTAGCTGCAAATGTCGAAGCTCCAATTATATCCAATACGCGGAATTCTTCTCCAAGGGTGGCTAAAACAGTAGAAACAACTCAAACACAAGAATCTTCACAACAAATAGTCGCTCAAAAATTAGAAACAGTAATTCAACAACAAAAATCTTCACCTAAAAAAGTTGCACAAAAACAGAGTTCTTCTAAATACGGAACCTTGGAAGAATTAAACGCGAAAATAAAAAAACGTAATGGACGAGTTATCGGCTCGGCAACTTGCGATAATGATGGAATAGAAAATGACGTTCGCGTTGATTTTGATGGTGATGGAATGCCAGATGAATGTGTTACTGCGAATTTAAAAATACATCCATTAATCCAAGAAGAAACTATTGATAGTGTTAATAGTACGTTGAATTTTTTAGAAAAAGGCTCTCAAGTAAATTCAAGAAAAGAAGGTAATTTTAGTTATTATCTTTGGAGAAAAAATGGCAAAATTGCAAAGGCTATTAAATCCAATAATAATTCAGCTAGCTCGGTTAATTATTGGTTTATGGAAGGAAAACCACTTGCCGTTTTTAAAGTTGATGACAGCGGTAATTCTATTACGAATAAATATTTCATTTATTATCCAAATGGCGAACTCAGTTCAATATTTGAACTGTTCGGTCCTGAAATGCTTAATTCCAGAAGAATACTAGAATTCAATAACCAACAACTTCAAGAAGCTAGAAGTTTAAAAGATGGTTATAAAGAAATTTTCAATGTTTTTGGCGCGGATTAATCAGTCGTAAATTGATACAATATAAAAGAGCTAGTAATATGAAATTCGCAAAACTTTTGTCTTTGGGTTTAGTAGCGTTTGCATTATTTGGTTGCAATCAAACTTCTAGTGCTAGTAACGACGATAATCTAGTAGAATCAACTGAACAAGTTGAATCAAATGTATCTCAAGAGCAAGATTTAGATTCCTCCAGTGGAGAAACGACAACTCAGACGGGTAAATCAAGTAATTCCTCAAAAATCGTAGCCAGAAACAATACAAAAAATAAAGCTGCAAAACAAATTGGGTCAAAATTTGATTGTAATGGTGATGGAATATCTAATGGTGTGCGTATAGACTACAATAATGACGGAATACCCGATGACTGTATTGAAAGCAGCAAAAAAGCTAAATCGGTTATTGATGAAACTTCTTACAATAGCGCATTACAATCTTTAGGTTCTGTAATCAAAGGTTGTCAAAAAAGTACAAAAACTCCTCGAACAACTCAATATACAATTTGTAAAAATGGTGGGAAAATTGTTAAAGCTAGTGAATATAATTCTGAAGCAGGAGCGGGTCTTGATTTCTGGTTTGTTGACAACCGAGTAATTGCAGTTCAAAGACCTCATAGTCAAGAACTTTTTCTTTATGATAATAGCGGTAAGCTCAAATCTAAATTTGATTACCCTAGAAAAGTAAATATTAGCAATGCAGACCGTCAAGATGCTAAATTGTTATACAACGGCTACAATCGCATCGTTACAGCTTTTGATAACAACTCATCTGCTAAACCAAAAGCATCCACAGTACAAAACAAATCCTTTGGGAATAGAATCATTGATGAAACTTCCTTTCAAAGTTTTTCAAAATCTTTAGAAGCTATAACAAAGGGTTGTCAAAAAACTAAGAAATCCGGACAATATACCGAATACGAAATTTGTAAAAAAGACGGTACGATTGTAAATGCTAGCGAATATTCTCCCGAAGCAGGTGCAGGTTTAGCCTATTGGTTCGCGACCGATGGTAAAGTTGTAGCAATTCGCTATTTAGCTAACGGAGATGTCTTTACTTTTGACAGTAACGGTAAGGTAAGTGCAAAATTCAATGTTTATGATTCTAAGAAAATAAACAATATCTCTGCTGAGGAAAGAAACCACGCAGAAGGAAATATTTCTAAGGGTAGTTATAAGGATATTTTACAACGTTTTTAATCTTTAGAGCGAAGGGATTAAGGAGTAGGGGATAGGTAGTAAAACAAATCTTAATTCCAAAAATTAATTATCAAAAACCCGATTTGATTAAAAACCGGGTTTTTGATAATTACCTGTTAGTTCTACGAGTTCTACGCTTCTTATTTCGATTTAGAATATACTTTGCTCGTCGTAAATCTGCTTGTGCTTTTTGTTTATTTCCTAATCTGATGTAAATAACTGCTCTTCCCATATAAGTAGCAGCAGCATATTTACTTCTTCTATCAATCCTTAATGAAGCATCAAAATCGCGAATAGAACCACGATAATCTTTTAAGAAACTTCTAGTTATTCCTCTTTTTGTATAAGCAACAGAATTTCTAGGATTCAACTGCAATACTTTACCATAGGAAGCTTTGGCTTTTTTGTAACTCTTCAATTTATAAAAAGCATCTCCCAATTTCATATGAGCAACTTCATATCTCGGTTTTAAGTTAACTGCTTTAGATAAATCTGTAACAGCAGCTTGATAGTTTTCCTTTTTTAAATTATTCCCACCCCGTAAGTAAAAGTCATCTGCTTTAGGCTTTTTAGCAACGTTAGTAGAAGGTTTATTTATTCTCGGATTAGTATCTTTGAAAGCATAAAGCTCTTTAAAGGTATTAATCGGAATCCCTAAATTAAAACCGGTTTTGATAATAATATTCGGATTAACTTCGGATATTTGATAATTCTGAGTTGTATCTCCCCTTCCATGAATCCCGATTAATTCTCCTCTTTGATTCAATACCGGGCCACCGCTCATTCCCGGTAAAGTATCGATGGTGTAAACTAAAGCGTAGCCTTCGCGTAAAGGTTTAGAAGCATTAGCGCTAATTCTTCCATCCAGGAAAGTGTAAATCGATTCGGAAATTGCTGCTGTTGGTTTGGGAAAACCAGCAACATAAACTGTGGTTCCTTCGCTGCTGATATCGGAATTCCCAATTTTAGCTGGAGTGTAGTTTTGATTATTACTATTATTATTAGTAAAGTTTACAACTGCTAAATCAACATTAGGCAATTTTTTTATGCTTTTAACAGCATGACGTTGATTATCGGAAGTAATAATTTCATATTTCTCTTCCCTTCCTACAACGTGACCTGCGGTTAAAACCGTATAGTTATCACCTGACTTATTAATTATTACCCCAGAACCTTTACTATTATTACTGTCAATTAAAACAGTAATTTGTTTGGCTTGTTTTGCAATCAAAGATGAAGATTGGGCTGTAGCTAACTGTGGCTGAACTAGTACAATTGATGTTCCGATTAAAAGTTGTGAAAGTAGATGATTGTATTTGTTCATGATTTAAGTCCTGTTAGTAAACCTCCAACCTTTGACCTTTTATCTTTAATATTTGACCTCAGCATAGTGCTATATTTTCTCATCCAGAACTCATCAATTAATCATGTTAATTAACTTCATAACTTCGTTATAAGAGCTTTTATCTCCTCGCAATTGATAAAGATTTGCTGACTTTTGTAAGTTATCTAAAGCACCGGGTTTATTTCCTTGCAAAGCACTTTTAATTCCTTTATACATGTAGCCATCAGCATCATTAACAACATATTTGATTGCATTATTAATATCAGCTAACGCTCGTTGTTGGTCTTTTTGCTGAATGCGGATAATTGCGCGGAAAAAATAAGCTTTATCTTGAGAAGGGTCTAAACTTAAAGCATTATTTAAATCCGCTAATACTCCCTGAGAATCTTGTTGTTGAGCGAAGCGTATCGCGGCTCTGCTTGTATAAGCACTAGCATAATTAGGATTAATCCGAATTGCTTGAGTCTGGTCAGCTAATGCTTTTTGAATATTTCCATTTCTATTGTAAGCATCTCCTCGCAAGCTATACATTTCTGCATCTTTCGGATTAGCTTTAATTGCTTTTGTGAATGAATTAATTGCTGCTGGATAATTATTTGATAGCTGAAAAGCTAAAGCTTGAGAACCATGTGCATAAGATTGATTTCCTTGAGCAGCTAGTAATTGAGAAGCTTTATTGAAAGTAGTAACTGCTTTTGGTGTATCCCCAAAATTATAGTGAATCACACCAAGTACTAAATAAGGAAGCGCATAATTAGGAGCAATATTGATAGCTTGATTTACATCGGCGATCGCACTTATTTTGTCTTGGAGTTTCAAATAGGTAAAACTTCGACCCATATAGGCATAAGCATCGCTGGGTTGAAGAGATATACTCTTGTTATAATCAGCAAGCGCTCCCTTTAAATCTCCGGAATTAACGCGAGTCATTCCTCTTTCGTTATAAGCATCAGTATCTTTAGGATTGAGTTTAATTGCTTCAGAAAAAGCCGCGATTGCTCCTGGATAATCTTTCTTCAACATCAGCATCGAACCTCGGCTTCTAAAAGCATCGCTCTTATTACCTTGCTGGGAAAACAATTCAGCAGCTTTCTGTAAATCCGCAATCGCTTTATCTACTTCTCCAGTATTTTGTCTAGCTTCAGCCCGACGGTAATAAGCAAAAGCATATTTAGGATTTATCTTAATAGCTTGATTTAAATCTTTGATAGCTCCTTGAAAGTCAGCTTTATTTCGCTTCTCAACACTTTGTAGATAAAAATCGTCAGCCTTGGGTTTAGTAACAGCGGGATTACTTGGTCTAGCAGCAACCGTTCCTAGATTTGAATTAGCTATATTAAACTGTTTTGTAAAAGTACTAATCGGAATTCCTAAATTTCTACCAGTTTTGATAATAATATTGGGATTAACATCAGAAATATTGAAATTTTCCGTAGTATCTCCCCGACCGTGAACACCGATTAATTCACCCTTTTCATTTAATATCGGGCCACCACTCATTCCCGGAAAAGTATCAATACTATAAACTAAAGAATAACCATCCCGTAAAGACTGAGAAGCATTAGCAATAATCCGCCCATCCATAAAAGTATAAAGCGCATTAGAAACCGCCGCAGTAGGCTTAGGAAAGCCAGCCACATAAGCAGTAGTTCCTTCCGTAGAATTATCAGAATTACCTATTTTTGCAGTAGCATAACTTTGGTTGCTGCTAAATTTAACAACAGCCAAATCAACACCTTTTAATCGTTTGATATTACTTTTAATCAAACTGTAGCGCTGTCCATCAGAAGTCACAATATTGTAATCGCTGCTTCCCCTCACCACATGAGCAGCAGTAAGAACAGTATAAGTCTTCCCAGAACGCTCAATAATTACACCACTTCCAGGAGAATTTTCATTATCAATTAAAACAGTAATTCCCTTAGCAATCTTAGCCACCTCCGCAGAAGATTGAGCAACAGCAAACTGCGGCTGCACCAACATAGTTGATACAGTAATAATTACAGGAGAAACCGCGTAAAATAGCTTCATTGTTATCAGTTATCAGTTATCAGTTATCAGTTATCAGTTATCAGTTATCAGTTATCAGTTATCAGTTATCAGTTATCAGTTATCAGTTATCAGTTATAAGTTATCAGTTATCAGTTAGGAGTTAAGAATTACCAATTACCTTCTCCTTGTCTCCCTTTCTCCCCATCTCCCCATCTCCCCATCTCCCCATCCCCTTGTCTCCCAATCTTTCCACCTTCTCCATCGGAACGGCCCAACTCAAACGCACAATTTTTTCATGTAAAGTCTTATCCGCTTCCTCACCCGACTCGAATACCGAAGGAATATCCCACAGTGGAAAAGCGTGCATTCCATTTACACCAATAACTTCACCGTTCTGATTCAATAAAGCACCACCGCTCATTCCCTTATGAATCTTGTTGGTGTAACCGATTTGATATCCACCCTGTAAAGCTTTATCTAAAACCAAAGAAACCTTACCGGTAGTCAAAGTCAAACTACCTACACCAGAATCATCTTCAGTAAAAGGAAAACCAGCAGCAACAACTTCTGCACCAACCACCGGATTTACTCCAATAGACGGAACCGTATAAATTTCACTTCTGGTACGAAACTGCAAAATCGCTAAATCATCACCTTTCACAGAAGCAACATATTTCGTTTCAGCTTTCCAAATACGATTATCAAAAGTTTGAATCCGAAAAGGAGCTTCACCCGCTCTTAAAACATGAGCGTTCGTCACCACCGTGTAAACGCAACCCTGTTTTTTCAACAGAAATCCCGTTCCTAATACCTCTTGAGACATCACCTTTACAGAAATCATTTCCGCTCGATGGTGCAGTTGTTGTGATGACAAAATTGATGGTTGTCGAGCTTGAGAAGTTGAAAATGTATTATCCTCACAGCCAGAATTAGCGCTTTGATTAGTGCTTTGAGCCGAAAGAGTGCAGCATAAACTCGACACAGACAGCACAAGCGATAAACAGCTAAAACAGCCGATAAATTTCCATCTGCGCCAACAATGCATCATCTATTATTTTGGATTTTAGATTTTGGATTTTGGATTTGAACAACGGATGTTTCGGATTTTGGATTTTGCGGAAAGTTGGGGGGGGGACGGAAACCGACACCCAAACTTTCCAAGACGGATTTTAGATTTAAATTCACTCTACAGAATTTTAATAGCTCTCGATATAACTTAGTGTCATAAACAGATGATTGTTTTCAAAATCCATTAGCGGAGCGTCTTCTGTTAACGAAGTGTGTCCGTAAGGACATAATCCAAAATCCAAAATCTAAAATCTAAAATCGATTCATTTTTTCCTCGCTTCATCGCTACCGCTTTGTAGATACATCTCAAAATCGACATCTACCGAATTAGCGCTTTCATTAAGTACCATTCCTCCAGCTAATCCGCGTCTATCCAATAACCTGCGTATAGTCGCTTGAGGGTTGCTACCCGGTTTGAGAGTAAACAAAACAGTGTCGCTCGTACAGCCAATTCCTGGACTCGGAGTAGCGCACAATACAGGCTGTCCTTTCAAAGTATCGGCGGTAATATATCTTAAAATACCGTGGTCGTAGAACCTTTGAAACTTGCTAGATACTGCTCCACAGCGTTTTTTAGGTGTCCACGGTGGCGGAAAATAATTGCTGATCCAGCGAACAATCGGCACTTTTTTACCATCTTGAGTGCGAGCGAAAGTTGTAGGAACAGACTTATTCCTATACGTGCTTGTACCGCAATAAAAAGTTGCACCTCCAGCATGAGAAGGCTGATGACTAATCACCACGGCAGAAAATAAACTCAAAGAAGCTATAGTAGCTCCACTGAACGCTCTTGCAAGTAAACCCAGTTTCATAAATCAACGCCACTTTATATAAAAGCGTAAATTCTACTTTTGTGTTAACTTTTCCCAGCTACAAGTGTAATGAGTAGCATTTCGGATTATGCCTAGATATATCACTCTTTTTATAGCTTTTTTAATAAAGATATTGTTAAGAGAAATATTTTACTAGTAATTACACGGTTAAGAGAAAAATGTTTGTTTTTGTATAAAAAAGTTAATGTTTTAAAATAGTTCCACTAAAATCTGTTCTTGTAAGTGTTTGCACTTAATTATTAGTTATATAACAATCCTAGATGAGTCGTGAGAAAGATAAGTGCCAGAAACCCGGTTTTTTGGAAAAACCGGGTTTCTAAAATATTACAAATGATTTAGGAATGCTATATATAATGCA
Organism: Calothrix parasitica NIES-267; assembly: GCF_002368095.1. Taxonomy (GTDB): domain Bacteria; phylum Cyanobacteriota; class Cyanobacteriia; order Cyanobacteriales; family Nostocaceae; genus Rivularia; species Rivularia parasitica. The sequence continues at coordinate 1,908,932 of NZ_AP018227.1, read as the reverse complement.
ATATCAAATCAGTATATTACTTGTTGATACATGAGAATTTTAACTTTAAAAAAGCGACTTTTATATATCGTAACTTTTTTATTAGTACTATTAAGCTTAATAATTCCCGAAGCTGTGAATGCGAATATGGCTAACCCTTGGCAAGGGGAACATTTAATAGGAGAACCCACGGGAGATTTCCGTAATTTAGGAATTGTTTGGGAAAAACTGAATTTTGATTTGCGTCCGTTAAATGATTTTGGAGAAAGTACGGTAACGGCAATTTATCAGATTCGTAATGATGGAGAACAAATCCCCGTAGAGCTTTTATTTGTATCTCCCGGTATAAAAACTGGTAAGGTTACTCTAGATGGAAAGACAATCGCAGCAGAAACCGTTAAAAACCCGAAACTTCCTCCAAATTGGGAACCACCATCCCGAGTACCTACATCTGGTGGTGGTTCAATTCGGTACTTTGTAAATAAGTCTATAAATTCAGCTTTGAAATTCAAACCGACCATTCCACAAGGAGAACATCAGATTCAGGTAAAATATGTGGTTGCACCAAGTAGCTACGATTATTCAATTTATAAAGATTATCAAGTTGTTTATATATTAGCTCCTGCAAAAAACTGGGCTTTTTTCAAACGTTTAGACGTAGAAATTAAAATACCTGAAAATTGGAAAGTCACCACTTCATTACCGATGAAACGCACGGGTAACATATTGAAAGCAAACTTTAACAAAATTCCTGCGGATAACCTAGCAATTTCAACTAGTCCTCATCTAACCTGGTATGTAAGTTCGATTATTTCACTAACCCCAGTTGTATTTTACATTAGTGGTGTAATCGCTGCGATTTGGGTAGGAAAAGCAATTCCTCGAAGCACAGACGAATTAAAAGTACGTTTAATTAAAGCTTTATTTCTTGCCATACCTTTAGGAATTATAGCTTTCTTAGCACTAGCAATTACGGGTTTGTATCTCAGAGAGGGATTATCAAATTTATTATTACAAAAAATACATCTTGCCAACACCAATGGAAGTGCTTATGCAATATTATTCTTTCTATTTATAGGTTTATTTATCAGCGGTTTTATCGCGTTCATTTCGGCAATGTTATTAGCAAGAAAGCGAATATAGCAGTTTTGTTTTACTTCGGTGCATTCCCCTCTCCCTTAACAAGGAGAGGGGTGTCCGGAGGACGGGGTGAGGTTACGAGTATATTAGACACACCCAACAAATCACGCAAAAAATATCAAGTCAAGAGTATATAGTTGCTGAAAAAAAGCGTAATTTATCGGAAAATAAAATGAATCTTCCTTATTAACCATTTCCCTACGGATTTTAGATTGTCGATTTTGAATCAAAAGCCATTATCTAAAATCCAAAATTAACAGTCTAAAATTTAATCAGTGAGAAAGGGATTCAGAATGTATGATTAAACCGAAAAAATCACTTTTTCAGAAACTACAACAAAATTGGCGCTTTGTGAGTAAATGGTTTTCAGGAACACCTCAAAGAGCGCTAATCATAGCTTACGAAGCAGCTTTAAAAATTCGAGATATTGAAGATACGCATTTTAATGGCAAAAAAATATCTTCCGAGTCAACCCAATATACAGCCAACGTTCTATCATATTGGCAAGCAGAACTTGAGAAAAATCTCAAAAAAATCAACTTGAGGTTGGCAGAATTTCAAAGCAGTCGTTCTTTAATAACCGTATACGATAAAACATTTTTAGATAGATTAAAATTTATCGATGAAGTAACAGCAAAATACGCCATCGATAAAGAATTCCCTTCACGGAGATTAACAGCTAATTCAGAATTAGATTCGCAAAATCGGGGAAATTACAGCGAAATAGATTATTCCGATATAGAAAAAATGAAAGTCAAACCTGTGACCGTTAAAACAGGTTTATTTCCGGGTTCTATTACCAGAAGTTTTCAAAAAATAGTCAAAGAATTATCTCCACGCGCAGAAGAAAAAGCTGTAAAAGATTTCCAAATTGCTAGCAAAAGAACAAGAATTTCTTTAAAGTTTCTAGCCACTTTAATAATCGTACCTTTTCTCACATATTTACTACTAAAGCAGCTATTAATTTATCCAATAGTAGAACGAGTCAGAACCGACGCTGCTACCGATGCATTCCTAAATACTCATGTTGAAGCAAACGTTCTGCACGAATTCAGATTTTATCAACAAGAGCAGAGATTTGAAAGCCTAATTCTTGCAGCCCCATCTCTATCACCAGAAGAAATACAGCAAAACCAAAAACAAAAAGCGATACAAATAGCAGAAAAATTTCATCATCAAAATAACAGTTCTATCAGCAATGTATTCGCCGATTTAATATCATTAATTGTATTTGCATTTATCATTGCTACCAGCAAAAGAGAAATCGCAATACTACAATTATTTATCGATGATAAAATATACGGACTTAGCGATAGTGCCAAAGCATTTTTAATTATTTTACTAACAGATATGTTCGTCGGTTTCCACTCACCCCACGGATGGGAAGTACTCCTCGAAGAAATTGCAGAACATTTAGGAATTGTACCCGAAAGAGACATAATATTTGTATTTATTGCCACATTCCCCGTAATCCTAAATACTATCTGTAAATACTGGATATTTCGTTACTTAAGCCGTATCTCACCATCAGCATTAGCTACGTTTAAAGAAATGAACGAGCAATGATAATTGGGATTGGGGATTGGGCATGGGAAAATGATTTCTAAGTGCTAACCCTTGAAACTCTGTATTTCAAGGGTGCAAAACACAAAATCATGCCTTTGTGTATAAGTCCTGAATTTATGCAGTCTGTAGTATAGTTTTTTGGGCACTCGATGTGCTTTGTGCGCCATTACTTTTAACATTTGCGTAAGGTCTGGCTATTTTGGAAATAGCATCAATCGCAACCTCAATATCAGTCCAGGAAACATCTAAATGAGTAACAGCCCGAATTGATTTACCAACGGCTCCCATTTTCACACCATGCTTTTGTAAAAGATTCAGGAACATAGCTGTATCGATTCCCAGTCCGGAAACATCAAAGAAAACAATATTCGTATCTGGTGCAGTGTTTCTAACTTTAATTCCTTCGATTTGACTCAATCTTCGAGCCAAATAAGTTGCATTTTTGTGGTCTTCCTGTAAGCGTTGAACGTGATGGTCAAGTGAATGAAGACAACCTGCTGCAATAATACCAGCTTGACGCATTGCGCCGCCAAACATGTGCTTATATCGACGTGCTTCAGAGATGAATTCCTTTGTACCAGCAAGGACAGCACCCATAGGTGCCCCTAGTCCTTTACTAAAGTCAAGCCACACAGAATCAACACAAGAAGCAAAATCCTTGGCTGTAGTTTGAGTTGCAACAACTGCATTTAAAAGTCTTGCTCCATCCATGTGGGTGGCTAAACCTTTTTGACGGGCAAAATTACACACCTGCTGTAGTTCGTCGAGTTGCCAAACCGAACCTCCTGCAAAATTATGGGTTTGCTCGACGCACAATAACCGTGGATTTGCAGAATAAAGGTAAGGAGCTATTGCTACTCTGTCAAGTGCTTGTTGCACATCATCCGCTGTAAAAATCCCTCTTTCGCTAGCAATAGCTTCCATTAATACCCCAGAAGTCATTGCTGCACCCCCCGATTCAGCCCGAATTATGTGCGCCATATGTTCCGCTAGCACCACATCACCAGGACGAGTATGCGTCTTAATTGATACAAAGTTGCAGATAGTTCCACAGGCAAAGAAAAGAGCGTCTTCTTTTCCTAATAAATCAGCAGTCCGCTTTAATAATTCGTTAACGGTTGGGTCTTCTCCTTTTTGCTCATCTCCAACGACTGCATTGGCGATCGCCATTCGCATGGCTTTTGTAGGCTTTGTTTCTGTGTCGCTTGTTAGTAAAATCATAATTACTCCTAAAGTAGATATATAGTGGTTTTGGATATATTAATTCAAAACAGATAGTATCCGAAGATAATAAATTAGGTTTGTCTTTCTGTTTTTTAATAGGAATCACAAAATTGAATTTATGCACTTTTTATGCACTTTTCATCAAATTCAAATTTGTATCTTCTCAAGATTTCGTATTAGGGTTTTTCATTAGACATCTCCGAAAAAGAATGTAGAGACGCGATATATCGCGTCTCTACAAGGTTTGTGGATGTTTTAGTGATGTATAAATAATTCAATTAATAATTAATGAGTTAGTTAATTAATTTCTACTTTATCTCGTTGAGCAACAATTCGACCCGGTATTCCCACCACTGTGGAATTTGACGGTATGTCTTTTAGAACTACTGAAACTGCTCCAACACGGGCGTTACTGCCAATATTAATATTACCAAGAACTTTGGCACCCGCACCGACAGTGACATTACGTCCCAAGGTAGGATGACGTTTACCTTTTTCCTTACCCGTTCCACCGAGGGTTACACCCTGATAAAGCAAGCAATAATCTCCGACTACTGCGGTTTCGCCGATAACTACTCCCATACCGTGGTCAATAAATACACCTTTGCCAATACGTGCAGCGGGATGAATTTCAATTCCTGTTAAGAAGCGAGCGAGATGTGAAATAAGACGGGGTAAAAAGAAAATACCGACCTTATGAAGCAAATTGGCTATACGATATAAGACTATTGCTTGAGGACCTGGGTAGAGAAAAAGTACTTCTAACCAGTTTTTTGCAGCCGGGTCGCGCTTCATCACAATCGTATAATCTTCGGCTAAAGTTTTCCAACCTTTCTTAATGATATTCCAGCTTTTTTGGAAAGAATAAACGCTGCTCGGCAATTTGTCATTAGCAATCATAATTAATAGACTCTCTACTGTAGTTTTTTAAATTTATAAATCGGGATTTCGGGTTATATCAATTGGAAGTACTCATTCAATCTATTAAGATAAATCTAATTTTTGATTAAGGGTTATTAATGAATGGGTTTATTGAAAAAATATTCAGAATATTAGCAACAAACCCCGACCTATAACCCTCATAAAAACTCATCTAGCATCAATTATCTTGTTCTAATTGCATCCAAAACTTGGGCTGACTTTTTACCAACAAAAGTATTATTGAGCATGGTATGAGAATCATCTGTTGGGCCAACATCAGAATCTGGATGATAAATAATGATTTTCAAGTAGTTATCAATTGCATGGAAGCTATGTAACTTATTTTCAGGAAGAATGAATACAGTTCCAGGCTGCATCTGGAAGGTTCCTTCATCGACCTCACAAGTTCCACTTCCCGCAGCAACAAGTCCAATCCGTAATGAGGGATGAGTATGAGGAGTTTGTGAAATTCCAGGGGGAACGTAGAGGAAATTTAAGCATGGTTCTCCACGTCTTAGAGGATTAATCAAAACTGTTGAAGAGCAGCCATCGATATATTTCAATCTTCCAAAAGGTTCGATTGGTCCCCCAACATTGAAAAGTCCAGTGTAATTCAGAAGAGTTGCCACTAAAACTTGTCCCGAACCATCTAGAGAAAAATTACCTGGAACAGCAGCAAAGCAGTTTTCTCGTAATAAGAATTCCCCGCTATCGCACTTAAGAGTTAGTTCACCCTCTGAAACAAATAAGAAATGGGTATCAGCTTCACTATCATCAACTTTAATAGAATTAATAACCCAGCGAGCGATTGATGGATGACCTGCCATTGTATAGTCTAGTTTGATGGTTTCTAGAAACTGTTGGCAGTAAAATTCTTGTCTTGTTGTAGTAATCATGGATAACACTCTATGGTAATAAATTAGGTTTGTTTCTTTCTGTTTTTCCATAGAGGTTAGCATCGTGATTTTATGCACTTTTTGCAAAAACCTGAATTTGATATGCGCTGAAACCTTTATATTCGGGTGGGTTGATTTTAAAGCTGCTACCTGATTATCTCAAACCCCTGCAATCCTTCCGCTTCCGAATATTCCACCTGCACATCTTTGACAACAGCAGCAGTTGGACCTTGATGACACCAGCGAATCATTTCTTCCACAACTTCCGATTCACCTTCAAATATCGCTTCAACTCGACTATCGGGAAGATTTCGCACCCATCCGTTCAAACCTAATTTTTTCGCTTCATTCATCGTAGAGTAGCGATAACCCACTCCTTGGACTTTTCCCGATATGAATGCATGAGCATGGATTTGTTTTGGTAGATTAGAATTTGACATGATTTTTTGAGATAGGGAATAGTTTTACTCTCTAAACAATATAAAATACGAATTTTTCGACTCAAGACTTATAAACTTATAATATTTAATCCAATTAATTCAAAATCTAAAATCTAAAATCCAAAATGGAATTACCTGCACTCACCACCGACACAATTTGGGCAATTCTCAAAGATGAAATTGATGATACTACCGTTCTCAATTTAGTATGGCATTATCTCGGTTATCGTTATGATGAATCTACCGGTAAATGGGATGCGAATAATGTATCTGAAGAATGGAATACTGAATATCCAGAACCACCCGATTTCATCGGTAATCGTCCCCCAACGGTCAAGTTAACTCGTTCGATTCCCAAGGAAAATAAGCAAATTGCAAAAGAATTTCTGGGTTTTACTGGTTACAAAATAGGAGAATTTGGTCCCAGAGAAACACGCAGAGCAACCATTGCAAATTGGTTACTTAGCTATATGAAAATTAACGGTAAATGTTAACAGTTAACAGTGAACAGTTAACAGTGAACAGTTAATAAATACAGGACTTACGCAACGAAGATTTGTCATTGCGAACGGAACGCAGTGTAGGGAAGCAATCGCAGAGTTTTTGCGATGATCCACACCTTCGGTGAATACTTCGCTGTCGCTCGTAATGACGTAATTACGTTACTTTTGCGTAAGTCCTAAAATAGCTACTTCTAACCTTTGACCTCTAACCTTTGACCTCTAACCTTTGACCTTTGACCAAAACCGAGTTATAGGTTGGACGGAAACAATACTTCCACTACTTCCCCTTATCCATATGCCCTAAATCCAATACAATAGTAAGCAGGAAAATATGATAAATGTTTTCTGGGATTTTTTTAGAAGCGACCGCATCGATATGGTGGTCGCTTTTTGCTTTGCTGGGAACTGTAAATCCCTTAAAAATTCCTAAGTTCCAAATTATTTTCCCTCAAGTCGAATAGTTTGGGTAAGATTACCGTAATAGGAATTACAATTTTCAATAACAAACAATCCATTATCCGTTACCAAAACCCATCCGTTGCTAACCATCCGTTACTCAAAACCCATCCATTGTTGAAATCCAAAATCCAAAATCTAAAATCCAAAATCGAATGACTGAATCAGGAAGCTACAAAAAAACAGTAAATTTACCCAAGACTAAGTTTGATATGCGGGCAAATGCTACGAAGCGCGAACCCGAAATCCAAAAGTTTTGGGCGGAGAATCAAGTCTACGAACGCCTTTCTCAAGAGAATCCAGGCGAATTATTCATATTACATGACGGGCCACCCTACGCAAACGGTTCGCTACATATTGGTCATGCTTTAAATAAAATTCTTAAAGATATTATTAATCGCTACAAAATATTACAAGGTCGTAAAATTAGCTATATACCTGGTTGGGACTGTCACGGTTTGCCAATTGAATTGAAGGTATTGCAAACCATGAAGTCTTCGGAACGTCAGGAATTAACTCCTTTGAAGCTGCGGAATAAAGCCAAGGATTTCGCTTGGGAAGCAGTCAACGAACAGCGAGAAAGTTTTAAAAGATATGGTGTTTGGGGTGATTGGGAGCATCCTTATTTAACTTCTAATCCTCAATACGAAGCCGAACAAATTGCTGTTTTTGGCGATATGTTTTTAAAGGGTTACATCTATCGCGGTTTAAAACCCGTGCATTGGAGTCCTAGCTCAAAAACTGCTTTGGCTGAAGCTGAATTAGAATATCCCGAAGGACATACTTCACCAAGTATCTACGCTGCTTTCCCGATGACGAATTTAGCAGATGCAGCGAAAGATAAATTATCAGAGTTTTTACCCGATTTGGGTGTAGCTATTTGGACAACTACACCTTGGACAATTCCCGGTAATTTAGCCGTCGCGGTGAATCCGGAGCTTAATTATGCTGTGGTAGAAGTTGAGAATTTATCAGGTGTTGAATTTAAATATCTCATCGTCGCTGCGGATTTAGCAGAGCGTCTTTCGGAAGTTTTTGGCGCGAAATTAACTGTTAAAGCCACTTTCAAAGGAAAAGAATTAGAAAATTCTACTTACCGTCATCCTTTATTTGATAGAGAATCCCCGGTAATAATCGGTGGAGATTACATTACCACTGAATCCGGTACCGGCTTAGTTCATACCGCACCCGGTCACGGTCAAGAAGACTACATCGTCGGACAAAAATATAATTTACCGATTCTGGCTCCGGTAGACGCAAACGGAAAATTTACCGAAGAAGCAGGGAAGTTTGTTGGTTTAAAAGTTGTCGGTGCAAAAGACCAAATTAGCGAAGGAAATCAAGCAATAATCGACGCATTGACAGAAGCCAAATCGCTGATTAAACACGAACCCTACGCTCACAAATATCCTTACGATTGGAGAACCAAAAAGCCAACCATATTCCGAGCTACCGAACAGTGGTTTGCTTCCGTGGAGAAATTCCGCGAAACAGCACTCGAACAAATCAAAACCGTCCAGTGGATTCCCGCTCAAGGACAAAACCGGATCACACCAATGGTTGCTGATAGAAACGACTGGTGTATCTCCCGTCAAAGAAGTTGGGGTGTTCCGATTCCGGTATTTTACGACGAAGAAACCAACGAAGTGGTATTGAACGAAGACACCATCAAACACGTTCAAGCAATCATTGCTGAAAAAGGTTCCGATGCTTGGTGGGAACTCTCCGTAGAAGATTTAATGCCAGAAAAGTATCGTAACGACGGCAGAAAATACCGTAAAGGTATGGATACGATGGATGTATGGTTTGATTCCGGTTCTTCTTGGGCATCCGTAGTTGAACAGCGTCCCGAATTGCGCTATCCCGCCGATGTATATTTAGAAGGTTCCGACCAGCACCGGGGTTGGTTCCAATCCAGCTTACTTACCAGCGTCGCGGTTAACGGTGTTGCACCTTATAAAACCGTCTTGACTCACGGTTACACTTTAGACGAAAAAGGATTTAAGCAAAGTAAATCTTTGGGTAACGTAATTGACCCGAGAGTAGTTATTGAAGGTGGAAAAAATCAGAAACAAGAACCCGCTTACGGTGCTGATGTATTGCGGTTGTGGGTTTCATCGGTAGACTATACCAACGACGTAGGAATTGGTAAAAATACCTTGAAGCAAATCATGGATATCCGCAACAAGATTCGCAACACAACGCGCTTCTTGCTCGGTAACTTGCATGATTTTAATCCCGTGGATGACGAAATGGCTTACAAAGATTTAGCCGAAATCGACAAATACATGCTGCATCGGATGACAGAAGTATTCTCCGAAATTACCCAAGCATACGAAACCTTTCAATTTTCACGCTTCTTCCAAGCCGTACAAAATTTCTGCATTGTAGACTTATCCAACTTCTACTTAGATGTGGGTAAAGATAGGTTGTATATAAGTAGTGAAAACGGTTCCCGTCGTCGTAGCTGTCAAACGGTAATGCAAATCGCGTTAGAGAATTTGACCAAAGCCATTGCACCAGTATTGTGTCACATGGCAGAAGACATCTGGCAATTTATCCCCTACGAAACCCCGCAGAAATCAGTATTTGAAGCCGGTTGGGTACAGTTAGAAGATAAATGGAAAAATCCCGACATCGTAAAATTCTGGGAAAAAATCCGTCAAATTCGCAACGATGTAAATAAGGTATTAGAAGAAGCCAGAATTGATAAAATGATTGGTTCTTCCTTAGAAGCGAAAGTATTGCTTTACGTCAAAGACGAAGAGTTACGTAATTCAATTAAATCTTTGAACGACAATAGTAACAATAACGTAGACGAACTTCGTTACTTATTCCTGACATCTCAAGCAGAAATTTTAGATGCTCCTGGAGTTGATGAATGTAAACACAAATCGCAGACAGATAACTGGGATATTGGAGTCGCAAAAGCAGATGGACACAAATGCGATAGATGCTGGAATTATTCTACTAAGGTGGGAGAGTCAAAAGAACATCCGCTGCTTTGTGAAAGATGCGTTAGTGCATTAGCAGGAGAATTCTAAAAACCAATAATTAATAAAAAATACACAATCACTAATGTAGAGACGTTGCAATGCAACGTCTCTCCGCGTTTATAGTTTTAATCAGAATTTCATCAAATAACATCTTTTAAAAGTATAGTATTTCACCGGAAGGAAATATACGAAATCTAACTTATATTTAATTGATACTCGTTTATTATTCTTCTTAATGCTATGGAATTAACAATTTTCAATATTATCTTTATTATCATGATTATTTTAATTCCGTTTGCTATCTATTATCAATTTCAGAAAGATAAAAAAAGAAGAAAAGCTTACCAAAATTGGGCACAATCATACAATTGGTATTACAATCCGAAACGCGATGGGAAGATTTGCCGTAATTATAAACACTCAAATTTAATTCGGTTTATCCTCTCTATTTCCGTGTTTGACGTTGTTAAAGGGACATGGGATGGCTATTCATTTCTTTCTTTTAATGTTCACTTTAAATATCAAAATAAAAGTACTCATTACATTGGAGGAGTATTAATTCATCTGGAGCAATCTTTCCCCAATATTCTTATACGTCCAAAAAACAGGTTTGATTTATTTGGAAACATTGTAGGTTTTAAAGACAATAGACCTGAATCTGTAGAATTTTCAAAATATTTTACCGTGAGTTGTAAGAATAAAGATTTTGCTTATGATTTTTGCAATCCAAAAATGATGGAATATCTTTTATCACAACCACATTCATATATGGAAATTGAAGTAAGTGAAGATGCACTTATCATTTTTAACTATTATCAATCAGCAATGAACCCCAGTGAGGTAGAAGAAAATTTAAATCAATTAATTCAACTGCGGAAATTAATGCCAAATTAAACACAATTTCATGCTCTCACAACAAGTGAAAGCAACTATCAATTAATAACTTCTAATTAAAATATTGTAGGTTGGGTTGAGGAACGAAACCCAACATTTGCAAACTCTATCGTCCCCCGTTGAGGGAGTTGGTGTTTAATGGGTGGGGCAGGGATATCGCGACCCCCTTCCCCCCGACAAACCGGACAAGCAAGTTACCAAGCATCCGGCTTTAGATTGTAGGTTGGGTTGAGGAACGAAACCCAACATTTGCAAACTCTTGTTGGGTTTCACTTCGTTCAACCCAACCTACCACTAGCATCGCACGTAAATAATTATGAGAGTTCATCATCTCCAGAATCCCCAAATAGTCTCAACACAGATAATCCGATAACACCAGCAGTAGCAGTTAATAGTGTTGCTGGAAGCGACACTGGGGCTGTAGCAGCATATCCTCCAACAGCTAATGCAGTTACACCTAATAATGCAAGACTACTTAGACTACTTACAGTAGAAGAATTTTCTTGAAGAAAATTATTGATTGGGTTAGTATCTTTTACAGTGTCTGAGGTTACAGGAGATAACGTAGGCTGTGTAACTGTTTCTATATTTGGCCTTTCAATAGTAACGTTAGGTACAGAAACCGATTCAGGTTCCATAATAGGTGGTGGAGTAATTGGAGGTTGGCGAATTATTTCTTCAAGCGGATAAGGGTTAATTCCTGCTGGTTGTCTTGGTTGATTATATTGAGGAAGCGAGTCGTTTACATATACAGTTACGGGTTCGGGAACAAGAGGCTTAAATATTTCAGGTGGTTCGTGCTTCCAAGACAATTTTGCACTATATTCTATTTCACCTGTCATATTTGCTAAATCTAGATGTTTAAATGCATCTTGAGATTTTATATTTTCAGGAATTAACTTATTAAGTTCGCCTTCAACAGCAACTGTTAAATCAGTGGTTGGTGAACCTGTTTTTGGGTCAAATGCGTTAGCTTCCAACTCAGAAACCCAGACAGAAAAAGGTTCTAACTCCCCAATTTGGAATGAAAATCCTTTTGATTCATCCCATTTTAATAATCCATCAATAATATCAGTTTCCCAAGATTTTTCGGCTTCGCGGAATAAATTGGATAGCTCTAAGTTCAAAGTTGGAACATAGTCAGGTTCTAAAAACGAATTTTTTCCTGGCTCCCAATTTGGTTCAAAGGATATTTTTCCTTCCATTTTATCATCGACAACTACAGCCCTAAATAAACCAGCATTTATGTTTCCACCTTCAAATACTTTATCTGATTTAACTGTATAGCCTAAGTTTGGCTGAACGAATGGGGCAAAGGGATTGTTTGATAGTTGTGAAGAATTTTCATTTTTTTGTGAGTTACTTTCTGCTTCTGATTCATCAGATTGAATAGTATCTAAATAACTCTTAAGTTCCGGAGTAGGGCTAACAACTACATCATCGACTTGATCGCTTTGAGATGAAATTGCAAGGTTTTTTGGTAAGTAAATTGTCGAATTTATTTGTAGTTGCTTTGCTTCTTCCTCTGTAAAATTGGTTCCGTCAGCTTTAAGAATTGCGATCCAATCATACGGATCGCCAAATTCTTTCGATGCAATATCCCATAACGTATCATTCGGTTTAACAGTGTAAGGGATATAATCTTCATTCGGAATAGAAGATGGCGTGTAATTAGTGATTGAGTCGGAAGGAGAGTCGTATTCAAATGTATCAATGGACGATACAGCTAAACCCGTAAGGATGTCTTTAGGAATATAAACAGTAGAACCGATTTGCAGTTTGCGGGCTTCATCAGAGGTAAAGTTAGTTCCGTCGGATTCTCTAAATTTCTTCCAATTTAAGGGGTTGTCAGTTTCTCTATCAGCAATATCCCAAAGAGTATCTTGTGGATTGACAGTATAGCTAAAATAATCTGATAAACCAAAGTTAAAATCAAGACTATCTTCTTGTTGGGTTACGTCTAAACCATAACCAGCAGAGTTATCTTGTAATTGGAACTGTGATGCATCTAATGGTAGATTACCGTTGATATTAGTATCATTCATTGATTGAAACTATAAAAACTTAGAATTATCGAAGTTTATCTTGAGAGACAGACCCAGGAATAGGGATCGCGTGAATTCCTCGCTTGTGCGTAGGCACGCTGACCATATTTATATCGACAAGCATTGCTTATTGAAACAGTCACTAAGTCTTCACGTATGCGGCAACGCCATCCCCAGGCTGTATTCTCTACTAATTCTGCTGTTGACCTATCACCAAAACGTTTTTTACAATATGCATCAATATTCACAGGGCCTAGTTCGGTCTGTGCTTGTGCATCTGAAGGAAAAATTGATGTGCTTACTATTAAAGCAGTAGCAAATACTAAATTATGAACAACTTTCATGTTTATTTATCCCAAAAGAATGTTTTTACAAAACTTAGATATTTGAGAATAGACCCAAAAAGGTAATTATGAGTGACGTTAGCAATCATTAACATCACAAAAATCAAGAATATATAGGCACTACCGAATCTCGAAATCGTGCAAAAAGTGAACAAGACTTTTTCGGAGAGTTCTACTTTGAGTCATCGTATTTTTAATTGAGTGCAGATTGCTATTCGTAAAATTGCGATATGCCGATTTGTTATAAGCTGCATAAAACGCTGTTGATTTATGAGAATTATCGTATACTGTTTTATTTTGTGGCTAGAGTCAATTTATGGTTTGATAAAATGAATTTTTGAACCTTGACAAATAAAACAATGCATGAGTTCGAGATTTAAAGTTACTGAAAAAGGCAGAGAAATTGTAAGACAAGCCCGTGAGAAGATGGGGTGGAAGACTACAAATCCTGGCAATCATGAACCATTGGTTGCAGCGAGTAAAATATTGAATCCAGATACAGTTATTTATGAAAATGCTTATTATGGTGAAGTCTATGCTGATGGAATTAATACGTCTAGCTGGAAACGTTTTTTGGAAGGTCACAAAGTTGCAGAAAGAGTTTTTTGTGCTTATTGTTCTGTTTTAAAGGTTGAGCTAAAGGATGTCATCGATTTATCAGAAACTGAAGGCTCAATTCCTTTCGTTTTATTACCCTTAACATCAGATCCTCAAGATACTTCTGTTTTTATAAGTGTAAAGATTCCTGACGGAACAATTATGGAGCGTGGCGAAGAGTTTATTCAAGCCTGGAAAATCCGTAATACAGGAAATGTAATATGGAGAAATAGAAAATTAACGCGACAAGGAGCTTGTAAGGGTTTGGGTTTGATTTCTTCTCCACGACACGTAAAAATACCTCTTACAAATCCCGGTGAAAGTGTTGAAATTTCAGTAAAACTAAAGGCTCCAGAAGTAGAAACTACAACATATGCTTTGTGGAAAATGACCCTTAATGATGAACTATGTTTTCCAGACCGCTATAAGCACGGTTTATTTACCGTGATTCACGTTCTTTAGTAAAACATTTTTTCTTAGTTTATATTTCCATAGCTAAAGATATTTGAAATTTGGAGTTAAAAAGTAAAACGCTCCCACAATGAGTGAGAGCAACTACCAATTACCAATGCCCAATGCCCAATGCCCAACTAAAGCTTTTGCAACAATTCCTGAGTCAATTGATTAAACGCTTTTGAAGCTCCCAATTATTGAAATATTGATATTTGCTTCGTGTTCAGCGCAATCGAGAATAATTAAATCGTGCCTAGGATTTTTACTATCGCTACTCACTATTTATTACTTTTTACTCATTACTCATTACTCATTACTTATTACTTAACATTACTTATCAAGCAACGCCGAAATCCTTATATTTCATATAATGTAGAAATTGCTGTGACACAAACTTTAGCCTACGCAATCTCCTCAAGTAAAACCTCGAACCAGATCATCACAACAATTGTAGAAAGGATTAAACTAAATGAACAATAACCCCCAAAGCGCTCCTGCACAATGTCCCTTTCGTGGAACCCGCGTTGGAGGAGCGCTCGGTTCTAAGCCGCAAACTGATGATTGGTGGCCGAATCGACTTCAGGTCGAGCTGCTTCACCAAAATTCACCCCTGGCTAACCCGCTAGGAGATTTTGACTATAAGGAAGCGTTTGGGAAGATTGACTTCCAACAGTTGAAGAAGGATATCAAAACCCTACTCACAGATTCAAAAGACTGGTGGCCAGCCGACTACGGTAACTACGGACCTCAGATGATTCGCATGGCATGGCACGCTGCGGGAACCTACCGCATCGCAGACGGTCGCGGGGGAGCGAGCCGAGGTATGCAGCGTTTCGCCCCCATCAATTCTTGGTGGGATAATGGCAACACAGATAAATCACGACGGCTGCTCTGGCCAATCAAGCAGAAATACGGCGCAGCACTGAGTTGGGCAGATTTAATGATTTTGGTCGGCAACTGCTCGCTGGAAATCATGGGTCTGAAGACCTTTGGCTACGGTGGTGGTCGCATTGATGCTTGGGAAGCAGACCGCGCCACCTACTGGGGTCCTGAGTTCTGGAATGGTGAAGCCTTCGGAGAAAATGGCAAGCAGCACGAGGGACATCCAAATGAAATGGTCACTCGAACAATTCGCTGGGAAGGGGAACCAAAAGACGAATACTACGACCTCGAAAACCCGTTGGGAGCTTCGCACCAGGCTTTAATCTATGTCGATCCAGAAGGTCCTGATGGCAGCGGAGACCCAATTGCATCTGCCCGCGATATCCGCGAGACTTTTGCACGCATGGCGATGAACGATGAGGAAACTGTAGCTTTAATTGCCGGTGGTCATGCTTTTGGTAAAAGCCACGGTATGGTTGGAGCAGAAAAGATTGGGCCAGCCCCCGAAGGTGCGCCGATTCAGGCAATGGGTTTGGGGTGGCAAAACCCTGAAGGTACTGGATTTGCAGAATATACAATGACGAATGGGATTGAAGGTTCGTGGACACCAAACCCGACCCAGTGGGACAACAGCTACCTAGAAAATCTCTTTAAATACGATTGGGAAAAAACCAAAAGCCCCACCGATGCCATTCAGTGGAAGCCAGTTGACCCTAAAGCACCAAAGACACCAGATGCTCATAAGCCAGGTGTCGAGCATGCGTTAATGATGATGACTTCAGACGTTGCGTTGAAGGAAGATTCCGCTTATCGTCAAGTCTGTGAAAAATTTCTCGGTGACTTCGAGTATTTTAGCGATACATTTGCGCGTGCTTGGTACAAGCTGACTCATCGGGACATGGGACCAAAAGTACGCTATCTTGGACCAGAAGTTGCAGAAGAAGACCTGACTTGGCAAGATCCAATTCCAGCACTCGACCACGATGTCGTCAATGATGCCGATATTAGTTCTCTCAAAGACAAGATTTTGGAGAGTGGACTTTCAGTTTCGGCGCTGGTGTCAGCAGCTTGGGCTTCCGCATCAAACTATCGCGACTCCGACAAGCGCGGTGGTGCAAATGGCGCTCGCGTTCGCCTAAATCCCCAAAAAGACTGGGAAGTAAACCGCCCGCAGGAGCTTAGCCAGGTTTTATCCACACTGGAGCAAATTCAGTCAGAATTCAACGGTAATCAATCGGGTAGCAAAAAAATCTCAATTGCGGATCTTATTGTCCTCGGTGGCTGCGCTGCTGTGGAAAAAGCTGCGAAAGATGCTGGGGTTGATGTCAGCGTTCCATTCACGACCGGTCGAATGGATACTACCCAAGAAATGACAGATGTTGAAAGCTTTGAATGGCTCAAGCCAGTCTCGGACGGTTTCAGAAATTATCATAACGAGGCTGTGGGCTATAAGGTGAAGGCGGAGCGCATCTTCCTCGACCGCGCGCAACTGCTTACACTGACTGCACCCGAGTGGACGGTTCTTGTCGGTGGACTTCGTGCCCTCGACCAAAATTGGGATGGTTCAAAACATGGTATCTTTACCGACAGACCAGGCGTTTTGACCAATGACTTTTTCCGTGTCTTGACCAGCATGGACTACGAGTGGAAGCCAATTGACAATCGCGAGATGCTCTTTAATATTTGCGATCGCAAAACCGGCGAAATAAAGTTTACCGCGACACGCTGCGATTTGATTTTCGGTTCTAACGCAGAACTGCGTCAGGTAGCTGAAGTCTACGGTGCCGATGACGGTTGCGAACGGATGGTTAAAGACTTTGTTGCAGCTTGGAATAAGGTAATGATGCTTGACCGCTTTGACGTTGCTTAACCTGCAATTGTAAGTCACTCCTGTAGAGACGTTGTAGTACAACGTCTCTCCGTATTTGGGTTTGTTAACCGATGTGTAGCAGAAATAACGATTATTGTGGATAAAAAAAGGAATACAGAAATGAAACGTCCTATGCGCGATAATTGCGAGTTTGAATCAGAATACTCCAAGGACCCATGAATTTAAAGTTTAAAAGTAATGACTAGAACGCACTAACAAAACTTACAGTCTTTAGTGGTAAAGAAACTACTGCACAACGTTGCAAGGAATGTGAGTTTATTGTCATGTATGCAAAATAACTAACAAACTAATAAGATAATATTCACCACATGGGTGGAGTTATTGAAAATAAATATTAAAAGAATTAGATGCTCCCACTACAAGCGAGAGCAATTATCAATTACCAATTCCCAATTACAATTTTCGCAGCAATTCCTGAGTCAACTGATTAAACGCTTTTGAACCTCCAGATTGAGGACTATTTAACACCACTGGCATAAAACTATCAACAGCTTTCGCGACGTTTACATCAACGGGAATTTGCGTTTGACAGATTTTTTCCGCACCGTAATCTTGATAAACGCGATTAATTACTTGCTTATAATATCTTCCGGTCAACATATTGCTGTTAGACATCGTGAACACAATTCCCAACATCGAAATATTGATATTTGCTTCGTGTTCGTGACTTTCTTTCAACTGAGCAATCCGTCTTTCTAATAGCTGAATTCCCACCACAGATAAAGGTTCTGGCTTAGCAGGAAGCACGTAAAAATCACTAGTAGCTAAAGCACTACGAGTTAAAAGATTATAGCCGGGAGCGCAATCGAGAATAATAAAATCGTATTCATTGCGAACTGGTTCCAATATCTTACCCAGCAACACCCTTTCAAACCGATTCCAAATTGCTTCAAAATTATCTTCACCCAAATGTACTGCTTGTTGATGCAGCATTTGTGAGACAACGAATTCGTCGTAGAGGTCAATATCTCCCGGTAGTAAATCCAGTCCCTGAAGATTATTAAGTGAAGGTTGAATAATCTCTTGGATTGTTAACTTCGTATTACTAGAGGATTTAACAATATCATCGATTAAATACCGTAAAGTCCGTCTTTTTTTCCGCAGCTTAGCAAACTCAATTGGTGACATCAAACTTAGAGTAGCGCTGATTTGCGTATCTAAATCCAACACCAACACCCGCTTACCATGATTTTTCGCCAAACAAGTCGCCAAATTTACTGTGAGAGTAGTTTTACCAACCCCACCCTTCATATTCGCAGTAGAAATTACATATCCCATTCTTACGGTTCCTCTGTAAACGAATTCCTATTTAAGTGAATATAGTCGTATCTATAAAAGTGAATTTAAGATTTTCAATACTCCAAAAATCAAATTTGACTATTCTTAATTTAAAGCAGTCAGATTATATCAGTGAGTTGATTATTGATAAAGATAATTATGGTATTTATTTAACTATTTTTTATCAGTCTCGAAATATACCTATAGACCACTTAAAAAAATGATTTCACAGAATACTAGGTTTGTAGTTGCGCTTTAGCGCCAAATATGTGGGATAAGAAGTTGAAGATGGTGCAAATACAAATCTTGATTACCCATTAGAACTAATATTTGACCACATTAATTTTGCGAGGGTTTTAGTTGCGTGGTGATTTGTATGTGAATGCAGTGTTTTGGCGAAGACGGCGCAACTACGAACCTTGAGTGGATTAATTTTGCGGGGTTTTTAGTTGCGTGGTGATTTGTATGTGAATTTAGTGTTTTGGCGAAGACGGCGCAACTACGAACCTTGAGTGGATTAATTTTGCGAGGGTTTTTGTTGCGTGGTGATTTGTATGTGAATGCAGTGTTTTGGCGCTGAAGCGCAACTACGAACCTTGAGTGGATTAATTTTGCGAGGGTTTTTGTTGCGTGGTGATTCGTCTATGAATGAAGTGTTTTGGCGAAGACGGCGCAACTACGAACTTTATTAGACCGAATCATAATCTTATTTATTAACAGTGACCAAGAATCCTGATAATTAATTCAGTTTGTAACAGCTATCATTGAGTTACTGCAATCATTGCCAGATAGGCTTCTCAGCGATGATTACAATTATTTATGATACACATATCGTAAACAAACTTTACAATTTTTCACATAAAATGATAGGCTGATTTACAGACAAAGATAAAAATGCTTCATAGCCGAAGGCAGTTACCTGATTGAAGATTAAGGGTTAACAGAGCTTTTGTTATTAATGTGTTTAAGCCGAAGATACAAGCAAGATATACCTTTTGGTGAGTGAGCGAGTGAATTTGAGGGGTGTATCTGCTTCAAAGCTTCGGTAGGTAAATAAAACAAGATTTTTTGGAGAATTAAATCATGGCTTTAACTATCGATTCCGCTCAAAATATTTTTAAGGAGACTCAGCTTCCCAGTCAGATACCTGCAACTATTGCGCTGTTTGACCAGCTAAGTGTAGATGACAAACTAGCATATTTATGGTATGCCTACACCGAAATGGGTAAAACAATTACCCCAGCAGCGCCTGGAGCAGCGAGATTGCAGCTAGCAGAAAGTTTGCTCAATCAAATTAAGCAGATGTCCCCTGAAGAACAGACCAAGGTAATGCGAGATTTGGCTAATCGTGCCGATTCACCCATCAGTCGTTCCTATGGTTTCTTCAGCGTTAACACCAAATTAGCTTTTTGGTTTGAGTTAGGAGAATTGATGAAACAGGGAGTAGTCGCTCCGATTCCAGCGAACTATCAAATGTCTGAGGGTGTGAAAGTAGTATTAGAAACCACTCAGAAGCTCGATGCGGGTCAGCAAATTACAGTACTGCGTAACACCGTAGTAGACATGGGATTTGATACTTCCGGCATGGCTCCAAGCAGTTCTAAACCTACCGCAGAGCCAGCATTTGAGCGTACTAGCAATGCACCGAAAGAAGTAAAAATCGACGGTATAAATGAGCCTGCGGTCACTAAGTACATCGAAGCAATGAACGCGGATAACTTTGATGCTGCTGTAGCATTATTTACCGATGATGGTGCGTTACAACCACCATTCCACAAACCAATCGTTGGGAAACAGGCTATTGGTAAGTATATGCGTGAAGAAGCTCAAGGATTGAATATGATGCCTAAAAAAGGTATCTCTGAAAATGGTCCTGATGGTTCCAAGCAGTTGAAAATCACTGGTGTAGTGGAAACACCTTGGTTTGGTGCGAATGTAGGAATGAACATTGCATGGAGATTTTTGGTAAATCCTCAAGGTAAAATCTTCTTCGTAGCTATCGATATGCTTGCATCTCCTAAAGAGTTGTTGAATTTGGGTCGCAAATAATTGTAAATAATATATAGAAACCGCAGACGTAGCGCTTTTTATAAATTCTGAAGGGTTCGTTTTTCCTGCAACCGTAGGGATTGATTTTTACCGACGTAATGTAGAGACGTTATAAATAACGTCTCCCGACAGTTCCAAAGAAAACCCGACCCTTCAGAATTTATGGTTTGGAATACCAGGTAAATCAACATTCTTTGCATACAAACTCTGCAACCGATGCAATTTTGCACCTACTTGATATAGCAAATCACCTTTACCCAGTAAATAAGCAGCAGCGGTTTTTTTACCACCCAAAACAATCATAGAATCGGCTTCACTAGCGGTTCTTAAAGCAACTCTTCCCGGTAAATTTGAGCGAATTATCGGTGTAACGACTTTAGCTTCCGGACGTTGAGTAGCAATAATTAGATGAATTCCAGCAGCGCGAGCCATTGCACCCAAACGTTTTATACTTTGTTCCAAAGCACTACGAGATTCTTTTTCAGCCATAAAATCGGCGTATTCGTCAAAAATGCAGACAATACGAGGTAAAGGTTGGTTGGAACGTTGATTGTAAGTTCCTAAATCAGCACAACCGGTTTTTTCAAATCGCTGATAGCGGAATTCCATTTCACCAACTAGTTTATCCATCAGTTCGATAGCACCTTCACTATCTTTAACCACATTAGAATAAAGCCAAGACATTTTTTCAAACTCGGGAAAAGTAACTCTTTTTGGGTCAACCAAAGCAATTTTTAATTGTTGGGGAGAATAGCGAATTAGAAGACTTAGCAATTGCGATCGCAAAAATTCGCTTTTACCGCTTCCGGTAGTACCACCGACCAAAAAGTGGCAGGTATTGGGGTCAGATAAATCAGCTTCGATTAATTTTCCTTCTAAATTTACGCCAATAGCAATTTTTACCGATGCGTTATCTTGTATTGTTTGTGGCTTAAGATAATCATCAAACAAAGCGGCTTTTCTATTGGGATGTGGTAAATCAACGCTGACATATCCAGCTTGCGGCTCAATCAACGGCGGATTTTCCAATTCCATCTGTATCTGTAAATCCGCGTAAAGTTTTTGAATCGAAGTATATTTAACTCCCGGCTGCGGTTTTAATTTTACTCTAATGAAACTAGGAGCAACAGCAGCACCAATAAAATTTACACGAATTCCAAATGATTGTAGAGTAGCGACCAATTCCTTACCAATCGCATCAGCATCAACAGAATTATAATTTTTCGACTGTATTTTATCTTCTTTTTCAGAGCTTACTTCATTAAGCCCCTCTTTTTGAAGGGGGGTTGGGGGGATCTCAATTGAATCACCCCTTGAACCTTTTTCTTTTGTTGTCTGTGGTGAATTGGATAAAGGGGTTTGGGAAATCTCAACCGAATCGTTTTTTCGGACTTTTACCTCTTCTTCCCCTATTCCCTGTTCCCTTTCTTGAAAATTTGCTCTACTTGGGGAGACCCCAAGACCGCAATTTCCGCTATTCCCTATTCCCTCAAAAAAACTTTGGCACTTTTCTTGTTGAGGACAAATTTCACATAAATAAGGTTGAGTTGTCGCTGGGGGAAAATCAGCTTGAGACGGTTCCCAACTCAACCATTCCTGCATTTGCTGTAATTTATAGGGAATTAACTGATTTACAGTATCTTCTAATTCTTCCCAGCCGTAATAATATTCCTTAAACTCCGGTAAAACGCAATAAACAGCCGAATCTACCGGAACTTGCTTTTTCTGGAACAGCATATAACCATACAAAGAAACTTGAGCTAGCTGTGCTGAAGGGTCTATAGGTTGATAAGTTTTAAACTCAATCAAACACAACCGCTGACGTTCAAAATTATAGATTAAACAATCATATTCCCCTTTAACTAACTGTTGTGTTCCATTGGGTAAATCAAAACAATATTCTAATTTTCGGTCTCCAGAAACAAAAGTTTTGCGAATCACAGTTGAACCGCTGCAATAACCTCTATTTACGATTAGTATTTCAGCAAAACGTTTAATAATACTTTGCAATCCCTGCCAAACTAACAGCAGGGGTTTAGCTCTACTTTTATCTGTTTTAGTAACTTGTTGTAAATAAGGATAAAATTTGGCTTTATAAAAAATTTGCTGCATCTCTACAGCAACTGTTTCAATATCTAGTTGCGATGTTTCTGGTTTAAATAATTCTTTAAATTTAAATTCGCGTAAAGCTAAACGCACAAATTCATCTGCAAAAGAGTGAAATACAGAACCGACTCCAGTTGGAATATTACGCGGAATAAATAATGCTTTATCAGCAAACTTATCATTCAGATAGAACAGACGAGGACATTCAAAAGCAATTCTCACCTTAGTCGCGGTTAAATATGAATTATCGGTTTTTTGAGGAGACTTAGTTTGATTAGCAGCTAATTTAAAAATATTGTTTTCATTATTAGCATTAAAATCCAATAAATAACGATGTACCGCAGCCAAATAAACAACGTCCATCGCAGCATAATATAATTGCTTTCCGATTAGAGGACGTTTTCCCCAATCGCTAGCTCCAGACTCGGTATCAACATCGGTAAAATTACAAAGTTCCGCTGCTAAAGTTTTAAGCTTTAAATTAGAAGTTTTTAAGTTATAGCGAGTAATCTTTCTAGCTATTTTTAGGGTGCAGGTGACATTTGGGATTGATTTACCACCCAGATATTTTAAATCAAAGCTAGCATTGTGAAACACCTTTTCTATCTGGGGATTAACCATAATTTGCTCGATAAAATATCTTGCTAAATCGGGTTTATCCAACACATCAAAAACAAAAGCAAATTCCCCAGTATTATCAGGGTTAGCTAATACCTGAATTAAAGACAATCTCGGATTCGGAGTACGACAGTCAGCAACCTCCGTATCCAACCAAAGTATCTTAGATGAACGAAATTTATTGATTTGATTTTTTATCTGAGTCGCATCTGTCAGGTAATGCATTTAAATAATATATAAATCTGGTTTAAATATTGATATAGCGTTTATCAAGCAACTGAGGTATGATTTGACCTCACCCCCAGCCCCTCTCCTTATTAAGGAGAGGGGAGATAGGTTTTGGAGTATACCTCGATAGACTGGGAAATGCTATATATTTTTTTGAGACAGGGAATAGGGAATAGTTCTCTCGTCACTCTCGTGTTCTCTCGTTACAAGGTTCTGTTAACTGTTCACTGCTCACTGTTCACTGTTAAGCCACCAAACAAATCAACTGGTCTTCCAACTTTGCTTTCGGGTCAATAATTTTAACTATCCCTTGTTCGCATAAACCTTGAATCAGCGATTTTATATCATCTTCTTCCGCATCAGAGAACTGAGAAACACACTGATTAATCAAAGTCGGGACACCCATAAATCCTTGAGTTTTAACTAAATTAAATAGGAAATCTCTAACTGATGTAAAATCAAATTGATTAGCATCACCTTCAGATGGTTCTGGTTTCGCGACAATTTCTAAATCTTGTAACAAAATACATTTTTCTAAAATTTTAGATTTACGAATTAATTCCTGTAATTCCTCTAACTTAATCACTTTACCAGAAAGTACTAATTCTTGAGCAGCAGCGGAATTAACTAAATTATGATAGGTTGCTAATTGATGCACAGAAGATAGATTTGGCTTAATATGAATATTTTTAGTACCTTTAAAAATTTTGCGAAACAGTTGATAACCCTTCAGTTTTGCTGTGCCTAAACTACCACTTCTGATTAAATATAAATTTTGACAAGCGTTACTCTGAATTGCTTTTTGAGAAGCTGACATCACATTATAAAAACTTGCCATCCCCGAATCTTCCGTCCAAACAATTCCGATGCGATTCTTTTTCTTGGATTTGGAATAGCTTAAAGAATAACTAGCATATTTTCCGCGTAAAAGTTTAGTTTTAATATCCGCTACTTGTAAAGCTTGCAGGGATTCTTCTAACATCCGAATTAAATCAGGTGCCGAGAATAAAGTTATTTTCTGATTTTTATCTTGAGTTTTCTTAAATTCCTTTTGCCATAATAATTGAAATTCTGCATCGATTGTTTCAGGTGAGATTATTTGCGGTCGTGGTAATTCAACGACTTTCGTAACTCTAATTACTTCCGATTGTGGAATAGATTTAACTACTTTAGAATCAACCAGCGAGAACTTGTATTTTTTATATTCTTTTTGACCGATAACTAAAGCTTCTCTAGGAAGAGTTTTACCACTGGGAAAACTTAGCTGTAATAGTTTTCTATTTAATGGAAAAATAGGTGATACAGGCTGCGGTTTAACTTGCTGATGTAGTGGTTTGAGACGATAAGCCCAAAGTGCTTCCGCTTGCTCTAAATTAATTCGTTTTAATCTTAATTCCTTATCGATTCTAACTTTATCCGCTTGCTGGATACGTTCGGAATTCAATTTCCATGTATTCGTAATAATGCTAACCAGAACTAAAAAGTTTTTTAGCAGACTATTGTGAATAGTTGTATTGATATTAAACAAAGGTTGAAAATCCTGAGATTCATCTGACAAACGAGGAATATTATCCAAATTATCAAAACACAACACAATCGGTTGAGTTTGAATTGAAATTCTACCAAAGTTTGCCAAAATATTTTTCGCAGCTTCTTCCGTATCAATGCAATTCTTCACCTTTAGAATTTGCATAGATTCTTCGCTTAAGTCATCCCCCCGCAGCCATTCACAAGCAATAGGGTATAATTCCGGGTCGGTTAAATCGTGAAGTACACCAAAAAAAAAGTCAGGATTGTATAGTCCAGATTGATTGTAAGTAGTTTTGAGATGATGGATAAATTTGCGACGGTCGCTTTGCATAAATTGCCAAATACTATCGCTAAAAAGCCGCTGTTTGAGATTGCGTCTGGTAAAAGCGGATAAACTTTTTAACCATAGTATTAACTGCGATTCTTGTTGTCCTTCCGGAATTTGAATTAAGCTATCAACAGTAGAGCGTAAAACATGTCTCCAAATATAATCGCTATCAGCCCAAGGACCAATATAAGCAAAAAAAGCTTTCTGGTTAAGCGTGCGTTTGAGACGACCTAACAAATAACTTTTACCAGAACCAGAGTCACCCAAAAGTAACGCGCTGCGACTGCGATTATCCTGATTAACTAATTCCAGAAGTCCTTCAACTTCATTGATTACTTCTTGATGAATTGAGTCAACACTGTTCTCGGAATCTTGCTCTTCACCCCAAAAGTTACCTGGTTTGAAATTAATCTGGTCAAAAGGATTAAGCTCGCGTTTAATAATATTGTTGATAGGTGTCATGCTCAAACGATGGTAGTAGTGGCGATTATTTGGCTGAAAAAATCATCTAAAAATAACTAATATACCGAGATAAAGAACAGTGGACCCCCGACACTTTGCTCGATTCCACTTTCAATTTGCTCTGGGGTATAAGCCTTAGCTTCCTGTAAAGTACTCAACTCAATTTTGTCATCAGCTTGTAGTTGAAACAGAACTTGGTCTAATTCATCCCTAGATAGCTTTTCTTGTAATTTTTCTCGTAAATGAAACAGCGGTAAATAGTCCTTAGTACCCAACTCTTTATCTAATTTCTGGATGATTTCCAAAATTTCGTCATCAGTAAAGCTGCTACCAGTCGCATCAACAAACTTATTTTCTAGAGGTTCGGAAATAGCTTCATAACTAACTACTTCTTCCGACTTACCTTTCAAAGACTTTCGCAAAAAGCGCAAATAATTATTTAATAAATCCAAACTTATCGTCGGATTAGTCCCCTTCTTCGGAGTAAAATCATCGCGTAAAAACTCAATTCCTCGTTCAGTCAGCCAAACTTCAGCTTTCTTCTTCTTCAGCTTGATTTCAGTTTCAATCAAACCACGACTACCCAGACTTCTTAAAATTTCTTCCTTCTGTGCAGCTTTCAGCGAAGACTTGATTTTACTAGGAGCTACCTTACCCGAAACCTTCGCAACATTTTCTAGTATCCGCAGTTCCTTATCCGTAATCGGAACCTCAGTCGCTTCCATCTTCAACAATGCTTGACCCGGAGGTAAAATCTTTACACCAGCAACCTCTCGCGAATAATCAATAATTTCACGGTCACCCAGATTTTGACAAATAGTATTCTTACCCTTAAACGACTTGAAAACATTACCACTCAAAGTAGAGCGGTAATTTTCGCATCCCAACAACTTAAGTAAGAACTTTAACTCATTTGTATCCATACACGTAATCTTGCTCAATCTTAATCAGCACTACTTTAACGCGAAGACCATAAATTTGTTTACTTATTTATAGTAACCGTCATGTGCTGTTATTAGCTGTAAGATTGTTAACTCCAAAATAGTCAGGAATTAGGAGTGAGGAGCTAAGGGTAAGGAGTTTAGAGCGAGCGATTGAAAATATACCATAGCGATGACGGACACATACCAAACAAGAAAATATCCATTAGTATATTAAATTACTTATATTATACGTATTATTCAAAACATACAAATTTGATGTAGCTGTGAGATAATCAGCAAATTACCAGCTATTTTCTATGATTAAAGAATGATAGAGGTTAAAAAAATTGCCTTTTAATCCAGAACTTTGCCGTAACGAAAGCGAAGTAGAAAGTAAACTTATCGTTCAATATTTGTTACCCAACTTGGGGTATACTCCCGATATCTGGCATCAAGAAGTTACATTCGGAAGTATTCGTTTAGACTTCTTAGCATTTGCAAAACAAGCAATTCCCTTTGTTTTAGATGCTGACTCTCCGTTAAGTGTAGTTATGGAGGCTAAACACCCAAAACAAAGTTTGAATAAGCACGTTTATCGACTCAAGCAGTATTTAACTAAGTTACACGTATCTTATGGGTTGCTAACGAACGGTAAAGAAATTAGAATTTATCACAAATATCAAGCAGATATTGAGTTAGTATTTCGATGTTCTGGGAGAGAAGTTGATAGCAAAATTGATGAGATAAAACAAATAATTGGTAGAGATAGTTTAAGAGAAAAAAATCAAAATCAACAAATCAAAATACAGCCTATTTATCAACCTTCTGAAACTACAAGGAATAATAAAATGAAAATAATTGCAATTTATCATAATAAAGGTGGAGTTGGTAAAACTACTGTTTCAGTGAATCTGGCAGCAGCTTTAAGCAACATGGGAAAAAAAGTACTTTTGATAGATATAGATTCTCAAGCAAACAGTACTTTCGCAACAGGTTTAGTTAAATTTCAATTTGAAGAAGATGATAATTTAAAAGATAGCAATGTCTATCATTTATTAGAATCCGGTGAGTTTAATTTTATTCCTGATATTGTTCGTCAGTCAGAATTTTTTAATAATCCGGAAATAGATGTTATCCCTTCACACATCACATTAATTCAATACCAAGATAAACTAAATAAAATATTTGCATCTCGGAAAAGATTAGAATCCAAACTAAAAAGAGTAGAAAAAGATTACGATATCGTAATTATTGACACTCCACCTTCCAGAGATTTATATGCTGAAGTTGCTTTAATGACAGCCGACTACTTAATAATACCTTCAGATTTAAAACCATTCGCCAATCAAGGTTTACCAACAGTCGTTAAATTCATTAATCAGACAAACGAAAATAGAGAAGTAATGGGGAAACCAGCTATAAATTTAATAGGTGTGCTTCCCTCAAAAATATCAACCAACTTCAAATTTTTACAAAGTACATTTCCTAAACAAAGAGAAGTAATTACTGAGCGTTACAATCTACCATTAATGGAGTCAGTAATTTATGATAGAACAGCGTTATCAACCTGTATGAATCAAGTACTTTACGTTGGAGAATTAGAATATCCAGACCCAAAATCTATTTTTAAATTTGCCGAATCTAATACTTCAGCACAAACATCTGCCCAAGAATTTGATATTTTAGCAGCAGAAGTTTTAAAATCTGTAGGAGCTAATTAAATGATGGACTTTTCCTTAGTTGACGTTAAAAGCATCACTTCTGATGTACCTCGTTCAAATTTCGCTGAAGCAGATTTAGAAAATCTCGCCGATATTATTTTAGAATCAGAAGGAATTATTAGACCAGTAGTTGTCAAAGCAACCGGAATAGAAAGTTTTAGCGTAGTTGACGGACATTTTGAATATTACGCTGCACTCAGAGCAAAAGAAAAAGATGCTCGTAAAGGTGAAATGGTAAATGCATTTGTAATTTCACCCAAACTAGAAGATTTAGTTGTAAAACAAGCTGAGATTCTTAGAGGTGAAGAGCCATCAGAACAACCAGTAAAAATAGTTTCAAATACTTCCGATAGTCCTAAGATTTCTCATACTTCCAACACAGATAAAATAGAATCTCGCTTGCAAAATCTGGAATTACGACTAGAAAAGCAGATTAACGATTTGAATTCAATAATAAGACAGGAAAGAGAAACAACAGACGAAGAATTAAAGCAAATAAAAAATCAAATTCCTCAACCGAGTCATCCTTTAACCTTGATAAATACCTTAGATGAAAATGAGTTAGCTCTCAAATTAAAACGTTCAAAAATTTCTAAATCAGAGAAACTAGCTAAAGCTATCATTGATGCTCGCGAAAAAAAAACAAATAATAAGTTTACAGATTATCGCGATGTATTTAACTCCGTTAGAAGTTTGGGGATAAAAGGAATATTAGGTGAAATAACGATGTTTAATATTATTGACGAATTGTCATAATTTTTTAATTCTTAACTCCTAACTCATAACTCCTAACTCCTAACTCTTTCCCCTCACCCTTTCACCTTCCGTAAAGCATCAAACGCTTTACCCCGAACACCCACGGGTAAAAAAGATAAACCAAATCCAGTCCAAGCTTTAGCGGTAGAAAAAGATTTACCTTTCCTAACCAATTCTCTACCTTTGTCGGTTTCACCAGTTTCAATCAACCGCAAACCCAACAATAACTGAGTTTCCTGCAACCGTTTTAATCTAATATCCTCCAATTCCGGAGAATCAAACTTATAGCTTTGCAAATATTGCTGTTTACCTATTAAATATGGAATTGCGCGATTAATTCCTTGTTGTTCTGCGTGAACTCGATATTCCATCAACAACTTCGGTAAATAATAACCCTTCTTCCCAGCCAAAGCCAAACGGACGAATAAATCATTATCCTCACAATTTTGCCAATTCGGCTGCATAAAACCGACTTCAACTACAGTTTGACGACGGAATAAAGTTGCACCAATTTGAAAGCTTTGATTAACAAACACCGCTTTCAAAAGATTATTTACCACACCTTCGGGTAAACTTTCTCTTCCCCATTTACGCGAATTCTCCTTAGTTTGAACTTCATCGCGCTCGTTATTAATATCAATAATCCAGTGGTCGGTACCAACAAAATCGATACTAGAATCTTTCTCAAGAATTGCAGCAGTTTCCGCGATAAAATCCGCAGTTAATCTATCATCATCGTCAAACTTAATAAAATAATCACCCGTTGCAGCATCAAAGCCAGAACGCATATTATTACTTTTACCAATATTCTGTTGATGGCGAATATATTTAATGCGATTATCTTCATACTTAGACATCAAATCGGCAGTACCATCGCTAGAACCATCATCACAAACAATCAATTCAAAATCTTGATAACTTTGTTTGAGAACGCTTTCAATCGCGAAAGGTAATAAATCAATTCGATTAAATGTAGGAATACAAATACTAACTTTAGCCATAATATTAAATTTGGGAATTAAGAGTTAGGAGTTAGGAATTAGGAGTTAAGAGTTAGGAATTAGGAGTTTTTAATCTCTACCCCCTCTGCCCCTTCTACCCCCTCTTCCCCCTCTACCATATTAATTAGCTTTAAAAACTAATTCAACACCTTCTTTCGCAGTCTTAGACTCATTCAAAATAAATTCATTTGGTCTTTGATATTCTCTGAAGAGTTTTTCAATGTTGTGTAGTTCTATAGGCTCCATAAAATCTAACAATCTTAACTCCGGAACCATTTCTGTTTTATCAATATAATGCTGAATTTTTGTATTCAGACCGCTAATTCCGACGCTGGGTATACCGAGAATATCAGCCAAGATAACAGAGTGCAAGCGGTTGCCAAAATGCAAATCCATGTCGCTTAAAATCTCGACAAATTCTATTGGTTTTTCCCAAGAGTGCAGCTTGTAATTAGATTCGGGTAAATACTTTTTGAGTAAGTGGTGAAATTTATTATCGTTTCTCTCTTCCCCGACATGGGCTGGTAATAAATGAATTACTGAATTATACTTTTCCACAAACTGCATTAATTGCTGTCCGTAAAATTCACCTCTTCCTTCACCCCACCAGAATTTTCCAGAGAAAGAGATGTTTTTAATTTCGTTAGACTTATTCTCTTTAATATAAGATTGATAATAATCTAAATTTAAAAATGCTAAATCTCCGCCCAAACAACAAGCTTTAATCGGCTTAAGCTTTTGCAAAGCCGATTCGTATGATTGTTTATCTCTTAAATAGAGTAAATCAGCATTTTTAAAGACTTGGCTTTTGTTTTCTTTTTCATCTGAATTAATAGCTTCCAAACCTACACCAAGAAAACAGAAACGTTTATTAGTCCATTTTGCTATTGACTGCAATCTTAATAAATTAGTGGGTTTATCTTCAATATTTAAAGTTCCACCACCCCACATTAAACATTGGCTTTGTAAAATAATCGCAAGTCTTTTTAGTTTAGATAACTTGTTAGCTGCAAAAAAGCGAACTTTATCTGTAGTGCGCTCGTAATAATCTTCCTGACAAAATACAAATATATTTTTTACATCTTGTTTTTTCGCAAAATAATCTATTAACTGACGTAAGAATAAATCATCGCCAACATTGTGAAAACCATAATAACCCATTAATAAAATATTCATTTAAATTCTCCTAAATAAAATAAGTAATATCTATTGTGCATAACAGACAATGAATAGATTGTGTTGTTTTTTATATTCTTAATCGAGGCAAATATTCCATATTTTTGATTGTTGACATTAATTACTTCATTTAATTATTATAGTGTTTTCATGCCAACAATATTTTTAATCATTGTCTATATTCAAATTGAGAAAATCTTATCCGGATATTAATCAATAAAAGATACTAATTCAGATAGATAAAAAACTAATTATTGCAACTAAAAACTACCACTATTTCTATGAACATATTAATGTTATCCTCTACATTTCCTTATCCACCTACTCGCGGTGGAACTCAAGTTAGAACATTTAATTTACTTAGGTATTTAAATAAAAATCATCATATTACCTTGGTAACTCAACCCGAACCCGGAGTTACTGAATCAGAAATTGCAGGATTACGGGATTGTGTGGATAAACTAGTCCTTTTTAATCGTCCCCATGACTCTGGTACCACCGGAGGAATACTGAAAAAATTTCAGCGTCTAACTAAATTCGTCAGTAAAGGTATTCCACCAAGCGTGTTAAATCGCTACTCCGTGGAAATGCAAAACTGGATTGATAACTACGTAGAAATGGGTAATTGCGACACTATTACCAGCGAACACAGCGTTAATGAAATCTACATTCGTCCTAGTTTTCATAAAAAAGTCCGCACCGTAGTCAACGTTCACAGTTCGGTATACGGTACCTGTCTCAATCAATTACAAAACGGCATATCTGAAAAACCTTTAAGAGATAAAATAAATTTACCTCTACTTCGCCGTTACGAAAAAACCTACTGCAAAAAGTTTTCAGCAATTGTAGCAACAACAGAAGAAGATAAAATTCAGTTACGGGAATTCAACTCACAAAGTGAAATGATGGTGATTCCCAACGGGGTAGATTTAGTTATGTTTCCCAATCGGATATCAGACCCAGGGGGACACCGTTTAGTTTTCATCGGTGCAATGGATAACTTAGCAAACATTGATGCTGTATGCTTTTTCTGCAACGAAGTTTTACCACAAATCCAAAAACAATATCCCGACACAACATTTGATATTGTCGGTTCTCGTCCGGTAGCAGAAGTATTAGCTCTTAAAGAAAAACCCGGAGTCAACGTCACCGGGAAAGTCCCCTCAATGGCAGAATATTTACATCAATCCACAGTTTGTGTAGTGTCAATGCGGACTGGTTTCGGAATCAAAAACAAAACCTTAGAAGCAATGGCTGCGGGTATACCTGTCGTCGGAAGCGACAGAGGTTTAGAAGGACTAGCTGTAGACGGTGACAGCGCAGAATTGCGAGCATTACGAGCCAATCAACCGCAAGAATACGTAAGTGCTATCAGCCATTTATTTGAAAATCCCCAATTGAGAGCAGAACTATCTTATAACGCTAGAAAATTAGTAGAAACAGAATTCACCTGGGAAAGTGCAGGAAGACGTTACGAACAAGTTTGTGTCGGAAATTAATTAACAGGTGTAGAGACGTTGCAATGTAACGTCTCCAGGGATTTCAATTGACACTAATAACTGATAAAAATCAACAAACACAAAGAGACGTAGCACTGCTACGTCTCTACATTTAATTACATGAATTTATTTTTAATTCCTATTAATTCCTAACTCCTAACTCCTAACTATTCCCCCTTACTGCTTCAACCATCCAATTCGGCTGTATACAGCGTTTTCCCGAGGAGTATTAGCAGTAGTGGACACAGGCTCAGATTGAGCAATATCAGTAGCCTTGTTTTTATTAACAGCTTCAGATTTTGATGCTGTGTTTTGATTATTTACGGAAGCTTGGGAGGAGGATGCAGTTGTATTCTTGGTCGTCTCCGCTGTTGTTTGTGCGTGAGATGGAATTGTAATTAAAGCGGAACCAACTGCTAAAACTAACGCAAGCAGACAAGAAGTATTTTGGGGCATTTTAACTTTTAATTGCTTCTAAAATTGGATAAAAAATCTTGTTTGAATATGGTTGTTGCGTCAAAAAATGTTTTTATAAAGCAACTATATATTAGACAAGAAAAATGAAAGTTTTTGATAAAAAAAGATTTGCTACGCCTATTTAAACGATATAGACACGATTCATAAATGCACTCTGAAAATCCGACCTTTGTTAAAACATGCGTTTATAGCGTAACTACTCAAAATGTAGTACCAAATTAATATTATTTTCAAGAGGAAAAATACTGAAGCAAGATACCTATTTTATTGCTAAGAATTTTAAAATAGCACGACCGCATATTTAACTATTTTGACTTACTATATGAATTCTTTACGATGAATGTGAATTGGGAATAGGGTATATAGCATTTCCGCAAGCAACTAAGGTACATGCTTATTTCCCCTCTACTTAATAAGGGTTAGGGGTGAGGTTTTTAGATGTACTTTAATAGTCTTCAGTCTAACGCACCGAAAGCTTATATATGGTGCGCTGACGCGACAACACACCCTACATTTAAAATTAAAAATTTTTAGAATAGCCTCAAAATAACAGATATCGCGTTTATCAAGCAACTGAGGTGCAGCAATTATCTTACTCCGATAAATCTGTGCTTTATCTCCCCTCTCCTGGTGGAAGGAGAGGGGTTGGGGGTGAGGTTTTTAAATGTACTTTAATAGAGTAGGAAATGCTATAAATTAGATGAACATAATAGAACAAAATTATCAAATAGGTAGTAATAAAACACCCGAAATAACTTGATTGATTATTAATTATGGTTCTTCAGCATATAGTATGCTAAATTGCTGAATCAAAGTATTGAAATACTTGCTATAGAAAGGAAATTAGCTTTATTAATCGATATTAATCGCAAATACTATTTTTAATTTCCTGTTCCTTGTTTCCTACTGCCTTTTTATTATTTTTAATAATCAACACCAATCCCCAATTCTTAAAAAGTAAAACTAGTTCTCAAAATACCAATAGTAATTGAATCGCTATCCGGTGTATGACCGGGTTCGATAATATGAATAATTCCTGGAGTAATGCTCATATTGTCGTTCAATTGCCAACGATAAAAAGCCTCAATATGAGTAGTTGTTCCCGGTTGTCCACCTTCGCTTCCGTTACCACCATCTAACAGGTCTGGAACATTGTTACCTACAGGTAGATTGCTGCTAACAATTTTTGGTGGCTGTCCTACATAAACTCCACCCAAATTACCTTTAGCAAATAAGTCAGGAAAATTGAGATAAACCATGTAGTTTGTTGTTTCTACATCTCCCGATTCTCCAGGAATGCGAGAGTTAGTATAACCAGCCCAACCACCTAGCGTAACTCCTCGCGAAATATCCCAATTGACCGTAGCTCCAACAGCATTAGTTTGCAAAGGTCTTCCAGGAACTGCAAAACAATTCAGAGCAGTTAAACAACTATCACCTGCAAAGCTAAACAAAGAACCATTAGGAGAATAATTATTAACGTAATATAAACCAACATCCAAAGTCTTAGCCGGTGTCAGTAACAATTGTGCTGCTGCTGTGGTATTTCCATCAAATAAGCCTGCGCGTTCTCCCGGATTTCCTATATCTCTAGCGCTATAAACTGCTTGTAGGCTAGCACGGGGAGCAAATTGCCAATCAAAAGCAATACCACCGTTCTCGAAATCTAAATTTAGAATTGGGTTTCTTTGTGCAAACCATGATAAAGGTCCGTTGGCTGCACTTTCAGCGCGGTTTGGTCCTCGAAATGAACGTACCATATCCACACCTTTGGTTCCCACCATCATCGCTAAATTTTTAGTCAGAAGTTGGTGAAAATGTAAGTCGCTTAATTGAAAGTCATTACCAAAATCATATTCATAGCCAAATATTAAATCATTGGTTAATGTCGGTTGAGCACTACCCTGACCAGCTAAAAGACCGACTACCAAAAAACTACGTGGATTGAATTGGCTAGTTAAATACAACTGGTTAAAATTAACAACGTTGACATTAGTTCCAGGGTCGTTAGTATCTCTTATTCCATCTCTCGGAGGAGTATCTGCTCGGTTTTCATTTCTTCCTTGAATACCAACAATCGTAATTCCGCTGAGTTTAGTTGTTGTAGAAAATTGATTAGCTTCGATATCAGCAGCACGAGATTCTAAAGCATCAACTCTTCCCCTCAATGTAGCTAACTCAGCCGCGAATTCTGACTGTAATTTTTGTAAAGTTGCTAAATCGTCACGGGTGACTATGTTATTTGCAGCTGTAGCAATCAACTCATTTACTCTGTCCAAACAAGCATTCAAACCCGCAGCAAACTCATAACGAGTTAAAGCACGGTTTCCTCGATAGGTTCCATTTGGATAACCTGCAATACATCCATAGCGCTCCACCAAAGACTGCAAAGACTGAAAAGCCCAATCTGTTGGCTGTACGTCTCTAAATTGGGAAACCGAATTAACCTGTCCCATGGGATTTTCATCCAATGAGTTGTAATTAACAGATTCAGTAAGTGGCTGAGAAATCTTAAATTGTTCTGTCTTTTTTATTTCAAACTGTTTGGTTTCTACCGTCCCTTGATGGGGAGTAATGACTAATTCAGTAGAAGCCTGTTTTTTAGACATTGCTTTATCGGGAAATCCGGTAATTCCCGCAGCTAAAAAACAGATAATTAACGAAATTTTGTTTGTTTTCAACTTTTTGTACTGTTGTATATATACAAAGGTTGAGCTTATTCAATAGTTTCTCTTAATGACATGAGTAATCATACGGATTTTAGAAAAAAGCTATTAGGTAGATTTTTAGGCAATATCTCTGAAGCGCGAGTATAAAAGAAAAAGTTAGTACTGTTACAAGGAATTTAAAATAAAAGATTTATAAAGTAATTTGTAGGGCTTGCATTATTTTAAGGTGACGCAAGCAATTTAAAATTTCAGATTGAGTAAAAGTATCTTTTATGACTGGAATATAGTTTTAACAGTGGAAAAAAACCAGCAGAGTAAATCCAAAACCCGAAGTCCAGAATATTCACCTTCATCAAAGCCATTACAAAATGGTAAAGCGCAGCCTAATACTAAGGTTCGCAAGCTTCGTAAAAGAATCAAAAAATCTAAAAAAAATCTCAAGAATAAAACTACTCCAACAAAAGGAATTCGTTCCTACTCAAGTCATCAACAGAAAATCAAAAAAAGAAAAAATTTAGCAGCATCGATGCTAGCTGCTGCAATCTTGTTTTCTAGTGGAGGTATTGTTGTAGCTCTTAGCTGGATTAGCATTCTATTTATATCCAACCCGCTTTCTGTAAGTTGGTTAAATCCTTTTTTACCTCAATGGGCTAAAATCGCCTCTAGCTCGGAAGACAAACCCCATACAGTAGAACAAATTAAAGCAGAAATTAAAACACAAAAGCGTATATCCGGAAAAATTCTTCCTTTGGAAAGTGATACTGATGAATCTTTTTTAATACCCATTTTCCGCGAACGCAGCAATTGTCATTCCGACTGTAAATATATAGTTGAACTCAGAACTTACGAGCTAGCAACAGATTTTGAATGGAGTTCGCGTCCTCAAAAGCATTACCACCTCACTAACCAGCTTCCCGTTACTGGTCCAGAAGAATTTGAAGTTATTGCTCCTTTGGTGGATGCAAGTATAGAAGATACTCCCGGTTCGAGCATTCCCCTACCCGTAACAGAAATAAAACGGTTTGATAAAAATGCGCCAGAACCTGGAATTTGGTACTACCTACGGGGTAATCGTTCTTCAGGTTCAAATCTTACAGTTTACGGTTATATCCTTCACTACAACCCAAAGCGTCGTAACTTACAGAGGATGATAACTTGGACAAGTCCCTCTGGGGATTTACCAAAATGGGTGCAGGTAACTGGTAGCAAAGAAAAAGAACTAGTAATCCGTCAAACAGTTGGTTTAGAACCTCGTCTGCGAATTTACCAAATTAAACCAAGCGAATTTGTCATCAATCCAGTTAAACTATCGGAAATCACTTTAAAACCACCAGTCTTGAAAGATGGAGGCTATAAAGATGCGCTGTTAATTGCTAGAAAGGGACTTTGGTCACCATCTTATAAATGGCTGCAATTTATCAAAAAACAGCAAGGAAAAATATCATCTGAAGCGCAAGCACAAATAGATTTTATTCGCGAGCATTCTAAACTTACCAAAAAATTAGCCGATAGAAGTTGGGCTAGTCCTTCACAAGAAGTATTAGCTGACTTAATAGATGGTAGATGGGGACAAGCTTTAAAAGTATATGAAGCGTCACCACAAAATCCCACAGAAATCAGAAATTTACTCAAATCCGATACTGGAAGAATAGAAAGTCGGATTAATGCAGCATTAGAAGTCAACCCCAATCGTTCCGAAGTCCAAGCTTGGAAAGCTTTAATCATCGCAGCCAAACAAGGAACAAACCAAGGTTATTACTGGCTTAAAACACAATCTAAAATTTCCCAAAAATCACAAACCTACATCAAAAATCTGTTAGCGAAAATTTGAGGAAGTAGGGACGGGACCAACAGAAAACTACTACTCCATTTCATCTACTTTCATTAAAATGCACTATATATAGATAATAATGAATGAAAGGTAGAAGCAATAAAAATCACTTCTACGTGTCCCAATTGCTATCAACAGTGCTAGAGTGAAATAAAGCAACATAAGTTAATAATGATTGTGAATTTTGGTTAAGTTCACAAAATTATAGGTAAAGTCGATATCTGCTCTACCAATAGAATATAGCCATAAATATATAGTCAAACATGCAATCAAACGCCAGTCAAAAAATTAGCGTTAAAAGTACTTGTGCCTGCCATCGGTTTAACTGCCTACTAAGTATAGGCAAGCACGAGTGAGATGTAAATTTAACAAGACTGTTCGTGAGTACAAACATCTTTTTCTTGCTTAAGCTGCTGTAATTTTAGCAACAATAAATCCACCTCAGCCTGCAAGTCCATCAACTTAACTTGCTGGTCAATTTGATAGCAAGTATTAGTCGAATTTTTCTTGGAATAATCGGATTTGCGTTCTGAAACACTAGATACAGTCATACTACTAATTAAGTCCAAAACTCTACTCAACACCATTAGAGATATTATAATAGTGTAATTTAAAGAATCATTAAATCTTTGTATAGCTGGTATTAGTTGCTGCAATATAAATGATTTTTTTTGCTATGCAACATTTATGAAATGACAATTGGTATAAGGGTTTTGTTCCGAAGAGAAAAATAATTTGGTAATTGGTAATTGGTAATTAGTTAAAAAATCACCTTGTCTCCTAATGTCCAATCCCCAATCCCCAATCCCCAAATCGTAATAAAAGTTGTCGCAATACTTTCCACAGATACAGTAAAAAGGATAAACTGTGATTCGACATCATCTTAAAAACAACTAGCTTTATAAAATCCTGTGACCTTAAGCCTGTCTGCTATAAAATCTCATCGTCAACCTTGGCAAGGACTAATCGAACAGTATCGCCAATATTTACCTGTTAGCGAAAGTACTCCGGTTGTTACGCTTTTGGAAGGCAATACACCTTTGATTCCGGTGCCGTCGATTGCGCGTCTAATCGGTAAACAAGTGCGTGTTTTTGTGAAATACGACGGTTTGAACCCTACCGGTAGCTTCAAGGATAGGGGAATGACTATGGCAGTTACTAAAGCCAAGGAAGCTGGGGCTAAGGCAGTAATTTGTGCGAGTACTGGTAATACTTCTGCTGCTGCTGCTGCTTATGCTCGACGTGGGGGATTGCGTCCATTTGTGGTAATTCCCGATGGATATGTGGCGTTGGGTAAATTGGCGCAAGCGTTGGTTTATGGTGCGGAAGTACTGGCTATTAAAGGTAATTTCGATGATGCTTTGAAAATTGTTCGGGATATAGCAGAAGAATATCCGGTAACTTTGGTTAATTCAGTTAATCCTTACCGTTTGGAAGGACAGAAAACCGGCGCTTTTGAAGTAGTAGATATTTTAGGTGATGCTCCAGACTGGTTGTGTATTCCAGTGGGTAATGCAGGAAACATCACTGCCTACTGGATGGGTTTTTGTCAGTATCACCAAGATGGTAAATGCGGACGTTTACCCAAGATGATGGGTTTTCAAGCTGCTGGTGCTGCACCTTTGGTAAATGGTGGAGTAGTAACTAATCCCGAAACCTTAGCTACAGCAATTAGAATTGGTAATCCTGCAAGTTGGGATAAAGCAGTGTCTGCTGCTGAATCGAGTAAAGGTGAGTTTAATTCCGTTACCGATGAAGAAATTTTAGAAGCTTATCGAATTTTAGCCGGGGAAGAAGGTGTTTTTTGCGAGCCAGCGAGTGCGGCTTCCGTGGCAGGTTTATTAAAGGTGAAAGACCAAGTTCCCACAGGTGCGACCGTGGTTTGCGTTCTAACTGGTAATGGTTTGAAAGACCCAGATACAGCGATTAAGCATAATAAGAGTCAGTTTACCCAAGGTATTGAACCCGATATTAAAGCTGTTGCGAAAGTCATGGGGTTTGAATAATTGGTAATTGATACTCCCTTCCCGGTAGAAGA
Organism: Calothrix parasitica NIES-267; assembly: GCF_002368095.1. Lineage (GTDB taxonomy): Bacteria > Cyanobacteriota > Cyanobacteriia > Cyanobacteriales > Nostocaceae > Rivularia > Rivularia parasitica. The sequence continues at coordinate 1,869,015 of NZ_AP018227.1, read as the reverse complement.
TTTCCTATGAAGTAGGTTGGGTTGAAGGTCATGAAACCCAACGTTGGTGTTGGGTTGTGCCGTTCAGCTTTGCTGCGGCTCAGGCACACCTGCGGTGTTCGCGCAGTGTAAGCGAAGCGCTACGTTCCTCAAACCAACCTACAATTTTTCGGTAATCTTAGAGCGGAATGGGAGTAAATAATTCGCTGATTGTAGAGACGGGATATATCGCGTCTCTACATTTTTGGTGTAACTACAAATTTTCAATGTTCAGCGTTTGTATTTTCTCAGCAACATCAAACCCAAGCACCCGCGAATAAAATATAATTCTTTCTGTTGGTAGTTGTGCGGTCTTTGCTTCTGATGTTTGGCGCTAAAGCGCAACTACGAACGATACCACCAGCAATTTTTTGAGCATCAGCAATCGAACTATCATCTTGCACCGTACCCACCCATAAAAAGCCAAGAACCGTAGGATGCTATTGTCATTTGGATTTTGAGGACATTGCGGTCTTAGGAGTTTCCCCTATGAGCAAATGTCCGGGATTTTGGATTCATATTTTCCTAGGTAGCACTTTATCTTATTAGTTATGAGCGTCCTATATTTATATATTTCTGAAAAAAGCCAATTTATCAGTAGCTCAAAATATTACAACTAATATAAAATTGCTATAGAAGTGGAATATTTCAAAAACTGCTCGTTTTCGCCGAAAGCGCGCTAACCTTTGTGTGACAATACTGCGAAGCGTGCGACTGAAAGTAAAAGTTAAATTTATAAAGATAATTAAAGGAAAATCTCCCCGCATATAGTGTTATAACTATTTGGATAAAAATTTTGCGCCGAAACAGATGAGTAGCAATTATAGACAATGGAAGCTGTAAAAAAAAGACCCATTAAACCCAAAAACTATATATCGTTCCTATACACCTACTCAACTAGTTGGGGAACTGCTGGTGATATATGTTTAATCCGCGAAACCGTAGCCGAAGCGAGTACTTCTAAATTCGTGGGTCGCAAAGTTAAGCTAGCACTTCCTAGAGGAATGGAAAAACATCGCGTGGAAGGCTACCAGGTGATAAAAGTTGCCGGTCATGTTGGTGACGGACATCCTAAAGACCCCGGTTCCGAATGGGAACCTTATGAAGGTATAGAACGAGAAGTTGCGATGATAGTTTTAAAACCCTGGGGATTTAAGTTAGTAGACCCGGATTAAAAGCCTTTGTCAGGGCAATTTTCTATTAATTATTAACCGGATGTTGCCCATAAAAAGGTAAAGCTTCTTCCCAATTCGGACGCTTACCTTGTTTCCAATCTAAATAAGCAAGTTCCAGGATACTTGTTACAGTCGCAGCTAATCCAGAATTCGCTTCCACAAGCCGATAATTACCATTCCAATCGGCTAATTTTTCTTCCCATATTTCTTTTGTTAATACCACATCCGACATTACACAATTAATCCCGTTACCATCCGCTACAACTTGATAAATCGCACCGAACAACATACCTCGTTGTGCTGGCATTTGAACCGCGATAAAATCATCACCATCAACTCGGTTTTCCCAAGCAAATGCAGCCAAAGTAGAAACAGCAAACACCGGAATATTTAATTGTTGTCCCAGAGTACGAGCAGCCACAACCCCGATACGAGTTCCCGTAAAACCTCCAGGTCCCCTCGCTACAGAAATAAACGCCATATCAGCCCAAGTTTGGGGTTTCACAAAATCTATCATATACTGATGCATCAAATTAGAAACATTACGGTCTAATTTCCAAACATCAGAACGCGAATCATCAGCAAAATTACTGATAGATAAACCTAATTCGGGAGTTGTGGTGTGTAATGCGAAGCCGTATTCTTTCATGTAAGAGAGGGAGAAAAGGGGGACAAGGAGAAAAGGAGACAAAGATAATTTTAACCTTTGACCTTTAACCTTTAACCTTAATTACTCCCCACTGCTCGCTGTTAACTAATAACTGTTAAGTTGGAATTAATTCACCGGGACGCAATTTAGCCCATTTGCCTTTTTCTTCTTTAAAACTTAAACATCCTACAACGTCCCATTCCATTTCGATGACTTCGCCTTCGGTATGGATATTTACGTTTATACTGGGTTCGTCGGGGTCAAAGGTTGGTGTTTCTGTTAAATGAGGTTGTTGGTGCTGTGTTTCTACTGCATTGTAGGTCATACAGCGGTCTACATAATGACAATTTACGCAAATACACATATTAGAACCAACTTATAGTTTTTGTTTTGCTCTGCTTTTATTCTAACGATTAGCCACGCTGTTGTTGCCTAGCCTATTGGTTTATTTTTATTACAATGTACGGTTCAATTCTGTCTAAATTTAAACCAGATGATTTACCTTTCAATCTGGAATTATTGCCGAAACCAGCTTATTTAGTGGGTGGTGCAGTTCGTGATGCTCTTTTAGAAAGAAGTCGCGATGATTTAAATTTTAAATTAGATTTAGATTTTATTTTACCTGCGGAAGCGGTTAATGTAGCTCGTAAAATAGCAAAATATCATCAAGCTGGTTTTGTTTTACTCGACGAACAAAGACAAATCGCTCGGGTGGTTTTTCCCGATGCTACCGTTGATATTGCTCAACAAGAAGGGGATTCTGTAGAAGCTGATTTACATCGGCGAGATTTTACAATTAATGCAATCGCTTACAATATTCATACCCAAGAAATCATCGACCCGTTACAAGGTGGTGCAGATTTAGGAGCGGGTATTTTACGCATGATATCACCCGCGAATCTCGAAGATGACCCTTTACGATTAATGAGGGGATATCGTCAAGCTGCACAATTAGGTTTTACTATAGAATCAGAAACGCACTCTAAGATTCGCAGTTTAGCTTCTCATTTAGAAAAAGTTGCAGCGGAACGAATCAGAGTAGAATTAGGTTACATGTTGGCGAATCCTCAAGGAACTCTCTGGTTAATCAAAGCTGTTGAAGATGGATTGCTAAAATCTTCCTTTGAATACGCGACATCTCAAAATTGTGCTTTGATTGCAGAAGTTGACAGAGTAGCTTTGCAGCTTACAGAAGAATTTCCAAAATTGAAGGAAATCTTACCACAAAATATTAGAGATACTGTAAAAACTACATGGTTAGGTATCGCAAAACTAGCTTGTTTAGTTAATTCCAAACCAGAAATAGCTTTATCTGAATTAGAAAAACTGACTTATAGTAAAGCGGAAATTCAAAGCGTAATCACAGCCTTGAGAACATTTCCCAGACTTGATGCACAACTATCCTTGAGAGAACAATATTTTTTATTTCGAGAAGCGGGTAGCGTATTCCCGACTACAGCCATTTTAGCAACAGCTTATGGTAATGTAGTCAGGGAAATGTCCGAAGACAAGCCACTAATAACATACGCATCTTTACTATCCCGCTACTTAACCCCTGATGATCCGGTTGCACATCCCACTCAATTAGTAAGTGGGACACACATTATATCATCATTGAACATACCTTCGTCACCACTTATAGGCAAAATACTGACAGAAATTGCAGTGGCACAAGTTGAAGGCAAGATTTCGACATCTTATGAAGCGATTGAATTTGCAAGAAAAATGGTAATGGGTAATGGGTAATGGGTAATTGGGAAAAATAAAGGGAGCAAGATGCTCCCACTACAAGTATTTCTTAATTGCTAATTCCTAACTCCTAACTCCTAACTTCCCTAAGCTTTTTCTACCAATTTCTTAAAATATAAATACGCTTCTTCTGGTGTTAGTGCTTCGGATTTTTCATTGTGAGCAATAAAGTATTCTCTGCTATCAGCATAGAAACGCACGGTAAAGCTTGGTATTAAACCTAATTTTAAAGCTTGTTTACCTAGTTCATCGGTTGTGTCTGCTAAAGAATTTCCGTCGTGAAATTTGGCAGTAGACATTTTGACACCTGTTTATTTGTTATTTATGAATCAATCTATTTATTAATAGTTTTTGATGCCAAAATTAAGACATCAAAAACTAGGAAAATTACATTTCTTGCTGATATTTTTCTAAGATATCCATTAAGCTAACTTGGCACTGTGATGGAACCAACTCTAATAAAGGTATTTCACGTTTACCACCACCAACCTTGATGGGTATAGATTGTAAAACATGAATGACATCATTTTCATCCACAGATTTACTAGTACTTATTAAAGGATAAACTTGTTCGGCAACAACGGTATGCAGCTTAGCATCGGACAAATAAAGGTGCCACTTAGCAATATCTATATAGACGTTTTCGCCAATTTCAGCGGCTAGGGCTTCCATGAATTCAGCGTTGTTAGTCATAGCCTTAAGGTATTAACTTTACAAATTACTTCAGAATTATGCTGAAATTCTCAAGTTAACTCTACCACCACAAGTCACAATCGCTTCCACTTTAATAGTCCATCTTCAGGTAGATTTTGTGGGAGTATCTGAATAATCTGCAATGAGTGAAATATAAACCAGATGTGAGACTAGTATTCCCAGCCAGCTTAATGTAAAAATGGGCAGCCACTGCCAATCAGTTTTCAAAAAATTGTGAAAAAACCATAAGCCGGAGTTGAATAAAGCGAATATCGCTACGTGAACGGCAAAATTCATTCTATCTTCCAGTTTACGGAAAGCTGGGTCGTTTTTGCGGTCTGGTTCGCGGGGCCAACGTGGAGGCATAAATATTAGTTACAGTTAAGAACAATCGGTTATTTCTATAATTTTAATGTTATCCGGGTCACAAATCTAATTTTAGATTTTGAAACATTATAGGTTTTATCGCACATCCGACGGGGAATGCAATTCCCCCTCTAATAGCTGAAGTCCTATGAATCTTACATCTTGCACCATTCTCGATAAGCCAAAAGAAACCCGGTTTCTAGTCGTGAAAGCATGAATATCTCGTTTTGAAATTATAAAGAAACCGGGTTTCTGAAACTGGTGCAAGATATCAGATGAATAGGACTATCAAAATTAATATGGAATACTAGTATTAAGGAAAACTGTTCCTAAAATCCAAAACAAAAATATCCGTTGTTAATATCCAAAATCGCTATGACAATTATTTATTGATATAAAGAGAAAATTCTGAAACAAAAAACCGCGCACTTTATTGGTATCCCCTTCGTAAATATCTCAGGACTAGACTGCTCAACTCAAGCGGTATCCACCTACTGGGGGAACTTTAACTTCACGGAAGTCAAACCGTAAAGTCCCCCAGTAGGTGAGATACCGCACAGTAAAGAGCAGGCTAGTGATGCGTGTCTGGACTATACACAAGGATGACGATACATCATCCAGATTGCAAGGATTTCTAACCAATTAGTGCGCGATTTATTTAGTTTTTGTTTGATTATTTAAACTATTATTGACACTGGCGTGCGTGTTGCATTCGTAGTGCCAGAATGTGTTCGCATGGCCCTTTAAACAGTTTGTTCTGCTTATGCCAGTTGCAATCGCATTCTGCATTTATTATACGTTCGTCAGAATCAATCGTCAAACTTGGATTATAAGTTCTACTTCCAGTGTTAACTGTACCCTGTAAGTTGATTGTTTTGTTTCCATCGTTTACCGATAAAAGCTGTACTGCATTACGATTCAAGAATTGAGTAGCGCTCTCTTCTCGTTCGTTGGCGAAGCGCAATCTATCCATTGGCAAGGGTTCTCGACTCAATTCCCTGACTCTATATACTTGCTTATTCAAGTCGTAGATAACTCTTCCTGCTTGCGTGTAAACACTTAAAGCACCAGTCACCGCAGCCCGACTTAAATTCAATCTTTGGGCTAAGCTATCAGCTGTTTCAAACCAGTTTTCTCGCAAACCGTTGAAAATCAACTTCTGCGTCCATTCGTCAACATCTGCTCTAGGTGCCATTAAATCAAAGTTACCAGATTGCGACCAATCATTGGCTGTCCAACCGGATAAACCCAGGGTAAAGGACATATCCCCCAAGTCAGCGACGTAAAATGATGGCATTCCGGTACCTAATAAATGAACCGTGAATTTTTTAGCTATGGGAATCAGTCTTTCAAGTACGTGTAAGCGTCTTCTTCCCCATACTCTAATAGTTTCTTCTTGGTTTCCGGTGTAGGGGGAGCGATGACATATTACTTCAATATTCCACGGTTCAAAAACGATTTTTACGGGTTCGTTGGGTTTGAGGTGATAGCGGATGCTTCGGGGACCTTTCTTTTCTCTGTGACGACGTAAAACCAAGCAGATATTATAGATATCCATTGGGTGTAAGTCGAATTGAATGCTCGGTAAACACATTGCAGAGCTTACCTGTAAAAATCCTCTGACCCAGCTATCTGGTAAATCGATTTTGACTTCTTTATAAGCTTCTTCGTTGGTGGTTTGAACTTCAAAACCGGATGGGTCTACTTGAAATTGAGTGGTTTTGTAGCTGCGAATTTTTTGAAATTCATCGTAGAAAGCTGCGGAATAATCGATGTTTGTAGTTCCACAAGCGAATTCGTTAATATTCTTGAAAACTTCGTAACTAGCGCTTAGTTTTCCATAGGTTGATTCGTCTTCGCTGAAGCATTCAAAAAATACTTCATCGGGATGTACTGTGATTACTGGGTCGAGTACGTACCACATATCGTAATCTTTTTTATATAGGTAATCAAAATACTTTCTTTGTGCCCTGTAATAAGTTTGATACCTTTGATTTCTACGCTTATATAGTTCGTCTAATTCTTCTTGTAAAGGTCTAATTCTAGCTCCCACTTCTTGTTTCATGGCTGCAACTAAATCCCAGTCGATTTCATCTTGCTGTTTGCGCCATTCTAGATAAGCTGTTTTATCTTTTGGTTTGAATCTTAAATCGGAAATTACGACATCATGTAAAGCGCTGATTGCTTCGCGAAAGGAGACTTTTTGATGTAATTCTCCAACGAAGTAAGTAGGGGGACGCTTGGTGTCTGGGGAGAATGACATTTGCGTTTGATTAGCGCTTTGATTGACGGATGTATTTCCTTTATATGAGTAGTTAAATTCCATTTTTTTTGTTTTTTTATTTGTTAAATTAGCGGTAAGTGATAACCTCACCCCCAGCCCCTCTCCTTATTAAGGAGAGGGGTGTTTTTCTGGTTCCCATTCTTTAGTTGAGGATAAAATGCAGAGCCTTTTTAATTAAATTACAAGGTAGAACCTTGTAAGGAGAAAAGAGAAAAATGCAAAATATAATCTTATTCTTTTCCCCCTCTCCTTAATAAGGAGAGCAGTGCTTTGCGGAGGTTCCCTCCGTTGAAGCAACTGCGGAAGAGGGGTGTCCGAAGGACGGGGTGAGGTTCAACTCCTGACTTCTACCACTGGCTTTACTTCAATTGGTAATACCAAATGTGGATATTGTTTATATATTTTCAACATAATTTGTATGGCTGATGATTTATCGGCAACTGCCATTGTTACCGATTGTCTGGTCATTATTTCTGCTACTATTTTCGCAGCTTTTTCGCTTTTTTGGGCTTCTGCTTCAAGAAATGCAAATGTTCGTTTTTTGGTGACGCTACCGCGATTGACGCGAGATAATATGCTGATAAAAAATGGTGCTAGCTGCTGTAGTTTTTCGGTGTCGTCTTTGGCGTAATTTTCGAGGTAACTGGTAGCAAATAACTGCATATCTGCTGATGGATGTTCGCTGAATTTTAAGAGGTATTCTTCTCCGTCTAAACTTTGGAAATTACGAGTTAATAAATCTCTTCCGAGTCTTCTTGCTTCTTCTCTGACGCTATCGCAAATAGTTACTAAAACTTCCGGGGTAAACTCATTTTCTCCGAATTCTGTTGTGAATAAATTAAATGCAAAGTCGCGGGAATCCTGCCATTTTGCTTCTAACATTCTTACTGCTGCTACCATTTCTTGAGAATCATTTCGCAGACGGTTTAAGATTTGAGAAAGCATTTGATGGGAAGCGTTTCTAACTGCTACAACTTCGTGATTGCTGAGTTTAACTATTTCGCTGGTGGTGAATTCTTCTATCCAGGTTTGATAATTGGCTGATAATAATAAACCTCCTAATTCTTGGGGTGCGGATGTTTTGGTTTTGAGCAGTTGTAATGTGGTTTCTTGGGAAATTCTTGTCATCCATCGTGGTAATTCTTTTAAAAGATTGACGAGGAAGTTGTGTACTCCTTCGTGTTTTTCTTTTGTAAGTAGAATTTCGATGAATTCCGATGCTATATCGACGGTGAAATCTGGGTTTGATGCTGCTAAACGGTTGATGACGGGTGCGATTGTGTTGCGGATTTCGGAGTTGGGATTGATTGCGATCGCGATTATTAGTTCTTGTTCTTCGTTAATGAGTTTTTCATCAGGTAGTTGTCCGAATAGTCGGATACCGAGTACTCTTAATTCTTGGTTTTCCGATGCTAGAAGCGATTCGATGATATGAGCGGGTAGGTCTTTCGCACTCACTTCGTGATTTAATAAAATTCTCGCTCCTAACTGTTGAATTTCAATGATGGGATGGGTGAGTAAGTCGTTGATGACGTTTAAATTTAAGGTACGGAGTTGGGAAGGGAAGGTTAGTAATAAAATTTCGCTGACTTCTTTGATTGATTCTCCTATCTCCCCAGGTTCGCTTTCCTTTCTTTCTAAAGTGGGGTTAAGGGGAAGTGAGAGTAATTCAGCAAGGATTTTACCGATAATAATTTGAGCGCTGGAATCGTTAATATTTGCTTTACCCAAGAAAGCTTTTGCAAATTGACGAGTTTCGCTTTGATTGCTGAGAACTAAAGCTGTAACAAAGCTGCTATCTTCAAGAAAATAATTTGGTTTTGCTTCAATCCATTTATAAGCTTGTTTGCGAGCGCGTTCTGATAGACAATTTGTTAAGGAAATAATTAATGTTTTGTTCGGGTTGCTGGAATCGTAATTTAGTAAAGCTAATTCAAAACCTAATTGTGCGGTGACTTCGTAGGGTTTGTTAATAAGTTGGATAATTGTATCTATATTAATAGAAGCAAGGAATTTGTGACAGCTTCGTAATGCTTTGACAGCGAAACTCTGAACGGGATTACATTCGCTTTCTAGAAGTAATTTTAATAATGCTTCTGGTTGTTGTTCCCAAAGTTGAGGAAATGCTTCTTCTCTATTTGTAGGTTCAGGGTTATTTGGTTTATAACCATCTTTACATTGCCATGCTTTTGCATTTTTTAGTAAAACATAGCGGGGACTATTTTCATAGAGAATGTGATTAAAAGTTATATAACTTGAATATTTATCCCAATAACGAGTTTCATTATAACCACTATGCCAATTATAAATAGTTGATTGTAGAGAAGGTGTTTCATCTGCATCAGAATAATGCATTAAGATTTTAACTGCGAATTTTACATAATCAGGATTATTTTCTTCTCCTAATTTCTCTAAAGTCTTCCATATACGACGACGGATATATTCGCGAGTTTTTCCACTATAAGCAATTCTAGAACTAGGTTTTATGATTTCTTCTGCTACTTCATTTATTCTTTTTACATAACGTCTTTCTTGTTGATTGTAAATCCATTTATAAGCATCTAAATATTCACCACTTTCTAATGCTATACCGCTATTTTCATTAGAAAACATTTCTTTTTCTTTATCAAACCGATAAGCAATAATCCCAAAAACCTCTTCATCAAGACGATATTCAGCCATTTTAAAAATATGACGAATCCGCTGAAAATAATTTGGTTTGAAAGGTGCTGTTGATATGACATCAATCAAAGCTGGACGAACTATTTCGTTATCAATTCCGTATATAACGTCCAGAATTTCAAAACCTTGGTAATCGCAACGTTGTAAATAATTAGTTAATTCCGCTGAAAAGTTTTCTGACGAACCTTGTTTAGCTAACTTTTGAAATAAAGACGGTAAAAACTCTATTGCTTCTACTTTTAATTCTGCTTTCTTCTCATCATCAGCAATTTTCAATAATGCTTCAAAAGCAATCCGACTGACAAACTCCGAGGTTTGATTGTTCTGATAAAGATTTGTTAACGCATCAACCGCACTTTTGTCATTTGAATTTTCATTACACCAACCCAAAGACCAAGCAATACAATAATCTCGTAAATCTTCCCCGGTACCCAATAAATTAATCAATAACGGAGTTGCTTCTGTTATCTTCAACTCTCCCGCTTTCCAAATCGCTCTTTCTAACTTCCAAGTGCTGGGTTTATTGTCTGCTAGACGGTTGAGAATTGCTTGAATTCTGGGGTCGTTAACAGTCGGTACCGGTTCTGTTGAAGTAGTAACCTGATTTCCTACTGAGATATCAACATATCCCTTCCTCGTCTTCTCTCCCACCAACTTATCAAAAACCTGTTCAGCTTTAGTCAAAGCTACGGGTTGAGTTGTTTTTGTACCTTCCTTTAAATTAGCTCCACGTCTACCGTAACGGAAATTGACAAGATATTTATCTTCAGCAACTTCACATAAATCAACTTCGTAGACCTTATCAGAAGAATCTTTTTGATAATGAAGAGTTTTGCGTTTGATTAATTTCATATATTCCCTCTCACCCGATATTCTATTTTGGCTTGGTTTTTTAAGAGTTGCCAGTTTTGAAGAGTTAAGTATTTTGTAGGGTGTGTTACGGCATGAGATAATATGTTTTGAAGCGATTAATTATCGGATGTCGTAACGCACCATTAGATATTATTGTAAAGCGTTAAATTAATTATTTGACATAAAAAGTTATTTCACTGCAATTTAAGCCGCTTGAGGTTGTAAACCCCAATATAATAGCAAAAGTCCATTAAAAATTAAATCTTGTACCGGTTGCAGAAACCCGGTTTCTTTTTGATTTTACAACGAGATATTGATGCTTTCACGACTAGAAACCGGGTTTCTTTGAGCTACTTGAGAATGCTGCAAAATTTTAGTAATAATGGACTGCTATTTTATAAAAATCTATGTCAAAAAAATAAAAAACCACGCACTATTTAATATTAGTAAAGCCTTCGTAAACCTCAAAGGACTAAAATGCTTAACTCACGTGCTTTCTGGTATTAATTTAGTTCACTTTACAGAAGTAGAACTGGAATATTTAATACTTGTAAAGCGCTCAGTGACAAGCATTTTAGTGATGCGTGATTAGGCTGAGAACATGAATGGCGATACACCATTCTTAGATTGCAAGGCTATTTACTATTGATAGTGCGTGATTCGGTAATAATAAATCAATGATATTCGCGGTTTTTGAAATCGTCAAATTAAATTTTCAAACTCTTTCGTCTTTCTTCGGTTACGGGTTGAATTTGTATCGGTAATGAAATATCGGGATATTTATTCCTGATTTTGAGCATTATTTCAATAGCTATTGATTTATCAGCAAGTGCTATTGTGACTGATTGTCTAGTAATTATTTCGGCAATAATCTCGGCTTTTTCTCGGCTTTTGTCTGATTCGGTTTTCAGAAAGTTTAAAATTCGTTTTTTTGCAGTAAGATTATGATTCACGCTGGATAATACAGTAATAAAATAAGGTGTTAATTCTCTGAGACGTTGGGGATTATCAGTAGCGTATTTTTCAAAGTAGTTAGTAACAAACTTTTGCATATCTTGAGCGGGATGTTCGCTGAGTTTTAATAAATAATCTTCCTTATTCGCTTCTTTCAAATTACGAGCTAATAAATCTCGTCCCATTTTTCTTATTTCAGCCCGATTACTATCACAGATTGCAATTAATATATCAGATGTAAAATCTTGTTCGTTGAATTCTGTAGTAAATATATTTAAAGCAAAATTACGAGTGTCTTCCCATCTTGTATCCAGTATCCTTATTGCTTCTAACATTTCCTGGGAATTATGACGAAGACGATTTAGATTTTGAGAAAATAATTTTTGTCCTGTTTTACGGATTGATACAATATCATGGCTTGCTAATTTTACTATCTGGCTAATTGTAAGTTGTTCAGAGAAGCTATTGATATTTTCGTTAAAAATTTCACCTGCGAATTCTTGTAATGGTAAAGCTGTATAATGAATTAATTTTAATAGAGTTTCTAAGTTAATTAATAATGTATACTCTTGTAAATTACTTCGTAATATATGGAGTATTGCAGTACTAATATTTTCTTGTTTTTCTGCTTTTAGTACAAAGTTTATCAAATTAGATATAGCCTGAATCTTGAGATTAAGATTATAAATATATTGTGAATTAATATCCTTAAAACGATTGCTTAATAAATCAGTTCCTAAGCTTTGAGCTATATCTTTATCACTTTCTATCATCCTGATGATAATTTCGATTGTCACTTCCTGTGGATTCAAATCGTTACTAAAAACTGTATAAGCAAAAGTTAGAGTATCGTTCCACTTTGATTCTAATAATTGAACAGAAGTGAATAGTTTTTGTGAATTTTTACGGATATCGGCCAGCTTTTGCAAGAATATCTCTGTTGCTTTTTTTCTTATTGTTGAAATTCTATGATTCGCTAGCTTAATAATGTAATCCAGTGAAAAACTATCAATACAAGCTTGATAATTCAACTCCAATAATAAAAATCCTAAATCCTGTTTTATTGAAGAATCAGAATTAAGTAATCCAAAAATATGACTTTTATTGACTTTATTACTTATACTAGTTTTCCATCCTTGTAGATATTCTTTTAATATTAATATTATATCTTTGTGAAATTCTTGGTACTTATCTGATGTAACTAATATATTGATAAATGCAATCGCAAGCTGTAAATTAAGATTTGGATAATTTTTCCCTAAGCGATAAATAATTGGTTTAACAGCATTACGAATTTTTTCATTAGAGTTCTGTATTAATGTGGAAATTATTTCTACTGTCTTATGAATAGTATTATTATTGCTAAAATTACCTATCCTCTCAATGCTGATTAAACCTATTACATTACATACAGATGTCTTTAATGGAACTTTTTTGTTATAACAATAAATTACTATCAAAGCTCCAAATTCTTGAATTTCAAGAATTGAATGTCCTAATAAATCAAGAATTAAATCAAATTCTAATAACTTTAGTTGGTGTGTAAACTTTTCAATGAGAATTTTTATAAGATTTTGCGCTATTTCTGTTTCGCTCTCTGATAATGCAAGTAATTGAGTAATTAAACGTTCGGCTAAAATTTCATTTGTTTGATGGCTGAAAACGTATGAATTTAAAAATCTACGAGCAAGTTGATACGTATTAATATCTGGGCTAATTACTAAACAAGTAATTAAGTTAATTGAATCTAAAAATAATTTATATTCTTCTTGTACCCAAAAATAATCTATATTAGGCAATGGTTTAAATAAGCGATTTTCTAAACTTTGGAGTATTTGAGAATTACCCTTATCTAATTCAAACCGTTTCAAAGCCAACTCAAAACCAAAAGCAGCGGTAATATCAAATCTCGAATAAACAATCTGAATAACTGTATCAATGTCAATCTCACTGCAAAAATCTTCACAGTCTCTCAATACCTTGACAGCAAAACGATGTACCGCTAAACACTGACTTTCTAACAACAGTTTCAATATTTCTTGCGGATATTGTTCCCAAAGTCGCGGAAATGCTTCTTCTCTAACTGTTGTTTCAGCATTTACATCACATCCACGACGAGGAAACCATTTTTTGGAATTAAAGAAGAAACGCGGACTATTACTATACAGAATATGATTGAATGTCAGATAGTCGGCGTATTTATCCCAATATTGCTTGATGTCACGAGTGAAATTATTCCACTGAGAAAATTGCGATCGCACTACTACGCCATCATCATTATCGGAATATTCCAATAATATCGCTGTCGCCATTTTAATATAGTTAGCGTCTCCGTTTTCACCAAGTCTTTTCAAGGTACGCCAAATTCTACGTCGTAAATATTGCTGGGTTTGATAGCTATAAGCGACTATCGGGTAAGGTTTCTTTAGTTCGTCGTCATAAACTCTTCTGTTATCTAGCTGATAAATTTTATCTTCTTCTTCATCTTCTTCAATCGGGGTTAATGTCAGTAAGTTGTTGTTGAAGTTCCCTATAACCCGTTCAAATCTATAAGCAAGAATTGCAAAAACTTCAGCATCACAACGATATTCGGCTATTTTGAAGATACGACGGATAGAACGAAAGTAGTTTGGTTGGAATGGTACTGTACGCAGAATTTTTAATATTGATGGACGAATGTAGGGATTATCTATTTGATATATTTTCTCAAATATCTGGAAGAAATAAGAAGGATGATTGATAGCAAAGTTTTCAAATATCTCTTGCGAACTAGTTCTAGCTAATCTTCCTAATTCTAACGGTAATGATGCAATTAAATCGGCTTGTAATGTTGCTTTCGTTCCCTCGTCAGCAAGTTTGAGTAAAGCTTCAAAAGCAATCCGACTAACAAACTCTGGAGTTTCAGGATTTTCGTAAAGTTCGGTCAATACAGGTATGGTATTTCTATCACCACACCAACCCAAACTCCAAGCAATACAATAATCTCGTAAATCTTCCCCGGTACCCAGTAAATTAATTAATAACGGTGTTGCTTCCTTAATTTTAAGCTCTCCCGCTCGCCAAATTGCTCTATCTAACTTCCATTTACTAGGTTTTTTATTCTCTAATCGTTCGATAATTACTCGTTTTCGTTCAGCGTCATCAAAAAAAGGTTGTATAATCGACATCGAATCATCAGAAGTTTGAAAAACATCAACATATCCCCGTTTCTTCTTATCTCGAATAAACCGATAAAAAATCTTTTCTGCTTCCGCTAAAGATACGGGTTGATTGGGTTTTGTACCATCCGTATGATGGTTATATTTTGTTCTGAATTCTATACAAGTAAAATCAACTTGATATTTTTCATTTTCTACTTCCCATAAATTGACCTCATAGACACTTTGAGGATTTCCTTGATAATGAAGAGTCGTCCGTTTAATTAAATTCATAAATTTTGTTTTATACCCCGATAATATTATGTAGGCTGATTTTTCCTTTACCTTGGTCAAAGTATTTACAAAGTAAAGTGTAAAAATAATTGCTTGAATATAGTACAAAATCAATTTTCGCCTAATTTTTCGGAATTCGCCAATGTCGAATCTGTAGTTATCAATTAAACTGAGTTTTTATCGGGGAATCATTAATATCTCTATGTCATATAAGAAGAAAGAACCGAGCGGATGCGGATGTTTACAAATTCCAATATCAGTAATAGTACTGCTTTTAGGAGGTGGAATCTGGTTATTCACTCAGAGAGATAACTTAGGTATTAGCAAATTAATTCCTAATAGCGAGCAATTAAATATTCCTTTTATTTCTTCAAAACCGACTCCAACTGTTACTCCAATCGCAACAGCAAAACCTTCCTCAAATCCCAAACAATCAACTCAAAAACTTCCTTCAAAACCTACACCAACAGTAACTCCCGCTCCCACAGTTTCTCCTTCTCCAGAAATAAAAACTCCCAATCAAACCTCAAATAAAGCAGTTGCTGTTAAACCCAAACCAGCACCTAAGACACCTTGGGAGAAAAAAGAAATTAGAGGAATTTATTTAAGTCGTTACCAAGTCACTAATAATGCTAGCGAACAAATGATTCGTCAAAGAGTTCGCTATTACAAGAGTAAAGGATTTAATACAATTATTCATGGTGTCTGGGGTAATGCTTGTACGATGTATAAAAGCGAAGTTATGCAAAAGACTTTGGGTTTTAAAAGTTGTCCCAATCTGTTTCGAGATAAATGGTTGGATTGGTTAATTGATGAAGCACACAAACAGGGAATGGAAGTTCACGCTTATTTTGAAAAAGGAATCAAAATTGATAAAAATAGTCCCATATTTGATTTAGCAGTTGAAAAAAGATGGATTGTTCCTGGTGTAGATAAAATCTATGCAGGAATTGACCATTACGTTCTTGATGTAGAGATTCCGGAAGTTGCAAATTTCTTCAGAGATATATTAGCCGAATTCGTGACAAAGTATCCTAAAATCGATGCAGTTCAATGGGATGATTATTTAGGATATCATGCAGAATTACCAGGAAAAGTTAATCGCACTGATAAATTAACTAAATTTACCCAGCAAATGATAGCTGCAATGAAACAAGCTAATCCTTCAGTTAGTTTTGATATTTGTCATCACAATCCCTATTGGGCTAAAAGATATTTTGCAGCAGATTATCAAAAATGGAAAGTTGATAGAATATTTATTCAAGCCTATAACGAAAAAGGTTTTCAAGACGAATTAAATTACGCCAAAAAAGTTGATGGAATAGCTATAACTGATAAACAATTCCATCGTGTAGAAGAATTAATTAAGAATAAAGAGATTAAAAGTATTTTAGTGTTTCCAATTGCTGGAAAACCTGAAGAAACAGCTTCTAAATTAAATGAATTGATAGCGAAACAAGAAACAGCGAAAAAGGAACGGGAAAAAGAGAACAATTAAGTTTGTATTTGCGCTTTAGCGCTTCTTTTCAGTCCTATTTATCTGAGTAAGTAACTAGGTAAAATTAAATATAAAACCTCACCCTCAGTCCCTCTCCTTATCAAGGAGAGGGAAGCTGGAGGCAGCATGAATTTTTATCTTATATTTAATTATGCCTACCTACTTACATTCTTTCTACTCGCTACTCCCTACTCCCTCAAATCATTAACTGTACCTCACCTAGATGAAATCTGCTGTATATAGATAAGCCCACGCAGGTGGGCTTTGTTTATGCAGCCCTAATCTTCTAGAATAGGAACTCTACAAAAATTATAAATGCGTTTTAAAAGTTGTAGCTAAAAACCTGAATGGCGCTATTTTCCGGTAAATTACCAGGACTTAAGCTAATTGTATCGCTGTTACTACGACGTACCTCCATTCCCCCCATTACTGTCAGAAAGTCATCCAAAGGTGCAATATCACAATTATTATTGTCAGCAGCTTGGGTACGATAATGAGTAGGAACAACTAGCTTGGGGTTGAGAACCTGAATGGCTTTCCTCGCTTCTTCAGCATTATAAGCCTTAGCACTACCACCTACAGGTACCAACAGCACGTCAGGACGACCCATCAAAATTTTCTGCTCCATAGAAATAGGTGCGGCCGCTCCTCCTAAGTGTAAGATATTCAGTCCCGCTTGCTTCCATCGCCAAGCCGTGTTTATACCAAAACGTTTTCCACCAACTCGGTCATGGTCTATAGCTATTCCTTGAAATTTTATTCCCTTAAATGGATAAACCCCAGGTTGATACATTAATTTTGTTTGTTTGGGTAAACCTTCCACTGCACCTTCATCCAGCAATTGACTGCTAATTAAGACCAAATCAGCAGTAATATTGGGTGGACGATAGCCAGCAGTACAGCCTACAGTACGAAAAGGATTTACTAAAACTCTTGTACCACCCCCTGTAAAGGCAAAGCTAGTATGTCCCAACCACTTAATAGATAGCGAACCACCAGATTGGGCATTTACTCGCAAACTAGAGCCATTATTAGCAAACAACGCACCTGCTAACCCCGCTCCAGCGTAGCCCATCAACTGTCGTCGTTTCATTTACTTATCTGCATGTAATTTTTCTAGAAAGTTTTGCAACAATTGCTTTCCCGAATTAGTCAGGATACTCTCTGGATGAAATTGGACACCTTCTATGTGAGGAAAGTTCCTGTGTCGTACTCCCATAATCGTCCCATTTTCAACCCAAGCAGTAATTTCCAACGTATCCGGAATTGTATCTCTCTCTATTACTAAACTATGATACCTGGTTGCGGTCATGGGATTATCCAAACCGCGAAAAACTCCGACTCCAGTATGATAAACTTCAGAAGTTTTCCCATGCATCAACTCGGTCGCAGAAATTATTTTACCGCCAAATACTTGACCTATACTTTGATGTCCCAAACATACACCTAAAATTGGGTAATCTGTTCCCAATTCCGCAATTAATTGTAAAGAAATTCCGGCATCTTCCGGTCGTCCTGGGCCAGGAGAAATCACTATACCATCCGGATTCAACGCCCGAATTTCATCTACTGATATCTTATCGTTACGAAATACCTCAATCTTTTGTGCCACTGGAAAATTTACAGCCAGTTCACCTAAATACTGCACCAAATTATAGGTGAAGCTGTCGTAATTATCTATGACTATCAGCACAGCGATTAAACTCACAAGTTTCCAAACGGCTATGCCAAATTTGTCCGATTGTCTTAACTGTTTGTACTATCTTTTGAATTTCGTTTTAGTACAAAGCCAAGACTACAAAGACGATAAAATCAACTCGAACAAAGGAGGCAATATAAGCATAGCAGCTACTAATAACGCTACCAAAGCCGAAACCAATACCGCACCAGCAGCACAGTCCTTAGCAATTTTCGCTAATTCATGGTATTTCTGCTCTACTGTTAAATCAACAACAGACTCAACAGCAGTATTTAGCAATTCCAAAGCTAAAACCAAACCACTAGTAACAGCAATAACCGCTACTTCTACCGCCTGCAAATGTAAAAAAACGCTCAGACCAATCGCTAAAGCACACACAGACACGTGAATGCGAAAATTACGTTGAGTTTGAAAAGCATAGATAATTCCAGCCCAGGCATATTTGAAACTAACAAATAAGTTAGAAGCAACAGCCCAAGATAAATCTCTTTGTTTAGACACAACTGTATCCAAACGGTTTGTTTTGGGTGGTGATGAAATTTGCTGCGACATAGGCATAATGTGGTTACTGCAACGTTGAAATGAATGTTTGTCCGAATTTTAAAGGCTCAATCAATGACTTGACGATTTTCTTTCATAAGTATTTATTTTTTAAACAAAATAATAATATGTATGGCTCTAAATGAGCTTCATAAGCGAATCTATTCTATGTCAATATCAATACCTAATGTCTTCAGTAGCATTACTTGCTTTCTTAGCATTCTCTGCAAACTTTCTTCATCAGGATGATCCCAACCAATAAGATGTAGAAAACCATGAGATGCTAGCCACGCTAGCTCAGTCTTTAAAGAATGTCCTTGCTGTATTGCTTGCTTGCGAGCGGTATCAACGGAAACTATGATATCGCCAAGATACAAAGGCTCATCCTCTGTATCCATTTCCGTAACGTGCGGCGAATCCACTTCTAAAGCTGCAAAGGCTAAAACATCTGTAGGTTTATCTTGATGACGGTACTGAGAATTTAGAGTTTGAATTTCGGAGTCATCCGTCAAACGCAGCGCGATTTCGCATGCAGATACGGGCAGGATATCGGATTGCACCATATCCACCCACTTATAAAACCATTTTTCCCAAGTTTCTGTACAAATGCGGACATCTTTATGACCGTTCTCCACAACCTTATTTAGAGAATATTCATAAAAATTATCTTGCACGTAAACTTCAACAGAAAGCTGTTTATCCACTTATTCTCCCGTTAACGAGTTAGATAAGCAAGACCAATCAGAACAGCCAGCAACCCAAAAGTAGTAAGTGCAAAATGCTTTAGCGAAGTGCCACCCTTTTGCACCATATTCCGCATAGCCAGCTTTGTGTAACTGGGTTTTTCTTCCTTGGTAGAAGAGTCGTTCATAAAAATTCCATAACAAACTCTTTTACCAATGTAACAAATTGTTGAGAAATTGAGCGCCAATTTGGCATTTTATAGAAATTTGGGCAAATAACAGGTCAAAGGGGAAGAGTTACAAGTAGCAAGTAGTAAGTAGCAAGTAGTAAGTTATGAGTTTCTCCTTGCCTCCCCATTCCCCAATTCCCTATGCCCATTCCCCAATGCCTAATTCCCAATGCCCAATTCGCTATTCCCCAGCCATAACTTGATTTTCCTGTCTTAGATAAGCTTGAACGAAGGAATCTAATTCTCCATTCATTACGTCTGTGATAGCCGTTGTTTCGATGTTGGTACGCAAGTCTTTGACCATTTGGTAAGGATGGAATACGTAGTTACGTATTTGATTACCCCAAGAGGCTTCTACCATGTCACCGCGAATTTCAGCAACTTCTTGAGCATGTTGTTCTTGAGCGACAACTAATAGCTTTGCTTTAAGACGAGCCAGGGCTTTTTCTTTATTTTGC
The DNA here is from genome assembly GCF_002368095.1 of Calothrix parasitica NIES-267. GTDB lineage: Bacteria > Cyanobacteriota > Cyanobacteriia > Cyanobacteriales > Nostocaceae > Rivularia > Rivularia parasitica. Next base: position 1,849,054 of record NZ_AP018227.1, on the reverse strand, counting down.
AATTGCGAGCGCTCCTCAGTACATCGCACTGCAATATTTGTAGGGAGATGAACAATTCGGACTGCGGTTTCTACTTTGTTAACGTTTTGTCCGCCTTTACCACCAGCCCTAGATGTAGTAATTTCTAAATCCTTATCAGGAATATCTAACTCTACATTGTCATCTATTTGCGGCATGACTTCCACACCTGCAAAACTGGTTTGTCGCTTTCCGTTAGCGTTGAAAGGAGAAATCCTTACCAAACGATGGGTACCCATTTCCGAACGTAAGTATCCGTAAGCGTAGCGTCCGGTAATTTCTAGCGTTACCGATTTTATCCCAGCTTCGTCTCCTTCGGATTTATCGGTGATTGCAACTTTATAACCGTGACTCTCTCCCCAACGGGTATACATTCGCAGCATCATTTCCGCCCAGTCTTGGGCATCAGTACCGCCAGCACCGGCTGTAATCGTTAGTAAAGCGCCTTTACTGTCGTAAGGACCAGAAAGTAACTGCTGTAACTCCCACTGGTCGAGTTCTCGATTGAGGGTGGTAACGTTGGATACAGCTTCATTGAGTAGTGACTCGTCAGTTTCGGATTCCAACAATTCGACAACTGCTCTAGTATCTTCTAAACTAGAATGCCAGTCGTGATACTGTTGCAGATGTTCTTTGAGTTCGTTAAGCTCTTGCATCGTATCTTGAGCCTTGTTTTGGTCTTCCCAAAATTCCGGCTGTGCTGCAATTTGCTCTAAATCTTGGATTTTAGCTTCGAGCGCGGGTAAGTCAAAGATAGTCCTGAGTTTTACCCAGGCGATTAGATAGCGTTTCGATTTCGCGTTTGATTTCTAGAACTTCCATGTTTGTTTTTATTAGTTAGCTTTGATGCTTCTAGAATCTGTGTGTATTTTTATTCTTTTCTGATTCTAGCGATTGTCTGGTAAATTTTCTCGTTTTAAAGAAAGAATTGGGAATTAGGACAAAGGTTAAAGGTTAAAGGTTAAAGGTAAGAGGTCAAAGGTTAAATTTTAGAGTCTTTAGATACTTAACAAATGGTGCGTGACGGCAGTTTCCAATTATTTTGTTGTGTTTGGAAATTAATCGGAGCCGTCACAGCACCCTACGATTAGGATGTTTGTTTGAGATACGCTTTGATAAACAAGTCTATGTTTCCTTTGATGACTTCCTCGATGTCGGAAGTTTCTATGTTGGTACGTAAATCTTTAACTTGTTGGTAAGGATGAAAGATGTATTGGCGGATTGGGTTGTTAGCTAGATTTTTAGAAGATGGTTTTTTGACATCCTTAAGTGAAACACCTTGAATTTGCATTAATGAAAATATTCTACTTTTGACAACAGCTAAAGCTGTTTCTTTATTAAGTAATTGAGAACGTTTATCTCTAGAAGTAAAAGAAATATCTGTAGGAATATGTAGAATTTTGACCCAAAGGTTTCGACCATTTAAAGAATGCTTACCTGTGATTTCCAAATCCTGTATGGGAATTTCAAATACCGGCTCATCCAAAATCGGCGTGACTTCCACTTTTGCAAGACTCGTTTTAATTCTAGGTTTTTTACAAAATGGGGATATTCGTCTCAATTGATGAATTCCTTGCTCGGATTTTAGGTAACCGTAAGGGTACTTACCAGTAATTTCCAAAGTTATATAGTTAAAGCCAACCAATTCTCCTATGGATTCATCCAAAAACCAGGGTTTGAAATCATGTTTATCGCACCAATGTGAGTACATCCGCAGCAGCATACCTACCCAATCTTGAGAATCATCGCTATTTCCAGGTGAGGGAACGAGCGATATTGTGATAATCGCGCCACTTTTATCCAAAGGCTGATTTAACAGGTTTTGGATTTCAGCTTTTTTGAGTTCCTTATTAAGGAAATCAAAGTTAGTTTGCAGTTCTTGCTCTAACTGTTTATCTGCTTGTGATTCCAGAAGTTCTAAAGCTACTTGGATGTTACTGAAACGAGTTTGCCATTTTTGATATTTCTCTTGTTCATTGAATATCAAATCAATTAATTGTTGAAGGGAGTTTTGAGCAATTAAAGTATTGTTCCAAAATTCAGGTTTGATAAGTAGCGTTTCTAAATCCCGAATTTTAGCGCTTATTTGATGGATGTCAAAGACAGTGTTGGGGTTGGCTGAGGAACTTGGATAACATTTCGATTTCTTGTTTTGCTTGTGATAGTGCCAGCATGATTTTATTTTTTTAGGACACGTTATATGGATTGTAGTACAAATTAGGTCAAAGGTTATAGGTTAAAGGTTAAACTTTTGAGTATTTATTATTTATATACATAGCAGATGGTGCGTGACGGCAGTTTCCAATTATTTTGTTTTGTTTGGGGATTTATCGGAGCCGTCACAGCACCCTACTATTTAAATTTTTTAGATATTAACTTGTTTGAGGTACGCTTTGATAAATAAATCGAGATTTCCTTTGATTACTTCCTCAATGTCGGAATTTTCTACCTTGGTACGTAAATCTTTGACTTTTTGGTAAGGATGAAAGGTGTATTCTCGGATTGGTTTATCAGGTGTAATTTTGGGAGATGGTTTTTTGATATCTGAAAGCGATACACCTTGAGTTTGCATTAATGAAAATAGCTTGCTTTTGACAACAGTTAGGGCTTTTTCCATGTTAAGTAATTGATTGCGTTCTTCAGTACAGGTAACGGAAATACCGGTAGAGATATGGGTTACTTTGGCTAGCACAAATTGTCTATTACTATTCCCAGGAGTAGGTTTTAAATAAATTTCCAAATCTCGCTCTGGAATCTCAAAATCCATTGACTCATCCACAATCGGAATAACTTCTACTTTTGCAAAACTAGTTTGAATTTTAGAATTTTCGCTAAAAGGTGCAATTCTTCTTAATTGATGAATTCCTTGCTCGGACTTGAGATAACCGTAAGCGTATTTACCGGAAATTTCCAAAGTCGCATATTCAAATCCAAATTCCCTCATAGATTCATCCACAAGTCGGATTTGATAATCGTTACTTTCACACCATTTTGAGTACATCCGCAGCAACATATCAACCCAATCATGAGAATCTACATTACTATCTACAGCAGTGATAGTAATAAAAGCTCCTTTATCATCGAAAGGTTGATTCAAAAAGTTTAGAATCTCAACATGTTTGAGTTCTCTACTTAAAAAATCAAAGCGAGCTATTAACTCCCATTCCAACTCTTCATCGGTTTGTGACTCCAGAAGTTCTAAACCGGCTTGGATTTCATTTAAAGTAGTTAGCCATTCTCGGTATTGTTGCTGCTCGCAGAATATTAAATAAGTTAATTCTTGAAGGGAGTTTTGAGCAATTACAGTATCTTGCCAGAATTCAGGTTTGATGAGTCGCTTTTCTAAATCCCGAATCTTTGCGTTTAGTTTTTGGATGCTAAAGACAGTCTTGGGGTTGGCTAAGGAATTTAGATAGCGTTTCGATTTCTTGTTTGATTTGTGTTAGTGCCAGCATGATTTTATTTTTTTAGGACACGTTATATGGATTGTAGTACAAATACAGGTCTAAGGTTAAATTTTAGAGTCTTTAGGTACTTAACAAATGGTGCGTGACGGCATTTTCACATTATTTTGTTGTGTTTGATAATTTGTTATGGCCGTCGCGTACCCTACAATATTGCTTTTTCTTAAGTCTATACAGTCAAAACATAATAATAAGTTATGTATTACTTAAAAAATTGACATTTTACAAAGGTTGTAATTTCACGCAAATATATAGGTATCGACAGCAGCAATAAACCACAGAGTTTGTAAAATTATTATGTACGAAACTTTAAAAAAATCACCAGTACAAAAACCATTGGTGCAGCGACATAGCTGGCTAGATTTGGAGCGCATTGTACAAGCTTTGGAACTAATTCAGGATGGGATAGTAATTTGCTTGTGCTTAGGATTATTTTCCTTTATGGTGTTGCAAATTCGAGAGATGGTGCTTTCTTTAATTCCACCCGTACAATTTCATGCTGTCACGGCCGATATACTGTCATTGCTCATTTGGGTGGAACTGTTTCGCTTGTTGATTATTTACCTTAAAGAACAGCGCATTTCGATTGGAGTTGCTGTTGAGGTTGCAATCGTTTCGGTTTTACGCGAAGTAATTGTTAGAGGTGTGCTGGAAACTAATTCGACACAAATATTAGCTACCTGCGCTTTTTTACTAGTTCTCGGTATTTTGATGATGATTCGAGTATGGCTTCCCAGTACTTTTGAAGGAATTGACCCCGAACAAGTTGTATCGGAACGTCATAAGAATCGATTAGAGTCTTCACCTGAGAACTAGAAGAAAGGGAGATGGAGGAGCGAGATTTTTTAGGAAGCGAAATATTTCTGGGGAGCGAGACGCTCCCACTAGGATTAATAGAACTAATTTCTTAGTCTCTTCCGCCGCCGCTAATAGCAATTAACAGGCGTAATATGAAGATGAATAAGTTGATGTAGGTAAGATACATCGATAATGCTGCGGGTAAATATTCGTCGTCCTGATAGGTACGAGGTAGTACGTAGAAGTCAACTACTGCAACACCAGCGAATAAGCATACGCCTAAACCAGAAATACCGATTTCTAACCATCCAGGGGTGTAAACTCCGAACAGGGATAATCCTAGTTGCAGAATTAGAACTGCTACTAAAGCAATTACACCTAAGCGGACGGTTTTGGTTAAAGCCATACCGTCAGAATCGGAAAGGTTAGAACCAATTTGACGGGCTGCGATAAAGGTTACTCCACAACCTAGAGCGGCGATACCAATACCTTGAATACCTACTCCTTGGCTGCTTAACGCTACAAATACTAAGCCGCTGAGGGTGTATCCGGATAACAGACTGTAAGCCGCTAGTAGAGGTAGTGCAACTTGCTTATTACCGTTAGAAGCAACATTTTGTGCGACGAAAAACAAAATTAATTCTAGGATTACCGCACCAATAAAGGTAGGGAGAAATATTTGAGGATTATTGCGGATGACTCCAAGTCCACCGTAAGTTCCTAATGCAGTAAGTACTAATCCACCACCTACGTAGGGAAGTGCATTAGCGATTACGTTAGGGCCTATAAGGGCTTGATTTTTAGCATCACGAATGGCGTTTCGGAAATTGCTCGTATTACTCATATTTTCAACTGATTTTTAATAACCTTGTTGTCTTCTTTCTTCTATTTTGACGCAATTTATTTAATTCCTGTCAGTTCATAGGTTGTCTTAAGAACAATTTAATAAAGTTACTAATAAATTTAAAAGGTAGTTCAGTTAAAGTTTTGAGGGAATCAAAGCTAATTGTCTTGACATATAAACAAATAGGTGGGCATGTGCTTGATACGTACAAATACGCATGAAAGGGGTCTCGCACCTTGTAATTTCAGTGAAACAACGAATGGTGTGAAAAAGGATTCCCAAGGAAAATAATTACAGCTTTGATAAAACTTTACTCGGCTCGGTTTTTATTGGAAAAAGAGTCCCTAAAGGAAATTATATGGCAGTAATTCAGTCCTCTCTCCGGTCTGATGGTATGGAATTATTATGTCTATATCACCAGAATCCTTCTATTAGACTTCGTAACAGACTCGTAAAATTGCATAGTGGTTTAGTAAGAAAAATGGCTCATAAATTTAGCCATCAATGTAATGAACCTTATGAAGATTTAGAACAAATTGGTTACTTCGGTTTAATAAGAGCAATTGAACGCTTTGATCCCACCCAAGGATATGCATTCAGTTCCTTTGCCGTTCCCTATATTCGGGGTGAAATGCTGCACTTTTTACGAGACCGCAGTACTTTGTTGAAAATTCCCCGTCGTTGGCAAGAACTGTACAATGAAGGGCAAAAAATTCGTAAAGAATTAGCGCATATCTTAGGAAGACAACCATTAGATTTAGAAATTGCTCGCGAGCTTAAAGTCTCGGTACAAGAATGGCAAGAAACTAAGCTAGCAGTTCAGAATCGGATGCCTTTAAGTTTAGATGCAACCGTGGTGAACTATATCGATTGTCAAATCACATTGGGTGAAGCATTACCTTGTCCTCAAACAGCGGCTCAGCAACACTTGGAAGAAGAACGACAGCAGTTGCATGGGGCTATGGGGATGTTAGAAGAAAAGCCCCGGATGGCAGTAGAGTTAGTATTCCTCAAGGAATTTTCTCGTAAAGATGCAGCGAAGAAAATTGGTACTAGCCCAATGACAGTAACGCGGTATCTACAGAAAGGAATCGATGATTTAATGGGTTTAATGCAACAAACACAGGCAGTCGCTACTGGAACATGATGGGTGGAAAATGTTAGAAAGTTTATCGGTTTAAACATGGCTGTTGATATAGCCATGAAAATTTTATTTCACCTCAAAATTTTTCAATTATTTAAGCTGCATATAAGTTTACGAAATAGAGGAGCGTGCCAACTGCACAAAGGCTTTATATCTTCCCCAACATCGACAACAAGTTTTTAACTAAATTGAATAAAATAGGGCCGAAGGGAATTGGGTCGAAAGGGCATTAAGTATTGGTTATTAGTAAAGCATGGAGCTTTGATAATTAACTAATATTATGTCCAGCAAATCGCCCATTATATAAAATGGCAAGGATGCTCCCACTACAGATGCTGCATAACTCTGGCTTTGCTGACTCATAAGCAATCTTTAACCTTTCTTGTGCCATAACCTATGCCCTATGCCCCATTCCCCGTGCCCATCTGCTTATTAAGTAATTACAGTAGGCTGATCGCGTCCTGTATTGGCGCGAATCTGGGCTATTTCATCGGCAAGGGTAATTAATTCTGCTAATCCTTCTTGCGGGTCGAGGTCGTGTTTTGTACTGTCTGGTTCGTAGCTTTCTAGGTAAACTCTGAGTGTTGCTCCTTGAGTACCCGTACCGGAAAGTCGAAATACAATTCTGGAACCGTCGGTAAAACCAATTCTGATTCCTTGCTTTTGGCTGACGCTACCATCTACGGGGTCTGTATAACTAAAATCATCGGCGTAGTCTACTGTATAGCTACCGAACTGCTTACCCTTCATTGAAGATAACGAAGAACGCAGATTTTCCATTAAGGTATTGGCTTTTTCTTTATCTACTGCTTCGTAATCATGTCGAGAATAATAATTACGTCCGTAGGTTTTCCAATGTTCTTTGACAATTTCTTCAACTGACTGCTTTCGGGAAGCTAAAATATTCAACCAAAATAGAACAGCCCAAAGTCCATCTTTTTCACGGACATGGTTGGAACCAGTACCAAAACTTTCTTCACCGCAAAGAGTTGCTTTATCAGCATCTAAAAGGTTACCGAAGAACTTCCAACCAGTTGGAGTTTCATAACAGTCAACTCCCATTTGGGCTGCAACTCTATCAACAGCAGCAGAAGTAGGCATCGAACGCGCTACACCAGCTATACCAGAACTGTAACCCGGTACCAGCTTGGCATTCGCTGCTAACACCGCTAAGCTATCGCTGGGAGTTACGAAGAAATTGCGTCCCAAAATCATGTTGCGATCGCCATCTCCATCGGAAGCAGCACCGAAGTCTGGAGCGTTTTCTCCAAAGAGAATATCAACTAGTTCATGAGCATAAACTAAGTTCGGGTCTGGATGTCCACCACCAAAATCTTCTAAAGGCTTTCCGCTACGCACGGTTCCTTCAGGTGCGCCCAACCGCTGCTCAAATAAAGCATAAGCGTAAGGTCCGGTAACTGCATGTAGGGAATCCATACACATGCGGAAATTTCCCGAAGTTAAAAGTTGACGAATGCTGTCAAAATCAAATAGCGATTGCATCAACTCCACATAATCGGCTACCGAATCGATAACTTGAACCGTCATCGAACCGATTTCAAAGCTGCCTAATTTCCCTAAATTTACATCTTCTGCTTCTAAAATCTTATAACCATCAATGGTTTTACTGCGATTAAACATAGCTTCAGTAATCTTTTCCGGTGCAGGACCACCATTATCGGTATTGTACTTAATACCAAAATCTTCATCGGGGCCTGCTGGATTGTGACTAGCAGAAAGAATAATTCCACCAAAAGCTTTATATTTGCGGATAATGCAGGAAACAGCAGGAGTAGAGAGAATCCCGTTTTCACCTACCAATACTCTGCCAAAACCATTAGCCGCAGCCATTTTTAAAATAATTTGGATAGCTTCGCGGTTATAGAAACGACCATCACCACCCACAACCAAAGTTTGTCCTTGATAACCTTCAAGACTGTCAAAAATTGATTGAACAAAATTTTCTAAATAATTAGGTTCTTGAAAAACCTTAACCTTTTTACGCAAGCCAGAAGTACCGGGCTTTTGGTCGGTAAATGGCTGAGTTGAAACAGTGCGGATATTCATTTATAAATTTGTAAGTGCCAATACTAATTAAAGTACCAGCGAACAGGTCAAAGGTTAAAGCTTAAAGGTCAAAGGGGAATAAATAATTCGTAATTCGTAATTCGTAATTCGTAATTACGTTTTGTAATGGGTATTTAGACCCCAACACAAAACAAACAACCCGCAGGGGATGGGGTTTTAAACCCCGATTGAGCTATAGATAAATAGGCGTTGCTGATTAAAAGTATGAATAGCCCCCTAACCCCCAATTCTGGGGGAAAAAGATAATTCAAAGTCCCCCATTTTTGGGGGATTTAGGGGGCAGACTCTTTTGAGAAAAATAAATTCATATTTCAATTCAGCAAGGCCGATAAATAGTTAGGAGTAAATAGTAGCTAGCAACTAAAGACTATTTTTTTCTCCTTGTCCCCTTATCTCCCCATCTCCTTGTCCCCTTGTCTCCCCATCTCCTACCTCTCTCTAACTCGGAACTTTCGCTAAAGCTTCCCGCACTACTTCCGAACCAACTCCGAAACGACAAGAGTTTTCGGTAATGTGCTGCTTCCATGCACGACTTCCGGGTTTTCCTGCGAAGAGTTGCAGCATGTGTCTGGTAATTTTATTCAGCTTCAATCCTTTCGCAGTCCATTTATCTATGTAATCATACATATTTTCTACAATTTCGTGTCTGTTAAAAAACGGCGCTGATTCCGTGTAAAATTCTTTGTCTACGGTAGCGAAAAGATAAGGATTATCGTAAGCCGCACGTCCTATCATCACTGCATCAACTGACTGTAAATGCTGCTGTACTTGAGTTAAGGTTTTAAATCCACCGTTGATTTCAATGAATAAATCGGGAAAATCTTGTTTCAAACGATGCACGTCATCATATCTTAAAGGTGGAACATCGCGGTTTTCTTTGGGACTCAATCCCTGTAACCAAGCTTTACGAGCATGAACTGTGAAGCGCTCGCATCCAGCGTGGGAAACAACTTTAACAAAATTTACCATGTCTTCGTAACTGTCTAAGTCATCAACTCCGATACGATGCTTGACAGTAACGGGAATTTTCGTTGCATCAATCATTGCTGCGACGCAATCGGCTACCTGTTGCGGTTGAGCCATCAAACAAGCGCCAAAATTACCGCTTTGTACCCGACTGCTGGGACAACCCACATTCAAATTAATTTCGTCATAACCCATAGCTTCAGCAATACGGGCGCATTCTGCTAAATCTACGGGATTATCGCCCCCTACTTGCAGCGACAAGGGCTTTTCTTCCTCAGAGAAGCCCAATAAATGCTCTTTTTCCCCGTGCATAATTGCCGCACTCGTTACCATCTCCGTATAAAGCAAAGTACGACTGGTAATTTTACGCATAAAATAGCGGTAATGACGGTCTGTTCTATCCATCATTGGGGCGATACTTAGGGGATTGAACATAGGGAGAGAGAGTTAAGAGTTGAAAATTAGGAGTTATAAGTATAATTATTATAGTTATTAGATAATTGTTAATTGATAACTGAAATTTGCCTTACATTAGCTTAAATTTGTATATTGTGACGATTTTAAAATCGTCTACTCGAATCCATAATCATTTATCGTAATTATCTTAATTTTAAAAAGGCTTTTATAAAGGCTGAAGTATTGCTAGATATAGAAATTAATCTCTCTCACTTTCTATTTTATAAGAATTGCTTACCATTTTTTTTGAGACAGTAACGCAAACTGTCCACTATAAGGATGGTTTAGGATAGCTCGCGGATAAAGCTATTAGAAGCACTCATACAGAAATACTCGAATGAATACAGTTGACAATCAACTACCATTTGTGTTTAGGGCATCTAATATTAACGAGATTGACGAGCATAACTTTACGGTAGACAGAAAATTTACGGATATTAATTTAAATGGTGTTGATTTAAGCGGTACGGATTTGAGGTATATACGTTTAAATGAAGCCCAGTTGATGGATGCTGGTTTGAGAGAAAACCATTTAAATTGCAATTTAAAAAACAATCATAATTTAGAAGGTTTTGATTTTAGCAACGCAAATCTAAGTCTTGCTATGCTTCGAGGAGCAAATCTCAAAGGTGCTAATTTCTGTCTGGCAATTTTGCGTCGTATCGATTTACGAAGAGCTAACTTACAAGAAGCCATTTTAAGCGGTAGCATTCTTAAAGATGCCGATTTGCGAGGAGCCAATCTCAGCAGTGCATTATTATTAGGAACGAATCTGAGTCATGCTGCTTTGAATAATGCTAATCTCAGCAATGCTCATTTGTTAGGTGCAAATCTTTCTCATACCGATTTCAGCAACGCTACAGTTGATAATGCTCGATTCGGATGGAATACAGGTATTTCTCAGAGGATGAAAATTGAATTGCAGTTGCGAGGGGCGATTTTTGAGGATTAGGATATTAGGTCAAAGGTCAAAGGTAAAATTGTAGGTTGGGTTAGACGCACGACAATATTGAATAATTAACCAACACTTTGATATTGCGTCGTAACCCAACATCAGTATTTTGATTTAGTAATGAATTATCCAACATAGATTTATGGGTGAAGGGAAAAGTTTCGTTGGATATTTAATATTTTTTTTGATTTGAATTATTTTGTTGAGCTTTCTAAATTATGTTGGGTTTCACGACCTTCAACCCAACCTACGAATTTAACGAATTAGCAATTATCATTTCTGACAGAACCATCAGGCATAACGGTATCACAGAAAATAGCCTCATTCCAACCGACATCCATAAAACGAGCTCTCCGGAAACGACACCCAGTCAAGTTAGCTCTCATCAAACCAGTTTGCTCCATAAAAGCACCACTCAAGTTAGCTCCGGTCAAATTGACTTCCGCCATATAGCTATCATGGAGAGTAGTAAGACCCAAATCGGCATAGCTGAAATCGGAACCAGCAAGTCTAGCATCACTCATAGCAACGCAATTCAAGTTGGCATGACTGAGATTGGCTTCTCTCATATCAACAGCTTCGAGAGAAGCATCTCTCAAATCAGCCCCACTAAGGTTAATTCTATCCAATCTGGCGCTATGAAAATTAACGAACCGCAGATTGGCATTGCTCAGGTTAGCGTCGCACAAGCAGATGTCACTCATGTAAGCACCTCGCAAATTAACTCCATTCAAATCAACCCCACTAAAATCTCTCTCCCCAGCAGCATAACGCTCCAACAACTCCTCAGCAGTCATAACTTACCTCTTGAAAATGTTGGGTTACGGCGCAATTTCATCTCGGGTTACAATTCATAATTCTTCGTGTGCCTAACCCAACCTACGCACTGCGGAAATGTTGGGTTACGGCGCAATTTCATCTCTGGTTAAAATTTATAACTCTTCGTGCGCCTAACCCAACCTACGAAATACATATTTGGCGCTAAAGCGCAACTACGAACTTTTCAAATCTGCAATCGCACCTTTGGTCATGGCTGCAATGGCTTTATCTGTAGCTTTGGGCAGATGATAATATTTACCACCGGCATTTTTAGCTAATTCTTTCGCAAATCCGGTAGAAACAAATTTACTTTCGGTGTCGATTACTAACAATTGAATTCCTAAAGCGCGAATTTTAGCCGCGACTTCTAATAATTCTCCTTTGATATCTGGCTTTTCTCCGGGTTCTTGGGGTTCACCCAAGGAGCGAGATAAAGAGATGTTACCGCGTCCGTCGGTAATAGCAACTATAACTACTTGCCCAACATCTCCGCTTCTTTGTGCGTTTAAGCCGACGTGAGCGGCTTGGGTTAATCCGTGAGCTAGGGGAGAACCACCACCACAAGGCATTTTTTCTAAGCGGGTACGAGCTAATGTGATGGAGCGTGTGGGGGGTAATACTACTTCTGCTTGCTCTCCTCGGAAGGGTATTAATGCTACTTGGTCGCGGTTTTGATATGCTTCTGTTAATAACTGCATTACCGCTCCTTTGGCTGACTGCATTCTATTTAATGCCATTGAACCGGAAGCGTCTACTACGAATATTACTAATGCTCCGGCTTTTCTAGCCAAGCGTTTTGCACGAATATCGCTTTGTTCTACGATGACGTTTCGACCTGGGTACCTTTTTCGTCTAGCTTTTTGATATGGTGCAGCAGCTCTTAATGTAGCGTCTACTGCAATGCGACGGACTTTTCCTTTGGGTAGCATTGGTTTGATGTAGCGTCCCCTGTCGTCGGAAAATATTAAACCGCGACTTCCGGAGTTTCCTTGACGTTGGGATGTTTGAGCAAAGTAGAGGACGCTTTCATCTAGGATTACACCCTCTGGGTCGAAGATAAATTCTTCGGGAATACCTGGTGGTTCTTGTTCCTGGTCTTGCTCTTGTTCTTCCTGTTCTTGTTCCTGGTCTTCTTGTTCCTGTTCCGATTCGTCTTCTGGTTCTTCTTGGTTTTGTTGTGGTGGGGGTGGTGGTGGTTGCTGTTCTTCTTCTGGTGGTGTTTGAATGACGGTTGCGCGGGGTACTATGACCAATTCCACTGCACGACGCAGGTCTTCGGGGTTAACTTGATTGCGTCCGTCGAGTGCTGCGGATGCTTTGGCTACTCTGACTGCAAATAGTTCTGCGCGATGTCCTTGAACTACACCACGAATTGCTTCTTCAACTAGGTAATTAATTTGTTCTTGGGTGATGGTAACTTCTTTCAACCATTCTCTTGCTAAAACAATTTGAGTTTTGATTGAATCTATATCTTCGTCGTACTGCTGAAGAAATTCTTGAGGAGAACGAGAATAAGAAATTGCTTGTTCTACTGCTTGTACTCTATCATCTAAACCCAAAATCCCATCGGCAGAAAGGGAAATGGCAATTCTATCGAGTAAATGTTCTCGTAAAGTTCCTTCTTCTGGATTGTAGGTAGCAATAAATAATGATTTACAAGGATGTTGAAAACTAATTCCTTCCCGTTCGATTTGGTTTCGTCCTTCGGATAATACTGTTAAAAGTTGATTGCTAATTTGGTCATCTAAAAGATTGATTTCATCTACATACAGCACACCTCGATTTGCTGCTGCTAGTAAACCTGGTTGAAATACGGTTTCTCCTTGCTTGACTGATTTTTCTACATCTACCGAACCTAAGAGTCTATCTTCGGTGACTCCTAAAGGTATTTGTAAAAATGGTGCGGGGATAATTTCGGTTTCGATATCTGATGTAGAAACGTTAGATAATAAATCGTCGTCCCATTCTTCTGGACGGTCGGGATTGCAGTTACTAACGGAATCTTTGACAACTTCAATCGGTGGTAGTAAAGCGTGGATAGCCCTTGCCATCACTGACTTTGCGGTTCCTCTTCGTCCGGCGATCGCCACTCCTCCCAATTCTGGATCTACAGCTGCTAATAGTAAAGCTAATTTAATCGCTTCTTGACCAACTACAGCAGTTAAGGGAAAGGTGGTAAAAGTAGAATTAACAGTGGATGCAGCCATTTTTTATATAATAGTTAGTCTAATTCTTTAGCTTACCAAACTTGATTGAAATAATTCAAAACAAATAATTTAAAACAAAAAAGCCCAAATATGTGGTATTGCTAAATGCTTAGACAAAATGAGTTGTATATTGTCATTATTTGTGATTGCGAGTGAAACGAAGCATTCACCTATTTATATATACGACGCGAAAACATTTCTTGAATAATCATCTCAATCTTAAGTGTTTTGATGAACTTAAGCTAAAATAATTACTCTGAAATACACTACTTTAAATATTTGAATATTTTTAATGTCTCCTAAATCAGCAGAAATGATTCGTAAACAAGAGAAATTAGCAGAAGTTATCCAAAACGCAAAATTTAATGATAATTCGCTTTTGCTGAATGCACTTACTCACCGTTCCTACGTTCATGAAAATCCTGATTCGGGAGAACATAACGAACGATTAGAATTTTTAGGTGATGCTTTATTAACTTATGTGAGCGGAGATTATCTTTACCGTCGTTATCCAAATATTGGAGAAGATAAATTAACTCGCAGACGCTCCGCGTTAGTAGATGAAAAGCAATTAGCAAGGTTTGCTCTAGAAGTCGGTTTAGATAAAAAAATGCTTTTGGGTAAAGGTGCTATTCGTGAAGGGGGATACCAAAATCCCAATCTACTCAGCAGCACTTTTGAAGCGGTTGTTGCAGCCTATTATCTCGATAATAACTCGGATATTGAAGCTTTGCGTAATGTTGTTGAACCCTTATTTGATTCAGTTCCTGAAGAAATAGTAGAAGTTCGTTCAAATCTCGACTCAATAAATCAATTTCAGGTATGGGTTCAGCGTCACATTCCCCAAAACCCACCAAATCTCCCCAATTATCAGACTACAAGAACGGGTGGTGCCGCTCACGCTCCAGAATTTCTCTGTGAAGTATTTGTAGATAATCAAAAATACGGAGAAGGTAAAGGTAAAAATATAAAAGAAGCAAAAAAAACGGCTGCAAATAACGCTTTAATTAAGTTAGAAGAAGAAGGTTTTATTTAGAATTTGGGAATAGAGCATTGGGCATTAGGAATATACTATTTTTTTATAAACAATAGTAAAATTTACTAGATAAAAAGTAATATTTTTTAATTGTCAAAGGATTCATATTGATAACTGTTCGCTGATAACTGTTAGCCGTATTTCTAATGGTAAGGTAATCGTAAAAATAGAACCATTTCCCAATACAGAATCTACTTCAATTTTACCTTTAATAACTTCTATAAGCTGCGAAACTATTGCTAAGCCTAAACCAGTTCCATCTATCATGCAAGATTCTGCTTCTGGATTAGCGCGATAGTAAGGATTAAAAATATTCGATAAGTCTTCTTCGGAAATACCAATTCCTGTATCTGAAATTATAATTCCCCATTTACTATCGTCTACAGTCTTGCAAGTAATTTCAATTTTTCCAGATTCAGTATAACGAATTGCATTACTTAGAATATTGGTAATAACTTGCTGCAACTTTAACGCATCGGTGACTACTCTCTCAGGAGCTTTTTGAAAATTAAGGATAATTTCAATATCCTTTGTTCCTAAAGAAGGTTTTAACATCCCGTTGACTTCTTCAATTAATAGACTAGGATTAATTGATTTTAAGTTCAGCTTTGATTCTCCTGCTGACAAACGAGAAATTTCTAATGCATTATTTATTAAACACAATAATTTTCTACCACTATTTAATACTTGCTCAATATGTTCTAAATTTCCATAGGTATTTTTAACTTCATCTTTCTGCCTTTGTATTCGTAAAAATAAATCAGAATACCCAATTATTGATGTTAAAGGACTTTTTAGTTCGTGGGCTAAAAAAGACATGTTTTCTTGAGAAGTGCGAACAAATCGAGTTAATTCTTGATTGTGCAGAGTTAATTGATTTTGTAGATTTTCTAATTCTTCAATTCTTTGCTGTGTATAACTATCAAAACACCGAGCAATTGCTTCATCAACTACGCTATTAATTAAGCGTGTATTTTCGATTATTTCCAATGGTGATGATATGAGAAAATAACCTTCTAGAGTCGAAAATATAGCTTGACGAAACAGATGATATTCTCTAGCTATTTCGGAAGCTTCAAAACCTTGTTCGGCCCGGAGAACTCCATGGTTTAAGCTAGCTTCCACTATTGTCTGGAGGCTACCTTCTCTATGTCGAGAAAGAACTGTTACTAAAGCTACAAGTACATGGTCGAGATGGTCTATTATAGCTGGTTTTGATAAACCATCAGTACTTTTAATTCGACTGTCTTCACGAATTTGTTTCAGCCATGTTTCTATAATTTTCTCTTTATTATCAAGCAGCGGTTGACTAAAATCTTCCATGAAGTTGCACTTACTTAAGCAAATTTTAAATTGATTTGCTTTTATTGTAGTTGAGTAATGGCAGCATCTGGCTACAAAAAGATACAGATATATTTCTTTACAAATACAGAAAATATTATCTTACGATACGGAGAAGGAGGAGAAAAAAATATAAAATATAAATAAAAAATAAATCAGTATTACCTATGTTTTTTGCTCAATTACAATAGATGTTGAAAGACAAGATACAAACAAAAATATTGATTTTTATGCGATAAAGGTAGTTAATAATACTTATAGTAAAAGTAATTATTTCCAATGTATAATCTAATGTCAA
Organism: Calothrix parasitica NIES-267; assembly: GCF_002368095.1. Classification (GTDB taxonomy): domain Bacteria; phylum Cyanobacteriota; class Cyanobacteriia; order Cyanobacteriales; family Nostocaceae; genus Rivularia; species Rivularia parasitica. The sequence goes on along the minus strand of NZ_AP018227.1, from coordinate 1,832,623 downwards.
TCTTAGGGGGGATGACTTTTTCTGGTAAATTTTAGGATGCTAGCAAACTGAAGAATTAAAACCTACCGTGCATCGAGCGTATAGTTAATCACATTTATTTTGGGGTAGGGTGTGAAGAAGATTGCGGGATGGAAAATCTTATTAGGAACTATAAGAAAGTATGAAGCCTTTGGAAGAAGACAACAATAATGTTTCGCTTGAAACCGGACAAATGGTATCAAACCGAGATATCAATAAGCCTGTAGGATATCGTAATCCTGAAATTCACGAAAATAATAGTTTAAGTAAAGTTAGAGATATTTTAGTTGGTTCCCAAATGCGGGAATTAGATAAAAAGTTTGCTCGTTTGGAAGAGCGTTTGGTTAAAGAATGTAATGATTTGAGAAATGAAACTAGGAAGCGACTAGATATATTAGAAAATTATATTAAGGAAGAAGCAGATTCTTTAAGCTCTAGAGCAAAAAATGAGCAGGTAAAGCGCAATGAAGCGGTAAAAGCTATTAATGAAGAACAAAGAAAACTTGCCGAATCTTTAGAGCAAAAGATGGGTGAAATTGACGAGCAAGCAAGTAGAACTCAGCGAGAGCTACGTCAACAAATTTTTAGTCAATCTCAAACTTTACATGATGATATTCGACAAAAATACGAAGAAATTTTAGCTTTGCTAGAGCGAGAGACTTACGAGCTTAAGAATGAAAAAACAGACCGGAATCAATTAGCGGCTTTATTTTCGGAATTAGCATTGCGTTTGAATTCTCAATAGTTTTATATAAAAGCCCAGTTGATTTTAGATTTTGGATTTTGACAACGGATGGGTTTATGCAGGGATTTTGGATTCAATACAGTTAAAGGTAGAGTCAAGTACTTTTAATCGAGACGATTTTGAACTGGTAAAAATCTATGCTCTGCATATCAAAAATATTATTATATTCCGGAATTAAGCAAAATCTAAAATCAATTGGTTTCTTATTTGAATCTACTTCTTAATATATAAATCTAAGAATTTACCAATGAGTGATAAAAATGGTAATCGAGTAGCGGAAGATTCCTTAAATAATAATCATATTGAAGATAATAAACAATTAAGCGAGTTGGGTGAATTAAGTGAATTAAGTGAATTACGAAGTTTACTTTTAGGAATTGAGGAACCTAAGCTAAATCGATTTTACGAAAAACTTGATAATCCGCAAGTGGATGCTGAAGACGTTAGTGGGATACTTCCAGAAGCTATTGTTTTGCGGACAATGCAAGATGAGCAGCTATCGGAAGCTATGGTTCCTACTGTTGAGCAAGCGATTCAGTCTTCGGTGAAGAAAGACATTAACATACTTTCTGAAGCGATTTTTCCGATTATTGGTCCCGCTACGAGAAAAGCCATAGCTACTGCTTTGGACGAGATGTTACAGTCTTTCAACTATGCTTTGGAACATAGTCTTTCACCGCAAAGTTTGAAGTGGAGAATAGAAGCTAAACAAACGGGGAAATCATTCGCAGAAGTTGTATTGTTGCGGACATTGGTTTATCGAGTGGAACAAGTATTTTTAATTGATAAACAAAGTGGATTAATGCTTCAACACCTTGTAGCTCCGAAGATAGAAGCTCAAGACCCATCTTTAGTTTCGGCTATGTTGACAGCGATTCAAGATTTTGTCAAAGATTCATTTAGCGTCCAAAAACATGAAGGATTGGATACTTTAGAATTTGGAGAACTGACTATTTGGATTGAACAAGGACCAAGTAGCGTTTTAGCAGGTATTATTCGCGGAAACGCACCGGAAGATTTAAGATTTGTATTCCAGAATGCGATAGAAAAAATACATTTATTATTAGGTAGAGAATTTAAGAATTTTTCTGGTGATACAGAACAATTTGCAGCGAGTAAACCTTATTTAGAAGCTTGTTTGGAATCTCACTATAAGAATCCTAATAAGACAAGGTATATTTATGCATGGGCTTCTGCAGGTGCATTAGCTATAGCGTTGGGTACTTGGGGGTTTTTTGAATATCGAGAAAATAAACGCTGGAATAATTATGTACAAAAATTGGAAGAGCAACCAGGAATTGTGGTAACTAAAACAGGAAAAATAAACGGAAAATATTTTATTGTAGGTATGCGCGACCAATTAGCTATTGAACCCAAAAGTTTAATTAAGCAAGAGAGTCTCAATCCAAATAAAATTGATTTTAAGTGGCAGAAGTTTTTATCTTTAGAGGAAGAAATAGTTGTCAAAAGAGCCGGAAAATTATTACAGAATCCGAAAACTGTTACTTTAAAAATAGATGAGGATGGTGTTCTCCAAGCTACGGGTTCTGCTACTCGCGAGTGGATTTTATCAGCAAGAGAGAAAAAACCATTCCTTTCTCTTTTAGGTATTACCGAATATGAAGATAAAAGCTTAAAAGATTTAGATATTGACCAGCTTAATGCTTACAAAAAAGAAATTGAAGAAATATTAGTGTTATTTGAACAAGGTACAACTAAACTGTTTTCTGGTGAAACAGAAAAACTATCAAAATTATCGTCAAAATTACAAAATCTTATTGATGTAGGTAAATCTTTAGAAAAAGATGTCTCAGTTGAAATTTCAGGACATACAGATACGGAAGGAGACTTTGAAACCAATATTAAACTTTCTCAAAAACGTGCCCGAAGCATTCTTAACTATCTTACATCTCAAGGTATAGATAAAAATAGATTAACTACAAAAGCATTAGGTGACCAAAGTCTTTTACGTCCCGAATCAACTCAAGAAGATAAAAAATTCAATCGGAGAGTGTCATTCAAAGTTATTATAGACGACGTTGTTAACTAAAGGAGTATAAAAGCTCAATGCTCCAGAAAAAAATCTGTATGGTGGGTGCGTTTGCTACCGGTAAAACAAGTTTAGTAGCTAAATTCGTTTACAGCATATTTTCTGAAAAATATCAAACTACTGTGGGGGTCAAAATTGATAGAAAAACAGTAAAAGTCAAAGAACAAGAATTAAACCTGATTTTGTGGGACTTGTATGGAGAAGACGAGTTTCAAAAATTAAGAACTTCTTATCTAAGGGGTTCATCTGCTTTTCTATTAGTCGTAGATGGAACGCGGAAAAGCACTTTACAAACAGCTTTGGAGTTACAGCAAAGAGTTGAAGGGTCTATAGGTAAAGTACCTTTTATTTTAGTGTTGAATAAATGGGATTTACAAGATGAATGGGAATTAGATTCTGAAAGCATCGAAGCTATTGAAAGTAAAGGATGGATTGTGATTAAGACTAGTGCAAAAACTGGATTAAATGTAGAAGAAATTTTTTACACACTTGCTACCAAAATATTGGAAGGATAAATGTATGGATATCCCTTTCCCTGTTAGTAATTATCTGATTGATTTTATGAGAGAGACTCGTTCTCTAGCGTATCTTTTTGTGGGTAAAGATGGTTGTTTAAGTAGTTGGGGTGGAAAGTTAAATGAATACGGAATAGCCAATTTAAACCAGGGAGAAGATGCTAGTCAGCAAATTTTACTTCTTGAAGGACTTTTACCACTTGATGGCTTTCCATTATTTTTACCCTGCGTTAAAACCGAGCGTGGAGTTTGTGCTGATGTACATTTATTTCCAGAAAAGGAAGGAGATTGGGTATTATTATTAGATGCAACTTGGGATGAAATGCAAATATTTAAAGTTCAACAGGAGATAAATTCTGCTCGCTTAATGCAGCGTAAATAATAGTAATATTAAATCTGTAATAAATACTTAAAATCTCTTTAATATTGCAGAGAGCGACTGTTGAATTATGAGTGAATCTATAACCTCTGAGATTTTTGCTGCTTTAAATATTTTAGTTTTAGAACGTCTTGATGTTGGTAAATTTAAATTCACCGGAAGTTACCCCAAATGGATTAGACGATTTTGTCGTAAAAAACTAGAACCGGAAATGGAAATTTTAATCCCTGAAGAAGAATTTCCTTTTGTGGAGAATTTTTTAGTTGATGCTGAAGAATATTGGCAAGATAACCATGAAAAACCTCTTAAATCTGGGATATGGAGTGATTTAGATATATCTGGTAAGGAATTTCATTTTGAAGCTTCCGCTTTACTTATAGATGGGAAAAAAATATTGCTTATCGAAATGATGAGTGATTCTTATATAGAAAAACAAAACCTGATTCAGCAAGCAAGAGAAAATAAGCTTAATTATCAAAATGTCATTAGAGAAAAGCAGAAAAAAGAAGTTTTAATTCACTGCATTATACATGATGTCGCCGGACAGTTAAGCGGTATTAACTGTTGTTTAGCTCTATTAGAATTAGAAAACTTGACGGAAAAAGGTAAACAGCGCTTAGAAATTGGTAGAAAGCAAACTATTCAACAAGAAATTTTAATTCGACAGATATTGAATGCATTTTCTACAGAAGTTGAATCATTAGAAAGCTTTACAAATGGTATTGACGAACCACCAGATGTTTTAGCCTCAGCACGTAATGTTGTTGAGTTGCTGACACCAACTTTTTTACTCAACAAAATGCACTTACAACTGTCTAAGGATATAGATACTTCTGCTAATTGGCAAATAGTTGCTGACAAATCGCGTTTAGATAGAATATTTGCGAATTTGGTCGAAAATGCTTTTCGTCACAGCCCCCAAAACTCTACCGTGACCATATTGTTAGAGCAACAAGACGATTTTATTATTGTTAGTGTGGAAGACGAAGGAAGCGGTGTACCAGAAGAAATAGCAGATAGTCTATTCCAAAAATTTACTCAAGGAAACAATAGTTCTGGTAAATCCGGACTCGGACTTTATTTTTGTAAAATTACAGTCGAACGTTGGGGAGGAGAAATTGGATTTACACCCCGTAAAGGTGGAGGGTCTCGGTTTTGGTTTCGTTTGTTGAAAGCTAATAGGTAATTGGGGAATTGGTAATTGGTAATTGGTAACTTTTATCCTCAATATAATGTTATTAAATTATTAACTCCTAACTCCTAACTCCTAACTCCTAACTCCTAACTTCAAAATCCAAAATCCAAAATCGCTTAGCTCCTAACTCTTACACCTTATTTACAGAATAAATATCGACACCACGACCAAAAGCGAAACGTAAAGAAGAAGGTAAGTTTTTACTTGATAAGGTAATGAAGATGACTATTGCTATTAAAGTAATCCCAGAATTAAATCCGAATATATTTCGATAGCCAATTTGTTGAGCAATTCCCCCAAAAATTGGGCCAGCAATCGCTACACCAATATCGAAACCTATCATACATAGACCGAATGTCCTTCCTCTTTCGTAGGAATAACTCCTGTCTGTTATCATCGCTGAAATCATCGGAATTATCGTACCACCACCAATTCCTTGAACTGTTGCTGCTAATAAGAATTCTACCGAACTATTCGCATTCCACAATATTAACATTGCTAATGTATAGCACATTAAACTTGATGTAATGAATAAACCCCGACCAAATCTATCGCTAGCTTTTCCAGAAAATAGCCGAGAGCAAAAACTAGCCATTGCTACTACAGTGTAAAAGAATCCGGGGTTTAAATCTACTTCCATAGACTTGATAAATAGTGTTACGAAAGTATGTAAATTTCCTAAAGTTAAGCCAATTATAAATAAGAGAATAGCAGGAATTCGGATTCTCGGAGCAAGCAGCTTTAACCAAAATGAACTATCACTATTTATAACTTGTTCCTGCGCTTCAACTACAGGATTAATAATTGGTAAGCTAAATAATAAACCGAAACAAGCTAAAGTAGTAGACAATGTAAATAATGCAGTATAACTATAAGTCTCCATTAAATAACCACCTAATGCTGGTCCAATGGCCATACCAATGGGATTAGTAAGACTCATATATCCAATTAATTCTCCGCGATTTTCTACAGGTGCAATATCTGCAACCAATGCTAAAAATGCAGTGGAAAAAGCAGCGATACTAATACCATGAAAAGCTCGAATTACAAATAATACTGGTATAGATTGCACAAAATTATAACCAATAGGAGCTATCGCTGCTGATAAAAGACCTATGATTAATACAATTTTTCGACCTCTTTTATCTGCTAATTGACCTAATAATGGACGAAATAATAATAGTCCAATAGCAAAACTACCCATTATTACACCAATTTGCTGCTTTGTCGCTCCAATATCTTCTATATAAAGCGGTAAAGTTGGTAATAATGAAGCCAAACTAGCCCAAAATGATAAACCTGCTGCAAATAATACCAGCAGGTTTCGTCGTAAATTACTATCGAGTGAAAATAAAACTTTCACGGGTAAATGCAAGTACTGTGTGAGGTTTGCGATTTGTAGTTTTTTATTCGTGGTTGATAACAATGTTGAATAGAAGACTACAAAGTCTATGTTACATTACTTTACATTATCCAGTCAGAATCGAGTACTCAGAAATTAAAAAATCTATCTTTGTGAGGTAGCAACCTGTAGAAGCGGAAGTTTAAGATAAGTTATTAAAATTGAGTAAGCCAGCTAGGTTACAACTATACCTATGACCTTGTAAAAATATAAATTTAATCTCAATTAAATACTGCGAATTCAGCATTTTAGAAATATTCTGTAAATATAATCAGCTGATTATAAATTTAACAAATACAGAAGTTCTTGTTAAATATAGCAATCCTAGATGATTCGTGAGAAAGTTAGGTGTTAGAAACCCGGTTTTTTGGAAAAACCGGGTTTCTAAAATCTAATAAATGATTTAGGAATGCTATAACAAAAAAGACGCAGTATTGAAAATTTACTACGTCTAAATTATTTATATATTTAAACTATTACCAATTACCAATTAACAAGTATTTATTTCAAAGAAACCTGCTCCTTATTCCCTCCCACAACTTCCCTTACTCGGTAAATTGGTCTACCTTGAGACTCGTGGTAAGTACGCATTAATAACTCAGCTAATAATCCGAAGCAAAATAGCTGTACTCCAGTTACCAAAAGCAACACGGCTAATATCAATAAAGGGCGATCGCCAATATCTTGACCGAGTACTAATTTTGCCCAAGTCAGGTAAGTACTCATGACTCCACCGGAAATCATAAAGATTAATCCCCAAAGTCCAAAAACGTGCATCGGACGGTTGAGGAATTTTTTCATGAAAGCAATGGTAAATAAATCCATCACTACTCGGAAAGTACGACCCAAACCGTATTTACTGCTACCGAAACGTCTTGCGTGGTGACGGACTGGCATTTCGGTGATTCTGGCACCTTCGATATAGGCTAAAGCAGGTAGAAAACGATGTAGTTCTCCGTATAAGTTCATATCTGCTACAAGTTCCGAGCGATAAGCTTTGAGAGAACAACCGTAATCATGAACGTTAACACTGGTGATGCGACGAATTAACCAGTTAGCAATTTTTGAAGGTAACAAGCGGGTTACGGCAGCATCTTGACGATTTTTGCGCCAACCATTCACCAAGTCGTAACCTTCATCCAACTTTGCCAACAGCATAGGGATGTCAACAGGGTCATTCTGTAAATCGGCATCCAAAGTTACAATAGCTCTTCCCCGTGCATGATAAAAGCCTGCTGCCATCGCGGCAGTTTGACCGTAATTGCGTCGTAAAATTATGCTTTTTAAGTCAGTACGCGTTTGTGCTTGCTCTTTAAGTAAATTTACGGAACCATCAGCGGAACCGTCATCAACGCAAATAATTTCGTAACTCAAATGGCTTTCAATCAAAGTGGATGAAATTGCTGACAACAAATGGGGTAAACTTTCCACTTCGTTATGCACTGGAACTACCACCGAAACATCCGGTACGGAAGACATTGTACCTTCTCCGATTCTACTTTCAGAAACAAACCCATTTCTCATGATTAATTTTTCGGTTATTTAATCCTTAGCCTTTTTGCGGGATGTAACTACTTACCACCCTTCCTACACCACGTAGCTGTTTATAATATGACCGACTAACCTCGTCTCCCTGTTCCGAAAGACCGTCAATTCCAATCCCATTTCGTCCTTTATCTTTACCAGAACTATGAATATATTTACCATCTCCCAAATAAAGTCCAACATGAGTAGCTTTTTGAGGAGTCCCAAAAAATATTAAATCACCATTCTGTAAAGAGTTGGCATCAAAATTCTCTACAGTACAAATTGGCTTTAGAAAAGCTTCTTGCTGATAAGCATCTCTCGGTAAACGAATCCCCACAGAAGCAAACGCTTTTTGCATCAATCCCGAACAATCAAAATTCGGTCCCACAGTACCACCCCAAAGATAGTAATTTGGTTGTTGCATAGCTTTGTGAGTAAAAGCGATAACTTCCGGTATCAATTTCTTTATTTGGGCTTCAGAAAATGATTTGATTGGTAATGGTTCAGCTGCTGGTGATAATGATTTCAAATCACTTACCGACAACCAACCGGGATAATCATCTTCACACAAGCATACTTGTACCGCAGTTTCATTTGCAGTTTCCACCATCACCCGTAAATGTCTTCCCTTCTCAGCTTGAGTTGACAAGTCCTTACATTCAGGAGAATCGTAGATATTTAAATCGGCTTCAGTTACGTATTCAACGTTTGCTCGTAATTCCTGTTGAGACATAAAAATCTGTAACTATTAACGACAAATTTTAATCCAAAATCGGAGGACGACTATGTTTTTTAAACAAGACGAACAACTCGAAAAACTTGGTAATGGTATTTTAGAGGCTACTTGGACTAAATTTTCTACGTTAGCTCGTAACCAAATTGCCTTAACTTGGATTATCTACGACCCTCCAGTACCTGTAAATACCGGTGGAGCTTTGACTCCCAATGCTTTTTGGAATCATCCAGTCCGTGGTTTTAATTATCGGGGTGGAGAAACAATTTATCCTGCTTCGGTAATTAAATTATTTTATCTGCTCGCGATACATGAATGGCAGCAAAAAGGGATGACTGAGAATTCCGAAGAATTGCAGCGAGCCATCCGCGATATGATTGTGGATTCAAGTAACGATGCGACCAGTTTAGTTGTAGATGTATTGACGGGTACAACATCCGGGCCAGAATTACCCCCAGCACCATTTGAAACTTGGAAAAAGCAGCGTCATATTGTCAACCGCTACTTACAGTCTTTGGGATGGGAAGAATTACAGAACGTGAATGTATGTCAAAAAACTTGGGGTGATGGGCCATACGGAAGAGAGCGGGCATTTTACGGACAGTTATTAGAAAATCGCAATATGTTAACTACTAATGCGATTGCTCGATTAATGCATGCAATTGTTGGTGGGGTTGCAGTGACTGCGACACGTTCTCAGGAAATGATGGATGTAATGAAGCGTAGTTTAAATCCTGAAGAATTGCCCAAAGATGTAGAAGAAGACCAGGTTACAGGTTTTTTGGGTGGTAGTCTTCCTCAATCAGCAAAAATTTGGTCGAAAGGTGGTTGGACTTCTTCAGTATTTCACGATGCTGCTTATATTGAGATACCGGATAAGCGTCCTTATTTATTAATTGTATTTACAGAAGGGAAAGTAAACGCTAAGAGTCGAGAAATTTTACCTTTTATTTCTCAACAGTTTAGGTCAGCGGTGAGTGGGATGGAATAGGAAGTTAGGAGTTAGGAGTTAGGAATTAGGAGTCATAATTTTTTTGAATAATTAATTGTTCGTAGTTGCGCTTTAGCGCCAATTATGGTTGGCGCTAAAGCGCAACTACGAACCTAACTCTCCAAACTGGGATAATCAATATATCCTTCTTCTCCATTAGTGTAGAAAGTGCTGCGGTCGTATTTATTAAGTTCGGCATTCAGAGCGAAACGTTTGGGTAAATCGGGATTGGAAACAAACAAACGACCGTATGCAATAAAATCAGCATTATTATCTTTGATAAATTCTTCTCCTGTTTCGCGAGTGTAACCACCTGCACTAATAATTGTTCCTTTGAAAATAGGACGGAAAAATTTTGCTCCTAAACCCGTACCGTCATCTTCAATAGTTACATTACCTTTGATGCGCGGTTCAACAACGTGAAGATAAGCTATTTCTAAACGATTTAATTCTTCAGCAACATAACCGAAAGTAGCAGCCAGATTTGAATCGTGCATATCGTTAAAAGTACTGCTGGGAGATAAACGCACTCCAACTCTTTCCTTACCCCAAACATCTATTGCTGCTTGAGTAATTTCAAGAAGAAAACGCGCTCTATTTTCTATCGAACCACCATATTCATCAGTTCGGTGATTGGAATTATCCTGTAAAAACTCATCGGGTAAGTAACCATTACCACCATGAATTTCCACTCCATCAAAACCAGCTTCTAAAGCATTTTTTGCTCCTTGTCGGAACTGCTCGATAATTTCAGGAATTTCTTCTAACTTTAGTTCTCTTGGGGTAACGTGAGGGAATTGTCCGTTGGGAAGGTCGGCTAGATAATCAGCAGCAATAGCGCTAGGAGCAACGGGAATATCTCCTGCTTCTAGTAAATCTGGATGAGCAACTCGTCCAGCGTGCCATAACTGTAAAAATATTTTTCCACCTTTATCGTGTACGGCTTTGGTAATCTGTTTCCAACCTTCTATTTGTTGTTGATTGTAAATCCCTGGTGTATTCGCATAACCAAGACCGTTGCGAGCTACCTGAGTTGCTTCACTAATAATTAATCCAGCAGAAGCGCGTTGAGCATAATAAATAGTATTCATCGGTTGGGGGACAAAACCATCAGCCGCACGAGTGCGAGTTAAAGGAGCGAGAATCATCCGATTTTCTAATTTCATATCACCCAAAGTTGCGGGAGAAAGTAATTCGAGTTTGTTGGCTGTTGTGGTATTCATAATTGGTCTCCTTGTGAATGTGTTAGTTCTTTTCTCATCACATTTTTAGACTAACTCCATTCAATTAAGATGTGAATATAGCTTTTGTGCCAAATACTTTTGCGTTTAATGCAAAAATAACCCACTTTTTCAAATTGCAAAAAAATAACTGCCGAGACAGGTATCAAATCTCGGCAGTTCTCAGTTATTTGATTAAGCGTCTTCAACGTCAAGCAGCATTCTCATTAGAATTAACAAATCGCTCCTTACCGTGGGTGAACTGGGAGCGTTCCCCAAGAGCTTGTCCCGCTTTCCGCAAATACATTCCCAATCTCAGTTGGTCGGGTTCCCACTCATTCAATGCTTTTTTGACATCATGATTCTGATTTACCAAAGCATCAGCAAGAGCAATAGCATTTGCAGCAGCTTTTGAAGCACCCGCTGCTGTGTGAGGACGGGGAATAAAGGCTGCATCCCCAACCAGCGCAATCCGATTAAATGCCATTTGCGGTACAGTCAAATCTAAAATGGCTTGGACAAACGGCTCTTTAGTAGCAGCAACAAGCCTTTGAAAGGGTGGTGCAAGCACTTGATTTGCATACAATCGCATCTGTTGTTCGACTTCTGGATCAATCGTTCCGGGTGGAATCGAATAGTCGCGACGTTTGCCATTTTTATCGGTGAGAATTGGTGTTAATTCCGTTGTCTCATCGTAGTTGACGTACCACACCCAATTAAAGCGACGCTCTCCCGGTACCAGAGACTCGTTATCTCCCGGAATCACGTATTGAAGAATGTGGGAGTTGGGAAATTGGTAAAAGACGAAACGCTCTGCGAGCATAGCAGCAGTTTCTGCGTCAAGTTCCTTTTCGTCAACTAATCCGCGATAGGCTACATAGCCAGCATAGTCAGGATTATGATTGGGAAGAAGCAGTTTTCTAACGGTAGAATTTGCGCCATCAGCACCAATTAATAAATCGGCTGTATCAGAAGTCCCATCCGCAAAAATAGCAGTTACCTGTTCGTCATCTTGGGTTACTTTCGTCAAAGCTTTTCCTTGGTGGTAGCGCTCTGCGGGGAAATGTCGCCGCATAGTGCCATACAATAAATTCCAAGATGTCAAAGTCTGACGCATAGGCATATTGGTAGCAATACTGCCATCTTGATTTAAGTAGAATCGCTCGTGTGCCACGACACCAAAGGGCTGTTGATACGCTACACCAGCCCGCTCAAATGCCTCGACTATTTCTGGCTGTAGGACTATTCCACCACCGCGACTATCAAGACTGTGGGAAGAACGCTCGTAAATATGAACCTCCCAACCAATTGATTGCAGCAAGATTCCCGTAAACAACCCACCCAATGAGCCACCGATGACAATGGCACGTTTATTTGTTTTGTTCATCATCAAACCTCTGTTAATTCATCGACAGCTTTTTGTAAGGTAATCAAAAACACATCAATAGGCTGGGCACCAGATAAAATTTCCTTACCAATACAGATACTCGGAACGCCCCGAATACCTCTTGATACTGCTTTGTGTTCTAGCTCGCGCACTTGAGAAGTACCAGCATTACTCTGAATAAATTCTAGAGCTACGTCTTTATCTATACCGATATCTGTGGCTAGATTGGCTAGGGTTTCAGCATTACTAATATTCTGTCCTTCTGTGAAATATGCAGTAAATATCCGTTCTGCCATTTCAGTGGCTTTACCTTGTTGACCCGCGAACCAAGTAAGACGATGTGCTTTGTGTGTATTGGGTGTAAACTCTATCAAGTCATAACGAAAATTAATGCCATCCTCTTGCGTTGCTAAGATGGTTTTTGCATCTAACTGCTGGGAATATTCCCAACTACCAAATTTTTGGCTGCGGTATATTTTGCGCTCCATCCCCATCTCCGGCATATCCGGATTTAACTCAAAAGGATACCAAATGCGCTCAATATTTACTGAAGGATTCAGTTGAGCAATGGCTTTGTTCAATCGCTTTTCTGCAACTAAACACCAGGGACAAATAAAATCCGAGGTGATTTCAATTGTTAAGGTCATGCTTGTCTCCTGTTTTGGATAACTTATTTAGATTAACCTCGCTCATAATAAATGTTAATATAGCTTTTGTGCCAAATAGTTTTGCGTTTTGAGCAAAAATAAATTGAATTAAGAATGGACCAATTTGCTGCAATGCAAGCCTTTGCAAAGGTAGTTGATACGGGTAGTTTTTCTGAAGCATCCCGACAGTTGGGAGTTGCTGTTTCCTCGGTAACTCGTCAAGTTAATTCCCTGGAAACTATGCTGCATACTCAACTAACTAACCGTTCTACTCGTAGCGTTACCCTTACCCCTCAAGGACGCAGATATTACGAAAAAGTAGTACGAATTCTTCAAGATGTAGAAGCAGCTAATTGTTCGGTAGCGGAGCAGGATGAAGTACCCCGAGGTTTAATAAAAGTTAGTCTTCCCGTAGCTTTCGGGAGACTATATATTGCACCGTTGATTCGGGATTTTTTAGTACAGTACCCAGAAATGCAGCTAAATTTTTCCTTGAGCGATGCATTAGCTAATCCGGTGGAAGAAGAATTAGATTTAGTTATCCGTCTTGGTAATCTTGAGCGTTCGGGTGCTAGTTGGATTGTCCGCAAACTTGCATCTTATACGCGCTGTGTCTGTGGAAGTCCGCGTTATTTTGAGCAGTATGGTATACCAGAGCATCCCGACGATTTAGCTAATCATAATTGTTTATGTTTTAGCTATTCTACGGGGTATGAAATTTGGCGATTTAAACGAGAGAAAGAAGTTTGTGAAGTAAAAGTCAAAGGTTCGTTGGTAGCAAATAATTCTGAAGTACTTCGACAAGCTTGTTTGGATGGGGTGGGTTTAATTCTAATGCCAACTTGGTTAATCGGGGAAGATATTAATCAAGGAAGATTGCAAGGAGTTCTAAAGGATTTTAAATTTCATCCGCTAGTAGACATGGATGCAGGTATTTACGCACTTTATCTACCCAATCGTCGCGATACACTTCGAGTTCAAACCTTTGTTGATTTTCTTGTTCAACGACTGAATAAATGATTAATTAATTAGTAATAAATAATAGGAATGGCTGCAACTGACACATCTTTTTGTAGGATGCTCGTACACTGACTGATTCTCAACCTATTAACACTGGCAATGAGAGTAGGTCACCACCCGAGCTTTGTGACACTTGCGACCGTTCCTGTAATAATTCAGAAATATACAAACTCTTATCATCAATATCATCTAGGATTAATATAGAGCCAGCCTCAAATAAGAAGCTGTCTAAGTTTTGAATGTTTTTTATACCATTAATCCTGATGTCACTTCAAAATATTCACAATCCTTTTAAATCGCTTAAGTTTCGTGATTTGGTGCTGCGGTTTTTAATTTCATCCCTACTTATTGGCTTTGTATTATATTTTTTAGAAGCAAGTTTCAGCTTCAAATTAAATCAGCAAGACTCAGTAATAATAGTCTATATTATTCAGTTTGTTTTAGTTTGCCTTTGGACGATAAAAGACTTTGGACGCTTGAAGGCTAAAACTAAGTATGTAATGGGCGATTTTCCAAAAAACTATAAGTGGTTGCGGTCAGCGTGGTTGGTTCCAGTAGCTATAATTTTCTCTCTTAGTGCGTTTATAGTCCTATTTTATTTACTCTCGTTATCAGCACCAGATTTTGTGGAACAATTTCTACGCAGTGTTGCTGATGCTCCAACTGTTGAAAATTCAAATTCTTTTGCATCTAATCTGCTAGTAAGTATTGCGTTTTGTCTAGTGGCACCGGTAACCGAAGAATTTCTATTTAGGGGAATTATATTACAACGTTGGGCTACTAAGTGGGGAATTCATGCGGGTTTGTTGTGGTCATCATTGTTTTTCGGCGTTTTGCATCCCCAAAATCCCATTGGATTGACGTTACTCGGAATCATTTTAGGGGTGCTTTACATTAAAACACGCTCCCTAACTGTGCCAATTGTTTTCCATGCATTAAACAATATTTTGGCTGTATCAACGCAACTTTTACCCAGCAATTCATCCAGTTATAAGCCAGAAGAGAGCCTGCAAAATTTAATTTCTAATTGGTGGATTGGACTTATACTGATGGCAATATCCTTGCCTTTATTATTACGTTTTATCTGGAAAAACTGGCCTAGTAAAAATACGAATATTCCCTATTTAAGCAATGCCAATAAAGAAAGAAGAGCAATTTAAAGTTTACAATTAGAATCAATAAATTCCCATGCCCAATTACCAATTTACAATTCCCAATTCTTAATCATTAAACTTTCTTCGGAAACACATAACGTGTCGCCCATACTGTAAAAAATGGTAAGAAAATTACGTGAACCAAGAAAACAGATAAAGCTATACCAATAACTGTCCAATGTTCGCCTAACATTAAGACCAAGCTATTAACAGTATCGGCACCAAAAAGAGTATTAACAATAAATTCGCTCTTAACTCCGAGAAATAAGAATAGAGCAAATAAACTAGTGAATATCACATTCCACCGCAAGTCTAAATGTGGTTTCCCAATTGCAATTAATAGTTGAGATGCTGCATTTGCAAAAGGTCTAGGAATTGCCGATAAACAAATAATAATTAATATCGGTATCGCCGGTATCCACTGTTTACCAAACACGATGGGAACGTATATAGGAGCAAAACTAGATTGAAATAAAACAAAAGGAACAATTATCAGAGCAATAGTTCTAAGACTGTGGAAATAACGATGCTTAAATTCGCTTAGTTCCGTGCGAGCTTCACATAAATGAGGCAGCATCACCGAACTAATAGCATTAATGATACTTAAGCTAATTCCTAAACCAGCGTTAAAACCAAAAAAGTAGATTCCTAATTCTTCAATACCTACAAAACGACCAACTATTAAATAGTCTAAGTTGTTTCTTAAGGTTTTTAGCAGTCCTACACCAAGAATATTCTTCCCAAAACTTAAAATCTCGTCCCAGTATAAGGTTGTAAATCCTTCTTTTGGTCGCCAATCGTGATGTCTGTAATATATTATTATTTCTAAGGGCGCAACCAAAACTATCGGCAGAGCAAATGACCATACTCCCATACCCATAAAGGCAAATACTGCTGTCAATATACCAGTGAGAGAATATTGAACCACGTCGGTAAATGCTATTACTTTAAAACGATTTTCTCTTTGAATTAAAGTCTTTTGGATACCATAAACAGGCCAAATTAAATAAGCTAGCCCACTAACAATAATTGGAAAAATAATCTCTTTACTTTCATAGGATGCTGCAATCGGAAATGCTGCAAGAGCCTGAATCATAAATAAACTGGCAAAAATTAGCCAGTTTAACCAAAACGCAGAACTGCATAACTGCGGAAGTTGTTTGTCTTCAGCTTGAATAATTTTTGCACCAATACCTACATCAGCGAAAGTAATCGCAAACTCACGCACGGCAAGAATTATCGCTCCCAAACCGTAATCGTAGGGAGTTAAATATCTTGCCGTGATCACCACTAGTCCCAAGCGTAGGACTCTGTAAAGCACCTCGGCTATACCTAGCCAGCCAAGATTACGAATAAACTGGCTAGATATTTTTTTGTTGATATACCTGGTAATTGCGTTTAAGAAATTCACAATTTATGTTACTGGAAAGTTATTAAATTTTGATGCTCAAATAAACGACTTCAAGGAATTATTTAAGATTACATAGTATTGGAAACTAAACCCAATACACGATTTCGTCCGGCTTCTAATTCATCTAATGCATTTGCAAGTGAAGGACGAGCCGTTTTTCCGAGTCCGACAACCATCAATATTCCATCCGCATGGGTAGCCAAGATACTGGTATCCAAACGTCCCAAAATATGAGGAGTATCGTACACCACCAAATCAAAATCAGATTGCGATCGCATCACAAAGTTTCGCATTCTTGGTGATGAGAATAGCTTGGCTGGATTACGGGGGACATCTCCTGCGGTGATGAAAAATAAGTTTTCTTCTTCATAGGATTGTCCGAGTGCATCGTTTAAATCTAAGCCTTGAGATAGTATCTCGCTTAATCCCTGAGTATTTACCAAACCCAAACTGTGATGCACGTGAGGGTTTTGTAAATTAGCATCTACCAACAGCACCCGCAAACCAGCTTCAGCTGCAGTTCTAGCAAAAGTTGTAGCGACGGTAGTTTTACCTTCCCCCGGATTTGCTGATGTAATCACTAATGAAGAAATCGCAGTTTCTTCTTTTAAAGCTTGAATTCTGGTATACAACGAGTAAAAAGCTTGAGTATAAGGTGATGCTCCATACTCCTGATGAACTATGCTCTTACCTTCAAGAATTTCTCGCTCGTCTTTTTCCAGTGTATAGACCAATTCCTTGTCAGCAGGAGGTAACAATTTTAGTTCTTTTAAATGAGGAATTGTTGCCAACAATGGTAGTTTTGCAGTTCGTTTAACTTCTCTTGGATCGTGAAAAACGTTCTGAAAATTTTCTAAAAGAAAAGCAGCTAAAACACCTAATAGTAAACCTCCGACTCCTCCCAACAAGGTGCCGATCTTACTTTTAGAAGCATCTGCAACAGCTTGACCGTTTTTATCTTTCGGTAGTCTGGGAGGCATAATTAACTCCCAAGGAACTTCTTGCTGTGCAGCATCTACCCGCAGCGCTTCTTGTTTACCCAAAAGCTGTTTGAGAGTATCGCTAGCAACTGTCAACTCTCGTTCCAAATTCGCATATCTACCAGCAACTTCTGGATATTTTTTGATTTGTTGATTTAATTCAACTAAAGCACTTTCGGTAGATTTGAAACTCGCTTCTAATAACTGAACCTGATTTGCAGTTTCAGCCATCTTTTGAATCAAGTCGCGACGTACAGAGTTTTGATAAGTTCCGACTTGGGAATTAAGTAAATTTTGTTCGGAAACGTTATTACCTAAAGCTAATTGTGCTTCCCGCTGTAGTAAAGGTATTAGTTTCTGACGTTGTTCTCTCAAAGAAACCATTACCGGGTTAGCATCGCTCAAACGTACCGACTCTGTAGCAATTTGAGCCTCAAGTTCTCTGACGCGTTTAAGTATCTGTTGATACTGCGGCGATTCGCTCAAAGCTGAAGCTGCAATTGCTGCATCTTGCGACATCCCCAACTGACCTTGTAAGGAAGCGTAAAGAGACTTGGCTTCGGCAAGTTGTTTGTTAACTTCTCTTCTTGTGGCTTGAAGTTCGTCAACTCTTCCAAGTAGTTGTTCTCCTTGAAGCTCGGGATTGAACAAGCTATGATTTTGCTGAAACCGCTGCATCTCTCCTTGCAACCTGTTTACTCGCAATCGCAGTGTGGGAATTTGTTGCTCTACAAACCTGATTCCCTGACGTAAATTCGTTTGCTGCTGTTCGAGACTATACTTCCGATAAGCTTGAGAAACTTTGTCCAAGACAAACATGACTTTCTCGGGATTAGAATCTTTGTAGCGAATTTCTATAACTCTCGATTCAATTTCACCCTGAGCCAGACGGCTAATATGCAGTTGACCTTCTTTTACGCTGCTAGGTACTTTACCAGCCTTGCTACCTCCAATTAGTTTACCGTAAGTAACTCCTGGATATTTATCCTGAATTTCATCAACTACAGGTTCTATGATGTTCGGGCTTTTCAAAACTTCTAGCAAAGCCTGATAATCTAGAGGTGTGTTATTTTGTCTGGTGATTTTATTGACATCTTGCTGAAGAGTTTGAGACAGTAAAACCAGCAGCTCGCTTTCTGAACTTGTCAGAGGTTCAACTAGTAATTGGAACTTGCCTTCATACTTAGGAGTACGAGTGGAACTCCAGACAACAGCCCCTGTGGTTGCTATTAGGGTGACGCTAGCAATCAAAGCTGCTCGACGACGCAACATTGAGAAAATTTGACCAAAACCAAAACTCTCTTCTTCAAGATTTTGAGGTCTTTTCATTAACCAATATGGTTCTCTTGGTAAAGATTTGGTTTCGTTCAAAGGCTGCAAATCGTGTTCTTTTGCTGGCATTTGTGTTTCCATTCAAAATCCCATTTAAAACAATTTAATATACAGTTTCAGTCAACCAATTTTGAATTTTAATAACAGGTGTATTTTGTTTAGATTGACGATTGTAGTGGTCTAGCATCGAACGGGAGAGTGTATCGTAAAAATAAAAATTTTCTCCCTCCGCTTCCTCTGTTTAATCGAACAAAATAGTCGATTTACTATTGACCCATGACCGCTGAGTCTTTCAATTTTTAGATTGGATTGACCTTATTAGAGAAAACGCCGGTTCGCAAACTAGTACATCACGGCTTAAATAAGGCAACCATTCAAAATGGCTGAAAAGCCCCAGATATCAAACTTTTTGTCTTGGAAATTTGCTCTTGGGGGAAACCCCCAAGACCGCAATTTCCGCTACTTCTTACTTCCGCGAAGCGGTACTAGTAGCGCTTAGCGTAAGTAAAGTACCCATCTTAAATCTAATCATGAGCGTCAATTTGAGTCTAAAAAATGGGTCGCTATTTAATCGTTGCTCTACTAGTTGCAAACGATTTTTGTAGAAGCAAACATGGTGAGGGTGGTTTGAATAAACATGATTGCAAGTATCAAAATATACTGATAATTATGAAGCAAGTTTTACTTTATAAACGCCAAACTTTAATCATAAAATTTAGCTTTGCAGTATTTGGATATTACTACATTTTAATAATTTCTAGTACCAGGTTGCGACATTTACTGTTTGAGATTTCATTAGTAAGAGCAATATCATTAACATATCTCGCTTAATTGATAATGGAGTCTAATTAATAAAAACTTTACTGAAATCAAACTCGCCGATGAAGATTAAGTAAAATCTTTGTGAGCCACTATCATAAAAAGAGTGAAAACACGCATAATAAATTAAATAATATATTCAGTAAAAATAAAATGTTATAGATGCACTAAAGTCTAAAATCTCTACGAGATAGACATTGCAATTATTTTACAAGTAAATACCCATAGAAAACATGAAGTAAACAAGTAGAAATTGCCGGGACTGCGTAAAGCACAATTACTCTATTGACAAAACCAAATAGTTGGTTCATTAATTGAAAAACTTCATCAGTTAATTCGCTTAAAAACTATGAAGTTTAAAAATATCTTTACAAAAAAGGTATTTTATTTCATCAAAAATTAATATATTTGGAAAATATATTCGGTATGCCAAAATTGCCAAAGCTAGCCGAACAGATATTCGTTGTATTTACTCTTTTTCTTTCTACAAGTGCCTTGATACCCGTACTTATAGAAGGAGGTAGTGGGAGTATAGGTAGCGATTCTTATAGTCCGAAATTTTTTCTGTTAATCTATACAATTACTTTCTTGCTAATAATAAAGCATCAGAAAAATTTTGTACGTGCTGCACAGAAAGATGTTTGGATATGGTTATTCTTAGGAATTGTCTTAGCGTCAACATTATGGACTTTTGCACCTGACGTGACTCCACGACGTAGCGTACTGCTTTTAGGAACAAGCTTATTTGCCGTTTACATGGCAATGCGTTTTACCTTGAGAGAACAGTTACAGTTATTAGCTTGGGCGTTAGGCATAGTAGTTATACTGAGTTTCATGTTTGCAATCGGACTTCCTAAGTATGGATTGATGACCGTCCAAGAAGGAGGTATTCATGCTGGGTCTTGGCGAGGAATCATGACTCATAAAAACATCTTGGGTCGATTGATGAATCTCAGTACCATGGTGTTTTTATTTGTTGCTATGAGCAATCCAATTCAAAACCGAAGATACCGATGGGTTCCCTGGGCTGGCTTCATTCTTTCTATTGCTCTGATTATACTTTCAACTTCCATGACCTCTTTAGTCGTCTGTCTAACTTTGATGACTATTTTGCCCCTGTACAGAAGCTGGAGACGCAATTACAACCAGTTAATACCTTTGATGATTGCATTGATACTAACAGGTGGAAGTGTGTCTACTCTTTTGTTAGGTAATTTACCTGTCGTTGCAGATGCATTAGGGAGAGATTTGACCCTAACTGGACGTACTGATATATGGAGCGTAATGTTCGATTTAATTTGGGAGCGTCCTTGGTTTGGTTATGGGTTTAACGCCGTCTGGAGAGATTGGAACAGTCCGATAACTGCTTACCTTTGGCGAACTTTGGCATGGGAATGTCCTTACGGGCACAACGGCTTCATGGATTTATTTATAGAGTTAGGTATTGTCGGTTTATTAGCATTCTTATTTAGCTTTATTACAACCTTTTTTAAGGGAGTGATGTGGTTGCGAATTACTCAATGTATAGAAGGAACCTGGCCTTTAATGTATTTAACTTTTTTAGTTATGTACAACATAAGTGAAAGCACTCTGGTCGAAACTAACAGTATTTATTGGATAGTTTATGTTTCTAGCGTATTTTCTTTAGCTATAGAGTATGCGGAAGCTAAAAGTTATCGATATCATTTCTCTTCTGAACTAGACCAAGAATGGATAAATATGAAAGCATTTACCAAACAAAAATCAAAGTATTAGTCAAGACAAATTTTGCATGAAAATTACTTTAGTATGCCATGACATTCCTTATCCTGCTATTCATGGTGGAAGGATAGATATGTGGCGAAGAATCAAAGCTTTTGCTCAAATTGGTGTTGAACTACAGCTTATATGCTGGTTTGATAAAGCTCCGCTTCGCGAAGAAGTAGCTGAAATTAAAAAATATGTTGGTTCAGCATGTTTTATTAAGTTTAAACATGACTTATGCTCAACAGGTTATAGGCTTTTAAATCTAGTTCGCTATCCTCTGGAAGTGACTTCTAGAATTGTAGTCGGACAACAATTAAATCATCTCATCTCTAAAGTTAGGGCTTTTAACCCTCATGTAATTTGGCTAGATGGAATTCATGGTGGAAATGTTGCGTCTAAACTAAGCGAGCGTTTTGATATACCCATCGTGACTCGCTGTCATAATATTGAGCATCTCTATTACCAACGATTATTTAATTCGGCAACGGGGACAAGCAAATTTAAAAGATACTTATCTACATCTCATTTAGAGACATATGAAAAATCATTACTAAAAAATAGTCTTTTATTTTACGATATTTCCGCAGAAGATTTGAAATTTTGGAAATCCCATGGTTTTAGAAATGGGCGTTATTTACCTCCATTAATGGAAATTCCTCCATCTCAGAAGCAAGATAAATATTATCAAAAAATTGATAAATCTAATCAATACGATGTTGTCTTTCTAGGCAACTTATATTCTAATAACAATGTAGCTGGTATTACTTGGTTTTTGACTCAAGTATTGCCTGAAATTCGTAGCCAAATATCTGATATTAAAGTATTAATTGCTGGTGCAAAGCCGATTAATAAAATTAAACAGCTATGTGAAGAAACTGAAGGCGTAGATTTAAGCATCAATCCGCCATCTTCTGCCACAATTTACAATTCCGGAAGTGTTTTAATTAATCCAGTTTTAACAGGTAGCGGAGTTAGTATTAAATCTCTAGAAATGTTGATGGCTGGTAAACCTATTGTTTCAACACCTCAAGGAATAGCAGGCTTACCTATTTCAGTTAAACAGTATTTCAAAATTGCTTCAGATACACAATCTTTCGCAGCAGAAATTGTTAATTTAATTTCTAACTCTCACGAAATTCAGATTTCGACAAAGCTGTTGGAATCATTATTCGGCACTCAGGTAATACATGAAGTCGTGTCGGATATCAAGTCATTAATCTAAAATCTATCCTAATTTTTTTGATGAAAATTCTATATTTAACTACCGTTCTCCCAAGTGGAAGAAGAACGGGTGGTGAAATTGCATCACAATCTTTTATTAACGCTTTAAAGCAGTGCGGACATGAATTATTAGTAGTTGGATACCAACGTCCTGGTGATACTAAATCTACCAATGAAAATGAAGTAGTAATCGAACAGCGATATATAGAAACACAAAAATCAAAGTATCATCCATTTATCTGGATGACATTAAGTTTGATTAAAAGGCTTCCTTACTCAGCAGCTAAATATTATTCCAAAAAATACTTAACAAAAGTAAAAAGTATTTTACAGGTAAATAACTATGATACTGTCATAATTGACCATGCTCAATTAGGTTGGTTATTGCCTTTGTTTGCTCAAAAGTCTAAAGTAATATTTATTGCTCACAACCTAGAACATCAACTTTATGAAGAACAGTTAAAAAGCGCACAAAAATATGTATCAAAATGCATATACAACAGAGAAGCTCGCTTGATAAAAAAGATGGAAGACAATTTAGCTGTTTCATCCCAACAAGTATGGACGCTAACTTCTCATGATTCTAACTATTTTTATGGTCATAACCTTTATAGCAAAGTCTTTCACTTACCTTCAATTAGAACAGTACCACCAAAAAATTCAGCAATTAAAAATTGTGATATTGGAATCATTGGTAGCTGGACGTGGAAAGCTAATAAATATGGTTTAGAGTGGTTTTTTCAAACAGTTTATCCCCACTTACCGAAAAATATCTCGATTCACGTTGCTGGTTCTGGTGCTGGGTGGTTAATGGAGCGATATCCAAATGTTAAATATTGCGGATTCGTTCCAGACGCACAAACATTTATGTCACTAGCTAGAGTTATCGCGATTCCTTCGATAAGTGGTGGTGGAATTCAAATAAAGACTTTAGATGCTATTGCTTCAGGAAGTCAAATTGTTGCTACAACTATTGCAATGCGAGGAATATTAGACTATCCGTCTGCTATTGAAATAGCCGACGATCCAGAATGTTTTGCTCGTAGTTTAATAGAGTTTTTAGCTCTAGATGAGGTACAAAACGAGCGTACAAAACTCCTAGATAACAGGCTTACATGGTCTGTACTTAGAAGAGAGAATTTCTATCGTAGTGTCAGAGATGCAATCAACTCGATTGAATTAAATCAAAACACATATAAAGTTGATTTAGCTGTAAACAAAAGCAGACAAAAATAAAACAATTATGAGAAAGGCATACTCACATGATACGACTGTTACATCGATTAAAACGTAATATCTTTAAGCCTTTAGCATTAGGTATTTGGAAGCTGTTAAACAACTTACCTCTAATCGGTATAAAGTTGATAAAATCGAAAAATCCTATTCTCAAAGGTTCAATATTCGGTTTACTGTGTATAAGTTTAAGTTTTTGTTCTTCACAATTTAGAACTAGCTTTCAAGGAAATGCTTCTATAGCTGCTACTACTATTGTGCCTCCCTTATCCGCACAAAAATCTCAAATCATTGATAGTACCGGTAAAGCAGTTTTACTAAGAGGTATCAATTGGTTTGGGATGGAAGTTAGCACCCATGCACCTCACGGTCTATGGGTAAGAGACTATAAACAGATGCTCGCTCATATCAAGAGCTTGGGCTATAACTCAATTCGCTTGCCCTATTCAGTAGAAGCCCTGAAATCATCGCATGTTTATGGTATTGATTATTCTATAGGTGCCAATGCAGAGCTTCAAGGAAAAACTCCTTTAGAAATAATGGATTTAGTTATCCAAGAAGCGAATAAACAAGGACTACTAATCTTATTAGACAGTCATTGTCTAAAAGATGGAATTATTTCAGAAGTATGGTATGGAGATGGTTTTACAGAAAAAGATTGGATAGATACCTGGACTCTTTTAGCAAAACGTTACAGAAATCAGCCCAATGTTATTGGTGCAGATTTGAAAAACGAGCCTCACGGTCGCGCAAGTTGGGGAACCTACGATACTTCAACAGATTGGCATTTAGCTGTTCAAAGGGCTGGAAACAAAATTCTCTCTATTAATCCTGATTGGTTGATTGTAGTAGAGGGAATAGAGAAAAACGTGCCCAACCAAAAACAACATGGTTACTTTTGGGGTGCTAACTTAGAAGGTGTTAGAGAATATCCCGTACATCTGAAAAACCAGAGTAAATTGGTTTATTCTCCTCACGAATACGGTGGTTCCAAAGTGTCTTGGTTTCAAGATTCAAATTTTCCTAATAATCTTTACGAGCGTTGGGAAATAGGATTTAACTACATCAATACAAAGCATATCGCTCCCATTCTCGTTGGTGAATTCGGTGGATATCACGTTGACCGAAAATCTAAAGAAGGTATTTGGCAACGAAAATTTGTAGATTATATTGCCAAAAAGAAACTCAGCTTTGCTTATTGGTGTTGGAATCCAAATAGTAAAGGTACCGGAGGTGTATTAAAAAATGATTGGAAAACAGTAAACAATTCCAAACAAGCGCTTTTAAGCAGGATACTACCTTAATTATTAATTACAAATTATCATTGCCTATTTCCAATTCCCCTACATTACGAGCATTTTATGGAATAAATTCAGGTTCCTAATATATCAAATTTTCAAACAATTATAGATAAAAATGGATTGCAACCATGTTAGAAACTGCCGCACACAAATTTAACTTTCAAAATCAATCTAATATCAACTATCAAGCTCAAAAGCCCTATATTAATTCTAATAAGCAACCCCGTATTTTAATAGTGTCAATGCGGGGTTTTCAGTCCGAAGCTTTTCGTTCGGCAGAATATGAATTTGAAGACGTAATTAATACTTTTGATTATGCCGATTTACTTTCACCAGCTTATGCGTCTAGTTTAAAATCGGAAGTTACCAAAAAAGTAGCTAACTGTGCGGGTTTAGCTTTAAACAATAATAAATTATTGCGCTCTGGCTGTGAAGAATTAGTAATAGAAAAAGAATACGATTTAATTTTCTTTATTTGTCAACATTTCTGGGATTTAACCTGTATAAACGACATCAAAGGATGGCGTGATAAGTGTAAAAATGCAGTTTTATGGATAGATGAAATTTGGGCAAAAGAACTGGAAAATCATAAAACTGGACTTTGCTTGAAACTAGCTAAAGACTTCGATTATATATTTACAACTCAAAGTCAAAGTGTAAAAGCCATAAGTCAATTAGTAAAACGTCCTTGCTACAGTTTACCTTACGCTGTGGATGCTGTAAAATTTTGCCCTTACCCACAAAACCCTCAAAGACACATTGATGTTTACAGCGTTGGTCGTCGTTCTCCACGAATGCATCAATCTTTATTAGAACTAACCAAACGCGAAAACTTCCTTTATCTATACGATACCCTCAAAGGTTTAGAAATGAGGAATTATCAAGAACATCGAACCTTGTATAGTAATTTAATCAAACGAAGTCGTTATTTTATTGCTAACAAAGCAAAATTTGATAGTGGAAATCAAATCGGTAGCCAACAAGAGTTAGGTTCGCGTTTCTTTGAAGGAGCCGCAGGGGGAGCAGTAATGATTGGAATCCCACCAGTTTGCGAGGCTTATAGTAAACATTTTGACTGGTCTGATGCTGTCATTCAAGTACCCGATAATACTGGTGATATTGCAGAAATTATTGCAGAATTAAATACACAACCAGAAAGGCTGCAAAGAATACGTAAAAACAATATGATTAATTCATTGCTGAGACATGATTGGGTATATCGTTGGGAAGAAATTTTAAGTAAAGTTGGATTAGATAACACTCCTGAAATGTTAGTTAGAAAAACTTATTTAAATAATTTAGCTGAAATGATTTCGATAGTATAAGCATTCAGTTTTATTTACATTAGTGCAAATCGCGAATATAGGTTGATAGGGTCAGGAAATAGGGAAAATCCACATCTAAAAGCGGCTTTTAAGATTGATTGAGTATTCATCGCAATGCGTCTTAAGGGTCGCGAATACAAAAATATATAATTATAAATAGAAGTTTTATCTTGATTATATTCAGATTCAAAAAATTCTTATAATTAATGCAATTTGAAAAAGTCAATTGTCTTTGATGCTGCTGTAGAGCAAGCAAATAATCAATTCAGCCGTGGGGAAGTTTACCCACGGCTGATTGTTTTAATTCTTATTCTTTCAAAATCCCGCAGACTGTAAGCCAGGGTCTACATTTATAAAGCCCACCAATTATACGGTGATGAGTTTAATTGGTTTGTTTATATTTACTAGTACATCACGGCTTAAATAAGGCAACCATTAAAAATGGCTGAAAAGCCCCAGATATCAAACTTTTTGTCTTGGAAATTTGCTCTTGGGGGTTTCCCCCAAGACCGCAATTTCCGCTACTTCTTACTTCCGCGAAGCGGTACTAGCCCCCCAAATCCCCTCGTGACCCCAAACTTTGGGGGTTGGGGGGGGAAATCATACTTTTAATCAGCAACTCCAAAAATCTTCTTACTTTACTGGTTTAGGAATATGTCATTGATATGAAAAAATGAACAACCGTAATTAACAAACAGCGGTTAATAAAAACCGCCGCTTTACTTGAAAATACTTTGGCTTAAATGGTTATTTCCCGTTAAGAACCTCTACAACCTAAAATCCAAAATATCTGCCTAATTATTTAACCTAATATTTATCAACTAAAATAGTAGACTTGCTATCGGTAGAATCCTTCTTTATATACAGATTGAGCTTTTGCATCAGAATTAATAGGAAGAAAGGAATATCATCGAGTAAATATCTTTTCCATAACCTTTTCGGTTCGCAGAGCAGCCTAAATAACCACTCTAAACCTATTTCACTCATCCATTTTGGCGCTCTTTTAACATGTCCAGCTTCAAAATCAATAGTTGCTCCTAATGCCATAAATATTTTAATAGATTTAAAATCATCTCTATATTGATAAAGCCATTTTTCTTGTTTTGGAGCACCTAATCCTATAACTAAAACCGTAGCCTCGGAATCGTTAACAATATCAACTATCTTCTGACATTCTATTTCATCATTTTCAAAGCCTAAAGGTGGAGAATAGCAGTTAACAACAATGTTTCTTCCTATTCTTTTATTAATCTTTTTTTGGGCTTGACTAGCTATACCCTTAGCCGCACCTAATAGAAAAATTTTAATGTGCTTATTGTTTTTATGGTAATTACAGAAAGCAGGTAAAAAATCAGAACCAGATATTTTTTCTTTGATTGGGGTTCCTAAAAATTTAGATGCATACATGACTATTTGACTATCACAAACTTTATAATCACCGATACTATAAGATTTAACAAACTCTGAGTCCCTTTGAAGCTTGATAATATGGTCTACATTTGGTGTAAATACTACTCCCGATTTTAAATTTTCTAACAGTTCTTGTTTAGACCAATTATCAATTTCTAAGTTCAAAATCTTAATCTTTTTCATAATGGCTTGAGTAACGCTGATAACAAGTTATATATTGCTGACACAATGCGTATTTGCAGAGAAAATATTTTTTTCAACTCCAATATTATTGAATAAGAAAGTCAATATCATATTTATTAATTTAATTTATAATAATACTAAATATAGTACGTCTATAACAAAAATGAATATTTATGACTATTAGTTTTCTAAAAATATAGTTCAACTAATTTATTGAGTATGTAAAGTATTGAATATTCAGTTTTAAACTTATTTTTGACATTTTTTATTTAGTCATATTTATGTAAAGATATAGAAAATAATAATCAGCAATTTGAAGTGTTTTTTGTTCTATAGTTGACTGTTATTTTTGCCATTGCAGATAGAGCAATTAAAGCTGTATTTTTTTATTATTTGTGACTATTATGATAATAAACAAAGATACCATATAATCTCAGAGCAAAATAGCCACTTTACTTACTTTTTATAATAAATAAATATAAATAAGAAATTTTACGGTTGCTTTCTAAATTAAAAAATATCAAGATTATAGCCTTCACTTTATGTCTAAATATAATTCTTCGATAAAAGAGTGTGAAGAGTTAATTAATTATTTATAAGTCACAATTAAATATTTTATTATTTTTGTAGGAGTTATTACTTATTGATATTAGCTAAAACCAAATCCTGACTAAAAAATTGCTTTTTAT
Source organism: Calothrix parasitica NIES-267 (assembly GCF_002368095.1). Taxonomy (GTDB): domain Bacteria; phylum Cyanobacteriota; class Cyanobacteriia; order Cyanobacteriales; family Nostocaceae; genus Rivularia; species Rivularia parasitica. Next base: position 1,803,990 of record NZ_AP018227.1, on the reverse strand, counting down.
CAAATTATCGCCTGTATAATCGTGTAGATACTTGATAGTATAATTTACTATTTTAATCTATATCTTTTTTGTAATAACCAACTAAGTAATTTCCTGTTAAAGGCTTGCAAGCAATAATATGCAATTACAGCCATAGGTATATAAAAAAAGTGCAAATCGGTATAATTTCTAATTAGATTATTGTCTTATATGTTTATTATATGAAGATAATATATTCTGAGCTATTAAAGATATTTTAATAGTTAATTGCAATAATTGTGATGGGTTGCAAATACGTAATATTTTACGTCTCTTAAAGGTGTTGTAAAAAAACTAGCTAGGAAAAATTACTCTTCGGTATTATTGTGTCTTGCTTATTTATGATAGCTAGCAATCTGTTTTGGCGCACTATCGATGGTCATTATATAGGGCTTTTAAGGTAGATTACGACTATATTTTCAAAGCCCTATGGAATAAATATTCCCTTGGCTATGTGAATGTACTCTACCAATGTTAAATATGTCGTGAAGGATGAAATGCTTAATTTGTACTTCTTTAAAAGTAATTTAGTGGTACTAAATAGTTGGAATAGCGACTATATTGTACTTACGTAATTTTGGGTATTAATTTGGGTATTAATTCATCTATCAAATAAATATTACAATTACTACAAAATCTGATTTTTTGTATTTAATATTTTTGTCAACCGTTTAATTAACTATATTTACGACAATAAAAAAGTAGCAAATTAATATTATTTGTGCCTAATTAAGGATGTAGCTATAATTTTTTTGGTGTTAAATATTAAATACTGCCGTCATATAGACTAAAAATAAGCTAGTCCATATTCAAATGGCTATATCAATTAGGAGTGAACGTGAGTATCAAATTTCTTCGTAAAAGCGTTTTTTCGCTTAGTTTAGCTACTGTTGCATTATTAAGTAGTGTTTTATCGGTTTCTGCTCAAACAGCAAAAAAAACCAGTAGCGAACAGTTCGTACAATCAAACCAAGTTTCTTCCGAACAGCAAAATACAGGAGTCGAACATTTTAGCCCTAGTTTCTCTAATGAAACTGCTAAAGAATCAAATATATCGGTTAATCGAGAATTAGTAACACCAGAATTACTCGCATCTGAGACAGTAACCCAGAAAGTTGAGAAATCAACACCCATTCCCGGTACATCATCAACTTCATCCGCTAGTCTTAATGCTCGGTACCCATCTTCTGATACTCAGACGACCCGAGCAAATCTAAGTCAATCTATTTCTTCGGAATTAGCTCAAGCGGATATTGATTTTGGGGGTTCTACTCGGGGTGGTTCTAGCTACATAGGAGTAGCAGGGAATCTTGGCTTAGGTGGTGATTCCGCTTTAGGTGACGGTAACTTTATGATTATCAGTAAAATTGGAGTTACAGATATTTTATCGATACGTCCTTCAGTCGTACTTGGGGACGATACAGTAATTTTAGCTCCTGTTACCTATGACTTTTCCTTCGAGAGTTCAGACCCGTTCAGTGAAGCATTACCTTTTTCTCCCTATGTTGGAGCTGGTGTAGCTGTAGCAACTGGGGATGACTCAGAATTAAGTTTCTTGGTTACTGGTGGCGTAGATGTACCGCTAACTGATAAATTAACAGCGACAGCAGCTATTAATGCAGCATTTTTTGACGAAACTGACCTTGGTGTTTCTATAGGGGTCGGCTACAACTTTAGAGGTTTCTAAAATTTAATCACTAGTTCGGAAAATAGGAGAAATTAAATTTTTCTCCTTACCGAACGAAGCAGAAAACTCCCAACTCTTTTGATGGGTGCACATTCAGAAAAGGAGTACCATACTTAAACCTATGTTCAAGTGTACTACTCCTTTTCTTTGATTAAATTGATAGCTAACTTGATAAAATTACAAAGATTTTTTCAAATTAGTAACGGAGAGGGAGGGATTCGAACCCTCGATGGGGTTTTAACCCCATAACTCCTTAGCAGGGAGCCGCTTTCAACCACTCAGCCACCTCTCCTTAGCAGTAACAAATATGAATGTTAGCAGATAACTTAGGACAAGTCAATACTGAGACTAGCCTGCATTATATATACACTCTTGTTACAGCTTTATATCCTAATGCGGCTATATTGTTTATACCTTAAGATACTTGCGAGCGCAACCAAGCAAAAGGTAAAGTTCCGACTTTTTTCCATTGCGGTACGTAAGCGCGTTGACTGAACACGTCATAGTCATTACGCTCAATTACACTCAAAATGCGACTGTAGTGCATTAGAGCCGCCCACACTGGCAAGCGAGCATCTGGATGTAGATAGCTAATACCTTTCTCCGCTTGGGCATAAAATTGCCTAGCTCGTTGAATTTGGTATTTCATTAAAGAGCGCCACCGCTCATCGACTACACCTTTAAGCAAATCTTTTTCGGTGTAGTTGAACTGTGCTAAATCTTGAATGGGAAGGTAAATTCGCCCTCGCTGGGCATCTTCACCAACATCGCGAAGAATATTGGTAAGTTGAGAAGCTATTCCTAGAGAGACAGCTTCATCAATTGGAATATATGGCTGTTTATAACGGTTCCAAGGAGCAGTATTTTGCTCGGAATCGATTCCCATCACCGCCGTTGACATCAAACCTACAGTACCGGCTACGCGGTAGCAGTAAAGATATAAGTCATCAAAAGTTTCGTAGCGACTGCGGTACAAATCCATACGCTGACCGGAAATCATATCCCGGAAGGGCTGAATATCCATTGGATAGCGTTTCAATGCATCCGCAAGAGCTACATCAACATTTTCTTGGGGGTGTTGAGCAAAAATTAATTCGAGCTGCTTTTCCCACAAATCTAGAGTTTCGGGAGTAGTCATAGCAGCAGCAGGACCATCCACCAGTTCGTCAGTGCGACGACACCAGGCGTAAATCGCCCAAATTGCGCGTCGCTTTGCTGGACTCATCAACAAAGTACCCAAATAAAAAGTTTTGGCATACTTTGCAGTGATTTGCTGACAAATTTGGTAGGACTCATCCACAGAGACCGTCGTCGTTTTCATGCATGGGGGGGAATCAGGCAGTTGCAGCATTCGTTGCAGGCTGGATGGAAGGCATAGGATCGCTGGAAGAAGTATGAACTGAGAATGATTTATTCACACCGAGCGCTGTTAGTTTACCAGAAAGTACTGCTCCTTCCATACTTCCTAAAAACGGTTGCATGGTGTAACTTCCACTCAAGAAAAAGTTTGAGACGGGAGTTACTTGTGAAGGACGGTACTCCTGACGACCTGGAGTTGCTCTGTAAACCGAACGCGGTGTTTTCACCACATGATGTTTCAGTAACTTTGCTGGATTTTCCGAGCCGAAATGTTGGGGAAATAGTTTAGACAATTCGTCAAGAGTTACTTGCAATATTTCCGCATCGGATTTGTTTATCCAATCATCGGCCGGTGCAAGAACTAACTCCAGCATAGAACGGTTTGGGTCACTATATTCGCGACATGTATTGCTCATGTCCGCATAAACGTTCAAAATCGGCGATCGCGAAAATAATAATTGGTCAATATCTGTAAGTTTACGGTCAAACCATAATTGGATATTAATTACCGGGACACCTTCTAATCCATCCAGTTTTTGGAAGCATTCTATATCCTTCCAAGCAGAAGGTAACATGACTTTCATAACATCAACCGGCATTGCCGAGACATAAGCATCAGCGGTTTCGAGATAATCTTCTGCTCCATTCAAACCGCGCATCAAAAATCCTTTGACACTACCATCTTGATTGAGCAAAATTTCTTTCAAAGGAGCGTTTAACTTAACTTCTCCACCACCAGCTTCGATGTAATCTACCAGCGGCTGACACAAACGCTCCGTAGGAGAACCATCTAAAAAAGCCATTTTCGAGCCGTCTTTTTGCTGAAGAAACTTGTTAAGAGCTGTCAGCAGCACCACAGCTGAAATTTCGTCGGGATTAATAAAATTTAATGACTTAGAAGCAGCAATAAAAATATCTTGCTGTACTTCCTCACCTACTCCTTGAAGCTTAAGCCATTCAGAGAAAGTATATTGGTCTGTAGAGTCAACATATTTCTGACCCCGCAGCATAGCTGGGACTAGACCTTTTGCTAACTCTATTTTTTCGCCCCAACTCAACATATCGTTATTTCTAAGAATTGCCACAACCCCATTCAAAGGAGCTGGCAAATTCGGAAAATCAAAGCGACTATAAGTACCTGGTTTTTCCGGTTGATTGAAGATCATCGTGTGTTTTTTCCACTGCAAACGGTCTTCAATACCGAGTTCTTTGAATAACTGCAACATATTGGGATAAGCCCCAAAAAATACGTGCAGCCCAGTTTCATACCAGTCGCCATCGTCATCTTTCCACGCTGCAACCAGACCACCCAGTACATCTCGGCTTTCCAAGAGTACGGGAGTATGACCTTCATCTACAAGATATTTAGCACAGGAAAGACCTGCCAAGCCTGCTCCGGCAATAGCTACTCGCATTTACCTTTCTGGATTTAATGTATTTCTGTTTTTAGTAGTTTTCATTATACTTTGCATTCCGTTACATTTTGCATTTACAATCCCAAGGTTTTTCCAAATTTTTGCCGTTCAATCGTATTTATTGGTTATTTGCGCCGTTCCGTTTAATCTAAAGAGTTGGGCAATTACCTGTCAGGAACACGGGGAATAGCAGATAGAAAATGGCGATTTTAATAAACGTATATTTAACAGATTCAAAGAATAAAATGGCTGGTTTCGCTGGTTGGCACAGACCTAATTTTCATAGTGTTATGGCCGCTAACGGTGAAGCATAAGCCCTGCTCTGTTTAATTCAAAACTTGAAAACCAGAAGTTTCTCTATTATCGTTTTGCATTCCGTAATCGGTTGTAGCAAACTCTATTTGCAGTAAAAGACGGTCTTTATGAGTGGGAGTGAGTCCTTTATGAAAACAGAGAGGGTCTTCTACAAATCCAAAACCAGCCTGACCACAAATAGTTACCACAGAATCTTCACCATAAAAATCAATAATCTCTTTATCTTTTTCTCTTTTACGTAACAACACATGAGAAAACTTTTTATATTTATGACTAGCACGCACGCAAATGTGAGGACCGCTTTGATTATCTACATCGGTTAAATAAAAGAAAAATTTCAAGAATTTATAATCATCTAAATCATAGTGAAACATTTGTGCATTTTGTCTGCGTTGCCATTCTGAAGATTCCCCCGCAAAACTCCACCAAAGCTGATTTCCTTGGTGTATTGGTTCTTTTTCTAAATATTTAGCTGCTATTGCTAACAACTGCGAATCATTTTGTAATTTAGCAATAGCAGGACAAAGTTGTGCTGTATTGAAATAGCAACCAACTTTTATATCTTTTGCTGATTGAGTTTTGATAGCTGCTTTTTGGTCGTAATAAAATCCTAGCTGTGATTTTCGATTACCATAACAAACACTATTTTTAGCAAAATCGACGATTTCTTCAACCAGTATTTTAGGTAGCTGTAAGCCTAAATAAAAACCTTCTTTTTTTAGCTGTATAACAGCTTCATCTATATCAATTGGAGTGAAAACAGAATATTTATTTGTTAAAGAAAATTCATCTGACTTTACCGAACTACGAGTTAAATATTTCATCATAGTCCTTCCAGTCTGAAATCTACTCATTTTACGCATCAACAGCCATTTAGGATTTTTTCTCAAACCCTTATAGTTCTCATAACAGTGGTCGTACATTTGCGACCACATAGTCGAGAAGTTGATAAATTTATTAACCATAATATTTTTCTACAATATCTTTGTAAAAAACTTTTATTAATACCAGTAGATTTTCTTATATGCTAGCGTAATATTAGATGTTTATCTATGAAAATCCTAAGATTTAAAAGTAAATAATGCTACAAAAATACTGTCTGTTAATTATTTCTTTGCATCTACAGCCATTTTTTGAAAAGCTGATGAAGAGTTCTTAAAGGAGCCTGTAAAGTCTTAATTTTGATTAAGAGTTAATAACTATAAGCTAATACATTACACGTAACAAAAATCCAGACCGAACATTGTCGTGGTGGAGCAGTAATATATTTGATTATATTTGTATATATTTTTGCTAAAGCTTTGCAATACTTAATTTATAAGAGGATTTAAAAATATATAAGTAAGGAATAGGGAACGAACTTAATATCGCCACAATAATCTTCTTCCGTTCCCTCCCTCCTAGTTATCGTAATCGTTTCCAAGCACGCCAAGATGTATAACTCAGCAAAGAAGTGCTACCACAAGCATAAATAGTACCGCTGGGTATACCAGCAATCGCTAATGCTAAACTACCAACCCATAAAGTTAAAGAATAAATAAATAAAACTGTCAATCGATGAGACAAACCAGCTTCAAGCAATCTATGGTGTAAGTGAGTTTTATCCGCAAGAAACGGTGATTTACCTTGTAAAATTCGCCCCAGAATTACAGTTGACATATCAACAATTGGTACGGCCAAAATGACGTAAGGTAGCAATACCGCAGTCACAGCAGGTATTTTCACCAGACCGATGACTCCCACCGAAGCTAAAGTGAATCCAATAAAATAAGAACCTCCATCTCCCATAAAAATTTGTGCGGGATTGAAATTATATCGGAGAAATCCAAACGTAGCCCCAGCAAGGGCTGCTGCGATTAAAGCTGCTGCTGGCTGCTGCATGAACAAAGCGACAATCAGCATTACCATAGCCGCAATTCCAGATACACCAGCAGCTAAACCATCTAAACCATCAATCCAGTTGATTGCATTTACCATACCTACTAACCAAATAATGGTAATTGGTAAACTTAACCAACCTAAATGAATTAATCCTCCTGTAGGAATGCTAAGGAAATCAATGCTTACCCCTGCTTTCCACGCACAACCCGCTACAAAAGTTTGGATCGTCAAGCGCACCAAAGGGGACAAATTAAATAAATCATCAGCTAAACCAATCAGGAAAAAAGCCAAACCACCAAGAGTTACACCCCATATTTGCCATTCCTTATCAGGTGGTAAAAATCCAAATCCACCCAACCACCAAACCATTAACAAAGAAATTATAGTACCTGCAAAAATTGACACTCCACCAAGACGTACCATTGGACGTTGATGAACTTTTCGCTCCGAAGGTTTATCTAAACGTCCGCTTCTTATACCAATATTTTTGACATCAGGAGTAGTCCAGAGAACCACTACAGCAGCCAGTAAGAAGGCTATGAGATGATAAATCTGGGCAGGTAGCATCTGCATAAAAAAATCGCTTGTTTACTGTATAAGACAAATAGATAAATTAGATTGAATAGAAAATCGCATTGTTCTATTACTACTAAGATTTATATAGTTGTCAGCATAGGAATGATACATTTTTAAATGCATTTAGAATTTTATTAAAAACATAGATTCCTGGTAATCAAAATATTCTGCATTTTATTCACTAGAGAACGAAATGCTCGCAACACGTAAGTTATACAGGATACCAAGTAATCAAACAAAATTAATTACACAATGTCATTGCGAGTGGAACGGAGTGAAACGAAGCAATCGCAAGGGTTAGGATTACTTCGCTTCGCTCGTAATGACGGTAAATATTTTTGTTCACTTACTTAGTACATCACGGCTTAAATAAGGCAACCATTCAAAATGGCTGAAAAGCCTATAAAATCAAACTTTTTACTTCTTACTTATTACTTCTTACTTCCGCGAAGCGGTACTAGTAATTCATCACATCAATTTCCACGGATTGTAGAGACCTATTAGCGTAGCGTGACCTAATGGTGATAATTTTACGTCTCCCAACAGTTGAGAAAAAATGAACGAGTCGCTTTAAGTAGGTCGATGTTGAAAATCGTAGTTAAGACCAGGGAGTAACAAGTAGCAATTAACGATAAAGGTTTAAGGCAATTTACCTGCATGTTACATAGCGATACTTTATTTGTGCCGACTTACTTACAAGCATAAAAAAACCCCCTAAAAGAAAGGGGGAATTAATTAAAAGCTGAAAATATAACGGTTTTTAGTTGTACAAATCCAGCTTTGACTGCTTAATAGCTTGCTTACTTCCTTGTAAAGAAGCACTCAGGGATTAACTCAAGGATTAATCTATTTATGCTAAAGCTGGTACAGGAATCCCAATGTGTTCGTACAAGGGGAAGCTTTTACATAAAGACGCTACCCGCTTTTTACAATCTTCAGCAATCTCGTCTGAATCGGGATTTAACAAACGGTCAGCAATAATATTACCGATTTCAGTAAATTCCGTGACTCCCATTCCTCTTGTTGTCATAGCAGGAGAACCTAATCTTAAACCGCTCGTAACAAAGGGAGATTCTGGGTCAAAAGGAACTGTATTTTTATTCGCAGTAATATTTACACCGCTGACTAATTGGTCTGCTTTCTTACCAGTCATGCCAATACATCGTAAATCTACGAGCATCAGATGATTTTCTGTACCGTTGGAAACAATTTTTAAATTCCTAGTTTGCAATTGATTAGCTAAAGCACGAGCATTTTCAATTACAGCAGCAGAATAATCTTTAAATTCTGGCTTGAGAGCTTCCCCAAATGCGACTGCTTTACCAGCAATCACATGCTCTAAGGGACCACCTTGAGTACCGGGGAAAACTGACTTATCAAACTTTTTACCCATGTCAGCATCGCGAGTCAAGATTAAACCACCTCTTGGACCGCGTAAGGTTTTATGAGTAGTTGTAGTTACTACATCGCAATAAGGAACGGGATTTGGATGCAGACCAGCAGCCACCAAACCAGCAATGTGAGCAATATCCGCTAGCAAGTAAGCACCAACTTCATCTGCAATGCTACGGAATTTCTGAAAATCAATCACGCGAGGATAAGCCGAATATCCACAAATCAAGAGCTTTGGACGCTCCCTTAGCGCCTGCTCGCGGATTTGCTCGTAGTCTAGCTGTTCGGTTTCTTGATTAACACCGTAATGACAAACCTCAAACCACTTACCCGAAACATTTACTGGTGAACCATGGGTAAGGTGTCCTCCATGAGACAAATCCATTCCCATGATTTTGTCACCAGGTTCTAACAAAGTTAGGAATACCGCAAAATTGGCTTGCGCTCCAGAATGAGGCTGAACGTTGGCATGAGCCGCACCAAATAGCTGTTTAGCGCGGTCGATTGCTATTTGCTCAATTTCGTCAATTACTCCACAACCGCCGTAGTAACGCTTGCCAGGTAGTCCTTCAGCGTATTTATTCGTCAATACTGAACCTTGAGCAGCCAGCACAGCCGCAGAAGTGAAGTTTTCAGAAGCAATCAACTCCAAATGGTCTTGTTGACGCTTTAGTTCGTCATTAATCAACTCTGCCACTGTAGGGTCAGAAACTGCAAGGAAATCTGAATTAGTTTTAGTCACTGTCAGTTATTTATTCCGTGAAAATTTGTGCGATCGCACAGAATAAAATTCTATCAGCACAAGACTGAAGGTGAGAAGTCGCCTGAATTTATAACTCAAGAAATTAAAAAAAGTAGTTCGGTGCTTTAAAGTTTGTTTGCGGCTAGTTTGTCTATTATTAAGCACTGAGAAATAACTACTATAGTCAAGTAAAGAAAAAGCTTAATAAATGTTTTAATGTATTACTTTTTACGAAAATTCAACAAATTTTCATTCTTAACCCATAAAATAAAATCGTTAGTAACAGGACTTACGCAATTGTCACAACACTTGGGTGGTGCGTGACACTCAAAACATTATTACTACGTTCGGGCATTTTCAAAGTGTCACAGCACCCTACAAAAAAATGTGCCGGTTGCGTAAGTCCTAAGTAAATTTAGCGACGAGCTATTTGGAGTTAAAGATTTTGTTGATTAAAATCAACATCTACTTAAAAATAGAAAAATATAAACTCTTACAAAAACAAAGATAAAATCTTTCAGTACGCAATTGTCACAGCACTCGGCTGTACGTGACACTACAAAGCCTACTACATTGAAATTTAATCAAAGTGTCATAGCAACGGCAATAAATGGGGATATTATCTACACCCCTTTTTGCCTCCCCTACAAGGAAAATGTGTCGGTTGCGTAAGTCGTATCTTTCTTAAATTTAGCTCTAAGATAAATTTTAATCAAAATCAAGATTCATTTTAACGGGTATTATATGTTAGTCATTTTAATAAAAGAGCAACTTATCGCCCCTCAAAACGTTTGTCAGTCTTGTGTACTTGCTGATAAAAGTGGTAGACCGCGCTGGTATAATGGTAAATTAAGCTGCGGACAAGCTGTGAAAAAAATTACCGAACAACAAGCAGATTGGCATGAATGTACTATGGGCTTCCGCATTGCGAACATAGACCGGGATGAATTTTAAATAAAAATCAAACTACAAACCAAGCGACTGCGTTATTCTAGGTTCATACGGTTAATAAAATCAGACATAGGAGAACGCAGTATGACTTGGCGCGGGTCTACAAATTTTAAAGATAGAATTCTTGCTTGCCTACCTTATTTGCTCCCTGTAGTTGCGGTATTTGCCCAGGGCAGCTTTTTGATGGAACTGTTTCCAGTATTAGGATTAATATATTTACCGTTAACGCCTTTAATAAAAGTTTATTACGGCGTTCGTTATTCTGGTCTGATTATTTTCTTTGCTTTACTAATTCTAGTTGTAAGAAACGAGCGAATTAGTCATTTTATACGTTTCAATACTATGCAAGCAATAATCTTGAATATTGGGATTTTCTTGTTTGGAATCTTAACCGATTTGTTGAGCGTATTTAGTGCTGGAGCTTTCGTCATGCAAACTTTGTTTACTATAATTTTTGTAGGCGTACTAGCATCGGTTGTATATTCTATTGCGAGAACTGTTATGGGGCATTACGCAGAAGTTCCTGTAATATCTGATGCAGTGTATGCCCAGGTACGTTAAAATTTGGCATAGATTCAATCTGCATTTTTAGTATGGCGCTTGGTCAGATATTTCAAGATATTTCCAGGTATTGCCAGATATTTATTTTTTAGCTGCCACAGTATTTTCTAAACGACCAATACCTTCTATTTCAATGCGTATACGGTCTCCATGATTTAATGGGCCAACTCCCAAAGGTGTACCTGTTAATATTACATCTCCCGGCAGTAGAGTCATTACCTGACTAATGTAAGACACTATAGTTTCGGGAGAGAAAACCATTTGGTCAATGCAAGCGGATTGAACGGGAGTTTCGTTGTTGTTCAAAAAAGTTTGCAGCCTAGCACCAGGACTTACCTCTCTGACAATCCAGGGTCCTAAAGGACAAAAAGTATCAAAACCTTTGGCACGAGTCCACTGGTTATCGCGTTTTTGCAAATCTCTTGCTGTCACATCATTAGCAATGGTATAACCCCAGATTTTGCTTTGGGCAGACTGTGGACTACATTTTGTCGCTGCTTCACCAATAAGTAATGCTAATTCTCCTTCATAGTCTACCCGTTGTGAAACTTCTGGATATTGAATTTCGCCTTCTGAGGGAATAATACAAGTAGGTGGTTTCAAAAAGATTAAAGGTTCTTCTGGTACTTTACTACCCATTTCTGCGGCATGTTCGGCATAATTTTTGCCCACCGCAATAATTTTAGAAGGGCTACTTGGAGCTAAGATTTGGTAGCTGTCTGGTTGCAATATTAAATCTGTAGGCTGACCTTGCAACCAAGGAGGAGCATCGATTACTTGGACGTTAAGGTCAAGATGTAGCAAACCATAGTAAATTATCCCTTCAGTAGTTTGAACTCGCACATAGCGCTGTGCCATAGTATTAGATTAATTCCTTGTAAATATCTTTTATTTACGCGCTTCGGTGATTGTTTACGAAAAAGTAAACCTACATCAATAGCTTATTTTGGCTGGAATAGGTGATTAAACCAGAACTTACGCAGTGACAACAGAAAATAATATTTTCCAAATTAAGGGTGGCTTTGCGTAATTCTTATAAACTTTACTTTAACTGGTAGATTCAGATTATTAGCCTAAGTCCAACCGCTTTTTCATGAGTGTGCTTTGAGATAAATATATTACATTAGCATAATTTGGTACCAGTTTCTGTTTGTAGAAAAGATAATAAGCATATTTCTGATTAACGTAATTAACTTATTTGGGAACTCAGAGTCTGCAACTCAAAAACAAAGCAGATTTTTCAAGTTTCGTCAATTAAAATCAAAAACTGGTAAGATTATAAATCCTTGCTGCCTAAAATGTTTGCTTGTTTGATTATCGCAATCAAAAAGTTGGCGAACATTTTTCTGATATTAGCAGCCAAACGTCCACAAGGAGATTAAAACCGATGGCTACAAATTACGAGACAATGTACATTTTGCGTCCTGACTTAATAGAAGAGCAAGTGGAGCAAAATATTGCCAAGTACGAGAACATCATTAAAGAAAATGGTGCTGAAGATGTCCAAATTCAAAATCGTGGTAAGCGTCGTTTAGCTTACGAGATTAATAGGCATCGGGATGGAGTCTACATTCAGATGAACTACACTGCTATTGGTAGTACTATTGCTCCAATGGAACGTGCTATGCGCTTGAGTGAAGAAGTAATTCGCTATTTGACCATCAAGCAAGATTTAGCAGAACCACAAACAGCTACAGAAGAAGTATCGGCTGCTGCAATAGCTCAAGAGAGATAATTTTCTTTTGACATCACCCAGAAAATTGAAGATTTTAGATTGGGTTTTGGGCGTTGCTGATTAAAAGTATGAATAGCCCCCCAACCCCCGATTGTGGGGGATAAATGTAACTTCAAGTCCCCCATAATTGGGGGATTTAGGGGGCTAACTCTGATGAGTAAAAATAAATTCATACCTCAATTCAGCAACGCCGGGTTTTGGATTAGGAGTGAATAATTCAATCCGTAATTATAAATCAATAAGTAGGTAAGTAGCTAGGCGGGAATAAACCAAACTATGTAAAGGAATGTAAAATCTCTGAAAACCTTGCGATTGCTTCACTCCACTATCTCCCTCCGGGAGACGTTGCACTAACGTTCCGTTCGCAATGACGTAGTTATAATTTTTTTCACCCACCTACTTAATTTTCGTTACCTCATTCAGGGGAAACCGGGTTTTGAAGCATCAGATTTCAAACATAAAAGCCCGGTTTCTTCTACCTTATAAACAAGTTGATAAAAAATTTAGCGAGAAATAAATATAGTGCAGAACAGCCCAGACAAATTAATCTTTAAAAAAAGTAAAAAAAATATACTTCTTTTACCCTTGCCATTAGCGCTAAGAATGTTACATTAACAAATACTTACCTCAAAGAGTGGAAAATATTTATTTAAGTAAATTGTAAGACACTGTGAGCCAAACAGATAACTCCACCATTCAAGCTCTCTCTACCGAAGTCTCGAAGTTGCGCCAAGAATTGCAGCTTCGAGACCAATTAGTGCAGCAGTTGTCTCAGGAACTGTTCCGACTGGTAAAGGGTAATACTGATTTTATGCCTCAACCAGAAGTTTCTGAACGTCATCAAAATGAATTAAATGCGTTACGAGAACAATTGCAAGCAGTAGAAGAACAGGTAAGCTTTTACCAAGAGCAAATCAGTACTCGCGATAGCGAAATTTATCAATTGCGTCAGTCGGTTCAGGAATTAACTGACCGCAGCAGAATGTTAGAACAAGTAGTACAAGAATTGCCTCAAATTTATCGTCAAAAGTTCGAGGAACGGATGGCACCGGTTAGGGAAAAAGTAGCATTATTACAACAAGAAAACCGTCAATTGCAAGCGGAATTGCAAAGTGTAAGTTACCGTTTGGCTTTGAAGTCCCGCACGGCTTCTCACAGCGGTATTGATTTACCTTCATTCCCTCAGTCTAGTCCACCAGGCAATATTTCTGCCGTGCCCAATACTTAGCCATTTTATAATTTAATAGATAATTTATAACCAGTAGAACGATTTAAACTCATTAAAGCCAAATAGCTTTCTTATGTTCGTTCTTTGACAATAAAATCATGGGTGCTATCTAAAATGTCTATTCTATTTATAATTGACCTTAAGGATAATCAGTAATAAGGTTAGCAGCCCAGAACCTAAAGTTGAATTAAGCCTTAAAGGTTCTCAGCGATTAAAATGGTTTGAATATACGGGAGTAAAAAAGCCCTCTTTTAAAAACTCCTAAATAATCAATAAAAGTTGATAAGTGGAAGAAAATGAAGAATTACTCAGGAATAGTGATGAGAAAATCCAGAATTTTCTAGTTTCACCTCTCCAGGTAAATTCTTCCATTGCTTACATTTGCTATAAGAATAGCTTTGCTATTCTCAACAACTCTCCCAAGCTAGTTGCTGGTAATCGTTGATTGAATTTTGTTTAAATACAGCAGTGAATTTGCATAGCGGTTGACAGAGATTAGCAAGAAAAAAGTGTTAAAACATCCAACTCGAAGGCTGAATGTTGGTTAGTTTTTCAATTATCTACTGCAATCAAGACTAAACTTCAACATACAGATGGGATGTTACCCTGCTAAAGCCAGACTTTTATTTTTAATAGATACTTAGAACGTCTTCGTAATTGTTATAAATTGTGAAAACAGAATCTAAATGAGTAAGTTCCAAAACCAACCGAACAGGGGCTGCAACGCTGCAAAGAACTAAACGGCAACTATATTGACGTGCTGTTTTAAGTCCCTTAACCAAGCTAACTAAACCAGAACTGTCCATAAAATCCACTTTAGCTAAGTCTATAACCCAAAGCTGTTCGGAATTAGGTACTATCGAAGAAATCTGCTCGCTCAAAGCATTTCCGCCCTGCAAGTCCATGCGTCCTTCGGGCTTGAACAAAGTAACTTGACGTTCTTTTGTGAAAGTCATAAATTTAGCCGGATAGTTGAAATACTTAGGAAAAAACAAAAAACAGACACAAATACCACTTCCCTCTCAACTGGAAACTTACCGCATTTACCTACTTATTAAATAGGGTTTGAAGGCTAGTACAATTGAGACAAACTCAGTCGGTATTTATGCCGTATAATTTGTCCAAACAATTTTCAGTATAGGCATAAGCGATTTGCTTTTTCCGTAGCAACCGCTTCTTTTACATAACTTTTATAATTCTCTCAGAGTTTTATGAATTTTTCATAAATTTACTGTCATGGATGTTAGTAATTGTGAGGTTGTGGTAAACATAAAATTGATTCAATAGTTTGATTTTATACGATTAAATAATAAATATAGATAAATTATTTTTGCTAAAACTATTCTACCAATAGTACTGTACTTGAAATCTAAAATGAATATTTAATGTAATTATAACCAAGCAGTTTGGTATCAACATTTACCATGTAATTACAGTAAATGTTTGATAAAGAACATGTGGATTTGTGTAGACATTGGATAAAGTTTCGGAATTACTGAGTTCATTGACACCTTACGTAAAAAAGAGTCAATATGTAGAAATGTAAAATTATATAAATAGGTTTAGGCTGGATGTCTCTCGATTTCATATCATTGGAGAATATTCAGGAAATTGCTCATCAATACGGCTACTGGGCAATTTTTGTAGGAATTTTATTAGAAAACTTAGGTATTCCCCTTCCTGGTGAAACAGTAACTTTGGTAGGTGGATTTTTAGCGGGTAACAATGAACTCAATTATTGGTTCGTTGTGGGTGACGCAGCAGCAGGTGCTGCTATTGGTGGAACCTGTGGCTACTGGATTGGTCGAATTGGTGGCTGGTCATTACTAATGCGTCTGGCAAGCCTGCTAAGGATTTCTGAAGTCAAAGTTTTGGACTTAAAAGACAAATTTGGTGAAAATGCTGCTAAAGCCGTATTCTTTGGTAGATTCTTTGCTTTATTACGGATTTTTGCGGCACCATTAGCTGGTATAGCCGAAATGCCTTTTGCAAAATTCATGTTATACAACTTTTTAGGTGCTGGTGCTTGGGCTAGTGCTATGGTTTCCTTGGCTTTTTTCGCAGGAAAGGTAGTTTCTCTAGAACAGTTAGTTCAGTGGGTAGGTCAGTTTACTGTTTTTGCACTGCTGATTCTTGTGGCTTTGATAGCTACATATTTATGGCTAGAGTCTCGTAAAGTTGAAGAGGCAGTCAGTGAGGAATAGGATAGGGTTTTGAATTAGCGACAGAGCAGCATATATAGATATTTTGCATTATGCTTTTGCATCATCCTACAGATGTAGAGACGTGAAATTTTACGTCTCTACATTTTTGTAATTAGGAATTACGAATTATTCTGTCCTGCCCAAATGCGAGTTGGCATCCCCCAAATATAAATAAACCCTTCAGCAGCTTTATGGTCAAATCGGTCTTCTGCACCATAAGTTGCCATTTCAGGATTGTAAAGTGAGTTATCAGAACGACGACCAACAATGGTAGCGTTACCTTTGAAAAGCTTCATTCGCACAGTTCCAGAAACTCGCTCTTGTGTCTGTTGAATAAAAGCGTCAAGTGCAGCTTTGAGCGGACTAAACCATAAGCCGTTGTAAATTAATTGACTGTAAGTTTCTTCGATACCCCGTTTGTATTGGGTCACATCACCCGTTAAAGTTAAACTTTCCAAATCGCGATGTGCTTGAATTAATGCCACCATTGCCGGAGACTCATAGATTTCCCGCGATTTGATACCCACCAAACGGTTTTCTATCATGTCAATACGTCCTACCCCGTGGTTTCCGACCAATTGATTGAGTTTGGAAATCAGTTCAATTGGATTTTTGGATTCACCATTGAGAGTAGCGGGAATACCTTTGACAAAACCAATTTCGATATACTCCGGTTCGTTTGGAGTATCTACTATAGCCTTTGTCATCTCGTAAACTTCTTCTGGAGGTTCTTGAGATGGGTCTTCTAAAACCCCAGCTTCAATGCTCCTACCGAGGAGATTTTTGTCAATACTATAAGGGGAAGATTTTTTAACCGGTGAAGGAATACCAAAGCGTTCCCCATAAGCAATAGTTTCCTCTCGACTCATACCCCACTCCCTTGCTGGTGCAAGAATTTTGAGGTCAGGATTCATAGCCGTAACAGCCACATCGAAACGAACTTGGTCATTACCTTTGCCAGTACAACCATGTGCAACTGCATCAGCTTCGTATTTCTGAGCAGCTTCTACTAAAGCTTTGGCAATTAACGGACGTGCTAAAGCAGTTGCCAAAGGATAGCGATTTTCATAGATAGCATTAGCTTGGATAGCTGGGAAAGCGTAATCTTTAATAAAGCTTTCTTGAACATTCACTACTAATGATTCAGTTGCACCAGATTTGAGAGCTTTCTCACGAACTGGTTCTAATTCTTCACCTTGACCTAAATCTGCTGCAAGAGTAATAACTTCTTCTACTCCCCACTCTTGTTTGAGGTAGGGAATACATACCGATGTATCTACTCCACCAGAATATGCTAAGACAACCTTTTTCGCGCGACCCATTGATTATTTCTCGATGCTGCAAAACGACGAATATCTATTATCTAATTAATATAGGTATATTCTCTTCGGTATTTATACTAGTTAAGTATTTTCTACAGATTGTATATATACTGATGTCAGTATTGTTGTAACTAAAATATTCAGCATAAACGCAGTGTTTATGGACTAAATATCAATGATGTTAGGTATTATTTGTGACTAATATTAATTAAATTAGTATTAATTTGAATTGCATCAAAAATCATAATTTGATGACTTCTGATATCTTACACCAGTCGCAATAATCGAAAACCGGACAATCGTAGTCCCCAGTTTGAACCTGGGAAGCAGCTTAGGAGTTTCCCGCTCTTGTTGAGAATAGTGATTTGAGTGACCTAGGATTTTGACGTGATACGTAAATCCTAAATTTGCAGGACTTACGCAAAAGCCACGAAATTAGGTCATTACGAGCGAAGCGAAGTAATCTCCCTAAATGCTGCGATTGCTTCCCTACACTACGTTCCGGTCGCAATGACAAATCTTCGTTGCGTAAGTCCTGATTTGATAAAACATAATTCATTTAATTCGAGAAACAAATTAAGTATTTACACTGTATCTCTGTGAAATTATAGGGATTTTTCACTGCTAATATTTCAGGTATTTATCAAGATAGTAATCCTGCCTTCGGCTTGTCTCAATTTGAAAGTAATACTTTTAGAAAATTAGTATCTCAAGAAACTATTACTAAAAACGGAAATATAATACCTGTAAATCAAAAGCTTCAGTTCAACGCAAATCCTAACATTATAGGTTTAGAAAATTCACCGCAGTCTCTCATCAATCGGCGTACTCAATTAGGAGTAGCGAACCCAGAAGTAAATTCCGATATATATTTTGGTGACAGCGCTAATAAATTATTTAATCAACAAGTGCTTTTAGATTATCCATAGGAGTATTAGGAGCAAGTTTAGTTTTGCGTAGAAATTGTCGTAAAGGAGTTTTGAAAAAATAATACAGAAGCCCAGTTTATAAAGAAACTAAAGAAACTGGGCTTCTGTATTATTACTAATAATATTGCTGAAAGCGTAAAATTACGCATATTATGTTTCAGATAAAAATAGCTTTAATATTTACCAACTTAAGTAAAATTGCTCATCTATTATTAATTACGTTCGTGAATGCCTAAATCAAATTAGCTAAATACATGAATTGTAATGTTAGTTGTGTTATTTAATGAACGTTTTAGGGAATCATATAAGCAAGCTTGAGATTAAAATCAGGTTGGTGTTGATTGTGTGGATTAAAAGATAATGATGTCATTACTAAATACAGATTTGAGTTTTACGTATCTGTTAGCACAAACTAGCTCTGGTTCTGGTGGTGCAGGAGTCTTAAACTTAATTATTGGGCTTGCAGCCTATGCATTCTCTTCTTACTGCTTATACGTTATGTTCCAAAAGCTAAACTATCCAAAGCCTTGGTTTGCATGGGTTCCTTTTCTGCAAAATTGGGCAATGTTTGAACTTGGAGATCAATCACCTTGGTGGATAATAGGCTTTTTCATTCCTTTTGTAAATATTGTAGCTGCTATTTACCTAATAATTGCTTTCATAAATATGGTTAAGAAGCTAGGTAAAAATCCTTGGTTCATTCTATTAATGATTATTCCTTTGGCTAACTTTGCTGTGATGTATTACTTTGCGCTAATGTAGTGAAATTTAATTAATTCATAGAATAAAATGAAAACTTGGTTTATGCGAAAACCAGGTTTTTTTAATACAGAGCAATTAAATAACAATTTCCGTAGCCACAGTGAGTTAAGGAACAGCAGTATAGTTGTAGCTGTCCTATTGTGAAGGGAATATTGCTGGGGGTGAAACTGTGTTTTTTAGTGTTGTTATTCCAACTTACAATCGCAAGCCGATTTTAGAGAAGTGTCTCAAAGCTTTGGAAGTACAAAGTTTGAGCCAGGAAAGTGTGGTGACAGATTACGAAATTGTTTTAGTGGATGACGGTTCCACCGACGGAACTTTAGAGTGGTTAGAAAGCAATAAAGAAGATTTTCCCCACCTTGTAACCTTCGAGCAGGAACATATGGGACCTGCTGCGGCAAGGAATTTAGGTGTGGAAAAAGCGAAAGGCGATACAATTATTTTTATTGATAGCGATTTAGTAGTTACAGAAAATTTTCTGCAAGCTCATGCAGATGCGCTGACTGATGGACAGAAGAAGTTAGGAAATGACAGGTTTTTTACTTATGGTGCGGTAATTAATACCGCGAATTTTGATAATCCGACATCGGAACCGTATAAATTAACCGATTATTCTGCTGCTTTTTTTGCTACGGGGAACGTAGCTATTCCTAAGCATTGGTTGGAGAAGGCTGGACTCTTCGACACCAGTTTTCAGCTTTATGGTTGGGAAGATTTAGAATTAGGGGTGAGGCTGAAAAATTTGGGTTTAGAGTTAATTAAATGTCCGAAAGCTGTAGGTTATCATTGGCATCCAGCATTTGATTTAGACCAAATTCCTAGTTTAATTGATAAAGAAATCCAACGGGGACGTATGGGGGTTTTGTTTTATCAAAAGCATCCAACTTGGGATGTAAAAATGATGATTCAAATGACTTGGTTACACCGTTTGCTTTGGGGTGTTCTTTCATTGAATGGGACTTTAAACGAGCGAACAATGAGTCCTTTGTTAAGACGATTAATTAAAGCTGGGAAACCGCAATTAGCTTTGGAAATAGCTCGGGTTTTCTTGAATTGGTATAACGTTCAAGGCGTTTATGCTGCTTATATAGAAGCCAAAAAAGAACAGAAGTTTAGTTAAGTTTGTAGTAATGATTTAAGTCCTCCGAAAAAAAGGCTTGAATCATTATTATGAACCTTTAATTATTTTGAATCGGAATTTCTATCCAAAATTCAGTACCTTTCCCATAATTAGTTCTATATTTCAGAGTTCCGTTATGCTTTTTAACTATAATTTGATAGCTTATTGATAGTCCTAAGCCTTTTCCTTCACCTACAGGTTTAGTTGTAAAGAAAGGGTTAAATATTTTTGCTTGAATATCTTCTGGAATTCCTATTCCATTATCAGCAATCCTGACTAAAAGATTATTTTTACGAATATCAGTACGAATGCGAATTGTAGGTGTTATCTCTTCTTTATCCTTTAATTTATCTTCTATCGCATCAATAGCATTAGATAATATATTGAGAAAAACCTGGTTAAGTTGTGCTGCATAGCATTCTACTTTAGATATATTGCCATACTCTTTAACGATTTTTATGTCGGGGTACTCCGATATTAGATTAAATCGATGCTGTAAAATTAATAAGGTATTATCTATACCTTCGTGAATATTAACTGGTTTTTTTTGAGACTCATCCAATCGAGAAAAATTACGTAAAGACAAAACAATATTTTGAATGCGCTCGGCTCCTGCATCCATTGAAGATAATATATTAGGTAAATCTTCAGCTAAAAATTCTGTATCTACTGCTGCGGTTTTATCTTTAATGTCGGAATGTGGATTAGGATAGTGCTGTTGATAAAGGGATAGTAAATCAAGTAAGTCTTGAACATAAGTATTTACATAGTCGAGATTCGCATAAATAAAGTTGACCGGATTATTTATTTCGTGAGCAATTCCAGCAACCATCTCACCCAAACTAGACATTTTTTCACTTTGAATAAGTTGAACTTGAGTTCGTTGTAACTGCTCTAAAGTATCAGTTAGCTGCTTATTTGTATGGCGTAAATTTTGCTCTACTTGTTCGCGATGAATTACATTTTGCTTTAATTTACTAATATTAATTCTTAGTTCTAATTGACTAATTACCTGACGGCTTAAAGCCTGTAAAGCATTTATTTGTTCGGGGTTAAGATTTCGTGGTTTGTTATCGATAGCACACAATGTACCGATAGCAAATCCATCAGGAGTTACCAAAGGTGCGCCAGCATAAAATGTAATATTGGGCTCCGATATTACCAATGGGTTATCGGCAAATCGCTCATCTTCTAAAGCGTTAGGTACAATTAGTATTCTCTCTGGCTGAAGTATCGTATGGGCGCAAAGAGCTAATTGTCTAGGTGTTTCTATCGTTTCTAAACCAACTTTTGACTTGAACCACTGCCGGTTTTCATCTACTAAACTGATTAAAGAAATCGGAGTATCACAAATATAAGCGGCTAAAGCTGTTAAATCATCGAATGCTTTTTCTGCCGGAGTATCCAAGACTTTATATTTGATAAGAGCTTGGAGTCTATCGTCTTCGTTGTCAGGTAATGGTGGTAACTTCATTGATGGTCGATAATATAATATTTAAATTAATAAATTAAGTGACAATAAATGACAATTAAAATTCGAGCCTACTTTTGTTTGCTTTCAATCATATACAGCACAAACACTTAAATTCGGTTTTCCGCCTCAAACACGGCATTTTTATGTGGTAGATTAGAAAAGTTTTCTAATCTCGCACATCTAGTAATTCGGGTGTTTCCGGTAAGGAAATGCAACTAGATGGAGGTTTAACCCGAATAGGAGAAAAATATGCCTGTTGTTTCGTTGGCTCAAATGATGGAGTCGGGAGTTCACTTCGGACATCAAACCCGGAGATGGAACCCCAAAATGTCTCCTTATATTTACACTTCTCGTAATGGAGTACATATCATTGACTTGGTGCAAACTGCCCAGTTGATGGAAAATGCATATAGTTATATGCGGACTCAAGCAGAACAAGGTAAAAAGTTTCTGTTTGTTGGTACTAAGAGACAAGCTGCGGGAATTATCGCTCAGGAATCAAGTCGCTGTGGTGCTCACTATATTAACCAGCGCTGGTTGGGTGGAATGCTCACTAACTGGACGACTATTAAGACCAGAGTAGACCGTTTAAAAGACTTGGAACGTCGCGAAGAAAGCGGTGCGCTTGATTTACTTCCGAAAAAAGAAGCTTCAATGCTGCGTCGGGAGCTATCCAAGTTACAAAAGTACCTCGGTGGGATTAAAACCATGCGTAAAATCCCCGATGTGGTAATTATTGTGGATCAGCGCCGGGAATATAACGCGGTTCAGGAATGTGAAAAGCTGGGATTGCCTATTGTATCTATGTTAGATACTAATTGCGACCCAGATGTAGTGGATATTCCGATTCCAGCTAACGATGATGCTATTCGTTCTATTAAGTTGATAGTTGGTAAGTTAGCTGACGCTATCTACGAAGGTTATCACGGTCAAGTAGCTGGTGATGACGATGAATACGACTACGAAGGCGCTGAAGACGATTACGATTACGAAGATAGCAGCGAATTCAGCGAGTCTTCATCTTCAGAAGAATTATCATCTGAGGATAGCGAACAGCAAGAAGGAGAATCCACTGAGGGATAAGGTGTAAATAATCTTATCAATTCAAGAGTAAAGAAAAAGTAGGAGTAGGCTATTAATATTGAGACTTTGAATTTGATACCAAGTGTCATTATTTAGAGCATATTGAGGGCTGGGTGTTTTAGTTGAATATTTGAATTGAAATTTGAATTTGATTTCTTTGAAAATATCACAGTCCTTGACTGCTCCTGCTTTTTACTTGTTTACACCTCTTCTGCTTACGAATAATTTAAGCCAAACCATAAAAAATATTTCTGAGTATCTCACAGCTAAGTAATATAGAAATACTCAATATCCGAGAGCAATTTAAACTATCAGTTAAGTAGAAATTGAGGCAACATGGCGGAAATATCTGCAAAATTAGTCCAAGAGTTACGTAAAAAAACCGGCGCTGGTATGATGGACTGCAAAAAAGCGCTGAAAGAAACCGAAGGTGACATCGAAAAAGGTGTCGAATGGTTAAGACAAAAAGGTATTGCTGGTGCAACCAAAAAAAGCGACCGCATTGCTGCTGAAGGTTTGATTGATACCTATATCGACCCGAATGGTCAGGTCGGTGTATTAATAGAAGTCAACTGTCAAACTGACTTTGTTGGTCGTAATGATGCTTTTAAGTCTTTAGTACAGAATCTAGCAAAACAAGCAACAAATGCTGACAGCGTTGAGGCTTTGTTGAGTCAACCTTACGAAGAAAGCAAAGACAAGACAGTTGAGCAATTTATTACCGAGACAATTGCTACTTTAGGCGAAAATATCAAAGTACGTCGCTTTGAAAACTTTTCCGCTTCCGAAAACAATGGAGCTGTAGAAAGCTATATTCACACCGGTGGTAGAGTCGGTGTATTAGTTGAGCTAAAGTGCGGTTCGGAAGCTGCTTCTGGCAAGGAAGAAGTCAAATCATTAGCACGAAACGTTGCTATGCAGGTTGCTGCTTGTCCCAACGTTGAGTACGTAAATGTAGATGATATTCCTGCTGAAATGGTACAAAAGGAAAAAGACATCGAAATGGGACGTGATGACTTAGCGAAAAAACCTGACAATATTAAAGAAAAAATTGTTCAAGGAAGAATCGATAAGCGTCTCAAAGAAATGACTTTGCTAGACCAACCTTATATTAGAGACCAAAGCACCTCGATTGAGGAATTGGTAAAACAAACAGCTTCTCAAACTGGTGAAACAATTTCCATCAGCCGCTTTACTCGTTACATTCTTGGCGAAGGTATTGATAAAAAAGAAGAAGACTTTGCTTCAGAAGTTGCCGCACAAATGGGTAGCAATTAATTCAGTTAAGAATAGTTTCGTTTTTAGACAGGTCAATCTTCTACAGTTTGACCTGTTTTTCGTAATATTTTGAGGTTGAGTAGGGAATAGGGAATGGTGAATATGGAATAGGTGATGGTGAATATGGAACAGGAAATAGTAAAAATGATATTTTTACGGTTATTTGATTATTTAGTATTTAGTAATAGATTGGAGCAATTATAAAGGATAATGCGAGATTACAACTCGCTAACGCTTCCGAGCGAGCTAGAACTATTTCCTGTTGGACATAGTGCGTTAACGCACTACATAAACACTTCAAAATAAATTAAAAGGACTATTAGCTTTGATTGATGGTTTCTTAGTCTTATTTATAGGACTAAAATACAAGCTGACTTAAGCAACTAATATTGTTTGCTTATTATAGTCTCTTTCCCCTATTCCCTATTCCCTATTCCCCATTCCTAATTACTATTTTTAACGCCGACCTACTTGTATGGGGATGATTGCGTACCTTTGTACCACAACTAAGATAAAATGGAAAATAATCAGATATGGCAAGACCAATCGAGCGAATAGAGCAGGATATTGTTGAACTAGAAAAGGCTATAGGAGTTATAGCCGAACAACTCCAAAATGCTTATAGCAGTTACTTAGAAGTTTTAGGACAAGCCTTGCGTCAACAACTAATTTTAGCAAGCTATCATTTGTGTACCCAAGGATACCCTGAAAGTTTTCTCAGATTGTCTTTGAATCAACGACAGAAATTGCAGGAAGCTATGCGTAAATTAGCAAAATCCGCAGCGCAAGATATGCAAGCCCTACTGAACAATGAGGAGGAACCAGAAGAACAAGAAGATGAATTAGAAGAAATTGCAGCAGAAAATGAAGAATTAGAAGACGAAGATGAATTAGAAGAACAAGATGAAATTTATCAATTAGAAGACGAGGAATTAGAAAAAGAAATAGAAGAAGAAATAGAAGACGAAGATTTACAAATAATCGCTCAAGAATTAGAAATTAAAGATGAAGATTTGGAAGAAATTGTCGAAAAGTTAGAAATGGAAGATGAACAGCAAAAATCCAATACTTTTTCTAAAGATATTTCCTCTGATTCGCTTCCTCTAGATGCCAAAATTGCTTTTTTATCTTCAAAGAAAGGTCAACGTCCTATATTTATATCAGAACCCACTCCTGATAAAGATTGGAAAAACTGGTTTAACCCCAATACTTCTAATCCAATGGAATTAGCAGCTTGGCAAAAAAATTTAGAACGAGCTATTGCTTACATAATTAAAAGTTTATCTAGTGACGGCAATCGTTTGTTACAGCAAGCTGGTCTACTACCAAGAAAGCTGCCACCACAGATTTTAGAAGCAGCAGCCGCAGCTTCTTCTGAAGCATCTACGGAGTCTATGCCAGGACCACCTAATCTACTAAACTTAGTAGTTGGAATAGAAGGTGAAGAACAGGAGGAACCGGAAAGCCTAACCCAGGTTATGGCCTTAAACCTACGACTTGTGGAAATAGAATTTGCCGACATGAAACTTTCTTCCGAACGCAAACAAATTCGTAATATTTTAAATCAGTTAAATAAATTAGGAAGAGAGTATCAGAAAAAACAGCGAGAACGTTCTATAGCTTCTGCTGAAGCGGCTTGGAGAGCTAGCTGGTATGAAGACTGAATAAAAGGTTAAAGGTTAGAGGTTAAAGGTCAAAGTTTGGGGGCTATGCAGTACGGTAAATAAAAAATACTTCTTAATCTATAAAGGTTTTAAGATTAAGACTAAATATGGATTAAGACTTATTGATGTAATTAAAATAGTTCCAGCAATGAATTCGTATAAAAAATTATGAGTTATGAATCCCAAGCTAAAAAATCTGTAACTTTGACCTTTGACCTTTTTGACCTTTGACCTATTCCCAGTTTCCCATGATTGATGACAAACCAGATTGGATAAGATTGCAAAAAGCTCTGTCGGTGGAAACGGAACGGGGTTTTATCAATTTGCAGGGTAAGCAATATCTCTTTAATGAGTTTCTTACTTTGACTTTTGGTAAATTTCCTGTTGGTTTACCCAGTGAGGAACGTCGTCGCTGGCTGGATTTTTCTGCTAAGTTTGCAAATTATCCGCATCTGGAAACTGAGGATAGAAAGCGTTTGGTTACGGAAGCTCGTCGCTATCTTTATAGTTTGCAGCAAGGAGAACGTGCTGCACAAGAGAAAGCAAATCCAAAACCAAAGGTTATCCAAACTCCTAAAACTAAAGTAGTAGAGCAATCGGTAAGTCGAAGACTTGCACCGGGATTAGATAAAAAACTGATTGATTTACCAGAAATTGGGTTCAAAAAGGCTGCTAAATTATATCGTCTTGGTGTAGCTACGGTACGCGATTTACTTTATTACTTTCCTCGCGACCATATTGATTACGCGAATCAAGTTTGTATTGCTGAGTTACAAGCGGGTGAAACTGTGACTCTGATAGCTACCGTGAAGCGTTGTAATTGCTTTTCTAGTCCTAAAAATAAGAAATTATCAATTTTAGAAATTCAGTTGAAAGACCACTCCGGTATTTTAAAAATTAGTCGTTTCTACGCTGGAAATCGTTATAGCAGCCGGGGTTGGCAAGAAAGTATGAAGCGTCGCTACGTTGCTGGTAGTACTGTAGCTGCTTGTGGTTTGGTCAAGGAAAGTAAGTATGGGTTGACTCTTGATAATCCCGAGTTGGAGGTTTTAGCAAATCCCGAGGATGAAATTGAATCGCTGACGGTAGGTAGAGTTGTGCCAGTGTATTCTTTGACAGAGGGAGTTGTTGCGAGTACGGTACGACAAGCGGTAATTTCTGCTTTACCTGCAACCGCGCTTTTGAAGGAGCCTTTACCACCAGGTTTGCGTAAGAAATATCAGTTGATGGAATTGAAAGACGCGATTAATAATATTCATTTTCCCCCCGATAGCGATAGTTTACGAGCAGCACGTCGTCGTCTGGTGTTTGATGAATTTTACTACCTGCAACTCGGTTTGCTGCAACGTCAACAAAAAGCTCGCGAAGCTCAAACTAGTGCAATTCTTGCTCCTCAAGGGGAATTATTAGAGCAGTTTCATGAAATATTACCGTTTAAGTTGACGGGGGCACAGAAACGGGTAATTAAAGATATTCTCAACGATTTACAAAAACCCGCAGCAATGAATCGTTTGGTGCAGGGAGATGTAGGTTCTGGTAAAACTGTTGTGGCTGTAGTCGCTATTATTGCGGCGATTCAATCGGGTTATCAAGCAGCGCTGATGGCTCCTACAGAAGTTTTGGCAGAACAGCACTATCGTAAGTTGGTTAGTTGGTTCAACTTATTGCATTTACCAGTAGAATTACTTACAGGCTCCACAAAAACTGCAAAAAGAAGACAGATTCACGCTCAGTTAGAGACCGGAGAATTACCGCTTTTAGTGGGTACTCATGCTTTAATTCAAGACCCCGTGAACTTTCACAGATTGGGTTTAGTGGTAATCGACGAACAGCACCGCTTTGGAGTAGAGCAGCGAGCGCGATTGCAGCAAAAAGGCGAACAGCCCCACGTGCTAACAATGACCGCGACACCAATTCCTAGAACCTTAGCTTTAACCATTCACGGCGATTTGAACGTAAGTCAAATTGATGAGCTACCACCGGGAAGACAAAAGATAAAAACTACAGCCCTCAAAGCCAGCGAAAGAACTCACGCTTATGATTTAATGCGACGAGAAATTGCTCAGGGAAGGCAGGTTTATGTGGTCTTACCTCTGGTAGAAGAATCGGAAAAATTAGACTTGCGTTCTGCGGTAGAAGAGCATAAAAAATTACAGGAAGCTATATTTCCAGAATTTCGGGTAGGATTGCTGCATGGACGCATGAGTTCAGCAGATAAAGACGAAGCAATTAGTAAATTTCGCGATAAAGAAACTCATATTTTAGTTTCAACCACCGTGGTAGAAGTTGGTGTAGACGTTCCGAATGCAACGGTGATGCTAATTGAAAACGCGGAAAGATTTGGTTTATCGCAGCTGCATCAATTACGAGGACGTGTTGGTAGAGGAGCAGCACAATCCTTTTGTTTGTTAGTTAGCAGTTCTCGGAGTGCAGATGCTCAACAAAGATTAAAAGTATTAGAACAGTCCCAAGACGGGTTTTTCATATCAGAAATGGATATGCGTTTTAGAGGTCCCGGTCAAGTTTTGGGGAAAAGACAATCGGGTATTCCAGACTTTACTTTAGCCAGCTTAGTAGAAGACGAAGAAGTGTTAATTTTAGCCCGTCAAGCTGCGGAAAAAGTCATAGAATTAGACCCAACTTTGGGACGATGGAAATTGATGCAAGATGAGTTGAAATATCGTTATGAACGGTTAATGGGTGGGACGATTTTGACTTGATAGGAATTTGGAAAGGGATGCGTTTCTTGTGGAGTTTTTATTTCACATTGAATAAACGGGTTTTAATTAGTTTTACTCTGTAGCATTTTTTTATAAATTGATTTAAAAAAAATTTGAAATAGGGTTATGAACGGTTAATATGTATAACTATTTTGGCGTAATATAACTAAGTAGATTGATAAAGACTTAGACTAAAGAGATTATAATGTCAATTCCATTTACAGATAGAGAAATGGAGAAAGCTTGGCGAGAAAATAAATCTGTTTTCGATAATTCTAATAAAAAACAACGAAAGAATCCTCATAGATTGCTTTTATTTTATGCTGTTGAGTGTGGTTTGAAAGCAACTTTGATGAGAAGAGCAAGAAAACGACGTACCGACTTATGTCAAGAAATACATGAATGTCAGCATGATTTAAACAAATTATTAGACTATTTAGGTGCGAGAAAAGATTTAAGATTGCCGTCTCAGCTTAGCATGAAGAAAATTAGAGTCAGAGATGGCTATGATGAAAGAAAATTTACTCCCGGTGATTTAAACCAAATGTGGCGTTACGGTGGGTGTTGTGCGGCAGATAATATTACAGATGAGAACTTAGAGAAAAAGCTATTAGAGATTGCAAGTTGGATTAACGAAGAACTTAGCAGACCATAATATTTAGATATATTTATTATATTTATGAAACTTTTTACGTGGCTTGATGTTAGAAGAACTATTTCTCGTGAAACTAATTATGGAAGTAAGCTTCCGGAAGGAGTAGTAAGAATTCGCTGTTTTTCAGACGCTGTAGAAATAGGACTTCAACGCGAAGAACACAAGCAGAGTGCGAAAAATGCTTTAAAACAATGGTTTAAAGATTGGTACGAAGAAGATGAATCTATTATTTATCTGACCCTTGGTGACGCTACATTACCAATTGAATTTATTCCCGGAGAAGAACCGTTAAATAAAAATATTTATGTACGTCCCTTTTGGGAAGAAATTTCTTATGTGGAGACCGATGAATCAGAAGAAAAAACTGTTCCCTCTGAAATAATTAAATTACCAGAACCATTCACCAATAAACCGAATTTAATTGCTTTTTATTCTTTTAAAGGTGGTGTTGGTAGAACGCTAAATTTAGCAGCTCACATTTTCGCTTTACTGGAAAGAGCAAAAGAAATAGATAAATCTATAAAAGTACTAGTCATTGATGCCGATTTAGAAGCTCCCGGTCTTACATATTGGAATCGTTCGGAAAAGCAGCAACCAACAGTTTGTTTTATTGATTTTTTAGAAGCATATCATTATTCACCTATTAATCAAGAAGAAACTCTTTCATTCTTAGCAAAAGAAATAAAAAAATCGCATAAAGAAGAAGGAAAATCAACTCTATATTTTTTACCCGCTTGTCTTAATGATGAGCAGCTACTTGATACACCAATTCTTCCGGAGCATTTAGTTAAAAGTCCAGATGGAACTTGGGAATGTGGTAATGCTATTCATCGCTTAGGAAAAGCTGTTGGTGCAGATTATATATTAATTGATTTAAGGGCTGGCTTGAGTGAAATATCTAGTCCGATAATTTTTGATCCAAGAATTCAGCGGTTTTTAGTAACCACAATTAATGACCAATCTGTAAAAGGTACGAGTCTTGTACTCGAACAAATTGGTCGAGTTGCACCTCCAGAACCAATTGATGATGAAAGTTACTATGATGCATCATTGTTGATTAGTATGCTCACTCCAGAACTAAAATCGTTACCAGCTTTTGAAGATGCTTTAGTAGAATTTCAGTCAGCTTATGTTCAACCACAAGAAGATAATCTGTATTCTACTAGATTGGAAATCAAAGAAAATTATTTTGCTCAAGAATTACTGTATGTAAATAGTTGGGAAGAAGCACGCTCAAAGTTAAGCTCAACTTCAGTAATGAACGTTGCTAAAGATTGGGCAGATAGGGAATTATTAGCTAGTACAAATTTAGAAATAAAACCGAAGACAGAGACAGAAAAATCTACTCTTCTCGAAGAAGTTCGTAAACTTAGAGATGTGTGTCAGCGTTACGAATATGCTGAAGCAGGACAAGGAGAAGATTTATTAGTTACGGAACCTTTACAAAATCTAGCAACTAATTTTAAAAATAAATTGCCTCGTGTAGTATCCATTGGAGCTAAGGGGGCAGGAAAAACTTTCAATTACATCCAATTGTCGCGTTTTAAATATTGGGAGAATTTTCTAGCACGTATTAACAATACTGAACCCGAATCAAATCAAAAAACATATATATTTCCTCTACTTCAGTCCGGAAATATTCAAGATAAAGCTTTAAATATTATTCATCAAGCTAGAGAAAGCGTAAAAGAAGTTTGGGGTCAGTTGCCGAATTTCAAACATTCAGAGTATGTTGATAGAATTAAAAAAGCCGTTTTAGAAGAAAATTGGAGCGAACCACAGTGGACTCAATTTTGGATTAGTCAAATAGCTGCATCTATCGGTATTCCTGAAAATATTTATCCCAGTATTGAGAGCATAAATACTCTTTTAGAACCATTAAAATTACGTATTATATTTATTTTCGATGGCTTGGAAGATATTTTTCCAGATATTGCATCTAATGATAAAGAGAAGATTGCGTTGAAATCTTTAATCTATGATTTACCATCAAGACTTTCAGAAATTAGGAAATCAAATATTGGGGTAATAATTTTCTTACGTCGTGATTTTCTTCGTTACACTATCACTCAAAATCTGAAACAGTTTGAAAGCCTTTACCGTGCTTACGATTTATCTTGGGAGCAAGATTCTTTTCTAAGATTAGTATTTTGGATTTGCGGACAAGCAGAAGTTATTAATGCAAGTAAAGAAAATATTCAAACTTTGAGTACAGAGGAAATTAAAGAGAGGTTAGAGGAATTATGGGGTAAAAGACTTGGTTCTGATAAATCCAAAGAAGCTTATACTGCTTCCTGGGTATATGCTGCTTTAACAGATTTTAATGGCAAACTTCAAGCTAGAGATATTGTTAGATTGTTATATCATGCAGCAGATATTACTGTGGATAAATCCCAAGAAGTACAATTTGCAAAATGGTCTACAAGTCGTCTTTTACCTCCTCAAGCTATCCGTCGTTCGCTTCAACCATGTAGTAAATCTAAGGTGGATGAAGCTAAGGAGGAGTATATTCTTTTCAAAAGATGGGTTGAAGATACATTACAATTACATCCTCCCGCTCAACGGCGAATTCCTTTTGACGTGCAACAATTTAATATGGAGCCACAAACTGTAAGAACTTTAGAAGAAATGGGAGTGATTTACGAAGATAAAGAAAAAGAGGATTCAGCACGTTTCTATATGCCAGAAATCTTTCGCGAAGGTTTAGATTTTTCAGCAAAAGGAGCGCGTCCTCGCGTATTAGCTTTGAAGCGTAAGATTTTAGGAAGAGGAATATTGTAATAACTAAGCACAAAAAAATAACTAAACAATAAGGGCAATTTCTTACCAAAAACCACCCTCTTGATAAGATTGCTAAATTTTATTTTTCTTAATTCAATTAAATTCAATAGTTTCCACAAAATCTAAAATCATCTGCTTAAGAGCAACAGCTTCCTGCTTCATAAAATTAACAGTTTTACCATCCAAAAATGTACGCTGACTGCTAATTATATAAAGGAAGTCACCATTGATAAATGCGAGTAATCCTCGATAGGCATCCAATTTTGTTGCAGTTCCGTTATTTCCTGTTTTAGAAATTCTTGAACCTTCCGGCATGTATAGTAATACAAAGTAAGAACCTTCTAAGATTCTTGGCATATATTCGTCATATTCAATTTGCGCTTTTGGTAGGTTCGCGACTATTTCTTCTGGAACATATTTATTTACAAGAGTTGATTTCAAATATTCTTCTTGTCCAATAACTTCCATTTCGTCCATCTGTTTGGAAGGTAAAGCATAATAATCGATTCTTAAAAAAGTGCCTTCATCATCAGAAAAACTAACTGCACCTTCTTGACTTTGAACTTTACCACCTTGATGCGGATCTACTGGAATTGGGACTGTAAAATTATCTAATGGTGAATTATATTCTTCTATATTGAAAGCGATATCAACTATTGTTTCATCCTCATTTTCAAGCAAGTCTTCTAGTTGTGCTTCTTGAAAAACCGAAATTACTTCTTTTCTTATTTCTTCTGCTTCTTTATTATCAATTTCTAAAGCTACCTGTAAACTTTTTAGTAAGTGATTATGTGCTTGGGGAATAAGCATCTCTTCTTCATCTAAAACTACACTTACTCCCGCAGCGAAAGCATCTTCTAAAAATTCATCATCTAATTGTTCCTTTGCAGAATTAAATAGTGCTCCCGCTCCATTTTCTTCCCCCAAATTGAGAAGTTTATCAAGCATTTCTAATAAATCTTCATCCGAATATTCTTCAAAAATCTCAAATCTCCACAGTATATCGACTAATAATTCGACATCAACATCTTCAAAAGAAGAATCAGCGGATATAGTAATAATTGCGATAGCAGCAACTGCTTCTTGGGAACTAAGCGACTGCTTTAATATTCCTCGTGAGTGAAAAATTTTATCGTATCTGTCCATAACTGTTACCTCCATGGATGATTTTTGAGTACAGAGAAAAAGTGGCAGTAGCAAATTAGCTTGCAGTAGAAAATGTTAATTAGATGAATAAAAAATGTATTATTTAGTTAAAATTATCGAAAAATAGCAGTATTAAATTAGATATAATTAAGATATTACTAGAATTAAGTACTCTTTCTCAAAACTATAAAAATTAGGAAATAAAAAAGCAGGAATACAAAATTAAAATATTTGTACTCTAAACCTTTGACTGTACTGACATACTTGTTTTGGTTACTTTGATTGCGAAATCAGATAATTTATTGATTATCTCATCAGACGGTTCATGGCTAATGGTAAATCCCCATAACCATGAACTATAAGTATTTTCCTGGGAATTAACCGACCTGTTCTAAATATTGGTTGATATCTTCCACAACCCGAGTTAGTTCGGCTTCTGTTGTCAAGCGGATAGTAGCATCACGCACGGTCAGCAAAACCTTGGCAGCGAAAGGACTAGGCCAAATATTAGGGTTGCAAAATATTTCCAGAAATACTTCTCCCGTATGACGATATTCCATCGAAGATTGAGGATTGGGTTTTCCTCCACCACTAGCAGTTTTAGCCGCAACCGCTTTGAGTTTCTGCATCAATTCATCTATCGCTGCTTTCAATTCCCTTGCTGCTGCGGGTGAAAAGCTAAAAGATACAGAACCTTCAACTAAATTAAGTGTCAAATGATTTGCAGACATTAGTTATTTATCAAAACATATTGCTCTTTTATTTTCCCTCGATATGGGGCATCTTATGCCTGGAATATTTTCTATATAAATTTTTAGGTAGCTATTTTATTAAACATAACTTTTAATAAGCTGACTATAGGCTGCAATTTATAAAGTATCTATTCTTTATTAGGTAGTGCTTTAATAGACTTTATCGCTATCATTAGTTTTACTATGGGAACAGTCATACTGAATACAAAAAGCACTTTTTAACTCAAGATAATCTCGCAGAGATAAAAAAGGTTTCAATCATTACTTTATTGCTTAATTTGTTTGTAATGAGCTTAAAAGCATCTGTCGGAGTTGTAACGGATTCTCTTAGTTTGTTAGCAGATGCTTTACACAGCATTACGGATAGCGCAAATAATATTTTAGGTTGAATTACCAATCAATTTTCTAGGGTTGCTGATTCAAAGTATGATTTTGCCTCCCAAACTCCAATTTTGGGGGACTTAAAATTGTTTTTCTCCCCGCTTATTTGGGGGATTTAGGGGGCTAGTAAATATGAGAAAAATAAATTCATATTTCAATTGAGCAATGCCAATTTTCTTCTCCATTACCTGATAGAGAAAATCCCTACGGACACCAAAAACTTGAAGCTGTAGGTGCTTGATTATATTGCTGCTTTCTTAGCTATTGCTTGTTTTGAAATTCTTCAAGGTGTCATTGAAGGAATTATTCAAGGAGGTAAACCTGTTGCGATTTCAGCCTCACAATTGTGGTTATTACTTTTGGTACTGGGTATAAATATTTTTGTCGCTTTTTATGAAAGAGGGGTTGATAGCCCGATATTAATTGCCCTTATCATACTATGAGCAATGTTTGGGTAACTATTTCTGTAATCACCTAATTGAACTTCACGGAGGAACTATTAAAGTCTTTAGCCGTGGAGAAGGACAGGGAAGTACTTTTACTATTCAATTACCCATGTAATTGGGGATTGGGAATTGCGGAAAGTACGGTCTTGGGGAGCCATTGCGTTGGACGGGTTCCCCGGCTTGAAGCAAATGGCGTGGTTTCCCCCAAGAGTAACTTTTCAAGACAGGGAATGGGTAATTCGTAACTCCTAACTCCGTGAGCTATCCCAATCCAAAATCCAAAATTATTAGCTCCTAACTCCCCTTACTCCCATTCAATAGTTCCGGGGGGTTTGGATGTTATATCAAAAGCTACTCTGTTTACACCTTTGACTTCGTTGACGATTCGATTGGAAATTACTTCAAGTACGTCGTAGGGCACTCTTGCCCAATCCGCTGTCATTCCGTCTTCACTGGTAACTATGCGTAAAACTATGGGATAAGCGTAAGTTCTTTGGTCGCCCATTACGCCAACGCTACGGATTGGTAGCAATACAGCAAAAGCCTGCCAGTACTTGCTATATAGGTCATTACGATTTATTTCTTGCCGTACTATGAGGTCGGCATCTCGTAAAATATTTAACCTTTCGGCGGTGACTTCTCCAATAATGCGAATTGCTAATCCTGGACCTGGAAAAGGTTGACGCTGGACAATTTCTAAAGGTAAACCGACATTATGTCCGACCTTGCGAACTTCGTCTTTAAAAAGCTTTCGTAATGGTTCTACTAACTTGAAACGTAAATCTTTGGGTAAACCACCAACGTTGTGATGGCTTTTAATTTTTACTGCTACTCGTTCTCCAGTTTTCGGGTCAACGTTGGTATCTGCTGATTCGATTACATCAGGATATAAAGTTCCTTGAGCTAGATAATCGAAGGGACCAAGTTCTCTTGATGTCTTTTCAAATGCTTTGATAAACTCGTGTCCAATAATTCGCCGTTTTTCTTCGGGGTCGGTAACTCCATTCAAAGCTCCGATAAAGCGTTCGCGAGCATTTACATATTCAACAGGAATATGAAACTGTTCTGAAAATAACTTAACTAAGCGTTCTGGTTCCAGCTTCCGCATAAAGCCTTGGTCGATGAAAACACAAGTTAATTGGTCTCCAATTGCTTTATGTAGCAAAAACGCTAGGGTCGAAGAATCAACCCCTCCGCTAAGCGCTAATAACACTCGCTTTTCACCGACCTTAGCGCGAATTTCGCGAATGGCTTCTTCAACAAAAGCATCGGTTGTCCAAGTGGGTTCGCTTTTACAGATTTCATAAACAAAATTGCGAATCAAAGATAATCCACCGACAGAATGTACTACCTCTGGATGAAACTGTACTCCGTAGAGCTTTTTCTCATGATTAGCAATTGCAGCACAAGGAGTATTTGCTGTATGTGCTAGTAATTCAAAACCAGAAGGCATTTTGATTACCGAATCACCATGGCTCATCCACATGGTGGTACCATCTTCAACGTCAGCAAGTAAGCTCTTTGAATCATCAATGTGCAAAGCAGCCTTACCGTACTCTCCTCGTTCCGACTTTTGAACTTCTCCACCGAGTTGCTGCACCATTAGCTGCATCCCGTAACATACGCCCAAAATTGGGATTCCTAATTGCCATATTTCAGGGTCGCAATGGGGAGCTTTAGCATCATAAACAGAACTAGGACCACCCGAGAGAATGATGCCTTTGGGGTTAAGTTGGCGAAGCTGTTCGGCCGTGGTGCGATAGGGAAGGACTTCAGAGTAAACTTGTGTTTCGCGAATTCTACGAGCGATAAGTTCGGAATATTGAGAACCAAAGTCAAGAATCGCAATCATTTGACGGTTAAGTGGTCTTTTTACTTCTACTTCTTGAGCTTGGGGAGCATCTTTAGTTAGTAGAGTCACCGCTGTTTTCATAATGGGGAAAGTGTGAGAGTAAGGATTTACGATAGCTTCCGATGCAGGCTAAATACCACAAAGGCTAGCCATATCCAGCAAGAATCTTTAACAACTTTCACATCAAGCGCAATTTCTATACATGCACCTGCTGAGCTTCTTATACTTGTAAATGCTATATAAGATTAAAAAGTTACCTTAAACTGGCTCTAAAAGATATATTTATTGATTTGAATATCTTATGTTTATTTTTATAAACTTACCACAACTTAGTCAATATAGATAAAACTGACTTTGTTTTTTTACGTAGGATTCAAATTGTGAATTCTTTGAGATGCTTGTGTTGTTTAACGAATAACTGGAATTTGACCAAAATCAATTAAAAAACAGGTAGTAATTAGATAAAGAAGAGCATATCTTCTATAAGACACTTTAGACAATATATCAACCCAGAAGAGGAGTATTATCTCTTCTGTAAACATAAATATAATATATAACTGTAGATTTTAATTTGCCTAGATAATTTTATTTTTTTTACACACCAGCTTCTGTGAGTAATTTAGCGATAGCTTCTGTAGAAAGCCCTTGCTCAATATATTGAGGTGACTCGGGATTATAAGGACCTTTCAACCGGTCAAGGCTAATCAACTTAGCTTCTTCAGGAATAACCGGAATATCCGGGTCGAAAGCAGTAGGACGCATCAAAGAACTAGAAAATCCTCTAAAAATAGCAACTTCATCTCTTTCATCAGCGATTTCCACCGTTACCAACAAGACTTCTTGAGGACGTTTAACGGTGTATTGCTCCAGTCGTTTATTAATTGACATAGGGGAATAGGATTTTGGATTTTAGATTTTGGATTTTGGATTGGGGGGTTAGGAGTTAGGAGTTAGGAGTTAGGAGTTAAGAGTTAGGAATTAGGAGTTAGGAGTTAGGAATTAATAATTTCCCTCCCTCTCTCACTCTCTCCCTCCCTCACTCCTTCTTCCCCTCTCCCCATCTCCCCATCCCCTTGTCTCCCCACCTCCTCTACTGCGGTGCAGCTGTACGTCCTTGTTTACCGAGCTTAAAGATAACGAAGTAGCCGAGACACAGCATGTAGAAAATTAAGCCTATGATTCCTAAAAAGCCTAAGAATCCATTATTAGTGTTGGGATGAAAATATTCTTTGAATAATAATGGGGCTTCTAACCAAACTTTACAGGAATCGGTCTTGAGACTATCTTCAGAAAAGGCACAACCTAAGAAAGGAATGGTTGCTAGTGCGCCCAAAGCACAGTAAATGCTTGTAGCCCAACGCCAAGAAGTAAAAACAAAACTCAACGGACCATCAGCACCGTATTCAATTTCATCATTCAAGTCTACCCAGAACCATAATGAAGTTGGGATTAAGATACGTGCCATTAAGGATGTAATAAAACTTATCCCAAAACCACCAATCATTAAGTAAACCGTAATTGCTAGTAAACTTGAGACTCGCCAGTAAATAGTTAGCAGACGCTGGATTCCATCAGCTTTTTGAACAAATGCCCAAATAAGTAAAACTAAGGGAATCAAGACAGTAAATAAAACTGCTAAGCGATAATCCATCCAAACGAACGAGCGAAACCAAACATCATTCATAATTTTTCCAATATATAATCAAAGACTTTAACTAAGAAAATCTAAATTTAAAAGTAAAGTATTTAAAATATAGTATCCAAAATATTTATATGCGAATATTTCCATAATTTAAAATAGGACTCACACATAACCTGCGTAAGTCCCAATATTGGTTCAAATTTACTTGAAACATTCCCACGCCTGTAACCTCATGCTGATGGAACTTTCAGGATTAACCTGTTCCCAAGCAAATGTTTAGATTTTAAACTTTCATGAGTCTAAAACGGTTATTTTAAGCATGAGGTACAGATTAAAGGGTAAATTAATTGTTGGCGTGGAAAAAGAGACGGCCCTAACGACGAACTCGATTATTAGTCGTCGTAAACTCTGCACTCATCAGCTTCAGGGTTTTCATCACAGTACTTCTCTAAAGAGTTCTTGGGCTTTGACTGACGCTGGTGAGAAGCTTCTGCTTGTAATTCTTCTACTGCATCCCAAGCAGCAGCGCATTCTGCGGAGTTACTGCCTTCAGTATCACAGACGGTGCGTGCTTCTTGAAGTTCGTCCTGAATTTTGTCTTGGATATCGCTCATAGTTTTGTTGTGTTAATTGTTGTTAATACAAGTATAGAAAAAGTTCGGCTCTTACTGTTTAACGGTATAACCCATTTTAACTACTAAGCATGTTGAATAACAGCCAAGTAGTAGAACAGCAATATCAAGATACAGCAAATATTCTTGTATATTGAGTCTTCAACTTAAACTTTTAAGATTTTTACCACCGCTTTGACTAGAACCTATGGAAGCAAGTATTAAAGTGTAATAATTACTCCTTTTTAGGATTGACTGATACTAGGAAAATAGAACTATAGAAACAGTCAACTACTTTAAGATGCAATTAATGGTTTGATGCATATAAAAGTAAAAAGTATTAGCTTAAATATATAAAAATATAAAAATAATTTATGGCAGACCAAATGCAGTGGAGCAACGCTTTATCAACCCGTCCTTCTCTTGAAGCAGCAATTTCTGAAGTTGTAGAACAAGCTGTAGGGAAGTTATCGACCCAAGCAAATTTAGGAATCGCGTTCATTTCTTCTGCTTTTACGAGCGAGTATTCTAGGTTTTTACCTTTACTCGCAGAGAAATTAGACGTACCTGTATTAATTGGCTGTAGCGGTGGTGGTGTAGTGGGTACAAGCAGTAGTGGAGAAGCTCAAGAACTTGAAGACGAACCAGCTTTATCGCTGACTTTAGCTTATTTACCAGAAGTTAATATTCATCCGTTTCATGTCATTGCTGAAGAATTACCCGATTTAGATAGTTCTCCTAATGCTTGGATGGATTTGATTGGGGTACCGCAGAACTCTACACCTCAATTTATTTTACTTTCAAGCAATATTGGTAGCGGTATAAATGATTTATTGAAAGGTTTAGATTTTGCTTATCCCGATTCCGTTGTTATCGGAGGACAAGCAAGCGGTGGAATGGGAAATCGTATAGCCTTATTTTGCAACAACAAGCTTTACACCGAAGGTAGCGTAGGAATAGCATTAACCGGCAATATTGCCTTAGATACAATTGTCGCTCAAGGTTGTCGTCCAATCGGTACACCACATCAAATTGGCAAGTGCGATCGCAACATAATTTTAGAGATTGACGAGCAAGTTCCGTTAATTTTATTACGGGATTTGGTTGCTAGTTTAAGCGAGGAAGAAAAAGTCCTTGCTCAAAACTCGTTATTCGTGGGTGTAGCGATGAGTGAATTTAAACAAGATTTACAGCAAGGAGACTTTTTGATTCGTAACATCTTGGGAGTAGACCCAGCAGCAGGAGCAATAGCAGTCGGAGACTACCTGCGTCCCGGACAAAGCATACAGTTTCACCTCCGCGATGCTCAAACCTCCGCTCAAGACTTGGAATTTTTACTCGATAAATATCAACAACAACAAACTGATAAATCATCTCCCGTAGGTGCTTTACTATTTTCTTGCTTGGGTAGAGGTGAAGGACTCTACGGAAAACCCAACTTTGATTCGCAATTATTTCAACGCTACGTCAAAGACATACCTTTAGGAGGATTTTTCTGTAACGGTGAAATTGGTCCAGTCGGAGACAGTACCTTTGTTCACGGTTTTACCTCCGTCTTTGCAATTGCACGACAAAATGGCGAATAGGAGACAAGGGGATGGGGAGATGGGGAGACAAGGGGATGGGGAGAGAAGGAGAATTTGACCTTTGACCTTTCAAAGCAACAACGTTGCATGATTATCAATAAACGTCCGATGACCATCGGGAGTGATTGAACTATATTTCTCAAAGTGGTGACGTACTTTTTCTGGGAATTCGGGATATTCAAGCGATGCGTCTCCAGCGGCTATATTTGCCCAAAAATTTTTCAATGTAGGGGCTAATTCTTCTGCTTTTTCTTGGGGAAGATTCAAAGGTGGTAAAGTTAGCAGTTTAATCATGAATGGAAAGCTACGGTCGGACATCCATTGATGCGAGCTTTGCTGTAAATCTGGGAAGTCAGAGACAGATTCAACTTTGTGAGATGATATCTGCAACTTACCTTGACCGTAATTATCCTGAGAGTATTGCAGTATTCTGTAGGGATGGGGATAACTTACCAAAGAACCAGTAGTTATATCATATACATTATCTTCGTAAGCTATATCTTGAATATGTAAGTGTCCGGTAAAGACCAATTGAACTTTATAACGTCGGAGAATTTGCAAAAGTTCTGCTGCATTATCTAAGATATATCGGCTTGCTAACGGATGATTAGCTTGATTTGGCAAATGCTCAACCACATTATGATGAATCATCACCAAAATTAATTCGTCATTGGCTGATTCTAAAACTGATTCTAACCAGCGTAACTGCTGATTATCTACATGTCCGATTTGCTTACCTCGGTCATCAAAGTTATTAGAATTGAGAGCGATTAACCTAACATTAGGTCGCAATTCACAAGTATAGTAAAGCTGTTCTGTATCTTCGTAACCAAATTTACGATAGAACTGCGGGAAATCCTTAAAAGCAATCGATTGCTCGTTAGCATCTAGAACCGGAACATCATGATTACCCGGAATAACATAAGTTGGAAAAGGCAGCTTTGCTAAACGTTCTTGTAACCAAGTATGATTTTCTGGTTCACCGTGTTGAGTTAAATCTCCTGGTAGTAAAAGAAAATCTAAATTAAGTTGTGTTAAATGTTCTAATACAATATCAAAAGCCGGAATACTAACTTCCACCAAGTGAAAGCGGCTCGGATGATCCCAGATAGTATGGGGAAGAGCGACGTGTAAATCGCTAGCTATCGCAAAACGAAAATTTAGACTCATTGAATTAAATTAATCTATTATCAAAGGTGTAAAAAACTCTTTTGAAATAGAGTATAACCTTTGAAAGCTAGTTAGGGATTTTAGATTTTGCGGAAAGTTGGGGGTGTAGATTTTCTTCCCCCCAAACTTTCCAAGACAGATTTTGGATTTTGGATTGGGATAGCTCACGGAGTTAGGAGTTATAAGTAATAAATATTAATAATCCGCACCCGACCGGTGATAACTGATAACTGATAACTGATAACTGATAACTGATAATTGATTATGAATCGCGTTCGAGTTCGTCAACATGTAAATCCATTAGGAATAAGATATCAAACACCTATCAATGCGGTTGATTGGGGAAATATCTATGTAGATAAGAGTCAACCTTTACTTTTAGATATTGGTTGTGCAAGGGGTCAATTTTTGATAGAAATGGCTCAGCTAGAACCCGAATGTAATTTTCTGGGTTTAGAAATTCGCGAACCTCTGGTAGAAGCAGCTAATAAAACGCGCTCGGAATTGGGATTAACGAATTTACACTATATATTTTGCAACGCGAATAACTCGTTAAAGCCGATTTTATGTTCTTTACCAGCAGGAGTTTTGCAACGAGTAACAATTCAATTTCCCGACCCTTGGTTTAAGAATCGTCACGCGAAAAGAAGAGTAGCGCAACCGGAATTAGTCGCAGAATTAGCAGATTACCTTGCACCTGGTGGAACGGTATTTTTACAATCGGACGTGAAATTTGTCGAAGAGGAGATGTGCGAGCGTTTTGAAGAAAACCCAAATTTTCACAGACAAAGTAAGGAATGGTTAGCAGAAAATCCTTTACCAGTTGCTACAGAAAGAGAATTATTCACTTTAGGAAAGAACGAACCCGTCTACCGTGCTGTGTTTGAAAAAGCAGCTGTGTAGAGACGTATTAGCGCAGCGTGACCGCAAGGTCATAATTTTACGTCTCCGAAAATGTGGTGAAATAAAGCTACTCTCAGAAACCCGGTTTCTTTGTAATTTTACAACGACATAATAATGCTTTTACGAATAGAAACCGGGTTTATTGTCGCTTATTGCGAATAGTGCGAGATATGAGAAATTTTGAAAATCTAGAACAAGCTTACGAATTTTTAAAACAACTTGACGCACCACCGAGATTGATTTGTCATGTTCGCTTAGTTGGTGAAGCTGCTGAATTGTTAATTCAAAAGTTGAATCAGATAAATGTTGATTTTGATGAAAAATTTATTCGTTTGGGAGTAGCTTTTCACGACACGGGTAAAATCATTCATTTCCAAGAACTTGTTTCTCCTGGAAATCAACATGAAGCAGATGGAGAAAAACTATTAATTACTAAAGGTGTCAACCATAAGTTAGCTAGATGCTGTCTTTCTCACGCACAATGGAAAAGCATGGAATGTTCTCTTGAAGAATTAATTATTGCTTTGGCAGATAAACTTTGGAAAGGTAAGCGAGAAGTTGATTTAGAAAACGCGGTAATTGAAAGAATATCGAAATTAATTAATCAAGACTTTTGGGAATTGTTTATTGAATTAGATTCCCAGTTTGAAAATATCGCATCTCAAGGTGAAGAAAGACTTTCTAGAAGCGTATAATTTGACTTTCTTGTTTTATTAATACTTCCTATCTCACCAAGTTAATTATTAAGGTCAGAAGCCCGTGGATGGCAATTCCGATTCTTTGTTGAAGCCCCTAAATTCTATTTATGGGGGATTAATTACCAAGTGAATTTTTAAGGTCAGAAGCCTCCGGATTTATCCGTGGATTTGTCATGTAGAAGCCCCTAAATTCTATTTATGGGGCTTTAATTACGAATTACGAATTACGAATTACGAATTACGAATTACGAATTACGAATTATGCTCACAGCTGGGTAAAAACCTCTTATAAAACTTGAAGAAAACATAGTAATATTTTTTCGTGATGCTTTGATTAATTATCAATAAATATAAGTTTGTCAACTACCAATAGTTTATTTTTGTTATGGATTATATAAGATAAATGTAAATTTTCGGCTTCAGAATAGCATAATTTAAGTCGTTGGAGAAAAATAGTATTCCAAGCTACAGAACAATGTAAAGATTTGTCTAGCTGTAATTTAAAGCAAAAGATTAAAAGTGAGTAAATTACTGTATTTTGAGATGAATTTATGCGAGATTAGACTTACATAGATACTCTGATACTCAAAAAATTAACTTCATGGATTCTTTATTTATTAACTCGTTACTTGAAGACTTGAAAAATCCGGATGAGGTAGTCCGCGAAGAAGCAACTCGTAAGTTATGGCGTTTATGGTTTCAGCAGAAGGGAGTTATTGGTCTAGAAAAAATAGAGGCTAGCCAAAAGCTATTAGACGCAGGTAAAACTACAGAAGCTGAAGATATGCTGACCCAATTAATTGAAAACGAACCTGATTTTGCTGAAGCTTGGAATCGCCGTGCTTTCCTCTATTACACTAATAACGAATACGAAAAGTCTTTAGCTGATACTCAGGTAGCAATAGAGCTTAATCCATTACATTTTGGCGCACTTCACGGTATGGGTTTGTGTTATGCAGCTTTAGGGGAATATGCAA
Source organism: Calothrix parasitica NIES-267 (assembly GCF_002368095.1). Classification (GTDB taxonomy): domain Bacteria; phylum Cyanobacteriota; class Cyanobacteriia; order Cyanobacteriales; family Nostocaceae; genus Rivularia; species Rivularia parasitica. The sequence continues at coordinate 1,759,974 of NZ_AP018227.1, read as the reverse complement.
GAGCTATAAACTCTTTTCAGCGTGCTTTAGAAATTCAGCCTTATTCTTTAATAAACCAAAAGTTGATTTTGGAATGTACGTTGAGAATCAGTTAAAAGCGAGTAAATATTGCTGAATTCAGGCTAGCAGCGTATTCAATCTGCTTGCTTAAATACTGTATCGATTAGAAAATCTCTTACTGTTTGTAGAGAGGGAAATGATTTATGGTTGGCTAGAAAGTTTTCAGCCAATATAAATAAGCTTGGTTTATCTTCAAATTTAAAATCACATGTATTTACGCACGATTCACAGTTTTTAAGGGTGGATAAATTGATTAATTCCGCCCATATTTTTTATCAAAAGACTGAAATTCTTCTGTTTGTGGGTTACTTGTAGCGCTGTGTGAAGGTCAAAGGTTAAAGGTTGGTCAAAGGTAAAGGCTTAATAATTATAGGTTTGACCGCTCATCAATGTCTTAAGCTAATTACGTAATGCTGTAACTGCAACCAATTTTTGCGCTTTGAGAGAGAAGAATAAATAGGGAAAAAAAACGAAAAAATACGAAATATTACGGATAACTTCTTAGAGAAGAAAATTCTAACGGTATTAATACTGATTCTTTATCTCGGTACTGTGAAATAGTATCAGTAATAATTATTAAAAATAAATACTTAGATATTTTTTATGGACAGTACTATCTTTTGTGATTTCTGTCCTCTGCTTTCCGTTGTCTTGCTGTAATCAGATGCTTTTAGGATAAGAGTTACGACTTTAGTTAAATAAATTTTTGTACTGTGTCTTAGGGTGACATCAATTTGAATTCGTAAGGAAGTTTTAGCCAATGGCTTTTTTCCACCTCCACAAAAAATCATCCAAGTTGCTAATAACGACTTTCTTTATATCTCCAATATGTTTTTTGATTAGTTGTAAATCTCAGGTTAATGGTTTACCTCAAGAAAGTTATCTAAAACAAATTCGTGTGGGGATTCGGACTACTTCCTCTGGGATTGGAAGCAAAAACAAGGATGGTAGCTATGGTGGATTTTGTGGAAAATTCTTGAAAACACTAGAGCATGAATTAAGTAGGCAAAATCGACAAATTCCGGTTATTCCCAAAGATATAGCTAATCAGTATCGAGGAAAAGCATATCCTAGATATCATGGACTTATAGCAGAAAAAATCGAAATGGAGTGCGGTCCTAATTCCACCTCGACACTCAAGTTAAGGGATAGACAAGATAATCAGCTTTTAAAAAGCAAAATACTATTTTCTAAAAAAAGTTTTCACACTACAGGTATCAAATTACTTTTAAAGCAAGAAACAGCAGTCGAATTAGAAAATACTGCTAAAAAACAACTCGAAAAAAAGCTTTCAGCGCTACCAATAGCTGTAATTCGAGGTACAACAACTCTTAAGCAGTTTGAAAACAACAGTAATTATTATGATGGTTATGTCCCTTACCCTAAGATTAAACAAAAGAACCAGAAATTAGATATTCGAGATTTAGCTTTAGATGATTTAGAAAAAGGTGAAATCAAAGCATTTGCGAGTGATGCAATTATATTGAGAACTCTTTTGGAAGAAGGAATTCAAGGGAAGTCGGGATATCGGAAGGGTAGACAACCATTCAAAAACAAGAATTATGTCATATACCCTCAAGAACCAAACACTTATTTACCCAAATTACAAAAACAACGATACGCGATCGCCATTAACAAAAATACAGATTATGCGAAGTGGTTGAGACAAACAGCGGATAAAGTGTTGGAAAAACCGAGCTTAAATCAAGCAAAGCAGGATATCCAAAAATATGAAAATGGTGGAGATACATTATCCCCAGTACCCCAAACCCCCTTATCTGAAAAACCTAGAGAACAAACATCAAAAAGTGATAGAGGGAATAATCCATTCTTTGACCCTGGGGTTATAGCTGCATTTATCACAGCAGTATCAACTATTCTCGTCGGATATTGGCAATATGGTAGAAGACATAAAGCAAAAAGTGGATTGGAAGAGGTTAAAGGTCAAAGGTCAAAGGTTAAAGGTTAAAGGTTAGAGGTTAGAGGTCAAAGGTTAAAGGTGTACATATAATTTTCTACCCCCTCTTCCCCCTCTACCCTCTCTACCCCCTCTTTCCTAAACTGTTACACCTTCCAACTCCTCATCCGTCACCTCATACAACTCGCGCAATTTCTGCAACTTCTCATCGCTAGCGTCCCAAAAGCCTCTTCCGTGGGCTTCTAACATTCTTCCTACAATATTCTTAAACGCTTCTGGATTTGCTTTCCTCAATTTCTCTGCCATTTCACTATCCAAAGCATAAGTATCGGCGGCTTGTTCGTATACCCAATCGTCAGTAAAATCCGCAGTACCTCCCCAACCAATCAAAGCCGTCATTCGCTGGGATACTTCAAATGCTCCACCGCTACCTTGATTTACCATTGCTTCAGCCCATTTGGGATTTAGCAATTTGGTACGATATTCCATTCGCAATAAATCATCCAAATCTCTGGGAGTAGTATCCTTAGAAAAACTTTCTACAAAGCTAGCTTTAACCTTCTTTCCACCTTGCTTTTCCGCAGCTTTTTTCAAACCACCAGTATTTCCGTAATATTCTTGGATATCAGTTAAACCGTATTCCACCGAATCAATTTCTTGGACAATCTGACTTGTGCTTCCCAAAAGTTGATTCAACACTTCCGGACGTGCTTGTCCTTTATCTTCTCTACCGTAACTGAACACGTTGCGACTTTGCCAAGTATTCGCTAATTCATCGCTGGATTCCCAATTACCATCAACAACTTGGTCGTTCACCAAAGAACCAAAATCACCAGCAGGATTAGAAAACAATCTTGCTGAAGTATTCTCGACACCTTTTTCTTTCAATTCCAAAGCGTGTTTGCGGATAAAATTTTTATCTAAAGGTTCATCTAAATCAGCAGCACGTTGAAATAAATCATCTAATAACTCAATAATATTGACAAAACTATCGCGGAAGATTCCTGAAAGATTTCCTAAAACGTCAATCCGGGGATGTCCGACTTCTTCCAAAGGTTTCAATTCATAGCGAACAATTCTTCCCGTCCCTTCCTTTACGGGTTCTGCACCTACCAACTCCAACAAAATCCCTAAAGATTCACCTTTTGTCTTAATAGCATCCAAACCCCACAGCATTACCGCTACCGTCTCCGGATAACTATTATTTTCTTGTAAATTCTGCTGAATAATCTTCTTTGCTACCTCCTTTCCCCTTTCATAAGCAGCAGGAGAAGGCATTCTGTAGGGGTCTAAAGCGTGAATATTGCGTCCCGTCGGTAGCACACCAGCACCATCTCGTAACAAATCTCCTCCCGGAGCAGGTGGAATATATTCCCCATTCAAACCTTTTAATAAATTGGTCAACTCATCCGTACTTTGCTCCAATAAATCTTTAATTATATTTTCCTCTTCTCGATTTTCTGAATCTTCAAAATAAGCATCCAAATAAGACTTCATCTCTTCCGGATTCGGAGCTTCTCCTAAAACATGTAAACCAGAAGAAAACAGTCGATTTTCCAAAACCTGCAAATATTCGTATAGCTTCACCAAATAATCATCAAAAACACTAGCACTATACATTCCGATATTTTCGGGAGTAAATTCAATTCCCAACTTCTTCGCTGACTCAAACGGACAGTCAGCATCCAAACCAGAATCAATAATCTTTTTACAAATCGCTGACTTCAAAGCATAATTTTTCTGCGGGTCTTCCCGATATTCCGCGATTAAATCCCGCAAACTCATCAACTCCTTGTACAAACCAGCGCGACCGTAAGGAGGTACATTATGGGAAATCAACACCCCATAACCGCGACGTTTGGCCAAAATTGATTCCGAAGGATTATTCGCAGCATAAATATAGAGATTGGGCAAATCACCAAGTAAAATATCCGACCAAGAATAACCAGTATTACCCAAAGGCGAACCGGGCAGCCATTCCACAGTTCCATGCATGCCAAAATGAACCAGCGCATCGGCAGAAAATTCATTTTGCAACCACTTGTAATAAGCAGCATACTGGGGATGCGGCGTTAAATCCCGTTCAAACATCAACCGCATCGGGTCACCTTGAATTCCCAACGGTGGTTGAACACCTATCCAAACATTGCCGAGTTGAATACCGCCAACATGTAACTCATCACCATAAGTTTTGATACCAGAACTACTCAGCGATTTCCACTGCTTTTCAACGCGGGTTGTTTGGAGATATCCCAGCCATTTTTCTAAAGTTCTGATATTTACAGAATTTTTATTGTGTAGAGACGCGATATATCGCGTCTCTACATTTTTATTAGAATATAATTCATCTGCTTCTTTGACCAAACGAATCAACTCTTCCCCATCTTCGGGTAATTGTCCAACGTCATAACCTTGTTCCTGCAAAGCGTGGAGAAATTTTAATAAACTTCGAGGTACATTTAATAAAGCAGCGGTACCAGTCGCACCATATCCCGGTGGAAAACCGTAGAGAACTATTGCAATTTTTCGTTCCGAAGCGGGTTTCTGTCGAAGATTGACCCAACTTTTTACCCTTCCAATTAATCTTTCTACCCTTTCCGGAACCAAATAAATATCTTCTCCCACCAAACCACCGAGGGGAACAGTATCAATCGCTCCATCTAATTCCGGTAAAGCATACAAAACCACGCTCTGTAATCCACCAATACCTTGACGAGTCCAGGAATGAATATCTTGAATTAACAAAGGTGCAGCGACAATATAAGGGACATTTTTTGCAGCGAGAATTCCCTTAGCAATATCTACCTGTCTTCCAGCTTCCATAGAACCAGCTGGACCACCCACCAAAGGAAACCCAATTGTAGAAATAATTGCATCAACCTTACCCGCTTCCGGAGAAAGCGAAAGAGTTGTCTTAATACCTTGGTTTCGCTGTTGAGTTTCGTAATCCGTAGTCATCCAATCACGAACAGCTACATGTCCTTCGACACCGTTAATAAATATCGGTAAAGGAATTAAACCAGCTGCTTCAAAGCGTTTGATTAATTGAGGAATGTAAGGTTGTTTGGTGATTACGTGTTTTCTGTAGAGGAGAATTCCTACCACCCCAGTTGTAGAGACGCGATATATCGCGTCTCTACAATTGTGGTACCAATTTAAATAAGCCTTTGGTGATTCAAAATAACCATCATAATCGGGGTGAAGTAATCCCATATTCGGTGTTTCCAAAGGTGCGGGAATATCACCAACTTTTAAATCTAAATACTTTTCTGCTAGCGTCCAAAATAATGAAGCAACGTTTTCCGAACCACCAGCATTCCAATAACCGTAAATAACTAACCAGTTGCGTAAATCTTGAACCTTCTGAACTGGGATAAATTTTAATAACTTGGGACCAATTTTTAAGAAGCTAATATAACCAGCAAGTTTATCTTCTTCACGTCCGTTACCGAACTTATCCAAAATAAATTTTACGGGTTTTGGCATTCCCTTGGGTTTATCACCAATCGAGAATTCCCCGATTTTATTGCAGCTCATCAACTCCAAAGCTGATTCAAATACCAGACGGATGGGAATATCTTTTACTCGCTCTCTCAACCATAAAACCTGGTCGTAGTCGAATAATAAACTACCGAAAAACACATCAGCATCTTGAAGAGCGGTTTCAACCTCAGTTCGTTTGCTATTGATATCTCTGTCGCTAAATACCCGAATATCCAAATCCGCACAGCGAGATACAGCCATATCAGCAGCTTTGCGATACAAACCAGCATTGAAAGATTCAAACCCTGCAATCAAAACGATGTGCTTCATATCCCAAAACCAAATGCTTCATTCTACAACTTTAGCGAAGTTAGAGACTTAAACAATTTGCTTGGAGGACTGCTCCAGACGCAAAATAATTTCTATTTTAAGTAAATACACTTAGCAAAATTTAATTAGTCGATAAAAATGTATCTGATTATCCTCGACGTATGTTGAATGTATGTAAGAAGTTAAGACTGTTCTCAATTAATGTATTCCGGTTAATCATTTGATGAAAAAACCACGCATACTTAGCTTTCTGAGTGTCGTAATTATTAGCTTTATAACAATTTTGGTAATCTTTCCAATATTTAGCAATACTTACGCTCAAGAATCTTGTCAAGTAACAAATGTAGCTAACAAACAAGGAAAAAGTTACGGAGACCCCCATATAATTACCTTCGATAAGCATCGATACAGTTTTCAAACGGTTGGAGAATTCATCCTCGTTAAACACAAAACTTGTCAATTTGAAGTTCAGGTACGTCAAATTCCAGTCAATACATCTCTATCTCTTAATAGTGCAGTAGCAATGAGAGTGGGAAGTAATCGTGTAGGTTTGTACGCTCAAGACTTTCCCGATTCAGATATTACTAACCCCCTGAGAATTAATGGAAAACCAACAATCGTAAAAGGTAAATCACTATCTTTATCTGATGGGGGTAAGATTTATAAAAATGCAAACAACTACGTTGTAGAGTGGTCAACTGGTGAGAAATTAATAGCAAGAATATACCAGCGCGGAAAATTCAATTACATGGATATTTCTGTATTTGTATCCGATTCTCAATCCAATCAAGTAATAGGTTTATTGGGAAATGCTAATGGAAAAGCAAAAGATGATTTACGCTTCCGTAATGGAAATAAATTACCTTCAAAATCTACTTATGGAAATGTAAAAAATCTTGTAAACCGAGTTTCTCCAATCAGATTACCGTTAAATAGCGCGATGAAATCTTATTTGAAGAAACTAAACAAAGACTTTGGTGATAGCTGGCGAATTAGTCAAGGAGAATCGCTATTTGACTATGCCTCTAATCAATCTACAATTACATTTACCAATCGTAACTTTCCTGCGGAATATTTGACATTAGGAAGGCTATCAACATCCGAGTTACAATCAGCCCAAGCCACCTGCCGACAACAAAATGTAGAACCAGAACTGATGGAAGGTTGTATATTTGATGTTGCTTATTCAGGAAATAGAGATTTTGCTCGTACTGCTGCTAAAGCAGGTGAAATGATAAATCTTCTTGAAGATTTGGGTATTCCTAACCCACTTCGTAAAATTGTTCCTAATCCGGTTCGAGATGTAATTAAAAAAGTTCCTGGCTTACCACGTTTACCGTTTTAGTAGAAATTTGATTTAAATAGCTATTTATATAAGCTAAATATTTCCAAGCCGGTTTTTTGAGCCGGTTTTTTTTAAGCTAATAAGTTAAAAGATTATTAAAGGTATAAGAGAAATTTTTATTTCATAAGATGATTTCTGTCTTTTGAATATATTTAAATAATTGGCTATTTTGCCTGATATTTAAATACAGATATGAATAATAAAAAGACATTATATGTGGCTGCCTATTACATAAATTGATTAATGATAAATATCAAAAAATATGTGCCAACTTTAATCATAAATAAACTAAATATTCTTAATGCATAAAAAAAGCATAACTAATAATAGATTATTCATGTAACCTAATTATCTTGAATATTAATATTTTCAATGTTTAAAAAGTAATGTTTAATATTTTAGGTAACTATATGAAATTTGGAATTGATATTGGTCATAACTCCCCTCCCGACACCGGAGCAAACGGGATTAAATACGAAGACAATCTCACTATGGATGTCGGAAATAGAGTGATGGGTAAATTGAAAGATTTAGGACATCAAGTTGTAAATTGTAAACCATCAAAATCTTATAGCGTAGGTAATTCTCTACGTCAAAGATGTGCTACAGCCAATAGAAATAAAGTAGATGTTTTTGTTTCTATACATTTTAATGCATTTAATGGCTTTGCTAATGGTTCGGAAGTATTTGCTACTAGTAATGCTGGTAGAAAAATTGCAAAGTCGGTATTAGATGAAATTGTGAAAATGGGATTTTTTAATCGTGGTGTTAAAAATGGTTCTCATTTATTCGTTTTACAAAATACAAATATGCCTGCAATTTTAGTAGAATGTTGCTTTATTGATGCCGCAAAGGATATGCAACTATTTAATTCGGAATCGATGGCAAATGCAATTGTGAAAGGATTAACAGGTAAACTACCTTCTTCTGTGGTTGTTACCGTACCGGATGAAACATCAAATCCTGATGTATCTGTAATTAGATTACAAAAAGCTTTAAATCGTCTGAGGATGACAGATTACACCGGTAAACCTTTAGATGAAGATGATGATATGGGTCCCGCGACTATATCAGCACTAAAGAAATTTCAAGAAATAGTTGATATTCAACAAACAGGAATTTCTGGACCAACAACATGGGGTGCAATTAATCAAGTTCTAGCAAAACCCGTAATTAGAAAAAACCATGCTTCTGGTATAGTGATGAAATATTTACAATACCGCGTTGGTGCCGAATCTGACGGTATATATGGTGCTTTAACAGAAGCTGCAATTCAACAATTTCAAAGAGAAAATGGTTTACATGCTGATGGAATCGTAGGTAATTTAACTTGGAGAAAATTGATTGGATAATTAGGAGTTATGAGTTAGGAATTAATCGTTTGTATAGCATATTTTTCAATTTACTTTATAAATAATTAAATTAACAATATGTATATAGCAATCCTATAGCAATCCTAGATGACTCGTGAGAAAGCTAGGTGCCAGAAACCCGGTTTTTCCAAAAAACCGGGTTTCTAAAATCTCACAAATGATTTAGGAATGCTATATATGAGTCAAATACTTTTTTTAATTTCTCTTCTTAACTCTTTCCTCTGCGCTCTCTGCGCTCTCTGCGGTTTTTTTAATTAATCATCTTGTGGTGAGAAAAAGTGAAACTCGTTTCTTCTGACTTATAACTGTATATGTTGTTTGATACGAGGAGTACAAAGATGGAGCGTAGGGAACTGCTTGAACTGTACGGAAATGGACGAAGAGATTTTCGGGGACTTGTTATCAAAATTGGGAATTCACAATTCCTAACTCCTAATTCCTAACTCCTAACTCCTAACTCTTTATTCCCTAAATTTAAACTTCAAACTCTTCTTTCCTAAATTTCAACTGATAATTATTAAAACTATTCTGCTCGTGTACGTGGTAATTGTGTCCTGCTAAAGCCATGGCTAAAAATCCCCACAGTACCATTCCAGCAACTCCTAACATTCCGCTGTTACCGGCTAAAGTCGATATCATCGCGATACCAATACCCCGAGATGCGGCCATAAAGGAATCAAAACGACATTCGGTAAATTGAAAGACTTGATAAACCAATAGCAGCATTCCACCTAAATAAAATACTGCTCCAAACCATCCCAATGTGAAAAAGCTATCGAGAAATCCACTGTCAATTACGATTGGTTCTAGAATACCTTGTTCGTTAAGAGTAAAGGTGTTTCCGACTCCATTACCAAAACCATTAGTAAGAGCTTTTTTTAAACCATCTTCGTAGATTTGTTGTCTTACTTGAGCGCTATCATCTTTATCTAATTCGGTAAAAGTTTCAAAGCGATTAGAAATTGTTTCTGAGAATGGTTCAATTGTTGTCAGCGGTACAATACATAATGCCATCAATAAGATAACTACAATCAACCGCATTTGAGACTTTGCTTTCAAAGAACCAAATAAAGTAACCAATCCTATTAACCAAGCACCCCACAAAGTACGTACAGATGTCAGCAAAAATGATAAATATCCCGCAGCAGTAGCAGGTATATTCAAATAATGTACGTGAGTTAAAAGTAATAATAAACCCGCCATCATTACACCCGAAAAAGGTGCGGGAGAAGCCATTGTACTCCAAACTCGCAATTCAAGGGGTGCAGGATTTCCCATACTTTTAAGTTCGGTTTCTATCAGCCAATATACATCCCATTCCGGTGCGACTATAAATTGCCAAACACCGTAGGCTCCCATCACTAACGTACCCCAAATAAAAGTACGCTGAAGCACTTGCCGATACTGGGGATATTCTCGCCATTTAATAAATAAGAAAAAAGCAAAAACAACGGGAGGTAGCCAGTCAAAAATTCCCCGAGCAACAGTCATCGGGGAAGTTTTAATTAGTCCAATCAGCGACCCGTAGAAAACCCCTAAAAATGCCATAACAAAAGGTAAACCACCTTGCCGTAAGGATTTGGGAAGATATACGACTAGTGTATGTAAAGTAAGTAAAGTTACTAAGTATTGCGATACCAGCATAAAGCGACTGGGGTCAAAACCGCTTCTTAAATCCACTATCCGGGTAATGAATGGCGTAACGAACCACAACCACCAGGTAAAACCAATATAAAGAATCGGATATTTAAAATAGAGAAAAGCACCCACCGCAAAAGAAACGGCTATATATCCATTTCGTAAAATAGCCGTAGCACCCGAAAATATACATACCGCTGTAAACAATACGAATGCCAAAATCGCCGTCCAACCCAGAGGGGGTTCTAAACCAAACGAAAATCTTTTTTTACGAACTTTATGAGGATTTATGGGAATATTATTCACTGTTTTTTTATTAGGGAGTAGGGAATTAAAAGTTAGGAGTTAAGAGTTAGGAATTAGGAGTTATTCAATTTTGGATTTTGGATTGAAAGTTAGAAGTTAATAATTAGGAGTTAGGAGTTAGTAATGAAATTTCTCTTTGTCTCCTTGTTGACCATTGATAACTGTTAACAGTTAACTGTTAACTGTTCACTGATGACTGATAACTGTACGCAATCCTGAAAAGCGACCGCGTAATGATGCGAGTAATTTTTTACCAGCTAATAATCCCTCGGAGGGAAGAAAGCGCAACCACTGAATTAAACCTACTGCTTCACGGGTTCCTACTGCTATTGACCAGAATAAAAATGCTAATTTTTGCAATGGTGAAAAGTATTCTAATAAAGCTACAGTCTCGTTGTGGACTGCGTTTGCGAATGCAGTTTGATTGAAGCTGTGACGCTGGTCTTCGTCAAATCTCTTTGCTGGATAATGGTTAACTGCTACTTGAGGGTCGTAAATTAACTTCCACCCCGCTCGTTTTAATTTTAAAGAAAAAGCTAATTCAAAGTGAACTTGTGCCCCGGTTCCTTTCATCCGTCCGTCAAAATGCCAATCTTTAATAGCAGCGCGTCGAAAGCTCATGTTTACTCCTTTGAGTACGTCAACTTCCCGCGCTTCACCAGCACCGATATGATGGTTGCCAATTACTCGACCAAACCAGCTTACTTGACCAACTGTTCCGGAATTACCATCTTCTAAATCGGTACCGTGATAAACCCAATCGCGTCCTCCAACTCCACCGACGCGCTCGTCTGCAAGGTAATGACTTTCAATCCGCGCTAACCAGTCGGGATGGGGGGCTGCATCATCATCCGTGAAAGCTACAATGTCTGCTGTTGCTGCATCAAGACCCGCATTCATGGCTGCAACTACTCCCGTAACAGTTACTGTTGCGGTGCGTAATGCTAAATTTTTGCTGTCAAAAGCTTCCAGAAACGACCAAGTTTGAGTATCCGTATCGCGGACTACCACTATCACCTCATCAGCCGGTCGAGTTAGATTTTGTAAAGCTTCCAAGCAGCGAGCTAAATCTTGGCTGCGTCGGTAAGTTGGTATGATGACCGCGATAGACATTACTTTTTCATCTCCTCAAATAAATCTAAATATTGTTGTGCCATGTTCTTCCAGGTATGTTGCAGTGCAATTTCTCTCGCAATTCGACCCATTTTAGTTCTGAGGTCGGGATTGACGGTCAATTTTTGCATTGCTTCTGTTAAAGCTTTACTGTCATTTGGGTCTGACAAAACTATTCCAGCTTCGGGGGTAATTAGAGGAGCAGCACCGGTACAGCTTGCGGTAATTACTGGTAGTCCTGTGGCCATTGCTTCTATAATTACCAAACCAAAGGGTTCGTAACGTGAAGGAAATACAAAGAAATCTACAATTTTCATTAAAGAAGGGACATCCCGTCTAAATCCCAGAAAATGCACTCGGTCGCTAATTCCTAAAGATTTCGCTAGCTGTGGATAGGGGCTACCATCGGTTACACCTACCACGGCTAAATGTAAATCTGGAACTTCCACCAAGGCTTTTAGCACCGTGTCTAAATTTTTTCTTGGTAGTCTAATATCTCCAGCAAACATTGCTAGGGGAACCCCGTCGGGTAAATTCCACGTTTGACGGCTACCACCGCTACCCGGTGAAAACTCCTCGACATCTACCCCGTTACTAATGACTTTAATAGCTTCTTGAGGTACGTTAATTTCTCGTAAATCTTCAGCGACTTTATCAGAAACTGCAACTACTACTTTTGCACTATCAAAAGCTTGCTTTTCCCAATGCGTATTCAGTTTTGTATACAACCACTGATAGGAATTATATAAAGCAAGATATGGATTAAGAATAGTTTTTTTATTAAAAGATGTAGCTTCCAAAGAAGAAAACTTTAACCAAGAATGATGAACAAAATGTACTGCATTAGCATCTGATTTTGCCCAGGTGATAGCACCATTAGCTTTGACTAAATCAATTTGATGGCGATGTTTTCTCAACCAATTACTGCTTTTGAAAGCAAACATCATATTCCGCATGAGTTCTGTTGGTACTTTTGCAGAAATCGGAACCCAATTAATAAAAGAGTGTTCTTCTAATTCCGGAGAGATTTTACTTGCTAAAACTGTTACATGATGGCCGCGACGAATTGCTTCACAAGCAACTTCATAATTCACCCTTCCCTGACCATCACCTTTGATTAAACTGTGAGTAACAATGCAAAGCTTCACGATACTATCAGCCTGCTATAATATGAATAAATATTCAATCAACAAAATCAATAATCAACATCAATAACTGAAATTAAGAAACAATTATTGATGAAACTGCTTCCGGTTGAGCAACATTTTTTTGTTGCAATAATAAATTAATCCGAGAACGACGGATAATTTCTGGCCAAGCTTGAATTGCTCCTCGCTTTAATAAATATCCGCTCATATGAACAAAATATATAGTTAAAAATGCTAGCAACTTGATGGGATTAGGAAACAGATTTTTATAACGCTTAATACCAACATAAAGTCTTGCTGCTTCTATATGCAATTCATAATTACTTACACCAGCAATTCCAGGTGCATCAAGTACGCTATCGGTGCTTTTTTCATTCACTCTTAATTCAGGACAAGATACAATTTTGTAACCGTATTTAATCGCTCGTAAACAAAGTTCTGCATCTTCATAGCCAAAAAAGATATCTTCATCCCACTGTTCTTGAGAGAAAAACTGTCTGGGAAATAATGCTGCATGAATTACTACTGTTTCGGGAGTACCTTCGGTAGCGCAAAAGTATCCTCGAAAAGATAATTTTGATGGGAGCAGTTTTTCTCCTTGGGTACTCGTGCTAGCACCAGTAAGAATGGTATATTTCCTTTGTTCGGCTGGTATCTGAGAATATCTCTCTACAGCATTAGCGATAAAATCAGGTTCTACACAAATATCATCATCAACAAAAGCCACGAAATCCGTTTCTAAAGCTGAAGTTGCATTTACTGCGTTATTACGATTAGCACAAACACCGAGTTTGGGGCCTGTAATATAAGTTGTTCCTGGATATTGTTTTACTATTTCTTGATTAACTTCCTGTACTTCAATTTGCTGTGAATCATCAGAAACAACCACCGAATGCGGTTTAACTGAAGAATTCCACAAAGCTTCTAAACAATCATTCAGTTTCTCCGAACGATTTCTGGTTGTAATACAAGCTGCAATACGCATAGGTCAATACCTTCCTTGATTTTGAAATAATTAAGATAATTTTGATTCCCAAATACTTTTCTGTAGATGACTGATTAAGTTTAGATTTTTAATTAGATTTTGAAGATGATAAACGACTTCAAGCTTATTATTAGTAGCTACAATTAAAATCTAAAATCTTTAATCCAAACCCTTCAGAGTTTAAAAATTGGCTGCTAAAACTTAGCTGCAATTCTAGGAGGAACAAAGCTAACTATTAATGCAGCTATTGTCCGCAAGCTAAAGTGTCTTTTTAAAGAATCCCAAAAACGAGTTCGAGCTTCTTGTAAATTTTCACCTCGCATCAAACCAATTCCTAAACTTGTACAAATATGTCCCCATTTTTTTTCAAAATAAGGATAAAGTTCTGCTAATTGCTCATCTTTCATAAACTGCTCGTAGCAGAAAAGGTCAGATTTTGCTTTACGGATTTTTGCTTGGAAATTCCGTCTTCCACTTTGCATGGTGTCTGTATTTTCGTGTTCGCGATATCTGGTTAATTTATCGGCACAATAATAAGCCCCCAAACCAGAACGACAGCACAGATAATTTAAATAAATATCCCACGAACCACCAACTTCCGGTGGAATGCTATCCCAATCAATAGTCTCTCTACGAATTACAGCCGCAGTTGCAGTAGAAACGGCTCTATCTATTAAGCTCAATTTATAAAAAGGTTGGTAGGTTCCTTCTTGTAAATTTGTCCGCTTATAGAAACGCGAACACTTTTCTGTCGCAGCAGCATCAATTGCACCATTTCCATCAACAATGTAGTGGTCGCAGAAAGCTAAAGCTAAATTTGAATTTGCTTCTAATGAAGGTACAAGTTTAGCTAAAAAGTCTTTTTCCCATAAATCATCATCTAGCAAACTAGCGACGTATTTACCTCTAGCTTTCTTAAAAGCAATCATCGTATTTGGGAACATTCCCAGATTACTTTGATTGCGGAAAAAACGAATTCTAGAATCTCCAAAAGACTTAACTATTGACTCAGGATTTTCAGGACTGCAATTATCAGAAACAATAATCTCTATATTTTGATATGTTTGTTGAACGGCACTTTCTAGCGCTAATCTCAAATATTCTGGGCGATTATAAGTAGGAGTTATAATACTAACTAGAGGTTGATTTTGTGGATATTTCTCGGTCATAAATTTACATCTCGATACTTTCTCTATATCCGCCGGATTCTACCATTTTTTTGCCAATACTAATCGTTCTATTCCACAAAAAGATACGACTAGCAGACCGAACAACTTTGGGGGATTTACTATATTTCAACGCCGTTTTTAGTTGAAGCATACCTCCAGATATATCGCCTTTTTTGATTAAAGCATCTGCTGATTCCAAAGCTAAAAAAGCACAATTTTGCTTCGCAGTTTGAGCAAGTTTGGAATTGACTCCATTAGGAAAATAAGATTGTAAAATAGTTTCTACAGTATTATAATTTTCCTGAATAAAAACATCACTTTTGGCGTTAACATTATTTGCAGATTCTAAATGCACTCGCCACATAGCCAAAGGTTCTGCTTCAAACCACATTGGATAATGAGCAAAAATCCTCACCCACATTTCCCAATCTGCACTAATACCACAGCGTCGGTCAAACCCTCCAAGGTTTTCGTAAACTTCACGTCGTACTACTGCAAGAGAAGGTACGGAAATACAGCAAATCTGGGCGATTCTGTGCAGCCAATCTTGAGGTAAAATACCGCTCGACGGCATTTCAAAATCGGATAAACCCTGCCATTTATTATTTTTATCAATTAAAATACTTCGACAAAAAGCAGCACCAACCTCTGGGTTTTCCTCGAAAGGTAGCGCCATTTTTTCATAAAACCCCTCCCTGACGCAATCATCACTACACAATAAATGAATTAATTTTCCCCGAGATAATTCAAAACAGGTTTGAAAATTATTCATTAAGCCTACATTGTGTGGCTGACGATGAAATTCTACACGCTCCCCAGCTAGCTCTTTGACAACGGCTTCTGGGTCACCTTCTGTAGAATTATTATCAACAACCACAATCTGCATCTTGTCTGCACCTGGGTCTTGAACCAATACGCTTTTCAACGTATAGCGTAGGTATTCAGTGCAGTTATACGTAGGAATCATTACAGACCAAAGCGGACGCTCTATCTCTTCTGAAAGGGGTAAAATTATTGGACGGTAAGGGCTTAAATCATTCATAACCAATATTTAACTTGCGGTCACCACAATCAACTTTCAACTCAAGCATTTTGTACTGCAATACAAGCTTTTCGCTGAAACTAAATAATACTTAGATTAATCAGTTGTTTTGAATACTGATTACCTAAGTAGTAAATTTATTTGCTGATAATTGCTGTGTGTATCTTTTCAATAGGTTATATCAAAATATATATATCTTAGGCGAGAGCTTTCACGTGATTTTTTGGAATTAAAATCTTATGGATAATATTCTTTATGAAAGCTTTAAATTAGGGTTCGGTAATTACAAATATCTATTTGTATTACGTGATTTTAAATATTATGTTTCAGAAAAATAAGAACTCTCAAACACGATAATGAAATTGCTAAGTATCGTTAAGTTATGCAATCATAACTAGAATAATGGTATTCAAGCTATGTTTCGCATCTAGCATCTATAAATAAAAAACCTATAAAAAGCAGGAAACAGAAAGCTGGTAAAAACGTACATCCCCATATCGCTAAAATTCATCATGAAGTTTAATCGCAATTTGATGAAGATAATATTATATTTGCTTCAGTTAATTGGCAGCAATACAGTTTTCTGCAATAAAAATTACTGCTTCCGCAGGAGCTTATGCTAAATCAAATAATTTAACAATAGGGTACAGCAAAAAAATATGAGGGAGCAGAGAAAAAGCAGATATTAGTGAATAAATTAAGCTAAATGATGTAGTAATTATTGCACGGTAGACGTGAGAACATACTGGTTTTTCTGGGAAATACTTGTATGTCCCATCGGACACGCTGAGCCGCACGCTTCCACTTTAGCGCCAAATATGCGGCATCCGGAGGGGAATATTGCACAACTAAACCCCGCAAACTTAATGTGGTGAAGTATTGATATTCAAACAAATTAATTTTAAGTAAGTAGCTAGGTGGGAATAAACCTAACTATGTGAAGTCATGTAAAATCTCTGAAAAGCTTGCGATGACCCACACCCGACCGGTGAATACTTGACTCCACTTTGTTACGTTCGCAATGACGTAGTTATAATTTTTTTCACCCACCTACTTAGTAATCAAGGTTTGTAACTCTAACGTTTTCGCCTCCGAATGCCATTTATTGGCGCTCAAGCGCAACTACGAACCTTCTAACCTGCTATATTTATTGTTTTGCAAATATTTTCAATAAAAATAAGGCTTGTCACAGACAAGCCCCAAAAAGAATGATTCTATAAGACGATTAACTCGTCTGACCAACTTCATTTTGCATTTGATGGTATTTCCATAACTTACCCCGCTGCTTGAGTAAGTCTTGATATTTTCCTTGCTCAACAATGTACCCACCTTCCATCACTACTACTTTATCAGCCTTAGCGATTGTAGAAAGCCTGTGAGCAATTGCAACGACTGTTCTACCTACAGAAAGTTTTTCTAAAGATTCCTGAATCAACCGCTCCGATACAGAATCTAAAGCGCTGGTCGCTTCATCCAAAATCAAAATCTGCGGGTCGCGAAGTAATGCACGCGCTATGGCTATCCTCTGTCTCTGTCCTCCAGACAATCTCACACCACGGTCTCCAAGCTTGGTATTAAACCCTTGAGGCATATCTTCAATGAATTTTAATGCATTCGCAAGCCGAGCAGCTTCTTTAATTTCGGCTTCAGTCGCATGTTCGGTACCGTAAGCAATATTATTCCAAACTGAAGTATTGAAAATAAAAGTATCTTGACTGACTACAGCCATGTTTTTCCGCAGCGAGTAAATGTCAATGTCTTTTAAATCAACTCCATCAATATGAATATGACCTTGTGTTGGGTCGTAAAATCGAGGAATCAAATCAGCAAGAGTTGTTTTTCCAGCCCCAGATGCTCCTACCAAAGCAGTTGTTTTGCCCTTTTCCAAGGTAAGAGTAATGTTATGTAAAACTAAATTGCTTGGTTCGTAGCCAAAATCAACGGATACCACATCAATAGAGCGATTTAACTTGGTAAATTCAACGGAACCATTTTGGAAGTAACTTTCGCTATCGCTTTCTAATAGCTGCTTAACATTGTCTAAAGAACCATTCAAAGTACTAAGAAAAGCTATCGTACCATTTATATCTTGAATGCTCGGTACAACCCGCATCAAAACAAAGAAGAATGTCAATAATGATGCTACTGGTAAAGTAAATACTGAAAAAGAAAGAATTATTAAACCAATAATCGCAGTAGTTGCAATTGCTGAAGCTATGGGCTTAACAAGAGTCCAAGCCTTCGCAACTTTTATAGAAGCATTGAGCAATTGACCGCTAACACTGTAAAAACGCTGACGTTCAAAGTCTTGAGTACCCGATGCGTGAACAGTGCGAATACCGTTAATAAATTCGGTAGCTGTCGAATGAAAAGCACCGTTAGCATTAGAAATACCAAAGCTTGATTCCCGAACCCGAGCATTAAGCGTTGAAAGTCCTACACCTAAAAGCGCAAATAGCAACACCGAAACAATCGAAAGCTCCCATGATATTAAAAACATGGTCACAAAGTAAACAGCAACAGCCATTCCTCTAATTATGACGAACGCAACACCACCGAAACCCTGCTTTAATCTTTCAATTTCAGTAGTGATTGTATTTATCAGTTCCCCAGAACGAGTTTTAACGAAATAACTTAAAGGTAATGCTTGTAAATGCTCAAACATCCTCTTACGCAAGCGGTCTGCAAGATGCAGTTGTGCCGATTCCGTATAGATTGAACTGAAATAATCAAATCCAGAACGCAACCAAGTACTTAATAAAATTAATATTGATATTCTGTACATCCGACTTGTCGCGGAAGTATTGATTCCTAATATCCAAATATCAAACCAAGAAATACCCGTTTGAATCGGCTCCGCATCCGCTGCATTAGTTAAGCTTTGTAAAAAAGTTAGTAAGAAACCAATACTAAAGCCTTCAAAAGCTGCTGCTAACACCGAAAAAATTACAGCGAAGAGAGCCACTTTACGAAAATGCTTAAATTCTCGCAGTACTAAATAGTTGTTCTGCCAGAATTTGCTTGCTTTAACTAAATTCCCCAATGGTTGGTATATTTTTAAATGCATATATATTTTTTTTACTATTAGAGTCAGAGCTAATTACTGTTGACACTGTTGGCTAATCTTGCAGTTATTCTTTTGTTTAGGTGTAATGCCAACACGAGAGGTCAAATATAACTCTTAAAGGTGCTGGCATTTATCGTTATTCTTTTTAATCCCTACAACATCTACTACGATATTTGGCTATCTAGATGCAATATATTTGATTCTTCTGCTTCTACTTCCCAAGAACTCATGATTCCGGGTAAATTATTTAATTGTTTCTGTGATTCTGGATTTAACTTGACCGCATCCTCTAAAGTCCAACACCGGGAACCAAATAACCCCATTTCCCCGCGAAGCACATTCAATAACTGCGGTAAATTATTCAAACCGTACTTAGCCATCCATCGACCAAGCAAAGTCATTTGTTTTTTTGTAGTCTGTTGATTATCTAAAGCTTTGCTGTCTATTTTTTGATTTACAGACAATGTACGATACTTAATTAACTGAAATAATCTGCCTCTTTCACCAACATACCAAGAGCGTTCAAACAATGGTGCTTTAGCGTCAATCTTCATCAATAGAGCTAACAAAAGCATCACTGGACTTGCTATAAGTAGCAGAGCGCTTGCAATCATCCACTCAATTAAACGCTTCAAAAACCTTGGCTGTTTCCGGTCGGTACTTATACGTAAATATATTGGTTTAGCAGCAGAAGTCGCAGCATCAGCCCAAAGCTTTACTTTATCTTCACCTAGTTTAGGGTCTATGCGAACTAGCTTTACAGACGAATGTTCTAAACATTCTCTTAAAGATTCATAAGTATCTAATAAAGGCATATAAGGCTGTTTAACTAGACCTGAAGACTTCACCAACAATTGATTGCGTCGCCATTGAAGGGTGCAGTAAGTCGAGCTATTAGCTTTTGTATCGTTACAGTTATTGCTTAAAGCTGGAATTATGGAGGTTTTCATATGAATTTCGGCTAATACAGTGGTAGACAGCTTGTCTTATATAGAACGTGAAAAAAAGCCTCTAATATCCGTAATTGTTGGCTTGACTTTCCGCTTTGTAAAATTTGTGTAAGCAAATAACGCATAGAGAAAAGTCCCGTCGCGGTAATTACATACCTTTAATTTAGGTTTGTAAAGATTTAAATTGAGAGAATATAGATAAATCGATAAAACTTAGCTATTGTTTTTTCTTTCTGCAACGGTATTCAATAAATAGGATATAGGAAACGATGGAAATAACGTTAAATAAAATGAATTCTTTATTTACTCTTCAAATAATAACTGCTTTATTCTACTGATTATTAAGGTAATATGAATTCAAATTACGTAATACTTAATAAGTTGATTCAAGTGGAATTCTAAGTGATTGTAACATAAATAATTTTGAGGTTTTAATGAATCTATATTTTTATCTGCGGTTTTTTCTGAAAAAACTAAATATACCTAATAGTTTACGTAAACTTCATATATATACTCTTAAACATGGTTTAATTTTTATAAAACTGGTCGGAGTGTAGAAGTTTTCAGTTTTAAGAAATCTGACGAATAGAGAGTAGTAGTTCTTTTAATTTATTCAGACCGAATGTAGAGAAGTACTAGCGCGACGTGACCTAATGGTCATGATTTTACGTCTCCCGACAGTTGTTGGAAAACTAACCCCTTCAGAATTTATCCAATAGAACAGAGTACATAACCACATAAGTTTTGCTAGGTTTTCTCCCACATCTGACCGGGGTTGGGTCTAATAGCCCAAGTCCTATAAATCTGATATCTTGCACCAGTTGCAGAAACCCGGTTTATTTGGCATTTTACAACGAGATATTCATGCTTTAACGACTTATTCCGGGTTTCTTTGAGCTTCCACCCGAATGGTGCAAGATGTTAGATAAATAGGACTGGAGAATTAATGTAGGGGAGTACTAATAGTGTGTCCCATTTATTTTGACTAATTCGTTTTCGCTCAAAGGTAGGGAGACGTTATATACAATGTCTCTACAATTCCATCAAAACGCTTTGAGACAGACCAGTAGTAGTCCTTTTCATTAGTTTTGACAGTTTTGTTTTCTACGGACGTAATGTAGAGACGTTATAAATAACGTCTCCCGACATTTCCAAAGAAAACGCGACCCATCAAAATTAATGAAACGCACCAGTAGTGGTTTGTCCCATTAGTTATGAAGGTAAATCATTGTTTGTACATGAAGGCTGAAACCCTAATTATTTGGCGAAGACCGCGCAACTACGAACAAAGATAGAAACCCATCAAGATTAATGGGACAGACCAGTAGTGCTTTCTTTATCCCGTTAGTTCTGATGGCTATTTTTTTAGTCCTATTTATAGGACTTTCGCTATTAGACTCGGACTTGCAGTCCCAGTCGGTTTACGGTAAAACCCGTCATATTTAATAGGAAAGACCAGTAAGTAAGTAGGTGGGTGAAAAAATTTATAACTACGTCATTGCGAACGGAACGTTAGCGCAGCATCTCCCGGAGGGAGATAGTGGAGTGAAGCATTCACCGGTCGGGTGTGGATCATCGCAAGGTGTTCCACGTTTTTACTTTTCGTTATATAGTTCGGTTTATTTGTGTCTACCTACTTAGTATTCGACCAGATTCATTTTGTGGAAAAACGAACCCCTTCACGCGAAGTCATCTGTTTTAATTCAGTAAAAACCACTAAAAAAGGCATGCGCTTCAATAAAAGCGCTGCCTTGATAATTTATTGATTATTAAGTTGCTGAGGTATCTATTCTTCCACAGCCCCTTTCAAAGCTAATTGCTGTTGTTTGACATTGGGGACGTAGCTGTAGCCGGACTTTGAAACTCCATTTGCAACAACTCCAAGTAAATTTAATTTACCCAGCATGGCTGTAGCTTGTGCTAATTGAGTACGAGTAACTCCTCCAATGCTCGCTACCATGATTACTCCACGACAAGTTGATGCAGTCAGCAAAGCGTCAACTAAACCAAGAACTGCTGAAGCATCTAAGATAACCAAATCATAGCTTTCCTCAAATGCCATCATCAATTCTTCCATCCGAGGAGAACTCAATAGATTGGCAGGGTCTTCTGGAACTGGTCCTGCGGTTAAAATATCTATATAAGATGAGCCTGAAGATTGCAGGGTTATCTGATTGGGTAAAGCTACGTCGCTTGTCAGCAAAGTAGAAAGCCCTTGTTCGTTAGGCAAATTAAGATGATTATGAACGCTAGGGTCGCGTAAATTCGCATCAATTAATAAAACCTTTTTATGCAAGCGAGCAGCGCTCATCGCTAAACCCAAAGCCAAAGCTGATTTACCTTCGTCTGGTAAAGCCGAAGTTATCATTAAAGACTTCAACCCGGAAACAGAATTGAGCAATTCTATATTTTTATAAATCAGGTCGAGCGATTCCCAGCGCGGTGGTGATTGCAATACCTGAATCGTCCAAGGAGCAAGGACTTCTGGCTTACCAAAAGGTAGCTTAAATACCGATTCCTTGGTCTTCGCAGCAGGTAATTTAGGAGTTGTTCCTAAAAGTGGAATCGCAAATTGTTTTTCTAATTCTGCGGTAGTGCGAACTGCATCGTCTCCTGCTTCTCTAGCAAAAGCCGCGATTCCTCCCAACATTAAACCAACTACTCCACCTAACAACAAATTCTGTTGCAGGTTCGGGCCTAAATAATCTCCTTCTTGGGGTTCTTCTACTACTTCCCAGTTAAATCCACCCTTATCGAGTTCTTGCTCTGCTTTTTGCTCTGCTTTGAGAAGTTCCTGTAAGCGTTCTCGACTGCGTTGTACCTGGGGTTGCAAGCGATTATATTGAGCTAGCAAAGTCGGAAATTTTCTCAGGTCTTTCTGCAATAGTTCTTCTTTTTGCGCCAAACTTTGGTCTCTTGCTGCTAAAGCAAAGAGGTTTGTTTGTGTCTCTACCAAGGTACTAGCAAGGTTGAGGTCTGTTTGAGAAAGTTGTCCTTGGCTGAGTAATTCACTGGAATTTACCGCACTTGCATCTATATTACTTCCCCCCAAGGCTCTTCCTACTTCTTGTTTTAGTAGCTGCTTTTGTTCTCCTAGCTGTTCTTTAAGCTTCAAAACGTCCGGATGGTTCTCCGTAAAACGTAAATTAGCTTGAGCAATAGCCAATTCTGTTGTTTGAATTTCGTTAAGCAAAGACTGATAACGACTTGATTGACTCAAACGAGAAGAGACAAGTGCTTTTTGAGGAGTACGTTTTAATTGTTGTTGTAAAGATGAAAGACGTGCTTGAGCTTCTTTATATTGATTGTGAGTTGTGCGTCGCTCTTGTTGAATATTATTTAAAGCAGTTTCATAAGCTTGAGCTTGTGTTTGGGGGTCTGTTAAATTTTCAGATGTGCGAAATCTTAGTAACCTTGATTCAGCTTGGTCTAAATCTTGGGTGACCTTTTTTTTCTGTTCTCTGATTACTTTCAAACCATTTTTTAAACGCTCTTCTTGTTGTTGCTGGTTGTAATCAAGATAAACTTGGCGTATAGCTTCTAATACTTTTTCAGTTTTAACTGGGTCTGTACTTGTATACTCGATTTGAAAAATTTTAGTGGCAACGTTATCGTCTTCTGACCTTAACTGCTTTAAGGACAAAGCACCTTTTATATCTTTTACAGTAATTTGCGGGTATTCGGGCTTGAGTTTGTCAACAGCTTGCTGAATAAGTGAAGAGCTACCCATAATTTTCAATTGGGTTGCGGTATCTATCTCCACGTTTGAGTCAATAAACTGTTTGTCTAATCCCGTTCCTTCTCGCTTACCTTGATAGTTAGCTTCTACCAATAGTTCCATTGAACTTTTGAAACTGGGAGGGGTTTTTCGATAGACGTAATAACCCGCTCCAACTGAAGCCAAAAATACTACCAAAAACCAAGGAAATCGCCGGATTAATACCGCAAACAGCTGCCCGTAACCCGGTTCTGAATCAGCAGCTGGATTTACATGGGGACTTAGACTGGTTTGCATCACGTTTTTAATTTCCTCAGCTAACAAATCAGGGACTGCGAACGCTGTAAGCCATTAGTTTGGTCGATAACTTTCTCGACTTTACTAAAAAATGCTTCTTCTGAAAAATTCGCTACAGCGTGGTTGCGTATGTTTTCGTAATTCCAATAGATTTCCCTGGCTTCTAATAAGGCAGTTTGTAGGGAGTCAGGCGTTTGCCTCTTGAAAAACACTCCTGTTTTTCCTGGCACCTGAGTATCTAAAACTCCTCCCGCACCGAAGGCAACTACCGGGGTTCCACTAGCGTTTGCTTCTACCGGAACTAACCCATAGTCTTCTAAGGCTGCGACTATGACAGATTTTGCTTTCGCAAATAGTTGGGTACGTTCTAAATCAGAAACATGACCAACAAATTCGATATTTTTCAAAGCTTTCGACTGTAAGCGTTCTCTTTCTGGGCCGTCACCTGATATTTTCAGTTGCCATCCCAGCCAGTTAAAAGCCTCCACTATTATATCAAGTCGTTTGTAACCTATCATCCTCGCTGATGCAAGAAAATAATCATCTTTAGACTGTGAATAAATAAACTTACTGGTATCAATTGGATAGTTAATAACTATTGCTTTTTTTCCATAAGTGCTTTTAATCCGACGGGCAACAACACTAGAATTCGCAATGTAAAGGTCTGGCTCTTGAGCATAAGTTAGGTCAACATTTCTCATTAACTGAAAGACTTTTTCAATTAACGGAGCAAAATACTGGTAATCAGCATACTCTCTCAAATAAGTTTCGGTGTCCCAGAGAAAACGGGTGACATTATGGCAAAAACAAACGTGTCTAGCTTTCGGACTTTTCCGTACTGCTTTAGCAAAACTGGTGCTGCTGCTGATAATTAAATCATATTCTTGCAAGTCTAAAGCGCGAAAAGCAGGAAAGTAAAAGGGAGCCATCAATCTAAAGTATTTGGCTGCACCAGGAATTTGCTGTAAATAAGTTGTTTTGACTATGCGTTCGCCTAAGTCAATTGTTTTTTGGGCATCGTATAAAGATGTGAATATGTCCGCTTCAGGAAATCTTTTGCAGAGTAATTCAAATACTCTTTCTGCCCCACCTCGCTGGGTTAAATAATCATGAACTAAGGCAATTTTCATTTTTTTTCCTATGAAATCACAGTTCCCATGTAAGCAATTTTTAAAGAATTTATTGTTTTAATATAAAGACAGATATTCTTTCTTGCTTGACAAACAATTTAGATTTTAATAATAGCTATTATTAGCTAACTTTAGTCTTTAAAAAACATTTCGTAAGATGAATACATCGCCTGCTTAAAGCTGGAAGGCAAATTTGGAGTTTGGGATTTATAAGCTCCAATTGCTTGATGTTTTTTTTCTTTAAAGTCACTAATAGATAATCGGTAAGCATGACTATTTTTATGTAAATATTCATGACTTGAAAGCGGATTTCGCCACAGCATCCAAATTGGATATTGTAAAAGTTCTATTTGCTGCCTTGATACTTCAATAGCAGTCCGAACTAGAGAGTAAGTAGCTTCATGGTCTGGATGTCTATCGTGGTGGTGTGGAACGTAAACTTCTTGTGGTTCAAAGGATTGGAGAATTTCAACTAATTTAGCAATCAATAAGTTTTGTTGCGGTTCGGTTAGTTGAGCTAAAGAACCATCAATTTCGTCCAAGAATTGTGTTTGGGATGGTTCGATTCCCAAAATATTTAGAGCAGTTAATGCTTCTTCCTGGCGAAATTTTACAGCGTTCTCCGGCTTCACGTCAGAAGGTTTACCATAGCGTCCATCAGTCAAAAACACCACTTTAATTGGTATTCCTTGAGAACGCTTGAGAGCAATCATTCCCCCACAACCTATAGTTTCGTCATCTTGATGGGGAGAAAAGACTATTGCTGATTTTTTGTTTGCTTCTATTGGTTTGCTTTTTAAATGTAGTAACCAATTATAAAGTACATTGTAGTTTAAGTCTCTAACTGCTGCTCCTAAAGTTATCCGCAATTTATTTAAAGAATGTTTAAACATGGGTTAATAAATCGTTCTTAATACCGTATTCCAACATGATTTTTTCAATTGCTTCTCTATAGACTCGCGCAAACTGTTCTCTTGTATGATTTTCTCTGACAAATTTCCAAGAGTTCTTAGCCATCTGTTCGAGTTGTGATGGATTGAGACTCGAAATATTTTCGATGGTTTGCTTAATTTCTTCTACAGAATTTTCTTTGAAAATCACGCCATAATCTTCGCTAATATCTACGCTAGATTCATAACTGACTATTGGAATCAAGCCTGTATGCATGCAGTTGATAACACATCCACCACCACCTTCGGAGCAGGAAGGATAAACAAGAGCTAAGGAATTGTTAACGATGTCTAGGAATTTTTGGGAGTTAACATCAACCCAACCAACTGTATGGATATTAGAAGTTTGATAAAGTTCTTTATAAAAGGCTGATACAAAGTCGTCTTCCCTGTCAATCGGCCCGCAAATTGTTAAATGGTAATCTGGCATTTGGGAAAATGCATCTAGAAGTAAATCCAATCCCTTATGAACTAAACCACCGCTACCAAACCAAAGGAAGTTTTTACGACAAGCTGCAAAATCTTTGTTTTCTGGCCAAGGGTATAATGTTGGAGCAGAAATCGGAATTCGGTACATCGGCTTATCAGCATATCTAAATGTACCCATCGTAAACTCGTTGCCAAGAACCGTAGCGCAATCGGCATATTCAATGGCTTTATTTGGTTGCTCAAATCTTCGAGGACTTAAAGTAATCCCGCGTCTTTGCTGCAATCCTAATAATCTATTAGCTTCTGCGGCATTATGAAACAAAAGATGTGCTGAATCAGAATGAAATATTTTGATGCAATCCTTATTTAAAAATGGTATACATCTTTGTAAATTCCAACGTGTTTCAATAAAAAAGGCGTAATCTTTTTTCGGAATAAATACATCGTTGTAAAACCATATAACGTCAACGTTATATCCCAAGTCTAAGAAAGTTTTAGCCATTTGCAAACATTCCCAATGTTGGGTATGAAAAATTGGGACGGGTTCCCCTGGCTTTAAAGTAAATGGATTTAAAACGTATGAAAGTAATAGATTACCGACTGCTGGAGTATTCGGTTCGAGTGAAATCATCCGTCGTCTTTCCAGACGACCTTGTATTTTATCGGCTACTACAGCAACGTTGTCTGTTACGCGCTTAATTAAATTATTTTTCATCAATAAATGCCCCCAACAAAGCTGAATAAAGTTTTGACTAACTAAAAGAAATTTAGTGTTGTCGTAATGAAGAATTTATCAATATAAATTGAGTGAAATTCTTCATTACATAACTTATTTCTTCTGCGCTACTTAGGTCAAATGGTAACGTAACCCATCTATGAAGAGAAACGCTATTTTATCTAGCTACTGCTAAAGTCTTGGATGGAGCAAAATAAGCGTTTTGTTCCTCTCGCAGCTTGTCGCAGAGTCTGCCTTGTGGTAATTCTACGTCATCGTAGGTGAGAACTTGGTCTTTGGAAATGTCTCGCTTTAAACGACATCCTTCAGCTAGTCCCATTGGTAATAAATTTTGTTCGCGAACTATTTCGGAGTTCTCGCACTGACCGTAGGTCATATAGTAACCAATCCCATCGAGGGTATCCCCAGCTTTGAGATTGATTTTAGCGGTAGCTACCACATCTACAATTGGTCCTCCCAAAGGAGCCATTACAGCATCGCCGAACAATACAGCACGGGCTACTGAGAGAGGAACTTCAAAATGACACAGATGATAAGGAGTATAGAAGCTATAAAGCGGTCCTTCACCTAATTTGTACAGGTTAAGATAGTGCTGCTGTTTGGGGTCATCATGAGTCGCAAAAACGAATACGCCAGGACCTGGTTTAGTTCCGACAACGTAATCAACTATACCACCAAGTTGTTTTAACTGGTCAACATCATACATCGAGGTCATTTCATCGACATGACCCTTGAAGTCGTAGCCCAACATTCCTCTTTGAGCAACTTTCATTCCCGTTGCATTAGCAACAATTGCTTGCTCGAAGGAGATTTTACTACCGTCAGCAAAGCTAGTTACCATATGAGGTTTTTGTCCCCAGCGTTTAGCAAATGCTTCTTGAGTAGTTGGGTTGCGGTAAGGGTCTTGCAATCCTTTGATATTTCCACAAAGCAAAGGAGTTAAACCAATACTCTTAACAAACCGGTAGAGGTTCATTTCTACTCCTGGTTGGTCTCCATCGCAAGCAGAAAGGATAACTCCGGCTTTGTCAGCATAAAGTTTTAAAATAGAACCAATAGTACCGTCAAGTTCGGCATTCATCATAATGATATGCTTGCGGTGATTGATAGCTTCCATCACCACATGAGCGCCAAATTCAATCGCTCCGGTCACTTCGATAATTGCATCAATACCTTCAGCACGACACAGCAACATTGCATCTTCAGTTACTGCGTATTCACCTTTTTTAACAGCATTTTCCAATTCTGCGACATTGGAAATTTCTTTAACATCCTCAATTCCAGCCTCACTATAAGCTCTTTTCGCAGCATCCACACTGCGATTAGAAATCGCCACTAATTCCATTCCAGGAACAGAGTTAGCAATTTGGTTAGCAATTCCGCGACCCATAAAACCCGCACCAATCATGGCTACCTTGACTGGGTTTCCTGCTTCGGCGCGTTTTTGTAAAGCGTTGTCTATAATAATCATAAATTTGACTCCTGCTAGATATCCTGGTTTGGTTAATAACTTTTTTGTTTTCTTTGGTTTTTGTTCCCAGGATGTCCCTGGGAACTAGGTTCTAAAGACTTTACCTTTTGGCGATCGCAAACTTTGTTTAGATTTAAATCGAAGTAGCGATTATGAAGCACCACCAACGGTCATCATTCTCATCAAAGGCCATTTAGTGTCTTTTTCAGACATTTCGGTAGCTTCAATAGGCCATTGGATATTGAAAAATGGGTCGTCGTAGCGCAAACCCTTTTCATATCCTGGAGTATAAAACTCACCGACCATGTACATAACTTCACAGCCATCAGTCAATGCTTGGTAGCCGTGAGCAAACATTTCAGGCACGTATAAAGCCTTGTGGTTGTCTGCTGTTAATTCAACACCGAAATGCTGTAGATAAGTAGGAGACTCGGGACGCATATCGATAATTACGTCGTAAATAGCACCTTTAGTACAGCGAACTATTTTTGTTTCTGCTGCTGGTGCTGTTTGATAGTGCATTCCTCGTAAAGTACCTTTTTTATGATTAAAAGATAAATTACACTGAGCGACTACTGGTTTTAAACCATGAGCTTCCAGTTCTTTAGCACAGAAAGTTCTCGCGAAAAAACCACGGTGGTCGTGCTTCTGTTCTAAATCAATGGTGTAAGCACCTTTAAGTTCGGTTTCGGTAAAAATCATGGCAACAGTTTTGGAATATTGGAATAATTGAATTTTTTGATGTGCTGGTACGGAAATATCAAATATCCGTACCTATTTTTATTCAGTTGAATTATTTGGATTTTGTAGCTTGAATTTTGGTCTTACTTCTTAGCCCAGAAGAAGTCTTTATCGATTTGCTGAGTGCGAATCAAATACTCTAACTGCTTCAAACGAGTAAAACCTCTAGAGAAAAATATCTCCTCGGTCATGTCGATTTGGTTAAACACTTCAGCCAATTGCTTCGCTCCCGAACGCGCATCCCAATCGCACTTAAATCCAGGTAAAACAGTATTGATTTTCTCAAAAGAAACTCGATAGCTGCGGTTATCGGAAGCGTTATCACCAAAGCTCAATTTACATCCGGGAAACGCATCAGCAACGAATTCCGCAATTTCTTTAACTCGATAATTATTAGCGGTGTCTCCGACGTTAAATATTTGGTTGTGAACGATATCGCGAGGAGCTTCCAAAGCACAGATAATAGCTTTAGAAATATCCAAAGCATGAACTAATGGTCTCCAAGGAGTACCATCGCTGGTCATTTTAATTTCCTTGGTAGTCCAAGCTAAACCAGCCAAGTTATTTAAAACAATATCGAAGCGCATTCTTGGGGAAGCACCGAAAGCAGTTGCATTCCGCATAAAGGTAGGAGAAAAATCATCGCTAGCAAGCGGTTGAACATCTCTTTCTACCATTGTTTTACATTCTGCATAAGCAGTTTGGGGATTAACCGGAGATTTCTCGGTAACATCACCCTCGGTAGCAACACCGTAAACGCTACAGGAAGACATATATACGAAGCGACGTACACCAGCCTGTTTGGCTAATTTAGCAAGACGAACCGAACCTACATGGTTGATATCGTAAGTAATAGTTGGAGATAATTGTCCGGTGGGGTCGTTGGATAGTTCGGCCATGTGAACTATAGCTTCTACCCCTTGTAAATCCTCCAAGGAGATATGACGGATATCTTTATTTAAGGTTTTAGCAGTAGTTTCAGTACCGTTATACAACCAGCCAACTTTGTAATAACCAGTGTCAACACCAACTACTTCATGTCCCTTCTCAATTAACAAGGGAGCTAACAAACAACCGAGATAACCTTCTGTACCAGTAACGAGAATTTTCATTGATTTTGATTCCTATTAATTATTTGTCGTTTAAATGAGAGTTTTTTACGAGTCAATTTTTAGCAATTGACCGTTGCGGATGTGAGATGTGCGAATTCAGGAACTTCTGCTGCTACAGCTTTACCAATTTCGATGGAAGAGGTAGCTGCTGGAGAAGGAGCATTGCAAACATGAACGGAGTTTTGACCTTTAACAATCAAAAAGTCGTCTACTAATTTCCCGTCGTTCATCAAAGCTTGAGCGCGAACTCCTGCGTGGGTAGGAATAACGTCTTCCGACCGCACTTCCGGAATTAGTTGTTGCAAGCTTTTCACGAATGCTGCTTTACTAAAGGAACGAATAATTTCCTTAATCCCTTCATCTGAGTGTTTTGCAGCAAGCTTCCAGAATCCTGGATAACTCATCACTTCCGCAAAATCTCTTAGATTAAAATCTGTTTTCTTATAACCTTCCCGCTTCAAACTAAGTACGGCATTTGGTCCTGCATGAACCGTACCGTCTATCATCCGAGTAAAGTGAACCCCGAGGAAGGGAAAATCTGGGTTGGGAACCGGATAAATCAAACCTTTAACCAGGTGACGTTTCTCTGGAGTCAGTTCGTAATATTCACCCCGAAAAGGTACAATCTTAGCCTGGGGGTCAACGTTTCCTAATTTGGCTACACGGTCGGAATACAAACCAGCACAGTTAATTACGAAACGAGTTTCAAAACTGCCGTTGTTGGTTTCCAAAACCTGATTTTGACCGCTAGCAACTATTTTCTCAACTTTGGTGTTGAATTTAATTTCGCTGCCTTGTTTTTGGATAATTTCTGCGTATTTTTGACAAACTTGCTTGTAATTTACAATGCCAGTTGATGATACCCAAATTCCAGCAACGCTAGCTACGTGAGGCTCTTTTTCTTTAACTTCTTCGCTGGTAATCCTTTTAACTTCTAAACCATTTTCTAAACCTCGCTTATAGAGGTTTTCTAAACGAGGAAGCTGTTCTGGAGAAGTTGCAACAATAACTTTACCGCAGACTTCGTGGTCAATACCGTGTTCTTGGCAAAATTTCACCATCGAACGGCAACCTTCGCGGGAAAATTTGGCTTTGAAGCTACCAGGTTTATAGTAAACACCAGAGTGAATTACACCGCTATTATTACCAGTTTGATGAAAAGCTACTTGGTTTTCTTTTTCTAAGACCAAAATTCTTGCTTTCGGATAGCGCTCTCCCAATGCCATGCTGGTAGAAAGACCGACAATACCCCCACCTACAATCGCAAAATCATACATTTGTTAATCGGTTCCCCTGTAACTATGTAAATAAAGTAATCAAGATTAATCAAACAATTAAAAATCAATTTTGTAGAGACGTAGCACTGCTACGTCTTTACAATTGGTTTACCAAACCTTCCAAGGAGCTTCGTTATTCTTCCAAAGGTTTTCTAAATAATTTTTATCTCTTAAAGTATCCATGGGTTGCCAAAAACCATCATGCTTGTAAGCAGATAGCTGTTCCATATCAGCTAGCTTTTCTAATGGCTGCTTTTCCCAAACGGTAGTATCATCTTCTATAAAATCAATGACTTGAGGTTCTAAGACAAAAAAGCCACCATTGATCCAAGCGTTATCTCCTTCTGGTTTTTCTCTAAAGCTGGTAATTTTTGTTTGTTCTTGTCCTAGAACAATTGCACCAAAACGTCCTGGTGGTTGAACAGCACTTAAAGTTGCCAAAGTCTGCTGTTCTTGATGAAATTTAACAATTTTAGTGATATCAACGTTGCTAACACCATCACCATAAGTAAAGCAGAAAGTTTCGTTACCAATATGTTCCTTAACTCGCTTTAATCTTCCACCCGTTAAGGTATTATCCCCTGTATCTACTAAAGTAACCCGCCAAGGTTCGGCATATCCAGAATGTACGTTCATCTGGTTAAAACGCATATCAAAAGTTACGTCTGACATATGCAAGAAGTAGTTAGCAAAATACTCCTTAATAACGTAACCTTTGTAACCACAGCAGATAATAAAATCATTAATGCCGTGAGCAGAATAAATTTTCATGATATGCCAAAGAATTGGCTTACCACCAATTTCTACCATTGGTTTTGGTCTAACGCTAGTTTCTTCACTTAAGCGTGTACCCAGACCTCCAGCCAAAATTACTGCTTTCATAAAAATTGCCTCTAATTTTTTTAAGGTAGATGATTGAATAGTTCTCTTATGATTCAGGCTGAAAAAACCATTTTTTTGATTTTCTCAGTATATAATCTAACCGTATTTTTACCGGAAATTGTAAAGACCAGATAAATATAGCTGTTTTGTCTATGAAAAAATGAAAAAGCTTGGTTTTGTCATAAAACGACAATTCAAAGGTTTTGATTCTATCAGATTAAAAAACACAAAATTACTTTATCTACTTCTATAAAGTTAAGTATAAATAAAGCTATATCAAGTTTTTTTAATATAAAAAATACAGAAAAACAATCTATTAATTGATGATAAATTTTCTGCGTTATTTGTCTAAAGAGCATTATATCAAGTCCGGATAATTACTTATTATTCTCTGAAAAAAAGTAAATAAGTAAATTATTCCTCTATGCAAAACCAGACTCTAAAGGCAAGAAGAGAGCTAATTTTGCTGATATACTCGCTTTGGCTCCACGTCTGAAAATAATCTAGCGGTTCAAACAACTTAGTATTTACTTGTCGCTGTGATTCCAAAGAATCGATGAAGCAGAATTTTTATATTAATGACTCTCAACTAGTTGTCATCTGCTTTTGTCTTAATTAGATATTTACGATTTATCAGAGCTACACAATTAGACCATAAATAGGAAGCAGACGATATAGCATCTGGCATGTCTTTGTCATTAAATCTTCAATATATCTGGCAATAAACAATGGGTAATTGAATAAAACAGTGGATTATTTGAGCTTATACAATCTAGTGATTTTACATACGAAGAGTAAAAAATATGACTTTTATTCGGTAGCGAAATGCTTATATAAGTCTTTTTGATATTGAATTAAGTTTTTATATTATGTTCCTTGGTCGTGTAATTGGGGATAAGCAAGAAACGGGAAGCACTAAAAATATGTTTATTTTATTAATTAGGAGAACGTTTTTGAGTTTGTCGCGAACTGATAAGCTAACTTGCAGTAGCGATTAGATAATACGTTAGCGCTATTGATTCTGACGGGTAAAAGGTTCGTAGTTGCGCTATGTCCGGAGGACATAGCGCAACTACGAACCTTTTAATTCATCATATTTTATGCAGTCAAACAGTAGATAATTAATAAGCGCGGATGCGACATAGTACCGCATCCGCGCTTATTATATAAATTGAAGCATTTATAATACAAAAGTATTGCTCAGCTATCTGGTATCAATATACAAGAAAATCAACCGTTATTGCTCTACTACACTTGTTTTTTGAAATAAAGTATCGCATTTATTATCAACAACCACACAGATACTGCTCAGAGCTTGCTGGTAATTATCCATATCGTCTTTTTCAAGAGAAATTTTAGCTGCTTTTTGTAAATCCTCTATTGCTTGCTGACGATATGCATTCGACTCCCCTCCACCATACTGTGCAAGTTCGTAGCGAACTAAACCTCGCTTTAAATACACTTTTGGCAATCTAGAATTTAACTGCAATGCTTGGTTGAAATCTTTAAGAGCATTTTTATATTCCTGCTCGAAGTTACTGCTATATTGTGCTAGTTGATAGCGAACTAAACCTCTTTGATAAAAAGCTTCTGGTCTAGAAGGACTGATTGTTAATGCTTTATTAAAATCGTCAATAGCTCTTAAATAATCTTTCTGTGAATCACCGGAGAATTTTGCTATTTGAGAACGTACAATACCTCGTCTAATATAGGCTTCCACCTCATCTCGGTCGATTCTTAGTGCTTGGTTGTAGTCCTCAATTGCCAATTTGTATTCTTTGTCAGGGTCGCTGCTATATTCGGCGAGCATATAACGAACGTTACCACGATTAACAAAAGCTTTTATTGCGTTGGGATTTAATCTAAGAGCATGAGTGTAATCTGTCAGCGCTGCTTCATACTCTTTTAAGTTATAGTGCGAATTTCCACGATTAACGTAAGCTTTTGCACTGTCGGGATTTTTTTGTATTGCTTGAGCAAAATTAGCAATGGCTTCTTCGTATTTTTGACCTGCATATGCTGCGCGGCCTTCTTTATAATAATCCTGAAAACTACTTTTAGTCTCGGTTGATTTAGAGCTAATTAAAGTTTGTTGAGTATATTGATTTTCTTCAACGTTGGATGTTGTAAATTTAGTAACTATATCCACATAGCCCAATGTCAAAAATCCAAGCAAACATAAAACGAATGGGTAAAATTTAGGCTGCTTGTTTGGCTGTTGGTAGGAAATCCTTCTAGCGGTCGAACGATACTTCGGATTGATTCTTGAAGTAGGGACTGTAGCAGCAGTTCTTCTTCTTGGAGTTGTTGTAGTGCGTCTGCGCTTGGGTTTGGGACGCGGCTTTAAGTGTTTCTTGGCTGCAACATCTTGAATTGATGGAAAAGGGTCTCTTCCACCTAGTTTTGCGCTACGTTCGCACCAAGGACATTTATGCAGGTGATTGCTGTACAGATGCTGGGGATTTTTCTGACATGTACGTAGAGCATCTTCTGCTTCAGCTAAAGCTAACAGCCAGGTTTGAGCGTTTGGACGAATATTTGGGTTGCTATGACCATCTTCAAAACATCGTACAAAAAGCTGTTGCAAGGTGGGATGAAGAACTTCCCAAGATGGTGCAATCGGTGTAGGAATATAAGGTACCCGCCGATTTACGCTGTAAGTAAAATGTCCCTTAGCAATACGGGCTTCGTATGGTGGGGGTTCCCCTACACTTTGGTATATTCCCGAAAAGGGATGGGTACCTTCCATCAACAGTTGGAATATCAGTACCCCTAATCCAAATAAATCGTGGGGAGTCGCGCGATCGCACTCGGAAAATGTTTTGTTTTGTAGCTCTGGAGGGGTGAATTCGGGTTTACCTACAGGAGTGCGATAAACAATGTTGGTCTGTGGGTCGCGAACTTGAAACGAATCGGTGTCTACCACAGTCACCAAAGCTGTATCGCTAACCAAAATATTCGATTCGTTAACATCACCAACGCAATATCCACTAGCATGTAAAGCAGCAAAAGCCGCAGCCAAGTTACGAGCAGTGCGAAGCAGATACTGATAATTAAATAAAGGACAGTGTTGACGGCGAGTCCTAGGATTATAAAAATCGATGACGGGACGCATTCCCCGAATGCGCGGCATCGTAAAACCAATAATATCATTACTACCGTCTGCGGCTCGAATCAGTTCGTTGGGCCAAGCAATAGAAATATGTCCTAAAGATGCTGTCGGATTTTCCGGTGGGTTGAGAACCATTACTTCGAGCTTACGAGCCTTTTGGGTATCGGGCTTATGGTAAACTTTGGCAACAGCTTCACCATCTGATGGTACTGTGTAGATGCACGCTTCACCACCACGCCCTAAGCTTACACTGAGATTAATCGGAACAATTTTTTGATTGGGAAGACAGTGTAGTACCTGCATTTTTAAATTACACTTTTATTGTTTAAATTTGACTGCGGTTCTCAGCTACAGTTAATGGCTTTATGAATCGCTTAATGCTGCTATTATTAAAGTTAAATCGTCATCGGTACGCTGTGTAATCTTATCGGAACGTAAGAATTTTACTAATTGCTCTTTTGCTCCTTTTAGCTCTTGGGCTTTAGCGACAAAATCAAACAAAGGGAAGAAAAACGGCTTGTGCGGTAATCCTACAGACATATTAATCGCCAGCATTTGCAACCCGTCAGTAAGAAGTGCAATATTAGTAATACCCTGTCTCCATACGTTGACCTGTACCGAATCTAAAGCTGTGGGTGAAGTTAAAAAACTAGTTTCGTTAATATATTCGCCACTATCAGGAACTGTTAAAGCTGTTAAGTTACCCATGCTATCTTTAGCAACAGCAACACCATCTCCTATTTGAGCTACCACAGCAACTGTAGGTGTGGCTACTACAATAATCAAGGTTGTCGCTAAATCTTTGGGTGGTCTATTGGAAGCTATTGCTTCTTCTTCGACTGCTGTTTTTGCAGCCAAAATTGCTTCACTTAGTAAAGACCTTGCCGAATTATCCGAAGCAAGAATGTCTTGGTTAACCTCCTTAATAGATATATTCTCAATAGCCGCTTCTACAGCAACCATTGCCCCAACCTTCCCCAGACTCGCGCTACCAGCGCCATCTGCGGCTGCTGCTACCAATATATTATCTGGCAACATCTCCCAATGGTGGGCATCTTGACAAAGCTGAGAGTTCTTCACGTGGCTCGTTCCACAAACTGATGCACCTACTACTCGCCAATGAAGCTTTTGTATTGAACTATTCATAAACTCACCAATATCTCGGGCTGTTTAATTGCTGTACTTGCACTATATTAAACAGAACCCCAACCAATTGGCGGTAAAGCAACTTGTTCGTCTACTTTAGAATGAGAAACTGCTGACATACTAGCAGATAACCAGACGAACATTTCGACGAAGTTTAATCCATTCAGCTTTAGGGGAGTACGAACGGCTAATTGGCTTAACCGCGCCATGTTAGCATTTTCCACTCCCACAGAGAAAAAAGCAACACGCTTATTTGTCTCGTCGCCCTGCAAGCGCCGTGATGCCTGCTCAACAGCTTCATCTGGTTCTCCCTGGGGTTCGCCATCGGTGATCATAAATATCCAAGGACGGTAGTAAGCAACACCATTAGACCGATACTGAGCTTTACGCTCTTGAATCAAATCTAAAGATTTGTGAATACCAGCACCCATGGTAGTTAATCCCTGTGCTGTTAAGATGGGCGGAGTAAATTGGTCGGCAGTGACAAAATCTTGCACTACGTTGATATTACTATCAAAGGTAACAATAGATACTTCGACTCTTCTTGATGCTAATGGATTTTTTGTCAGTTCATCCTTAAAACTAAGCAAGCCTTGATTTAATGCTTCTATTGGCGCTCCTTGCATAGAGCCAGATGTATCTAACAACAGTACGCATGGGCAACGAGGTTCCGGGTTCTCCGCGAAATCAACTACTTCGTCTAGTCTTAAGGTATCGGACATAACTTTCAGTGTTATATTGAAGTTCTAAGGTTTGATTTTCGGTTGTACAAAGTATATAGTTTAAAGCTCTAAATAAGCCATCGTTGTGGCAGTTTAGACAATGCTTATTTTTACAAAGGTTCGTAAATTACTAATGCATTATTACTTATAAATTTCGACATAGCTTTACTATTTCTTTGCTAAATCATCAGCATTTTTATGGAATGCGGATTAGCGATGGTTTGGGCAATTATGGGTTTATATACATAATAAGTCTAGAATACAATAATTTCGTACTCATGCATACTTAGAAACTTAAAGATTAGATGTAGAAAAAACTCAGCTTAGATGAAATTTACAAGGTTTGAAAAATATATTTTGCGCTTGATGAGAGTTAATAATTAACATCCTTTAATAAATAGTTGTTTTAAACAGCACATGTGATGTATTGAGGTTCATATATTCTAAAAACAAATGTAACAATTAAAGTAGAATGTAATATTTTTAGCTGGTAATATGTCCATGTTAGAAGAGCCAACTGTGAATTCATAAAGAATTATTACTCTTTTATACTTAATTGGGTTGAATTGATGTTTACAAATATTTAGTCTTATTTACTCTAATTCTCTATCCTATATGAATAATTTTGCGACTTTTACAAAATTGCCCCCTTTAAGTTTGTTAAGACACTTATCTAGTTGTTTTGAGAACACTTGTTTACAAATTCAAAGTAATTCTGTTAACTGGTGGATTTACTTAGAAGAAGGAAAAATAGCCTATGCAACTCATTCTGTAGAACCCTTTGATAGGCTTGAGCGTCATCTACGTAGGCTTTCGGCTCAAATACCGGCTTTAACCAGTGAAATTCGCGTACAATTGCGGATGATGTTTGAACCAGATTCGCAGCGTTTGTCAGAGAAAACAGTAGAAGATGGTGATAAATCAATATCTCCTCAACAACCTTCAGATTATCAAGCTATTTGCTGGTTAGTTAATCAGAAATATTTGAACCCCACACAAGCAGCTATATTAATTCAAGAGTTAGTCAAAGAAGTAATAGAATCATTTTTATTAATAAAAAAAGGTACTTATAAATTTCATAAACATTTAAATTTATCTCCTAAAATTTGCCGACTAGATGCCGAAAAGCTATTATCATTTTCTCAGGATAGACTGCAATCTTGGCATAAATTAAATCCACAAATTACTTCTCCATTTCAGCGTCCTTATCTGTGGGTTAACACAAAAACTCAAGTACAGAAAATCTCGGAAGTTCAGCCAAATTTATTAAATTGGATGAAGGGTTTTAGCCTGCGTCATCTTGCTGTAATCATGAATCAAGATGAACTTCAGCTAGCAAGAAGCTTATACCCATATATCCAAAGCGGAGCAATTCTACTCCACGAACCAGACCCACCATTTGATAAGCTACCTAAAACCGATGTTTTGTTGTCCCATACTCCTACAAAGGTAAAGCAAGAGAATACGGAAGAAATAGCTAACTCCCAACTTAATTTAGCAAAAAGCAATACCGAACAAAAACATATCGCTCCTCCTCCGAAACAAAGAATACCTGTTAATAAAGTAACCATTCAGCCCGGTTCCCAGCGTGTTTCCACTTCTAAAGAAAACACTAAAACTGAGAAAGATAAAAATCTAGAGAATATTAAAGCTGTTTCCCAAAAAGAAAACTTAGCACCACAGAAAGTTTATAAAATTGTTTCCGTAGATGATAGTCCGGTAATGCTCAAAGAAATTAGTCGTTTCCTAGAAGATGAAAGTTTCTCTGTTGTAACTATAGATAATCCCCTCAAAGCTGTAATGTCAATTATCCGACATCAGCCAGACTTGATTTTATTGGACTTGAATATGGAAGGAATTGATGGTTATGAACTATGCCGGATAATCCGCAACAATTCCAAATTCAAAAATACTCCTATTGTTATGGTAACGGGAAGTAAAGGATTTGTAGACAAAGTAAAAGCAAGATTAGTGGGAGCAAGTGGTTATTTAACTAAACCGTTTACTCGTGCGGATTTACTCAAAATGGTATTTATGCATTTAACTTGATTTGTTTAGATGATATCGGTTATAAATTCGTGACAACCCAACTCTATCAATGATTCGTTTTGATAGAAAACGGTTTGAGTAAATGTCTAGCAAGTATGAATAGTAAGGAAACAAAATGGCTACTGTTTTAGTTGTTGAAGATACTCCTTCTCAAATGGAGTTAATGAACATTTTTTTACAGGAAGGTGGATACACTGTCATCAGAGCAAATGATGGTAAAGAAGGCTTTGAAAAAGCACGACAGCATCAACCAGATGCAATTATTACAGATGTAGTAATGCCAGGAATGAGTGGTTTTGAATTTTGCCGTAAGCTAAAAAAGAATTTAGATACGAGAAAAATTCCGATTATTTTTTGTAGTTCTAAAGACAAGGATATTGACCGCATCTGGGGAATGAGACAAGGAGCAGATTTTTATCTGACAAAACCTTTTACCAGACAGCAATTAATTGGGGCTGTAAAATCAATTATTTTTTAGTTATTTCATTTACTAATATTATTCTACAGTGTATCTACTCAAAATTCAATATAACTATTGAGCATGTATTAACCATCGTTAAAGGCTGTTAAATATATTAATAAATTTATACGTAATGACTTTTATGACTTTTCAGATTTATCTTAACCAAGAATCAAATTTATAAAAAATATTCTGTTTTATTGTATACAATCAATTATTTAATTTATCACTCAAAAATAACGTTAAAAAACAAATTATACTTTAGCTAATGTTAGTTTAATAACTTTAAAATAAAAATCAGCCAACTCTAGTATCGGCATTTATCAAAAAAAGAAACCCGGTTTTTTCAAAAAACCGGGTTTCTAAGTAGCGATTTAATTATTACTTCCCCATTGCCAATGACCCATTCCCATTTAAAATAGTCTGTGCGTATTTATTTAATCGCTATTTTTATTGGCATAATCGACATATATTCCATGCGTATTTCTTTAAATTGGTTGCAAGAACTTGTAGAGTTAAAACTAAGTCCAGAAGACCTCGCAGAAACACTGACTATGGCAGGGTTTGAAGTAGAGGATATTGAAGACCGTGGAA
Organism: Calothrix parasitica NIES-267; assembly: GCF_002368095.1. Lineage (GTDB taxonomy): Bacteria > Cyanobacteriota > Cyanobacteriia > Cyanobacteriales > Nostocaceae > Rivularia > Rivularia parasitica. Next base: position 1,719,221 of record NZ_AP018227.1, on the reverse strand, counting down.
CTTGGGCTGATGGGGTTGTGATCGGCAAAGTTGTCGGGCGCGAACAGCATCCAAATGCTGATAAATTAAGTGTTTGCCAAGTTGACGTAGGAAAAGGCGAAAATTTAAATATTGTCTGCGGTGCTAGCAACGTCCGTGCAGATATATATGTGCCAGTTGCAACCGTGGGTACTTACTTACCAAACAAAGATTTAAAGATTAAACCTGCTAAATTGCGGGGAGTACCTTCTCAAGGAATGATTTGTTCTTTGGAAGAATTGGGTTTACCTACCGATGTAGACGGAATTCATATTTTTTCTGGGGAAAATATTAAAATCGGTGCTGATGTTCGTCCGCTGTTGGGTTTGAACGATGTAATTTTAGATGTCACCGCTACCGCAAATCGTGCCGATGCTTTGAGTATGGTGGGGATAGCAAGGGAAGTTGCAGCAATAACTGGGGCCCAATTGAAAATTTCCCAACCTGAAGAACTATCGATTCCTCAAGGTGCGGGAAATTTGGGTATCAAAGTTGATGATACTAAAGCTTGTCCTACCTATATTGGAACGGTTATTGAACAAGTTAAAATCGCTCCTTCTCCCGACTGGTTGCAGCAAAGGTTATTATCTGCGGGAGTTAGACCGATTAGCAACATAGTTGATATTACTAACTATGTGATGTTGGAATGGGGACAGCCCTTACATGCATTTGACCGCAAGCGATTGGAATCAATTGCTGGCAGCGAGGATATTAGTATTGGGGTAAGGTTTGCTAATAACGGGGAAAATTTCAAAACCCTGGATGGGAAAACCCGTCAATTATCAACTCAAAATTTATTAATTACCGTTAATAACAAACCCGTCGCTCTAGCAGGAGTTATGGGTGGAGAAGAAAGCGAAGTCCACGACGGAACCGAAAGTTTAGTTTTAGAAGCAGCTTTATTTGATAATGCTGTGATTCGTCGCTCATCTCGTAACGCTGGTTTGAGAAGCGAATCTTCCACCAGGTACGAACGAGGAGTAAATCATGCTGAATTAGAAATTGCTTGTCGTCGTGCTTTATCTTTGATAGCAGAAATTGCTGGTGGTAGTTTAACAACTCAAGAAATTTCCGATACCCGTCCCGATTCGGGTTGGTCTCGTTCGGTTGAATTGCGTTTAGACCGAGTGAATCAAATACTTGGTCCTGTAGATTTAGGAGAAGAAGAAACCGGGGAAATTAAAGGAGAAGACGTTGAGCGAATTTTAACAGCTTTGGGATGTCGGTTAACTGTTTCCGGTGATGGAACTTGGGCCGTAAACGTACCAGCATATCGTTACAGAGACTTAGAGCGAGAAATTGATTTAATCGAAGAAATTGCTCGTTTGTATGGTTACGACAACCTTTGCGATACATTACCAGAAAAACCAGAAGTTGGTTATTTACCAGTAGACCAAGAATTAGTTCGTAAATTACGAGCAGCATTCCGCGCTACCGGATTAACCGAATTAATGCACTACTCTTTGGTGAAACCTGGAGAAGACAGACAGATAGTTATTAGTAATCCCTTGTTCGCAGAATATTCAGCATTGAGAACCGATTTGATATCCGGTTTAATTGATGCATTTCAATATAATATCCAACAAGGAAACGGTGCGCTCAACGGTTTTGAAATCGGAAAAATATTTTGGCAAGAAGAAGACGGTTTTCAAGAAGCAGATACTGTAGCAGGAATTATTGGAGGTGATATCACTTCCAGTAAATGGATGAGTGGAGGTAGTCAAAAACCCATAACTTGGTTTGAAAGCAAAGGTATTTTAGAAAGCGTTTTCAAAGGAATGGGATTAGAAGTAGAATACCAGCCAGATAGACGTGACGAACGCTTACATCCCGGACGTACTGCTTCGCTTTGGGTCGGAGGAAACAGATTAGGAGTATTCGGACAAGTACATCCCCAACTTCGCAGCGAAAAAGATTTACCCGACGATACTTATGTATTTCAATTAAGTTTAGAAGTACTGTTAGATGCGATTGATGAAGATGAAATATTGACACCCAAATTCAAATCCTATTCAACCTATCCACCATCTGATAGAGACATCGCATTTTTTGCACCAGTTAACTTAACAGTAACCGAGATTCAAAAAGCAATTACCAAAGCCGGTAAAAGTTTATTAGATTCTGTAGAACTGTTTGATGAATATCGTGGAGAAAACGTACCCGAAGGACAAAGAAGTTTAGCATTTCGCTTAATTTATCGTTCCCAAGAGCGTACATTAACAGATGCAGATGTTGAACCAGTACATCAAAAGGTAAGAGATAGTTTAGTGGAGAAATTTGGAGTAAGTTTAAGAAGCTAATCGATTTTAGATTTTAGATTTTGGATTAAGGGAGTTAGGAGTTAGGAGTTAAGAGTTAGGAGTTAGGAGTTAGGAATTAGGAATTATTAACCTTTGACCTTTGACCTGTTAATTGATAATTGTTAATTGATAAATCATGACTAAATATATAATGTGGGGCAGCTACTGCGAAAACGTTTTAGAAAAACGTGCTCCTTATCGTCAAGACCATTTAGATGGATTAAAAAAGCAGAAAGAAGATGGTGTTTTAGTTACTTTAGGACCAACAAAGGATGCTACTAAAGTTTTTGGGATTTACGAAGCAGAAGATGAAGAAAAGGTACGTAAATTAGTAGAAAATGACCCTTATTGGAAAAATGGGATTTGGACTGAGTACTTTGTAAAAGAATGGGTGCAGGCTTTTTAAAAAGTTCGTTCGTAGTTGCGCTTTAGCGCCAAAAATGTCAGTGCTTTAGCGCGACTACTAATAAAGAAATTATATTCTGTTTTAGATTAGATATGATAGTAAATATTAGTTTAGGTTGAGACGTATTATCGAATATTATAATTAAATTTTTAAGTTAATCTAATTCAAAATTATATGTATTCCTCAAAGGAGTATCTTAAATGCCTGCCAAAGATATCTATCATAATATGGTAGTAAATGCTCTTCAAAAAGAAGGTTGGGTAATTACTGACGACCCTTTAAAGTTGAAATGGGGATTAAGAGAGCTATTTGTTGATTTAGGAGCAACTAAACCAGGACTTACACTCGCTACGATTTTACAGCGTTTGGGATTGCTTCCTTACGTCGCAATGACTATAGTTACGTTACCCGTGCGTAAGTCCTATAAACTTATTGTTCCTGGTTTTCATCCTCCAGAACTTAGAAAATATGTTGAATATGCAGTTGGTTAATGTTTATCATTCTCCCCATTCCAAGCTCGATAAAAATTCTCATAATTCATCTTCTCGGCACAATACCACAGCAGTTTATAACAGTATTTAGATGCTTCTAAATTCGTTTCATTAATTTCTTCTAAAAAACAATCTTTTAAAGACGCGATTAATTTCGACATTTGTTCGTTATCAATAATTTTTTTTAAATCTTCAGCAGCATTTTTTCTGTCTGAATCTTTTTTTGCTGATTTAACTAAATTTATTAAAGTATTAAAAGCAAGTTGATTATGCGGTTCTAATTTCGCTAAGCTAGAAGCTCTACGTCTTTTTGCATCATCGTTTTTTGCAGTTGCTATTCCTTCAACTAAAGCTGCAATTGCTTTATCGTGATTTTTCGATTTATTTTTGAATTGACTATTGGATTTTCGTTGTTGAATATTGTTATTTTTAGTTTTTTTCTGATTAATTGCGTTTACGTTTAAAGCAAGCTGATTATCTGGAGAAATGGTTAATAAATTATCTGCTGCAAATTGTGGTTGCTGTTTGTTCGTTGAGGAAGTAATTATTTTTTCTAAAGTTGAAATTGCCAACTTATTTCCTGGTTCGCATTTACCAAGACTAAATGCTGCTTTTCTACGGATGGATTCTTTTTTAGTTGACTCGATTATATTAGTTAAAGCTGTTATTGCGATAGAATTTTCCGGTTGAACTTTGGCTAAACTGTCTGCTGCTTGTAAGCGAAAATTTTCGTGATAAAAGGATGCAATAATAGTTTCTAAGGTTGAAATTGCTATTTGGTTCCCAGGGTCGAATGTTTTTCCCAAACTATAAGCAGCGTTCCAAGTATCAAAATCGCTTTGATTCAATTCAATAAACTCTTCTAAAGCAGTAATTGCACAACTACGGTCGGTTTTTAATAATGTAACCCTTGCTGCTTCCGCAATTGGTGAAGGATATCTCCACCATCTTCTTTGTGTGGGATGAAAATAACCAAATCGCCATTTTATCAATTGTTTTAAAATGCTTTCACATAAAGAACAATCTGCAAATTCAGCAATTCCTTCTGCTGCTAAAAAATAAGCTTGATAACTATAAAAACCACCACAACCGTCTTCAAATTCAATTAAATCCTTGATAAATTCCTCTTTACTTGATTTTGGTATATCTTCTCTACCAAACCATAAAAGAATTACTTCTTTCCATTGGTACTCGAATATTGGGAGAGAGGGGGAAGAATTTAAGAAGAATGGATAATCGTTGATTGCTAAAGCTGCAAAGTATTCTTGAAATGTTGGATGATAAAATGCGTATACTTTTTCTCCTTGAGCTTCTGATATTCCTACTTGATTGAGCCAGCCGATTTGAAGTGCTAATTGAAACATACCTTCATCAGGTGCGCCCAATATTTCGCATACAAAACGATGTCTGAGACGAAACTTGGTTTTCTCGTTAGCAATGGCCATTAAAGCAAGTTTTCCCAACGCTTGATTTAGCTGATTTCTCTGAGTTAATGTGGTAGGAAATCTATCTTGCTTCCATTCATAAATTGCTTCTACAAATTGTTCGTAGAGCATCGCTCTGGTATTAGGTAAACCACCGCGTCTTAATCCCCAAATACGACACATCAAAGCTAATCGCAAAGGATTCTTCACAGCATCGCGAATCCTTCTACGTGTGGGTTGTTCTAATTCCGTCCGTAAATTTTCGCCTAATTCTGGATTCTGTTGAAACCAACAACTGATAAATTTCCCCATCAAATCCGAATAATTGGGATTACCGTAAGTAAAATTCAGGTTGCGGAAAGTATCAAAATCCGACAAAGCATTTTTTCCAGCATCCCAAACGTTTAACCGACAAGTAATAACTACAGATGCATCTGCTACCCAACCTTTGAGATAATCAGCAATTTTACTTAAAGCCAAGCTCGACTCAATAGCCATTTCATCAACAGCATCTAGCAGCAACCACACCCGACCTTGATTAAACTGTTCGCAAAAATCATCTTCCATCTCCGGTGAAATACGACGTTTGCGAGTAGCTACTTTTAACCAATCTTCAATTAAATAATCTTCTAAATTCTTTCCCTGTAAATCCGCAAGAGAAATCCAAATCGGTAAAAATTGCGTATTTTCAGCTATATTAAAAGCAATTTTTTGTAAAAGCGTTGTTTTCCCGGCACCAGGTTCCCCTAAAATTGCAATCCGATTACTATCTTTTGATTCCAACTGTTTTAGAAAACTATCTAACGTTAAAGTTTCGTTAACGTCCCCATCTTCCGACTCATATAATTGCGAACCTCTTCCCGGATGAACATCACCACTACGTCTTTCTCGTTGATTTCGTTTCACCAAACCCAAAGGAACGTAAACTTCATCCAATGCAAAAGTAACACCATCCGCACTCGTGAGGGGATTCGTAGTTAATCGTTTGTGATTATCTCTTTCTAAAGTTTGAAGACAAATTTCATTCCAATTGAGAGAGGGGGAAGATGGGGAGATGGGGAGATAGGGAGATGAGGGGAAAATAATTGTCTCCTTGTCTCCTTGTCCTCCCTTCCTCTTTTCCCATTCCTTATCAAATTGTTGTAAATTCGCTTCAGTGTCCCAGCGAGAGAACCAAAGATTCAGAGTAAAATGCCAATTTTCCGAACCACCCTTAGCTGTACGATTATCTTCAAGAATTTCTATAAAATCAGTAAACCGTTTAAGTGCTTCTTTGATTTGTTCTGCTTTTAAAGTTGATTCATCACCAATTAACCCCGTTAATTCTTGCAAAAACCGCACCTTAGTTCTGATAACCAGACGTTTTTCCGTTAACCAGCGAATTTTAATATTGGGACGAATTGCATCAACTACAGCTTCATTAGACATATCAAAATCGTCATTTGCATAAATCAAAAGTGACTTAAGCAAATGCTTCGCTCGCTTCTGAACTTGTAAACCGTAGCTAATTCTTGCCATCGAAACAGGTTAAAGGTTAAAGGTCAAAGGTTAAAGGTTATGATTTATAACTCCTACCTCTTAAATCCTAACTCTTCATTATTAATTCTTACTCTTAACTCCTAACTCCTAACTATTCTCAACTTCCTTAACCACATCACTCATCGGATGCTGTTGATCATCAAATTCCAAAGATATTTCACATCTGGTTAATGGAAATGGTTCTAACATTTTGCCATCTTCCCAACTTTCCAATCTCCACCATAAGGTTTGAACAATTGTCTCTTTACCATCTATTATTTCAAAATTTATTTCACCCAAATTATTTAAACCGACGATTTCTGTACCGTGTCCCTTCTTGCTAAGATATTCCCTATAATTTTTTGCCATTGACAAATATTTTTCTAAAGCTGGTTTGCGGTTTTCTCCGGGAAATGGAGCAATCACAGAAGCTGCTTCTTGATTTTCTGTTTCTGGTTTTTCTAATCCTTCGTCTGTTGATGCAATAAAATCAATTCTGTAACACCACTCAGGTTTTTTATTAATTTCTAATTTCCGAAAACTATTTCTTTGTTTGACTAAATCAATTATTCCAGGAGTACCTTTTATTTTTAAAGGGGTGCTTTGAAATAGTTCTTCGACCAGCAAACTCATATGACCAATAGTTACTTCTTGCTCTTGTTGATTTTCCCATCCCAAAACTTCTGCTGTTGGTAAATCGCTGTTGACTCGAATAGGAATAAAACCCTGTCTGTGAGCAGAATGGCTTCCACCGATTCCCCCGACTTCATTTTTTAAAGAACTGCTGGTTAATTGAGCAATTAGCAATTCTGAATTGACGAATTCTGGACTTTCAAAAGGATGTATTGCACTATATTGCAAACGCGCACCAAAACTGTAGTGAACATCCCCCGATAAAAACACTACACGACTTTTTGAATTAGGTAATGCTCTTAACGCTAACCTAGCAATCATTCTTTCAAAAGCAGTTTTATTTAAAGCCCAAGCTTCTGTATCAAAACCCCAAGCAGCATTACCAATTTTCTCGTAAATTCCTTTAGCAATTTTTTGCAGATTTTCGATATACGGTACTCCGATAAAAGGGCTGGGAGAAATTACAAAACTAATTTTAATATCATCTCCACGCACTTGTTTTGATATTTGTTCGTCGTAACCTTCCTTGCTAATTAAAGCCGGAAAATCAAAATCTTTACCGGGAAATTCTCGCCAAGTCCGCGTATCGAGTACTATAACTTCATAGCTGGGGCCGTTAACAATATAATGCCAAGTTAACGCTGCATCGGAATGAGGTAACTTTTGCGAATTCTGTTGAATATCTTCGACACTTGGTAAACCAATTCGTAGAGCAATCTGTTCCTCAAAAAGCTTATTTTCCCCACCACCAACAGACCAAGCTACAGCAGCTTTGAGTAATTCTTCACCATTAGTACCCTTTTCAAACTGCTCCGGTGTATTACCCCAAGCCTGACAAATCGCACTAGCCAGCATACCATTTTGCAATATCCGCTTTCCCAAGGGCTTGTCAAGAATGCGAGAACACCAAGCCATATTCAAATACCAATCGTCAGTGACTTCATGGTCGTCAAATATCATGTAAGTAGGAATATTTGCTAAAGCACGTCTGACATTTTTGAGAGTTGACCAAAATTCTTTAATATACTCAACTTCGCATGAATAAGCTTTTCTTTTATCACTTTTAGCTTCCCAATGCTCCGAATTAATATCAGTAAAATCTGGAAATAATTCAGGTTCAACCCACAATACATCGCTCCAAGCAAACAGATGCATTGCCAAATATTCCCCGAAAGTAAATAAATGACTTTCCGCAATATCAGTCAAGTTATTTAGTTTACCAATACTTGCCGTTAAACCAGCCGTTTTAGTTGCTAAATTATTACGTTTTCCCGGATTCAATTCCTCTAAGTTTTCAACATCAGGTAACTTTTCAGACCATCCTAACAGCGTTTCACTCGCATCTATCAACATAAAAAGTAATACATCAGCAACATCATCAGCATAGATTTGGTCGCCAGTTAAAAACAGTTGATGCGGTCGTTTTTTCGAGTCTTTTTCTAAAGCTTCTTTGATGATTTTATCCAAAGAAGCAAGCGCATCTAAACTTTCACCGTGGGGTTTACGACAAGAACCGTGAATGATGCGTAAATCTTTTAAATCGCTAGGAGGTAAAGCGAAAGAAGGCAATGTATATTGAGGATAACTAATATCTTGAAGGGAACCAGCCGCAGTTAATATACCAGGACTGCTAAGTAATTCTCCATTACCAAAATGTAAATCGTAGAGATAATTTTCACCGCTTTTAAGTATATTTGATGAAGCATTAGCAGTCACCGCTACAACGTGTAAATTAATGCCAATTCTTGCCGTAGTTCTAGTACTTTCAAATAAAAAATTATGATTTTTATCAAATATTGTTAAAGTGACATGACGACTTGCTTTTAAAGCCACCCATACCGTCACAGAATCCGGTTCGGTGCGTCGTAAAATTGGTCCAGCAATGACCAAAGGTAATTCATCAATACGTTCTCTTAATGGAATCCATCCCATCGAACTGTTGCCCCATCTACAGCCTTCTTTTCCTGTTATAACGGTTTTGGGTTAAGAAGGGATGTTGAGTTTTGATTTTTCAAGAATTATTTTTTAAAGGTAGTTTTTTTTTAGTTAAGTGAAAATACTTGGTGATTGAAACTAGGCTTGTGACGCTTTTTAAAGCCTTTCATCTATGGCAAATGTTAGCATAATTGGGTATCACTAAAGAAAATCAAAGCCGATGAAAATAAAAGCAATTATTCATCCAGTAGAAGAAGGTGGTTATTGGGCTGAAGTTCCAGCGCTCCCCGGTTGTATTACTGAAGGTGAAACGATGGAAGAAGTTTTGATTAATTTAAAAGATGCAATAGAAGGCTGGTTGGAAGTTGCAAATAGTATTAGAGAAAGAATTATTATTGCTACAAATCACATAAATAAATAACTAAATAAATTTATGGCAATTCTCCAAAGTAAAAATTTATCAATAGGAGATATTCATCGTCTTTTCGGTTATCAAAGACAATACAATGAATCATTCACATCATTATTATCTCTAGAACCTTTAACTGAATTTGAACAACAAGAAATATTACAAATTCGCACGGATTTTGATAATTACATTATAGAAAGCAAAGTTTTAGAAGGATTAGTAAAAGCCTTAACCGTTTTTCCACTAATGCGATTAGCTGGCTTTTATCGCTCTCCAATTAAAATTGCTTTAGAAGAAAATATTGAAGATATAGTTATTGAAGATGAAGATACAAAAGTTACAGGAAGGCTGGATATTTTAGCTGTTAATAAAGCAAAATTAAATGCAGCTAAATCGTATTTTTGGGTTTTGGTAATTGAATCAAAAAATAGCGGTATTGATGTATTTGAAGGTTTACCACAATTGCTGACTTATGCATATGAATGTTTAGAAAATCAAAAATCAGTTTGGGGTTTAACTACAAACGGAAGAATTTATCAATTTGTGTATATTCAACAGGGAAATCCTCCGATATATCAGTTAATGCCATCATTAAACTTAGTCGAATCCGAGCGAGCGGTTGAATTGTTGCAGGTTTTGAAAGCGATTTGTGAGTTGGGTTGAGAATTTAGGCGATTAATTTACCCAGCGGTTAAAACCGCTGCTACACAAGCAAAACCCATCTTCGTGGGTTGATAAATTATGCAGAAAGGTATTGTATTGTAGGGTGCGTTACGAACTTTGTTCTAACGCACCAAAGTCCTGATAATCATACGTTACGTTCAACGGTAGCACCATAACAATAATGGTAAGATAAACAAGTCATATATTTGAGTAAGACTAATGCAGAAAGTCACAATCACTTTAGAAGATGACATCTTGCAATTTGTGGATTCTCAATCAAAAGGTAATCGTAGTGCCTATATAAACGCACTTTTAGCAGAATATCGTCGTCGTAATTTAGAATCTCAAATGATTACCGCTCTACAAGAGGATGCTCAAGACTCAGAGTATCAAGCTGAGATTGCTGCTTGGGATACTGTTGTAGGAGATGGGATTAATGCCTCAGAATAACTTAACGTATCGACGAGGAGAAATTCGTTGGGTAAAGCTCGACCCAACAGTAGGGGCTGAAGTGCAAAAAACACGTCCTTGTCTAATAGTCCAAAATGACATTATGAATCAGTATGGGCTATTAACTATTGTTATGCCCTTTCGACCAGGAAGTAAAGAGGCTCCATATGTGGTGAATGTTAAACCAACTCCTGCAAACGGATTGGATAAAGAACGTTTTATTGATGTAGGACAAATTCGTTCTGTAGATTATCGTCGTATTTTAGGTATGGTTGGTGTATTAGAAGAAGAATATTGGGAATCTATACAAACTGCTTTAAATATAGTTACAGGATTTGGATTATAAATCTTTAATTAGACAAAAAATATTTTATTCAAAGAAATTATTTTAATTTTCCAATATTAGTTTTTATCATTAGAATTTGGGAACAATAACAAGAGAAATCTTTGTATTAGAAACAGCCAAAAATATAAATTTGGCTTGCTACATCACTAATGAAAATTAAATCAATAATTTTAGTAATATTCGTTATTTTCCTATCAGCTTGTCAGGATTGTAATGCTAAAAAAACTTATAAAGAAAGCCACCTCAAACGATTACTCAAAACGAAAAAATGTCCCAAATGCGACTTAAGCGGTGCGGATTTGAGCAATGCGGATTTAGCTGGGGCTGATTTGCGAGGTGCAGAACTATCAGCAGCTAAATTAGATGGAGCCAATTTGAGTAATGCTGATTTAACTGGTGCGGAACTTAGGTATCGGGATGACGTTGGTGATAAAGGGAAAATGGGTATTGCGGAAATTGGTGATTTTAACTGCAATGTAACTTATGAAGCGACGCTTAAGGGAGTTAATTTAAAGGGTGCTAAGTTAGCTGGTGTTAATTTGTATGGTTTGGATTTGAGCGGTGCGAATTTGAGTAATACTGATTTGAGGAAAGCTAACCTTGAACAAGCTGACCTGGAAAAAGCTAATTTAGAACGAGCTAATCTGCGTGGTGCTAGTTTGGAATTAGCACGATTGTATGATGTTAATTTACAACAGGCAAACTTAACTGACGCTAACCTGAAATCAGCTATCCTGTATGGAATAAATTTGAGGGCAGCAAACTTAACTAGTGCTAACCTGATGCAAGTAGCTTTGAGTGGCAATCTCAACGATGCTAATTTTACTGGAGCTTCTTTAAATGAAGCCAAATTAAAAAGTGTAGATTTACAAGAAATTATTTATGATTCAAAAACTACTTGGTATGAAGCTAGATATAATAAATACACAAAATTTCCTTCTGGGTTTAAAGAAGATATCAAAAAATCAATGATTTTCAGAAAATCATATTAAATATATTTCCATAAGGTTTGATATTACTTTGGTGCAACATAAAAAAGGTGCATTACGCTCCGCGATAACACACCCGACAATTACCAATTACCAATTACCTAATACCGAATCCTTGGGTCAACATAAGCATTCAAAATATCAATTAAAATACTCGCTATCACAACAATTGTCCCAAAAAATATCATGATTCCCTGTACCGTAGGATAATCCCTTTCGCTAATTCCTTGAAACAATCTATTAGCCAATCCCGGCCACGAAAATGTTACTTCGGTCAACACCGCTCCACCAAGCAACGAAGCAAAGGTTAATCCCAATACCGTAATCACCGGAATCAATGCATTTCTCAAAGCGTGAGAAATCAAAATCTTTCTTTCTTGAATTCCCCTCGCTCTTGCTGCTTCCACATAATCCGACTGCATTGTTTGCGTCAAGTTCACCCGCACAATCCGCTCGAATATACCGCTGAGTAATAACCCCAAGGTAAAACTAGGCAAGATTATATATTGAATAGCCGTAAAAAATGAACCGAAATTAAAAGTTAAAAGACTATCTATTGTATATAATCCCGTTAAAGTTGTTGGTGCAGTCGCAGTTGCTGGAAAGCGAGTTCCTAAAGGAAACCAACCCAACCAAACAGCGAAAATCAACTGTAGTATCATTCCCGCCCAAAACATTGGCATAGCATAAGTAATAGTACCAAATAATCTTCCTCCCAAATCAAGCTTCGTACCCGGACGAGAGGCCGCAAGCGTACCCACACCAATACCAATAACCACAGCAAAAACAATTCCAAATATCGCTAACTCTGCCGTAGCTGGAAAATAATCCCAAATAATCTTCCAAACCTTCTCTCCTCGACTGGTGATAGATTCACCCATATCGAAAACTAGCAAATTACCCAAGTATCTAAAATATTGCATCCACAAAGGTAAATCTAAACCTAATTGTGTACGTAATTCATTCTTCGCACTTTCCGGAGCGCGACCACCCAAAATAGCATCAACCGGGTCACCAGGTGTAGCTCTAAGTAATAGAAATACCAGAGTCACAATAGTTAGGATTTGCAGCGGAGCCAGCAACAAACGAGTCGTTATGTAATAGCCTAAAGCTTTTGAACGAGACATAGGATTTTGGATTTTGGATTTTAGATTTTGCGGTAAAGTTGGGGGTGTCGGTTTCCGTCCCCCAAACTTTACCAAGACGGATTAGAAATTGAAAGCAAGTAGTAATAAATTATTTAACCTTTGACCTTTGACCTTTAACCTTTGAACTTTAACCTCTAACCTTCTTTCTTAAGATTCCGATATATTAAATTCTGAGTAGCATCTAATTGCACCCCAGTAATTCCGTTTTGAGCAAATACATAATCTTTACTTTGCCAAAGTGGAACGTAAGGTACTTCTTTTGCTAATATCTCTTGAATTTCATCGAATATTTGCTTGCGTTTTTCTGGGTCTTGTTCTTTACGCTCTTGGTTAATTAATTCGTTCATTTTCTGACTGTAGAAGAACGAACCTTGACTTTGACTTCCTCCTTCCTCGCAACCTTTTTCTACAGAACCTTTTTCACAAGATAAAAATGGCTGAATGTAATTGTCTGCATCTAAATAGTCCGGATACCAACTTAGTAAAAATCCTGGATATAATCCTTTACCAATATTTTTGAAAGCGGATGTCGATTCGACGGTATGTATGTCAAATTCAAGCATTCCATCCATTGTCTTTTTAGCTAAAGCTTTCAAAACCAAAGCTGTTAAACTACGAGGTGCCGAACCTGAAGGATACCAAATTTCTACAACTGCGGGATTGTCTTTAGAAAAACCTGCTTTTGTTAATAATTCTTTGGCTTTTTCAGCATTACCACCTTTACCGTATTTTTCTTTAAATACTGGTTCGTAAACATCAAAGGTGGTGGGAATCATGCTGTAAACTGCTTCTGCTTGACCGTAAAGCACTCTATCAAAAATCAATTCCCGGTCAATCATCGCTGCGATGGCTTGTCTAACTTCTACTTTATCTAAGGGTTTTTGATTGCGATTAAGCGTTAAATAACTAACTACGCTACCTTCATTCGGGATTGCTAACCATTTACCTTCCTTAGACATTTTTTCCAAACTGGTAATTTGGTCTGGGTCTAAAGCTACGTAAGCAACATCTACACCCTGTTTGCGGAAGTTATTGTACAAATTTACCCCGCTACTGAGAATCTGTACGGTAATACCGTTGTTCGCAGGTTTTTCTCCCCAATATTTATCAAATACGTCAAATATTAACGAATCGGTACCAAATTTAGCCAATTTATAAGGTCCAGTTCCAATAAAATTATTAGGCTTAAATTTACCTTCACCAATTTCATAAGCTTTGGGAGAAAGTGCAGGAACTCCAGAAAAAGCTAGCAATGAAGGAAAAGCCGCAAAAGGTTGTTTTAATTTGATGGTTAATTCATAATCTCCCGTAGCTTTTACCGATTCCACACTATCGGAAAGTAAAAAAGATGGTTTACCATTATTTTCAATAAAACGACGCAAACTAAATTCCATCGCTTTCGCATCAAACTTTGTATCGTCATGGAATAACACACCTTCCCGAATCGGAATAGTATAAGTTAAACCATCATCGCTAACCGTAGGTAAAGCTGTAGCTAATTCCGGTTTGAGTTCCGTACTACCAGGAGCGTAAGTGTAGAGTCGGTCGCTCATGTTGTACACCAATGACAGTGAAGACAACTCGTAAGCATCTGCGGGGTCAAGAGTACGTGGTTTTGCTGTGGTACCGATAGTAATCCGACCATTCCCAGAAGCAGAAGCAGAGGAGTTAGTAACTTGATTGCTAGCGCAGCTAGAAACTAGCAAAACACACATACACAACAGGGAAAACAGCAATCGAACTCGTCCCCACTGTCTTATAGATAAGGAAAACAAACCCATAGCATTTAGGTATTAAATTGATAATCAGGAGCGGTGAAATATTTTACTATATGTTTGACAATTTTAGGTTAAAGGTTATAAGTCAAAGGTTAAAGGTTTTAAAAGTTAGGAGTTAGGAGTTAAGAATTAGTAGCGAGTAAAGAGTAGCAAGTCGCGAGTCAAAAATAATGAAGTGATGGAATTAAAGTTGTTTTACTTTCTCATTTCCCAATTCCCCATCACTAATTTCAATTTATTTTGCAAATAAAGAATAATTAATGGGAAAAAAGCAAAGAAATTTATCTTAAACTACTAACTTAACAGCAAGAGGTTTGATAAGCTTTTCTCGGGTCTTAGGTTCTGATTGGAACTGTAATGTTAGTGGTGAAAAAATCACTTCGTCAGTTAAATGGGTATACAAATCTAAATTAATACCAGGTTCTAAGGAACAAAGGCAGCGATTATTTTAAACCTTTGACCTTTAACCTTTAACCTTTGACCTGTTATTCAACTTTTAACAGGATATTAAACGTGAAATATTTTTTCTTGTCCGATGGTTGGAAAGTCGGTAGAGTATGGGCATTTGACGGACTTTGGCAAGTCTCAGCATGGCGACGACATCCACAAATTGAACGATTAAATCTTTGTTTGGTGGAAGATTCTGAGGTGATGTGGCTTTACCAAGTTGAAGATGCTATTGTCACTGTCGAAGTCGAACCTGTATTATCTGCGTCAAGACAGGTACCAACTCAAAGTATTGGTCAAGTCGTTTTGAAGCGTCTAATTACTGCCGAGCAAGTTATTGAACGCTTAGGAAATGCTTCTGCTAAATGCCAACTGCAAGATATTCACTCTGTTGTAAAGTAATATCATTTTTGATTGAACCGTCATTCACGACCCGAATTCCATAAAGGTGATTGATGGTAATCATAAATCCTGCATTCAACAATACACTTTCCTCTTCATCAAAAATGTTTTTGCTTCTCTTCTTCAGAAAACAACAAGAGAAAAGCACAAGCCAGAACAAATGCATCCTTTGCTGAATCCGTTGCCAAAATCCACAATTAAATATCTAAGAAAGAAGATTTTGCGATCGCAAATCTTTTTGACTACTTTGATACTTAGGCTGTAAGTAAAAATACTTGCTTAATAAGTAGTTGTAAAGATTTGCTTTTCTATCAGATATGTTATGAAAATTAATACTTTTACAAGCTGTACCGACTCATATCAGAAGTAAATTTTAAGAAATCTAAGTATTATCATACTCGCTGCTGTTACCGCATCTAGTTGTCAAGCCTGCTGTTAACACTCTTGCAAACAGTTCCATCAATAGTTACACTTTTTAAAACATTCTTATTTTTGCATGGCAATTTTAACCAACCCAGAAGTCGTTTCTGAGGAGGCTGTGTTGTGCTGAAAGATTGCGTTGATTTTTATTAAGACGCGCTTAGTGGTTTGCTAATAACAAAAATTCATTCATCTTTGAAAGTAAACACAATTCATAGAGGAGGAGCGTAGTCGATGGGACTACCCTGGTACCGAGTACATACAGTCGTTCTGAACGATCCAGGACGGCTTATTTCTGTACATTTAATGCATACAGCCCTAGTAGCAGGCTGGGCTGGTTCGATGGCTTTATACGAACTAGCTATTTTTGACCCTTCGGATGCCGTACTAAACCCAATGTGGCGACAAGGGATGTTTGTACTTCCCTTCATGGCACGTTTAGGTGTTGTCGAATCTTGGGGTGGTTGGAGTGTCACAGGCAATCCTACTGGCGACCCTGGTTTCTGGTCATTTGAAGGTGTAGCAGCAGCTCACATCGTACTCTCCGGTTTATTATTCTTAGCTGCCGTTTGGCACTGGGTTTACTGGGATTTGGAACTATTCCAAGACCCCCGCACTGGTGAAGCGGCTTTAGATTTACCAAAAATGTTTGGTATTCACCTTTTCTTATCTGGTCTTCTTTGTTTCGGTTTTGGTGCTTTCCACCTTACCGGTTTATTTGGACCTGGTATGTGGGTTTCTGACCCCTACGGATTAACGGGTCATATTCAACCAGTAGCACCGGAATGGGGACCGGCGGGTTTTAACCCGTTTAACCCTGGTGGTGTTGTAGCCCACCACATTGCTGCTGGTATTGTCGGGATTATTGCTGGTCTGTTCCACTTGACTGTACGACCTCCCGAACGTCTTTATAAAGCATTGCGGATGGGTAACATCGAAACCGTACTTTCGAGTTCGATTGCAGCAGTATTTTTTGCAGCGTTCGTAGTTGCCGGTACCATGTGGTACGGTAGCGCAACCACTCCAGTAGAATTATTCGGTCCGACTCGTTATCAATGGGACCAAAATTATTATCATCAGGAAATTGACCGTCGCGTCCAAGCCAGTCTGGCTGACGGTGCTTCTTTAGAAGAAGCTTGGTCTGCAATACCTGAAAAATTAGCTTTCTTTGACTACGTAGGTAATAGCCCCGCAAAAGGTGGTTTATTCCGTACCGGTCAGATGGATAAAGGTGACGGTATAGCTGTTTCCTGGTTGGGACATCCCGTATTCAAAGATGGTGAAGGTCGCGTATTAGATGTACGTCGTCTTCCTAACTTCTTTGAAACATTCCCCGTTATTCTCACCGATGCTGATGGTGTTGTCCGTGCTGACATTCCCTTCCGTCGTGCAGAATCCAAATACAGTTTCGAGCAAACAGGTGTAACCGCAAGCTTTTACGGTGGAGACCTTGATGGTCAAACCTTTACTGACCCAGTAAAAGTAAAAGAATATGCTCGTAAAGCTCAATTAGGCGAACCGTTTGAATTTGATACCGAAACCTTAGACTCTGACGGTGTATTCCGTACCAGTCCTAGAGGTTGGTTCACATACGGACACGCTGTATTTGCGCTATTGTTCTTCTTCGGTCATATCTGGCATGGTTCTCGGACAATTTACAGAGACGTATTTGCTGGTGTTGACGCTGACATGGAAGAGCAAGTGGAATGGGGTCGCTTCGCGAAAGTGGGTGACAAGAGTACTCGTACAAGAGAAACCGCTTAATCTACAATCTCAACTGCGTTTTGAGTATTTCTAAGTAAAGAAGTGTTAAGAATGGTCGCGAAATAAAACTAAAACTCATATTTAGCTTATTTGCGCGACCATTATTTCTTGTAGCTTGGTACACTAGAAATTGCAGCTTGAGAGTCAGCAGGAATATAAGAATATGGAAGCAGTTGCATACATTTTAGTTTTGGCATTGGCGATTGGCACCATCTTTTTTGCCATCGCATTTCGCGAACCTCCTCGCCTTGAAAATAAAGAGGAAAAATAAGAAAAAGTTTGTTAATGCCGATATTTTCGGCAAAATGCAAAAATTTAAATCTTAATTCAATTTGAATTAGCCGCTGCTACCGATATTTGAGGAATAGCAGCGGTTATTTTTGTGTTTAGGGAGAGGGGAGAGGGGGAGATGGGGAGATGGGGGGAAATTACCAATCCAAAATCCAAAATCCAAAATCCAAAATTTTTTTGGTCATTAGCGGTTCCAAAACTATTTATTTTTGATATAATTTATAATCTGAAAGTTGATGTGTGTTTTTATCGGCTTTTCTGCGCTAGGATAATATTGGATATAAGTGTGGACTGCCAAAACGAGGCGATTGGATATACATCGCTAGGAGGCAAAAAAATTTTACGGAGAATAAAACCAGGAAACATAAAGCATGGTAAATGTCAATCAGAAACCAACCAATGATATTGGGTTTACACACGACGATTTCGCGGCTTTACTTGATAAGTACGATTATCACTTCAGCCCAGGGGATATAGTTCCAGGTACAGTTTTTAGTTTAGAGCCGCGAGGCGCTCTGATTGACATTGGTGCTAAAACGGCGGCATATATACCTATACAAGAAATGTCAATTAACCGGGTGGACAACCCGGAAGAAGTATTACAATCCAACGAAACGCGGGAATTTTACATTCTTAGTGATGAGAATGAAGAAGGCCAGTTAACTCTTTCTATTCGCCGTATTGAGTACATGCGGGCTTGGGAACGGGTACGTCAGTTACAAACAGAGGATGCTACAGTGCGTTCCGGCGTATTCGCAACCAACCGTGGTGGAGCTTTGGTACGAATTGAAGGATTGCGTGGCTTTATTCCCGGCTCTCATATAAGTACTCGCAAGCCAAAAGAAGATTTGGTGGGCGAAGAACTACCATTAAAATTCTTAGAAGTAGACGAAGAGCGCAACCGCCTTGTATTGTCCCATAGACGGGCATTGGTTGAGCGTAAGATGAACCGTTTGGAAGTAGGCGAAGTTGTAATCGGTACAGTTCGCGGTATTAAACCTTACGGTGCCTTTATAGATATTGGTGGCGTGAGCGGTTTGCTACACATTTCCGAAATTTCTCACGAACATATTGATACACCCCATAGCGTATTCAACGTCAATGATGAATTGAAAGTCATGATTATTGACTTGGATGCGGAAAGAGGTAGAATTTCGCTTTCTACCAAGCAGCTTGAACCAGAACCCGGTGACATGATTAAGAACCGGGATGCGGTATTTGATAAAGCAGAAGAAATGGCTGCTAAATTCCGCGAACAGTTGTTAGCCAAGGAACAGGGTATTACTCCTGAAGCTGCACCGGCTGAGGAAGTACCAGCAGCAACTGAAGAAGCTACCGCTGAGGAAGCACCAGCAGCAACTGAAGAAGCAACTGAAGAAGCAACTGAAGAAGCAACTGCTGAAGCTACCACGGAGGAAGCAACTGTAGTAGCAGAAGAAGCTGCACCAACTGAGGAAGCACCAGCAGCAGTCGAAGAAGCTACCCCTGAAGCTCAAGCAGAACCTGAAGCTCAAGCAGAACCTGAAGCTCAAGCAGAACCTGAAGCTCAAGCAGAACCCGAAGCTCAAAATGAAACTCAAGAGGAAGTTGCAGCGGCTGTCGAAGAATAATAGATTTATTGTTATAGACGCTTATTACAATTTAGAGTTTTGTAAATATTTGAAGAGGGGAAACCCTCTTTTTTTATTGGTTAATTGGTAATAGAAAATTGGTGAAACACTGCGTTGTGGTGAGTTGCTGAGCAAAGCGGGGGGTTTCCCCATGAACAATTAACGAACCCGTTCAATGCGCTATCGCGCACGCTTAGTCTGACGAAGATGTTTCCGAAGAGTAATTGGTAATTGGTAATTCAAACAATCAATATTGATTTTGATTAGTTGACTAATATAGTTGTCTTCACTTCGATGGAATTGCAGATGAACCTCACCCCCTTCCCCTCTTTTTATTAAGGAGAGGGGGGAAATCCAATAATATTCCTGTTCCCTACTCCCTTAATTCAACGAAACCAGTTGCGATTCAATATCAGAAGACTTCAAATCTTTACCGATAAAAACCAAACGAGTTTGTCTTGCTTCCTCGGGTTTCCAAGGTCTATCGTAAAATTGTTCAAAGCGATTCCCTACACCTTGCATTACTAAACGCATCGATTTGTCTGGTACAGCTACAAAACCTTTGACGCGAAAAATTTCCTGCTGTTGTACTAAAGTTTGTAGCTGCTGTTTGAGCTGTTGAGGTTCAAAAGTACGGTCTAAAACTACGTGATGAGAAGTAATTTCGTCATCGTGGTCGTGTTCTTCTTCTGTGTCGTGGTGGGAAGGACGTTTATCTAAATTATCTTCAACAGCGGCTTGTAAGCCTAATAATATAGATGAATCAATTTCGCTTTGATAACTTTCAACAATTTTCACGACTCGTGGTAATTCTTCCTTAACTAAATCCTTGACCTCAGCTAAGGTTTGTTGATTCACTAAATCGGTTTTATTCAATACCACCAAGTCAGCACAAGCAAGCTGGTCTTCAAACAGTTCCTGTAATGGTGTTTCGTGTTCTAAACTATCATCAGCTTGACGTTGGGATTCAACCGCTTCCAAATCGCTCGCAAAAGTTCCAGCAGCAACCGCTTCGCTATCGACTACGGTAATTACAGAGTCCACAGTAGCAGCGTTGCGAATTTCTTGCCAGCGAAAAGCTTTTACTAAAGGTTTTGGTAAAGCTAAACCAGAAGTTTCAATCAAAATGCAGTCGATGTTGTCTCGTCGTTTAATTAACTGCTGCATCGTCGGTAAAAACTCTTCTTGAACCGTACAGCAAAGACAACCGTTAGTTAATTCGTAGATATTATTATCGTTATTGTTGTCGTTTTCTTCTTCCGGACAAACTTGACAAGATTGTAATAATTCCCCATCAATACCAAGTTCGCCAAACTCATTGACTATAACAGCGATGCGTCTTCCTTGATTATTTTGTAGTAAGTTACGAATTAAAGTAGTTTTTCCACTACCTAAAAAACCGGTGATCACAGTAACGGGGATTTTTGCAGCCATGTGTATAAAAAGCTTTGTGTGTCGGTGTTTGTAGCGTTTGGGGTATTGTTATTTTACGATGAAACGGTATCTGAAATAGCAAAACTTCACAAAATGCCAAGACGAACGGATAAGATGCCAAAACGTGTAATTACGGAAATTTCTCAGGAGCAAGAAGCGATGCTTCCTGGTTTTCGGGAAAAATGGAATTCGTTTGCGATATCAACAGAATCTATAGATGAGGAGAAAGTTAAATCAGTAATTAAAGCTGCTTATTCGGTAAGTGATTTTTCAGAACCTGAAATTTTGTTTTATGAAAGTCCTTTTTCCGCGATTCAGGAAATATTTGCTATTGATTATGTTCAAGAGTATTTAGGGAAAGATATTCATATTAAATTTATTAAAAGAGTAGTAGACCATATAGAACATGAAGTAGAACAAAAACTTGAGGACAGTATTTTCAGAAAGTTACAAAATAAAATTAGCTACCCCGAATTTCCCCACTTCTCAACTGAGAGTCAGCCACTAATTCCATACTTTTCTCCTGACTCTAGAATTTCAAGCTGCATTGATAGTCAGTTAATAGATGATTTTGATAACTATGAGGAAGAAAAAAACTATTTATTTCAAAAATTAAAAAGTAATCTAACTAGAACAGCAAAATGGGCTACTTCGGGATGTATATTAGATTTTTGTATTTCAGTTCTTAATGTCGGACACGATAAGAAAAAATGGCAAGTTTTTCAAGATTTAATTCAACACTGCGGTTTTATATTTCAATTTGAGAAAGTGTGTATTTGCTGCAATCGTCCTTGTAGATTATCCTTTGATAAAAACAATTTGCTTCATGCTGAAAGATAACCTGCAATTAAGTTTCGCGACGGTTACAGTGTTTACGCTTGTCATGGAGAACATTATTCTAATAAATAGTAATTTAAATTTAAATTTAATGTAGTAACTTTGTTATTGTTACAACTTGATGGTGGGTGACGCTTAAACACAATTAACTTTTTACCTTCAAAATTTATTACAATTACCTATTCCCTATTCCCTAATTATGATTGAAGCTGTAATTTTCGATATGGATGGTTTGCTGATTGATTCCGAACCATTATGGCAACAGGCAGAAATAACTATATTTAAACAAGTCGATATCATTCTGATTCCTTCTATGTGTATGCAAACTAAAGGTTTAAGAATTGATGAAGTTGTGGAATATTGGTACAAAAAATATCCTTGGGATAAGTTATCTAAAAAGCAAGTTGAAGAGGCTATTGTTGATAAGTTAATTGAGTTAATTCTTACTGAAGGTAAGGCTTTAGTTGGGGTAAGCGAAGCGATTAATTTTGTAAAAAGCAAGAATCTCAAAGTTGCTTTGGCTTCTTCATCATCTTATAAAATTATCAATGCAGCCTTACAAAAACTAGATATAGCAGATGATTTTGAAATAATTTATTCGGCTGAATCAGAAGCTTTGGGAAAACCTCATCCTGGAGTTTATCTGACCACGGCTGAGAAACTTGGGGTATCTCCTCAAAATTGTTTGGCTTTGGAAGACTCCCTCAATGGAGTGTTAGCTGCGAAAGCTGCTCAAATGAAGTGTATCGCTATCCCCGAAATGTCAGAGTATCATAACCCAAAATTTGCTATTTCTGATATGGTTTTGGAATCTTTAGAACAGTTAGATGATAATATTTGGGATTTTATAAATTCATAATCCTTCAAAATCCAACAATTCTTAAATATTGTAGGTTGGGTTAAAAGCGGACGAATAATTTTGATGGTTTACAAAGGATGATAATACGCTTTTAACCCAACATTTCACCAGCAGCTATGTACGAACACCTAAAACCTTTAACAAAATAATTATTAAGTTTAAAAATAGAAAAACCACCACTAAGTAGCTAGGTGGGAATAAACCGAACTATGTAAAGGAATATAAAATCTCTGAAAACCTTGCGATTGCTTCACTCCACTTCGTTCCGTTCGCAATGACGTAGTTATAATTTTTTTCACCCACCTACTTACCATGGGAATTACAAACTGTAATCTCTGTTGGTGGATTATGTTCGGTTGGTTTTGATAGAGATACAGAAAATTTATTAATATTGTCCCATCAAGGTCGAGGTGTGGTTGATTGTTCGACTGGTGAGAAAACCGCAAGAGATTATGAAGATGATTATGAAAATCAATATCTGGAAGCTGAAGGTATTGGTTGTTTAAAGGGAAAAATAATTAAAATGGCTGGTCTTCTTGGTGGTGGTTTACCAATATCTACTGAAGATGATTGGTGTTTGGAATCGGTGACAATTAATTTTCCAGAAGAAATGATTTTATTGGTAGAACCCGGTTCTGATTTGTACGGTATGACTTATGATAAACCGGATAATTTTACCAAGATTGAGCAACGAGAAACAATAAGAGCTTACGGTTTTTCCTATACAGGAAACACATTTATTATTGCTACTAGCAGCGATTTAATTATCTATAGTCGTTGCAATCAGTCAGTGTAATCAACTCAATATAGAATTATTTCGATTAAATATAAAAAAACAAACACCAGTCTTATTTATCTAACATCTTGCACCATTCTCAACAAGCTCAAAGAAACCCGGTTTCTAGTCATTAAAGCATGAATATCTCGTTATAAAATGCCAAAAAAACCGGGTTTCTGCAACTGGTGTAAAATATCAGATTTATAAGACTGATGCTATTAGCCCAGGGTTTGCAACCCTGGGTGAGTTATGGTTTCAACAATTATTGATGTTAGGTTTCTGATGAAAAAATTGCAAGAGATATTGATTTTCAATATCTTGAAAGTGAATATTGTATTATTTTGAATTATTTGTTTAACTTTCCTAAGAGTGTTGGGTTTCACTCCGTTCAACCCAACCTACGAATTTAAAAAATCAAATTAGGGACAACATCTTTATAATTACCAATACATTGCATCAGCAATTACAAAGACATCACCCCTAAAAATTAGCTATTCAAGTAAACGAGATTAAATTCAAATCTTAATCAGCAGTTGCTAATTCGGTTTCGTTATTACCGCGATTGCGACGACGAGTTAGAGTATTGAACAACATTTGTCCAATGGCTTTGATTAAGTTACCTTCTAACTCTTGGAACATTTTCATGTTCATTCCAAAAGCTGCGTTTGCTTCTTCAACGATTTTATCTGCTGTTGCTTCGTCGATGGGCATTTCATCTAATGCTTGACGATACTTTGCTTTAAATGCTTTTTCGTCGTCAATCTCATCAAATTCGTAGAAAGCAATACCTTCTCCTTCATTGAGGTTCATCGCTGTTTGAGCAATGTTTTTCAAAATTTGCCCCCCGGACAAGTCACCCAAATAACGAGTGTAGGAATGAGCTACTAATAATTCGGGTTCGTTTTGCGATACTTCGCGGATGCGATTTACATATTCTTGACCAGCAGGTGATAGCTTGATTTGTTCTTTCCAGTTAGCACCGTAATAATAACTGAGGTCTTGTTCTAAGCTGCGCTGTCTGTAAAGTTCCTTAAAATCAATTTTAGAAACAACTGGGTGGTTGCTGTGCTTTTCTAATTCTTCTTCCATCGCTGTGTAAGCGAAGTAAAAGTTACCAACTAATTTACGATAAGAATTTTTTTCAACGACTCCTTTTAAAAAGCACTTAACAAAACCAACGTTTTCTGCCATTGTGTGGGCTTTTTTGGTGCCTACACGTAATTTGGTTGCTAAATTGCTACTCATGCTAAATTTCTCAACAATAAAAAGGTTAACTAAACAGCGTCATTTCCAGGTATGAAGTTTTGCATGGAAGCAAAAGCTTGTAGATGTCTAGAAGGCTATTTCAAATAGATTGTGACACGCCATTTGCTACAACGGAGGGGGAACCTCCCTACCCTTCGGGAACATCTTCGATGAACGGGTTCACTAGTTGCTTATGGGGAGACCCCCAAGACCACACTAGTTCACCGCAACGCAATGGCTTGGGATAATGCCCTTAATCTCAATTTACTTGTAACAATTCGCCGCTTCAATATCCATGCTCACTTCTTTCATACATATCGGATCATACTCAGAATAACTACTAAAAAGTAACATTAGAGCTAATTGATGATAATTTCTATTAAAATTTCTTAAGCATATTCGGTAAGTCTGGTTTTACACTGGGATACACGAATTATCTCAATTTCAACAATTCTGAATATATGTTAATTTTTGTTAAACAAAATGAAGTTAAAATATTTGTATTTATTATCTTAGTTCAACAGTCACCAAACAATATAGTATTTTTTTTAACTTATATATATGTATTCATCCTGCTATTAAAAATTAGAAATAATTTATGTATTAGTTT
Source organism: Calothrix parasitica NIES-267 (assembly GCF_002368095.1). Lineage (GTDB taxonomy): Bacteria > Cyanobacteriota > Cyanobacteriia > Cyanobacteriales > Nostocaceae > Rivularia > Rivularia parasitica. Next base: position 1,694,016 of record NZ_AP018227.1, on the reverse strand, counting down.
AAATAAAAATCAGCTTTTAAATATATGAAGGGCATCAATTATAGTAATTATATTAATAAGGTGAAAATAGCTTTAAATTGACTTTAACAACTATTTAAATAGGTTTTGAATACTACCAGGGATAATACTGACTTGACAAAATCTTTATATCTGCTTGATGAGATTCATAAGTATGTTTGCTTAAAACTATCCAAATTAGAATAAGTTTATAGAAAGAAAAGTAAAAGCGTTGGGTCAAATAATCCTGATGAAAACGTATTCAACGGGAATTGTTCAATCAAGTATAAAGTGTTATTCTCCAGTGTGAGTGTGTGGAGTGATTTAAGTTATGGTATCATTTATAACTCGAAGCCACGGCGGCATTCTTGAGGATTCTGTTTCAGGAACCAATGGATGGAAAAATGCTTCTGCGAGTGGTTTCGGAAAAAATTCCTTGGTTTTGCCTAAATCTCCTTTATTCGGAACAGACGGTATTCGTGGAAGAGTAGGCGAATTATTGAGTGCCCCTCTAGCGTTGCAAGTCGGTTTCTGGACGGGTATTGTATTGCGTAGTCGTGCGGAAAATGTCGGTCCCGTAATTTTGGGGCAGGATTCTCGCAATTCCAGCGATATGCTGGCAATGGCTCTGAGTGCTGGTTTGACAGCAGCAGGATTGGAGGTATGGTATTTAGGTTTATGCCCTACTCCTTGCGTAGCTTATCTGAGCAGCATTACAGATGCTGTGGGTGGAGTAATGATTTCTGCGAGCCATAACCCACCAGAAGACAACGGAATCAAAATTTTTGGTGCAGATGGTATCAAGCTATCCAAAGATTTGCAGAAAGAAATTGAAGCAGGTTTGCGCGGTCAAGTATCACCTGCGGTGAGCATAAGTAATTGCGGACGGCATTATTCGCGTCCGGACATGATATCGCAATATGCTCAAATACTTAAGCAGCCGCTACATGGAGATGTAAATCTTCAAGGGATGAAGGTTGTTTTAGATTTAGCATTTGGAGCAGCAGTTGGTTTAGCACCTTCTGTATTTAAGGAATTGGGTGCAGAAGTTATCTCTCTCCATAATCAAGCAGATGGAAACCGGATTAATGTTGGTTGCGGTTCGACTCATTTAGGCTTATTGCAAGCAGCAGTAAAAGAGAATGGCGCTGACTTAGGTTTTGCATTTGATGGTGATGCAGACAGAGTATTAGCAGTAGACAACACCGGAAGAGAAATAAACGGTGATTACATTCTTTATCTGTGGGGAAATTCTTTACAGGAGAAGCAAGAATTGCCGGATAATTTGATTGTTTCTACGGTGATGGCTAATCTAGGCTTTGAAAGAGCTTGGAACAAAATCGGCGGTAAATTTACACGTACCGCAGTTGGTGACCAACACGTACAAGCAGAAATGCTCCGGGCTGGTGGAATGCTGGGTGGAGAACAATCGGGTCATATTTTGTGCCGTCACTACGGTATAACCGGGGACGGTTTGTTAACAGCTTTGCACATAGCTGCTTTGGTACATCAAGCGAATGTACCTTTATCTGAAATGGTAAATCAAAGCTTTACTACTTATCCGCAGTTATTGCATAACGTGCGGGTAGAAGATAGAGAAAAGCGTGTGGGCTGGAAAGAATGTCAACCTTTGCAACAAGCTATTTCTCGGGCTGAAGCTGCAATGGGTAATGCTGGAAGAGTATTAGTTCGTGCTTCCGGTACTGAGCCTCTAATCCGAGTTATGGTGGAAGCAGAAGCTGCCGAGCTTGCTAACCACTGGACAAAAGAATTGGTTAATGTAGTAAAGGAAAATTTGGCAGCATAAAAGAATTTCAAAATTTAGATTGGTAAATTTGGATAGTTGTGAAGCAGCGCGGTCTTGGGGAGCCATTGCGTTGGACGGGTTCCCCGGCTTGAAGCAAATGGCGTGGTTTCCCTCATGTAAGCCGGAGGCTTTCTCGCAGAGTGCGACTGCTGTTAGGGAAGCTAGGCGGAACACGCCTTACCCGAAGGGTTTGTAGTTAGTTTTAGATAAACAAGGAATAAGTTGTACTTGTATCGTTAGCGGTCAGATAATTTTCCTTCTTGAATTTCTGGCTTGTAAGGTATGCATTTTGTTATTTTTTATCCATATTGACTAACCAAACTAGCGAATACAATGTAGTAATGTTAGCTTTTGGTTCTTATCGACAAACAACTATCCACTAACAACTATCCACTAACCATCTTTAATTTACTAATCTAAAATTTTAAATTTAGTATGCTCAAGTCCAAACATAAAAAAACTAAAAATATAAAAAACAAAAGTAAAAGCAAGAATAAAAATAAGAATAAAAAACAGCAATCGAATAAAGAGCAACCAAAACTAACTATCAAAGAGAAGTTAGCACAAAAACGCCAGAAAGTTAAAGCGCGTCAAGAAGTTATAGACCTACTCTCCAAATCTGGGGGAGTAGGTTTGGTTTTAGGGATTGCAGTATTTTTTGTTGGAGGAATTAAATTAGCGGCTCCTGCTGTGATGGGCGTAATAGTAATGGCGCTTTCTTATAAATATCCCCGTCAAGCTTTGTTGGGATTTATTTTCTACGTACCGTTTGCGGGAACAGTTACTTATCTACTGGGTGGTAATGCCATACTTCAATTAGCCAAAGATGGCTTTTACGTCCCGGCAGTTATAGCACTGTGGCAAAAATGCCGTAAATATAATTTACCTTTTATAATCCCCAAGGGTATAAAAACACCGTTATTTATTTTATTAACTTTATGTATCTGTACGTTGTTGTTTATCAATGGCATGCAACAGTTTAATCCACCTCCTCCTCCATTATTTAAAACACCACCCAAAGAAATACCTTTAGGAATGGGGATTTTAGGATTAAAAGTATTTATGGGTTACATACCCTTAATGACTTGTGCTTATTATTTAGTTCGCAATAAAAAAGATTTTCTGTTTATATGCAGACTGCAAGTGAGCTTGATACTGCTGTGCTGCTTGTTGGGAGTGGTTCAATATGCGTTACTCGTTGTAGGAATTTGTCCGGGAACTCGTGGGGCTGTAGGACAAGATTTATTTAAAGCAACATTATCAGCCCGATGCTTTATTGGTGGTGCATTAGTGTTTAGTCCCAGTCAAGGGATGATTCGGCTACCGGGTACCTTTGTTGCACCTTGGCAATGGGCTTGGTTTTTAATTTCCAGCACCTTCTTTACCTTCGGTACGGGATTTAGCGACCCTTCAGCGAAGTGGAGGATAGTTGGTTTGCTTTCTTTAGCCGCAGTATTTATCAATGCTGTAATTTCCGGACAAAGAATTGCCTTAGCTTTGGTACCTGCTTGCTTAGTATTATTGCTATTACTGACAGGTCAACTTTCTAACCTCAAACGATTTATTCCGATTTTTGGGGGATTGATTTTGGTTCTAACCATAGCAATTGCGAGCAATCCCGCAGTTATCCAAGAAAGACTTGATAGTTTTATCGACCGTTGGAATGCTTCTCCACCTTATGAATTTATTACCCAGCAGTTTGAGGAAGTTTCTCATAACACCAAAAATCCATTAGGAAATGGTTTAGGACGAGCGACTAACTCCGCAAGGATAATGGGTCCGACAAAACTAGTAGAAACATACTATCCAAAAGTCTTGTTTGAAGTGGGAATTTTGGGAGTATTAGCATTTTTAGTATTCGTAACTACCCTAACAATTACTGCCTTCAAAACTAACCGCAAAGTAAAAAACCGTAATTTCCGTGGTTACGGAGCAGCTTTATGGGTGTTTATATTGTTTATAAGTTACAACACCTATTACTACCCTTTAGATGTTGACCCCGTTGCTGTTTATTACTGGTTTTTCGCAGGAGTGCTTTTCAAACTACCAGAAATAGACAAACAAGAAAGACTTAAAGAGGAGCAGGAACAAGAGGAGCAGGAACAAGAGGTGCAGGAAGTATCTACCGAAAATAAACGGAAGAAGAAAAAAGTTGAAAATCCGCTCTGAAGAGGGTAGGGAGACAAGGGGACAAGGAGATATTAATTCCTAACTCCTAATTCATAACTACATAACTCATAACTCCTAACTATTAATCTAAAATCTAAAATCTAAAATCCAAAATTTTATATGTCAGACCCTTTAATTTCAGTAATTATACCGACCTACGGACGCGAAGAAGCGTTGCGAGATAGCATAGTGGATGTGCTTAAACAAGATTATGCTAATTATGAAGTTTTGGTGGTAGACCAGACTCCGAAGCATAAGCCTGAAATTGAAGCTTATTTGGAAGAACAAGCAACAGCAGGTAAAATCCGGTGGTATCGCTTGGATTGGGCTAGTTTACCGGGAGCGCGTAACTATGCGGTGCGTCGGTCTGCGGGTGAGATAATTCTATTTATCGATGATGATGTGTTGTTAGAACCAGGGTATTTAGCAGCCCACGCGAAGAATTATCAAAACCCAGAAATAGGGGCTGTCGCGGGAAGGGTGTTTGACCGTATGAAGATGGAAGATTCAGCTAAAGGTTATACCCAGGGAGAAGGTAATTACACAGAGCTTGAATATCTACCTCCTCAAGCAATGGACCCCGGAGTTGCTTGGTATTATATTGATTTAGTACATACTACAAAACCCCAACAAGTTTTGACCGCTAGGGGTTGCAATATGTCTTTTCGTCGCGAACTATTTACTAAGCATGGATTGCATTTTGACGAAAGATTTCGGGGTAGTGCTGTTCGAGAAGAATCGGATTTTTGCCTGCACATCCGCAAGACGGGATATAAAATTTGGTACGACCCAGAAGCACATTTAATTCATTTAGGAGAAGAAACTGGTGGTTGTCACGATATCACTACTCGCTCCACAAAATATCAGTTTACCTTCTACCACAATCATTTCTTGCTGGGGTTAAATAACTTAAATATCAATCAAGCTTTGCGTTTTTACGCTCGTTTGTTTGACTGTCACGTCCTCGGAAGACCTCCCTGTCACAAAAGTGGTTCTCCCATCAAAATTTTGACTCGCGGTGTTTTTTATAGTTTGGGATTTTTGAATGCTTTGGGTACCGTGATGCAGTCATTATGGAATGACGGTCAAGTTTACACTCACCAAGATAAGCAGGTTGAAATTGTAGAAAAAAATTCGAGAAAACCTGTTGGAAGCTTTTGAATTTATCGAAATGATTATTAGATCCACCTGGGGTTGCAAACCCCAGGCTAATAGCATAAGTCCATTAAAGTGGACTTAATTATCTCACATCTTTTTAAGCTATTAGCAATTACCAATTACCAATTATCAATTACCAATTACTTATTTATAAAAATTATTCTATAAAAACATGAAAATATTAGTAGCCAGCCATACGTATATAGTAGATTTAAATTGCGAAAAATTACGCGCTTTAGCTAGATTGCAGCCGGATATTGAAGTAACAGTAGTTGTTCCTAAAAAATGGCGACCTGGAGGAGTTCAAAACAAGATTATTGAAACCGAATATCGCGATGAAGGTAATTTTCGGATAGTTCCAGTTTCTAATTTCAGCGAAAATCATCAAGGTTTACTTACCTTTGGTAGCGATTTATTTGAGCTATTATCAGAATTTCGTCCTAATATTCTTCATGTCGAGCAAGGTTCTAGGGGATTGGCTTATGCTCAAATGATTACTTTAAATGCTTTGCTAAGACTTAAAGCCAAAAACGTGTTCTTTACCTGGTGGAATTTGCCTTATCAGCTAAAATTTCCAATTTCAATATTAGAAAATTACAATCTTGATAACAGTCATGGAATTATTTCTGGGAACCAAGATGGAGCAGAAATTTTGCGCGACCAAGGATATGAAGGTCCAATCAAAGTAATGCCGCAATTGGGTGTTGATGAGACTTTATTTGCACCGAAACAGCTGCCAGAATTAGCTAAACAAGTTGGTCTGGAACCGAATGATTTTGTTGTTGGTTTTGTGGGACGCTTTGTACCTGAAAAAGGTATTATGACGCTTTTAGATGCTTTAGTAAAAATTAAGGATAAATCTTGGAAATTCTTACTTTTGGGAAGAGGAGAATTAAAAGAAGAAATTTTACAAAAAGCTGAAGAGAAAGGAATTAAGGACAGAATTATATTGGTTGAAAGCGTTCCTCACGATGAAGTTGCAGACTATATAAATCTGATGAGTACTTTGATATTGCCATCAGAAACAACTTATAAATTCAAAACCTTAACTTCGGTTGGTTGGAAAGAACAATTCGGTCATGTAATTATCGAAGCGATGGCTTGTAAAGTACCCGTAATTGGTTCCGACTCCGGCGAAATTCCCCATGTTATTGGTGATGCAGGATTGATATTTCCAGAAGGTAATGCTGAAGAATTAGCTAATCGTTTGGAACAGTTAATAGACAATCCTGACTTTACAGAAAACATTGCTCAAATGGGTTACGCAAAAGCAATGGCTCAATATACTAATATTGCTTTAGCCAAACAGCAATTGGAATTTTATCAAGAACTATTAAATAGTTAGGAGTTAGCGGAAAGTTTGGGGTGTCGGTTTCCGTCCCCAAAACTTTCCAAGACAGAGTTAGGAGTTAATTAAATCTAGGAATATCATAAATATAAATTAATGGCAATATCCGGGTGTGTTGAAAAAAGTTATTCGTAATTGAAAACTGTTTTTTTGCTTTGTCCTCAAGCAACAACACATCCTAAAATTATTAACTCCTAACTCCTAATTCCTAATTCCTAATTTATAAATCCTAACTTCTAACTCCTAACTCCTAACTTTTATAATGCGAATCTTACAAATCGTTCCTTCAATTTCTCTGATTTACGGTGGTCCCAGTCAAATGGTGTTGGGACTTGCACCTGCTTTGGCTCGTCAAGGGGTGAAAGTTACCGTTCTTACGACTGATAGTAATGGTGATACGGGACAAAAACCTTTGGATGTGACATTAAATTCTCCTGTGGAACAGGATGGTTATGAAATCATTTATTTTAAATGTTCTCCGTTCCGTCGCTATAAGTTTTCGATTGATTTATTGAAGTGGTTAAATAATCATGCGAGCGAATATGATTTAGCTCATATTCATGCTTTGTTTTCTCCGGTTAGTAGTACCGCTGCTGCTGTTTGTCGTGCGAAAAAATTACCTTATATTTTACGTCCTTTAGGAACTCTTGACCCTGCCGATTTACGCAAGAAAAAGCAATTAAAGCAACTTTATGCAGCAGGTTTAGAACGTCCAAATATTAATAAAGCTGCTGCAATTCACTTTACCAGCGAACAAGAAGCGAAAGTTTCTCATAGGTTTGGTGTGAATACCAGAGATTTAGTAATTCCTCTCGGTGTAAAGGAAACTGAAAAAAAATGCAGCGATTCTAAACTTACCGTTTCTAGTAAATTTAATATTCCCGATAACGTACCAAAAGTATTATTTATGTCGCGGATTGACCCTAAGAAGGGATTAGATTTATTAATTCCTGCTTTAGAAAAACTTTTGAGTGAAGGTTTAGATTTTCACTTTGTTTTAGCTGGAACCAATCCTCAAGACCCCAGTTACGAACAAAAAATTCAGTCACAAATTAAAGCTTCACCTTTAGGGAAACATACAACTATTACTGGTTTCGTTACCGGGGAATTAAAATCAGCTTTACTCGATACTGCTGATTTATTTGTATTACCTTCCTATTACGAAAACTTTGGTATTGCTGTAGCTGAAGCAATGGTCGCAGGGATTCCCGTAGTAATTTCAGACCAAGTACATATTTATCAAGATATCAGCGGTAGCGAATCGGGATGGGTAGGTACAACTGAGATGGAATCAATTGCAGATTTATTGAGAGAAGCACTTAAATACCCAGAAGAGAGACAGCGTAGGGGTTTGTTAGCGAGAAAATATGCGTTATTAAACTATAGTTGGGATGCAATTTCTCAAAAAATAGTTGAAGCTTATCAGGATATTATTCAGGTCAAAGGTTAAAGGTCAAAGGTTTAAAAGTCAGGAGTTAGGAGTTATCAAGGTACAAGGTTGAAAAATATCCTTGTCTCCCTATCTCCTTGTCTCCCTATTCCCTGTTTTCTAAAATACTTTCATCACCACATTAATGTGCTTAAATTAATTATCGGAAAATTTAATAAAATACTTGTATCTCAAAAAGTAAGCTGAATATAATAACGCGGTTTTAATCAAGGGAATTTGTCATGAGGAATAAATATAAAGCACAGCAGGTAGAATCTAATCCACAACGCTGGCTTTTAGAAATTTTATTCCCGGATAAGAGGTTTGACGGACAATTTCAAAATCCTAGTACGGAAGAAATATTTGATTTTGATGATGTAATTGCAATGACTAATCCAATTGCTTTTATTTCTCAAGATATTGCTTATTATCCAGAGGGTGACGATTGCGAATTATTTGCGGTGTTTATTTCTGGTTTGGGACAACCTGAAGAAATATCTTCTAAGAGAAGTCGCAGATACGCAGAGACTTTGAAGACTGGAATTGCGAATATGAATAATTCTTCTTTTCTCAAACAAAATCCCCTTTTTAACAAAATTAATCAATATTTAGACTGGGTAGATGCTGCTATACATCGCATCGGTTTAGCTGGAAGTCCTGCAATTAGAAATACTGCTATTTTGATACTTCATGCGATAGAAAACTATAAAACTCTCAATCTATCGGGTGATAGTCATGGAACAATTTTATTGGCTCGCGCTATCAAAAGTGCAAAAAGAAGGTTTATTCGTAAACATACAAATTTCTGGAATTTTAAAGCACGAAAGATTCAAGAAACAAAATGGAAAAATCGTGCAGACCAGTTAATTAATGTGTTTGCTTTTGGTAATAGCTATGGGAATTGGGTGAAAGGACCAAAATATATTATGGTATCTATCGAAGGCGATATAGTACCTGAAAGATTTGGTATGAACCGCGATTTAGCAAATAAGAAAGGAAGGGACGATATCAAATTTATCGTGTTTGAGCGAATATTTAAAAAAGGTAATTTTGAAGCTCATAACATGATGTTTACTAATGAGTTTTTAAGACAAACTTTTCTGAAAAATAATATTACAATTGGTGATTTTGCTGGTTTATATTATCAACTAAAAATGAGTAGTTTAAAACTCGCTACCGCAGAAGAAGTTGATTGGCCGGATGATATGGATAAATATGTTTGGAACCAGGAAAGCCTTAACGATTTTGGATTTTAGATTTTGGATTTTGGATTATAAATAGTTAGGAGTTAGGAGTTAGGAGTTAGGAGTTAGGAGTTAGGAGTTAAAGACCTCACCTCGTCCTACGGACACCCCTCTCCTTATTAAGGAGAGAGGAATGGAAATGAGGTTTTTCTGAGAATATAATAAGTTTTAAAGTTGAAATTTACCGCTTTTTCCTAATCCTTCCCAATTACTAGGTAATGGAGGTCCCACTACTTGAAATGGGGGAAGACCTTGAAGAATATGATAAATATGTCTGGGGTTTGACGAAAATCTACCGCAACATATTAATGCAACTGTAGTTGATTTTCCGTTTTCGGATTCTACTTTTACGTTAATCCATTCGGGAATTTTACCTTCTATCCAAATTAAATTTATTACTTCTGCGGGAGTGTCAAATTCATAAATTTCATTTTCCCAATCTCTTGTAATTCTTAATTCTCCTTCTCTCATTGCATGTTCGTCATAAGAACAATTTAAATAAACTTTGAATTGAATTCGTTCTGGTAAATTATTCGTTACATATTTTTGAGTAAATTCTCTTGCTTGATTAGCTGCTTGAATTAAACTTTTTTCAAAATTATCTTTACTAAAATCTAAGCTTTCATATACTTCATCATCTATTGGATTAACTTTAATTCCTTCAGCACTATATTTACTACTCATTTATTATTCAATGACCAATTACCAATTATCAATTACCAATTACCATTTTATCAATTCGCTCTCTCCCACAATCTTTGAATTTCACCAAATATCTTAGTATCTGGTGGAGATGACTTTTTAACAGAAACATCAACTTCTGCACCAGGAATATTTTGATTCCAAGGACTATTGGGAACTGTTTTTAAATCAACAGAATTATTTGCAGGACGAAAACCGTATTGTACAAATACTTCTTGCTGCTGTTTTTCTGTTAGGAAATCAAGGAATTTTTGAGCAGCATTTGCAGTTCCTTGATTTACATCTCTTCTAACTATTGCAGCAGTAGAAACTGTTTCGATTGTGGGGTTTAAATAAAAAATTTGATAGGGTTTTCCTTGGGTTTTTCGAGCTTGCGACCAGCGATGTAATGCGATGCTTTCGTAAACTGTTGCGACATCGGCATCGTTTGGTCCTTTTGCGATGAATTCTTCTAGTAAGATATCGGTGGAGCGTGGTGGTTGATAAACGGAACGTTTGACTAAATCAAATAATGATTCGACAGCGGTATTATTGAAAGTTGAAAAGCTAAGATTACCACCTGCTTTTGATTGCGACCACAAACTCATGGTTAATTGTCCGCTATTTGAACGAGTTGGGTTAGTAGTGACAAAATCAAAACTTCCCCAATCTTTTGCTCCTCCAACTCCGCTCCAGTTACTCGCTTGCATGGCTTTTTCTACTCTATTCCAGTTAAAACGTCCGTCGGGAAAGAGAATTTTACCTCTTTCTTGCCAAGCTATTCCAACTAACATTGTTTTAGCAATTGGTAGAGGTTGATTATAAAAAGGTTGGTCGGAATTTGTTGTTTGATAACGATTAGTTAATTCTGTTAACTTTTCTCCGTTAGCAGGGATTAAGATGGTTGGTGTAAAGTCGTTTTGATTGTCGATAAATTTATTAACTATTTCTTGCGAACCTTGAAATTTTAATTCTAATTTGATGTTGGGGTTTTCTTGTTCAAATTGAGTTTCTAACTGTTTGAGTGGTTCTTGTAATTCCGAACCGCTGACAATGATTACTGTTTGTTGTAAACCGGGAATTGGAGCATAAGCTAATCCTAATGAAGCTAGGATTATTCCTAGAGAAGTAATCGTGCGATTTTGTTGTTGGGATTGATGTTTTTTAGCGCTCATTATATTTAGGTATTTTATGACGAATTAGAATTAATTTTTGACTATTTAGAATTCAAATCAAATTTACAGTTTATATAAAAGATAAAACTTATAATTAAGATAATAGACAGTACCATAGCTATTATATCTATTGAAGTTTTTGCTATTCTGATAAATCCATAAGAGCTTATTTTTAATTTTTGCTGTTTTTCTGCTTCAATAATAAACTGATTTATTTTCTCTTTATCTGATTGCACATCATTGAAAAGAACCGTTTGCCGGTCTTCATAGAAATCAATAGGTCTATTATCATTATCGTACAGAACCAATTTTTCATGTTTAATATCATCTCCTTTACCTATTACTAGAATATCAGCTTTTGTTAATTTGAATGTTTCTGTAGGTGTTGATTCTAGTCCATACCAATGAGACTTTTCTAATTGGCAACTAATATGTTTTTGTTCATGTTTTATACAACTTAAACTCTCTGAATTACCTGAACTATCTATAACCAGAATAATTAGAACACTAAAACCTAATAATACCCCTAGAAATATAAGAGTATGATTAGGAAATTTTGATGGCTTATTTGATTTACGTTTCATAATTTTAATAATTTAGATTGTTTCTATAATCAATCGAATCATTCAATTTTAATAGTTATTAGAATTAATAACCAATTACTAATAACCAATTACCAATTACCTATTCCTAAAATTCCAACTGCAAATTTGACATCAATTTAGCAATACTTTCCGGGTCACCTTTGGAATAATAACCACCGTTTAATTCAGCAATTGTCTTCAGCGCTTCGGGATTAAATTCTCGTTCGTTTCCATAACCAACTGTAAAAAATGCAATCCGTTTTTCACTTTTAAAACTACTTTTTTGTAGTTCTTGTTTCAACTGTTCCAAAGATACATTAGAATTAGTATCGTCTCCATCTGTTAATATCAAAACTGCATTAATTGCATCTTGACGAAGATTTTCTGACAACCAGTTGCGAGCAGAAATAGCTGCATCGTAAAGACGAGTACCACCACTAGCTTCCAAATTACCGATAAACTCCATCCCCTTTTCTTTTCCTTCAGGAGTTCCATCTACTAATACGGTCGAACCAATTTCTTCATCAAAATCAATCAAAGCAATTTGCTCTTTCGGTCCCAAACTATTAATGTATGTCTGCAAGGTTCTCTGTACTGCTGGTAACTTTTCACCCTCCATTGAACCAGAAGAATCAACTACTACAACTACCAATGATGGCTTCTTAACTACTTCTTGCCAAGAGTTGAGCATCACTTCTACAATTTCCGGTTTCGGAGGTCGTAACGAATCATACTTAGCTTGAGGATTTACTCCAAATTCTGCCGAGAATTTCGCACCTAAAGGTATTCCCGGTATCCCCGGACGTAAACCCAACTCAGTCGCGACTTTCTGAGCTTGAGGAGAACGCAGATAATCAATCAATTTTTCTGCTGCTGCTTGTTCATCCGCACTTACCCAAGGTGCTTTGGGTAATATTGCTCGCATGTTTGAGGTAAATGTAGCTTTGGGATACACTGCTTGATAGCGCTGTTGTCCGGGCTGCAAGTGGGAATTAGCAGCAATTACGCTTGATTCGTATACTGAACCTACCGAAGCCCAAAATTGACCATTTTTGACCATTGACTTCGCTAAGGAACTAGTAGAAGTACCGTAACGAGTAATTTTGCTTTGAATCTGCTGAACCTGGGGCTGGAATTTTTGGACATCAGCAGCAGTCATATTTTCGGGACGTTTACCCGATAAGCTAGCAAACTGCGTCACTAGGGTTTGCAATCCCGAGTTAGAGCGAGTCGGAGCAGTATGAACGTAATTTACCGGTAATAAAGGTGCATTTGGGTCAATATCGCGATGATTTTTAGCGTCAACTAAAGCTTTATAAGGATTATCTAGTTTTTGTAGACCCGGAGCAATAGACCCTTGGGTCATCAAAACCATTGGTGAATTAGCAAGTAAAGGAGATTCAGTAATTTCGGGAATATAACTTTGTCCGGGAAAAAGTTGATTCATCTGGTAAATCAACCGACTTTGATAAATCTCACCATCTACAGAAACAATTGTGGGGAATTCTGGTGATGATTCTTGTAAAGTACCATTCTTAAACTCTGTCGCTAGAGTAATTAACTTAGTGACGACATCACCACTTCCAGCAGCTTCGCATTCTACCCGAAAAGCTGTACCGTTATCTAACTGAGGATTTGTAGCGTTGAAATCTTGTGCTGTTTGATTGCAAAACTTACCTAAAGCACTTCCTACTAAAAATTTTATTTTTAAACCGTTGAAATTATCGAGATTATTTGAATTATTTATAGAATTATTTTCCGCACCAGCGCAAGCAGTCAACAACAATACACTGACAACTGTTGCTACATATGCAACCGAGCGACAAGCGTTAAAAAACATAAATTTCTCCCAATAAAAAATATTTTACATACGGAGCTTTGGATTGCGGATTATCAACGAGTATCTATATGTATATCGGAGAAATACAATTAATTTACGAGAATTATCTGCATCTCCTCGTTTATCAGTTTTATGGTTTCATCCAGACAGTTCAAGCTCGTGTCGTAACATGTCGATGGGGAGATGGGGAGACAAGGGGACAAGGAGAAATTTTATCTATTACCAATTCCCAATCACCAATCAATTCATTTACGTTTTGTTTCATCTGCTAAAACCGAATCGGGGAACCCGGTAATATGTGATGACTGCTTTTTTTAACACGCAAAACTTTCTGACTATCAGGTAATCTTCATATGGCTCTACGTCTCGGTGATACAGTTCCAAACTTTACTCAAGCTTCTAGTGAAGGAGAAATTGATTTTTATAAGTGGGCTGGGGATAGCTGGGTTGTGCTGTTTTCTCACCCCGCTGACTATACCCCTGTTTGTACAACTGAATTGGGTACTGTTGCTAAGTTAAAGCCGGAATTTGATAAGCGCAATGTTAAGACTATTGCTCTTAGCGTTGACGATACTGAATCTCACAAGGGTTGGATTGGAGATATTGAGGAAACTCAAAGTACTAAGCTGAATTATCCAATTTTGGCTGACGATGATAAGAAGGTTTCTGACCTTTATGATATGATTCACCCGAACGCTAACGCTAAGGTAACTGTGCGGACGGTGTTTATTATCGACCCTGAGAGAAAGTTACGGTTGAGTTTAACTTATCCTCCTAGTACCGGACGTAATTTTGATGAAATTCTCCGAGTAATTGACTCGTTACAGTTAACCGACAATTACAGCGTTGCGACTCCTGCTGACTGGAAAGATGGCGATGATTGCGTTATTGTCCCCACTCTTAAAGACCCAGAAGTTCTGAAGGAGAAGTTTCCTAAAGGATATGAAGTGGTTAAACCTTATCTACGGATGACTCCTCAGCCTAATAAATAATGTGTAGTTGAATTTTCTTTTCAACATCAAATTTAGTGCATTATATGTAGAGACGCGATATATCGCGTCTCTACATGTATATAGGTTATCTAACGAATTATTTTCAAAATAAATTTTATTAATTTCATCTTTATCGAATTACTTTCTTTTCTCGCATAGAAATAAAATCTCTAACTTAAGATTATTCACATGAATTTAATTCTATCTATATAATGTCGAAATAATGTCGAATAATTACTTTTTATAAAAAATATCAAGTATAAAAACTTATTTAGATTTTATGGTGATTTGGGTAAATTATTTGACTTGAAACAGCTAAGGATTAACGAATGAGCCAGGGTAAGGCTATCAGTACAAATGAAGCGATAACCTCGTCAAATGTGAATTTGACTAATTGCGATCGCGAAGCAATTCATATACCGAGTTCAATTCAGCCGCATGGTATATTATTTGCTTTAAGCGAACCGGATTTTAGGATTGTACAGGTAAGCAATAATACTTTTGATTACCTCGGTTTGCAACCAGAAGAGTTGTTGAATCAGAAGTTGAGTTTTCTGCTTGATGAAAGTCAAATTCAAGCTATACGTATATGTCTGACAGAGGATTTTGAAAGTGTAAATCCTTTAAA
This sequence comes from Calothrix parasitica NIES-267, assembly GCF_002368095.1. GTDB lineage: Bacteria > Cyanobacteriota > Cyanobacteriia > Cyanobacteriales > Nostocaceae > Rivularia > Rivularia parasitica. The sequence goes on along the minus strand of NZ_AP018227.1, from coordinate 1,678,964 downwards.
AGTTTCTATCAAGCGTGGTGAAAAAATATTACGATTTGATGGTGTAGTTCATCGCACTGTTGGTGCAGTTCTTTTGGAGTTGGAACCGACGGAATCAACGCAAGATGATGCAAAGTTTTTTGATTTTTATAATTTAGTTAGAACTCCTTTAAGTAAGATACAGAAAAGTTCGACGCTCTCGCAGCTTTGTGATGTAATTGTCACAGAAATTAGGAAGATAACTGGCTTTGACAGGGTAATGATTTACCGCTTTGATGAAGATGGAGCGGGTATGGTTATCGCTGAAGATCCTAGAGAAGATTTAGATAAGTATTTGGGTTTGCGATATCCTGCTACTGATATTCCGAAGCAAGCGAAACGTTTGTATGAACTAAATTTATTACGACTGATTCAAGATATAAATTATCAAGCAGTTGAATTAATTCCTCAATTAAATCCTCAGACAAACAAACCTTTGGATATGAGTTTGTCTGTATTACGCAGCGTTTCACCTTTACACCTTGAGTATTTACGAAATATGGGTGTTAACACTTCGATGTCGGTTTCTTTATTGAAAGATAAAAAGCTTTGGGGTTTGATTGCTTGTCATCATTACGATTTGGGAAAAACAGTATCTTACGAAATTCGCACGGTATGTGAGTTCTTGGGACAAATAATGTCCTTTGAATTAGCAGCTAAGGAAGAAAACGAAGACTTAGACTATAAGATGAAGTTAAAATCTATTCAGTCTAGGTTTGTTGATTCGATTACTCAAGCAGAAGATTTGATTGATGGTTTAACTAAAAATCCATCCGATTTATTGGATTTGGTGAGCGCTTCTGGTGTTGCAATTTGTAATTTGGGTAGTTTAATTACAGAGGGTACGGTTCCTACAGAATCGCACATCCATGAGCTAGTTTATTGGGTAGAAACTCAAATAGGGACTGAGATTATTTATCATACCGATTCCTTAGCTAGCGTTTATCCAGAAGCAGAAAAATTTACTGATATTGGTAGCGGTTTAATAGCTTTAGCGATTTCTAAAGTTCAAAAAACCTACATATTATGGTTTCGTCCGGAAGTCTTACAAACGGTTAACTGGGGAGGAAATCCTCATAAACCTGTAGAAGTGTTAGAAGATGGAAGCGTCAATATATCTCCGCGACAATCTTTTAAATTATGGCAAGAAACTGTAAGAAATAAGTCGTTAGCTTGGAAAAAATGTGAAATTGAAGCCACATTAGAGTTACGAAGTTCGATTGTCGGTATTTTGCTGCGAAAAGCGGATGAATTAGCAAAAGTTAATCTGGAATTGGAACGCAGTAATGATGATTTGGATTCTTTCGCTTATATCGCATCTCATGATTTGAAAGAACCATTGCGAGGAATTCATAATTATTCTAGCTTTTTAATGGAAGATTATGGAGATATTTTAGATAGCGATGGAATTTCAAAGTTAGAAACTTTGATGCGGTTAACTAAGCGGATGGAAAATTTAATTGATTCCTTGCTGCATTATTCCCGTTTAGGAAGAACCGAACTTTTTCTAAACAAGACTAATTTAAACGAGATTATTAATAATGCTGCAGATGTTATTAGAATTAGTCAAAACAAAGACGTAGATATTCGCATTCCCAGAAAATTACCTACAATTTATTGCGATACAACTCAAGTTAGTGAATTATTTAGTAATTTAATTAGCAATGCGTTAAAGTATAATGATAAAACTGAAAAATGGATAGAAATTGGTTTCATAGACCCAATTACTGATGTTGAAGAATACCAATTACTATATACCCATAACAGCGATTCCCAAACACCAATTATCTTTTATGTTAAAGATAACGGTATTGGAATCCGACCCAAACATCTAGAAACTGTTTTCCGCATTTTTAAAAGATTACACGCTCCCAATAGATTCGGAGGTGGTACCGGGGCTGGTTTGACAATTGTCAAAAAAATTGTCGAGCGTCACAATGGAACTATGTGGGTGGAGTCAACTTTTAAAGAAGGCAGCACTTTCTATTTTACTTTGCTACCCGACAAAGAATGATGCAACAACTTGTAGAAAAATCATATTTACCATTGCTAATAGTTGAGGACAGCGACGAAGATTTTGAAGCTTTCGGACGTTTTATCAGAAAGTCACAGATTTCTAATCCGATTTATCGCTGTATCGATGGTGAAGATGCTCTAGATTTTCTTTATCGTCAAGGAGATTACGAAGATAATCAACAAGCTCCTCGTCCGTCGATAATTTTACTAGATTTGAATTTACCCGGAACCGATGGAAGAGAAGTTTTAGAACAAATTAAGCAAGATGAAAGGCTTAAAACTATACCGGTGATAGTTTTCACAACTTCATCTAACCCAAAGGATATTGAAACCTGCTATCGCTTTGGAGTAAACAGCTATATCCTTAAACCAATGAACGTACAAAAATCCAAGGATGTAATGCAGTCTATCGTTGATTACTGGTTTAGTATTGTTCTTCTTCCTGAAGAAAGCAAGAATTACGATTCCTACTAATATTGTTACTGCATCTATCTTTGGGTATATAAGCCATCCACGCTATAAGCATTTAATTCTTTATTAATTAAGATATATAAAGTTTAATTAACAAAGCTATATCTAAGTAAAGCTAAAATTGTAAGAATGTAGTTAAATTGATAAATAATTAATAATTGCTTGTGCTGTGTAAATATTTACCATTGCTATGAGGTGGGGTAATTTTTCTGTTTTGAGGCAAGACAGCAAGCAAGTGGGTAAAAAATAATGCAGAAAAAGCTTAAAATTTTAATTGTTGATGATTGCCTCGAAGATAGACAAGCTTATTGTCGCTATTTAAGTCAAGACGAAAAATACAATTACACATTTGTGGAGCAAGAAAGTGGGGAAGATGGTTTAGAGGCTTGTTTGCAAGCCGAACCAGATGTTATTTTGCTTGATTACATGCTTCCCGATATGGATGGTTTAGAGTTTTTAGAGGAGTTGAAAGCCAACTGTAATGGTAGTCAACCTCCAGTAGTAATGCTGACGGGAGAAGGTAGCGAAAAAGTAGCCGTACAGGCAATGAAGTACGGAGTTGAAGACTATTTAGTTAAAGGAGATACAACAGCAGAAACTCTACGTCTTGCTGTTAGAAACGTGATAGAAAGAGCAGTTTTACAGCAAGAATTAGAAGCGAGCAAGCAGCGTTTCTTTACCTCTGTAGAAAATATGCTTGACTGCTTTGGTATATATATTTGTATTCGAGATAATAGTGGAAAGATTATAGGATTTCACGGCGAGTATTTGAATGCTGCGGCTAGTGAAAATAGTTTAATTGGCTTAAAAAAGCAAAGTACTCTCCAAGAAAAAGAGTTGTTTGAACAATATTGTCAGGTTGTGGAAACGGGAATACCTGTCTCTACAGAAGTCTTATGTTTTTCAGAAGATAGTACTGAAAAAATAGTGAATCAAGCTTTTGACATTAGGATATCTAAGCTAGAAGATGGGTTAGTGGCAACTTGGCGCGATATTACAAAGCGCAAGCAGTCGGAAAAAATATTACAAGAAAGTCAGCACTTAATCCAACAAATTGCCGATACAACTCCAGATATCTTATATTTATATGATTTAAAAGAGAAGCGCAATATTTATATTAATCGCCGAATAAAGCGGCTTTTGGGTTATTTACCGCTTGCAATCAAAAAAAAGAAAGAATCTTTTTTAGAAAACCTCATTCATCCAGACGATTTACAGGGTTTAAAAGAGCATCATAAAAAATTTGAATCTGCAAATGATGGAGAAATATTATCATTTGAATACCGAATGCGTGACAAAAAAGGAGAGTACCACTGGTTTAGCAGTCGCGATACGGTATTTAGTCGATTAAATAATGGCAAACCTCGTCAGCTATTAGGAGTCGTTAGGGAGATAACTGCTCAAAAGCACTCAGAATCAGCATTAAAGAAAAGTGAAGCTCATTTCCGGCATATTTTTGAGTCTAATATGTTGGGAGTAATGTTTTGGGAAAGTGACGGTGAAATAGTTGATGCCAATACGCGCTTCTTGGATATTATTGGCTATAGTCGCGAAGATTTGCAAGCAGGATTAATTCGCTGGGATGAGTTAACACCTCCAGAATGGGAAGATGTTGACAGACAACTGATTGAGCAAATTAAGATGAATCGTGTTTGCAATCCTGTAGAAAAGGAGTATTTTCGCAAAGATGGTTCCAGAGTTCCGATTGTTTTAGGTGGTTCTTTATTAGAAAATTCTACAAATACAGGCGTTTCTTTTGTGCTGGATATTACAGAGCGTAAGCAGATAGAAAAAGAACGCGCTCAGTTATTAGTTAGCGAACGAAAAGCCCGAAAACAAGCCGAAGCAGCTAATTTGGCTAAAGATGAATTTGTCGCGATGGTATCCCACGATTTGCGATCGCCATTAAATGCAGTTTTAGGATGGTTAGAAATATTACGTAGAAATATAGATAATTCAGAGATGAGAAACCAAGCGATAGAAATTATCGAGCGTAGTGCAAAAACACAGGATATTTTAATTCAAGATTTGCTAGATATATCAAGAATTGTCCAGGGTACAATTGAACTCAAAATTAGTCCGGTAAATTTGCAATCTATAATTAAGGGAGCAATTGACTCAGTATATCCGACAGTAATTGCTAAAAATATTCAATTGGAATCTGAGATTGACTCTACTATTAATACCACAATGGGAGATGCTAATCGCTTGGGGCAAGTATTCGGAAACTTATTGAGTAACGCAATTAAATTTACCCCTGAATCGGGGAATATAAAAGTTTGTTTGCAACAAGTAGAAAATATTGCTCAAATTACAGTTAAGGATACAGGAAAGGGAATTAGTAGCGAGTTATTACCTCATATATTTGAACGCTTTCGTCAAGGTAATGATACTGAAAACAAGCTGAAAGGATTAGGATTAGGATTAGCAATTGCGCGTCATTTAGTAAAGCTGCATAACGGTACAATTAAAGCTGAAAGTGCTGGGGAAGGGGAAGGTGCAACTTTTATCGTTAGTTTACCTTTGTACAGTGAATAGTGACCAGTTATTAATTCCTAACTCCTAACTCCTCATTCCTCACTTAAAACACCGTAAGCTTCGTTTATCAGTCGAATTTTTTCTTGAGCTTTGACCAATTCTTGTGGTTGATTTGCAAATAAATCTGGATGCCATTTTTTGACTAGTTTTTTATAAGCTTGTTTAATTTTTTCTGGTGAAGCATCTGGTTTTAAACCAAGTATATTATAAGCACGAGTAATTTTATCTTTGTTGGAATTGGATTTAGTAGTATTTGATTTTTTGTTATTTTGATTATTTTGATTATTATTTTTGTATTCACTATATTTAAACCCAGGTGAATTCATTTCTGATTTCATCTGAGCTATTTCTTCATCAATTTCCCAATCAGTAAATTTTTTCTCTACATTTTCTTTTTTGGGGGTTGCTTGTTTAGGATTTTGTTGTTTATAAGTTTGTTGTTTGGGAGGAGATTTATAAGTTCCGACATCTTCTTTTACTCCTTTACCGGAATAACTATATACAGTTTTAGATTGCGATTTAGATTTTGAATTTACAGTAGTTTGCTGTTGATTTGTTTGATAATTAGTTTCTTCTATGACAATTTTATATTCGGATGAAATAGAAATTCCTAAAGCTTGCTCTAATTCTTGATTTAAACTATTTAAACTATTGTGCCACTGTTTTAATTCTTTTCTTTTCGCAGCTATTTCTAAATTATCTTGATTAAGGGGAATAAATTTAATTATTTTATCGGCTTTACGCTCGTATTCATCTAAAACTGATAACCCTTCTCTGCTTAATTTAAGAAAATATTCATCAACAGCATCGATACAACTTCTTGCTATTTTATTAGTATAAGATTCCGCTGAATTTTCGCCATCTTCTTGTAATCCTTTATCAAGTAAATAAGCAATACCACCACCTACAGCAGCACCAATCGGACCACCTAACAACCAACCAAGACCACCAGCAGCTGCATAAGCTCCTGCATCACCAGTGTAATTATCTGGTGGAGGTGGTATTTCTAGTTCTGGATGAGTGGGAAAGGAAATTGATAAACTTTCTGGTTGCTGTTGTTTAAAGAAATCGTAAGCTTGTTCTAACCATTTTTCTAAATCTGTTTTTAATTTATCAAAATCTCTTTTTAAATTATTTTTTTCCCAATATTGAAAGTTATTTTGAGCGAGTTCGGTTGCTGCATCGCTCTGATATTGTTTAAGTAGACTATTTAAATTTAACCAGTTGCGTAATTCAGATAAACTTTGAGCAAAACCTTTATTGATTAATGTCTCTGCTTTGATTTTGATGTCGTTTTTAGCTTTATTTTTATCATCAAACTCTTTGACATCCTTTAGTAAAGGTGTAATCTTTGCTTTTAAATTTTGTTGAACCTGAGATGCTATCAATTCAATTCTTGGGGAAGAAACAGTTTCAACGTCTTTTTTTAAAGTTGCAGCAATATTTTGTAAAGCAGCTTCAAAAGCAACTAAACCGCTGGTATTCGCTGCTGAAACATCACCTTTTAATCTTGCTCGTAAAGCTGGTAAAGCATCAACTCGATATAAATTGCTGAATCCTGGAGGTAATTGAGAGCGAAAGCTTTCAGCAACAAATCGTAAACGACTTTGAACTTGTTTTTGTTCTTCGGGTTCGAGTAAATTTAGAAAATTAGCGACGAAAACAACAGTTTCAATTCCTCTATCCAATAACCAATCGCGTAAATTTTCTCGTTCCTCTAAAGTCATTAATTTACGCGCATCGAGTAATTGTACTACCAAATCGGCGCTTAACAATTGCTCTTTAACTAAAGCATTTTGTTCTTCCCTATCATTAGTTCCCGGTAAATCGAGAAATTCCACACCAGTCTTCAAAAATGGATGGGGAGATAAAACTTCTACAGATAAAACATCATTTCGCATCCTTCTGTCATCATCAAGGATGGCAAATTCCTTTAAAATATCGGTACCGCTGCGTTGAATTTGCTTTCCATCTACAAAATTAATTTTAGTTTCCAGTTCATCACCATATTTAACAGTAATCGCAGCACCGGTGGTAGGGATTAAATCAATTGGTAAAGTCTTATTTCCTAATAAAGCATTAACTAAAGTTGACTTACCATGATTAAACGGGCCAAAAACCGCAATTCGGAAGTTAGGATTTATCAGATTATGGGAAATTGCTTCAACGTCTCGATGTAATTGAGAAGTTGATTCTAAATTTAATGATTTAACTGTAGATTTGAGAGTTTCTACCAATTGGTAAATTTGATTTTGCGACATAATTTTTTGTATAAATAAAAATGATTATTGATATTGATATTAATATTCATATTGATATTGATATTGGTGTAGAGACGTAGCACTGCTACGTCTCCGACATCTAAGGTTATAAAGTATCATTATGTTAAATCTAGAAATGGGTGGATATTAACACTCTAATATCTATTATTATAGAATATCGTTATTCCGGTAAATGTGGAGACGTAGCACTGCTACGTCTCTACACAGTAATTCATGGGTCAATGAATCAAATTTACACAGCGATTTGTAGGACAACGAATCGCATTTACATAGTAATTCATGGGTAAACGAATCACATTTGACACAGCGATTTGAGAGAAAACGAAATTAACCGTAATAAGCTAGTAAATTACTATAAGCTGATTCTACATTCTGCAATTCTGCAAAAATATCTTTCTCTAAAACCTCAAATCGCTTTAATTCCTCATCTCGATTAATTTCACGACTTTCTTTTTGCTTCAATAAATTATCTAATTCTGATTTACGAGCGCTAATATCATCTTGAATTCTTTGAACTACTTCTTTTTCATAAGCTTCAAAACATTCTTTGACTGCATCGTAAACCTTAACAGACTGCTCTTGCGCTACTTGGGGTAGATATTTAACTAATTCTTTCTTAGCGGTTTTAACTAATTCCTTTCTTGCTCCATCAGCTTGTAAAACTCCTACACCTAAACCTAACAAAGCAAAACCAATTGGACCGAGAAAAATACCAGTTACAGTGGTAATTATTCCACCAACACCGATAACGGTAAAATAATTTAGCAAAATATTTTTCCAATCAAAACCCGCACCAGCCATTGCAAAACCAGCTAGATTACCTCTTGATAAAGATAATAATCCCATAGCCCATTTTGCCCAAGTAGGAGAATTATCCTCCTCATCGGTACTATTAGAATTAATTTTAACTTTCTCTCCAGTTAATTTTTGAGTAATGCTATCGGTAACTTGGGTATAGGAAGCACCGTACTTTACAGCACTTTGGGAAAGTTCTTTAAAAGCTGCGGTAATATCTTTCTCAGCAGTTAAACTCCAAGCAGATAGTTTATCTGTAATATATTGTTCAAAGGCTTTTTGTAATGCAATATTAAAAGCTTCTCTTTTACCAGCATTGAGAAAATCAAATAAATTTAATTCTGGCTGATAGCGTAGAAAATCGGTTTCAAAAGTATTACCTAAATTCAAAACATAGCTACGGAACGAATCAGAAACGCTTCTTGCTTGATTATCCCGAGTATTTCTAATTTCTTGCTGAAATTCATCACCGATACCTTTAAGTTTTTCAAATTCAGGTTCTACAGAATCAATTTTTTCACGAAGTTGATTTACATCTTGCTCCAATAAAGGAATTCGTCTTTCAATTGCTTCCTTTGTATGATGACAAGCTTGTCTTGCTAAAGTTCTCACCTGTCGTAATTCAGCAACCGCTCTTTCCCTTGTCAAAAATATATTTAATGCTTCCATGAACTCGGTAAAACCAGTTCCTGTTAAATCAGCAGTAGGATTTTTTAACCGTTTTCGTAAAGCTTGGATTGATGAAATTGCAAATACTCTTTCGTCGTAAATATCATGTCCGTCAACAACACAATATTCAGCCAAGTTTGCTTTAAATACTTTGTGCAATCTTTCCTCAGCTTCCCGTAATTCTTCCTCATCATCGGGGTCAATCAAAGCTTCCTTTACCTGGTCCCAAGCATTAACTAAAAAGAAAACCGATAATCCTCTATCTTTAATATAATTTTCTAAATAGCGACGCTCTCCCAAAGTACAAGGTTGAGAAGCTCGCATTACAAATAAAATTGCATGACAGTTATTAACGTAACCCAAAGATAATTCATTTCTGGCTTCCGTATCGTTTAAACCAGGACTATCAATAATTTCAATACCTTTTTCTAATAAAGGTAAAGGATATTCAACTACTGCATGACTAACATCGGGAAATGCTGGTTTCTTCTCTTCTTCTAATCTCTTCGCTTCTGCCGGGTCGATAGTATACTTATGTTTAAAGGAATCAAAATCTAACTTTTGAGGACTTTTTTCATCATTGAAATGAACCGTTACCGTTTTTTCGGCTCCGTAACGTAAAATAGTTAAAACAGCAGTACAAGGATTAACATCACTCGGTAATAATCTTTCGCCAATTAAAGCATTAAGAAAAGTACTTTTCCCCCGCTTCATATCTCCTAAAACCAACAACCGAAATACACCTTCGCGGAGATTTTTGCTAGCAAGCTTAATATCTTCGATATCTCTTTCCAAACTTAACTTACCAGAATTTTCTTCAGAATCCTTTTCCGCTTTGTGTATCGTTTCAACAATTTTATCCAAAGATTGAGAAACTTCCGCACGAACTTGGACGACTTTTCCTAAATCATCCAAAAAATTATTATTCTCTGTTTGTGTATTCATTATTTTTGATTTGATTATTTCTTGAAAAAATTAACAGTAAATGAGAGAAATTACAAAAACTAATTCTATTTTATTCAAACTCGATGGTTTAAAGATTATGATTACAGTGGCGCTGCATTTATTTTATTTATGCCAGCATAGGTGTTTCTAATCTAATTCAAATCTTAATATTCAATTTTAAGAAAAAATAGTATTGCAAATTCGTTTTTATCATTATATGCACCTGAAAAATAGAACTATTATAAATTATGGTATTTTATTAAAATAAATTAAATTTATCAAAAATCACCTCAGTGTAATTACTGCTTCCAATTATAATTTATTGAACGATTAATTATTAGTTGAGAAATTTATTTGATGTTTTTTGGATTACTAAAAGAATATTTTCAGAATTAATATTGATTGAAAAGCTATAAGGTCGCATGTATTTATATTGTGTTATTACTGACATCTTGCGTGAGTGTCAAAAACCCGGTTTCTTTTCGATTTCACAACGAGATATTTATTTTTGATGACTAGAAACCGGGTTTTTTTAACCTTTAAGGTTCGTAGTAACCGATTTATCGCTATTCCTCCGAAGGACTGTTGAAGGACTAAAGTCCTTACTACAAACCTCTATAATTCATCGGATACAGTACTACCACTCCACCACAGAAGTATTGCGTGAGAATAAAAACTTAAGCCTAAATCCAAATCTAAACCTATCATCATCGATAAAAAACTTAATATTTGTACCGCAATAAGCCAAAATTCTTATAGTGTAGAAAATTGGTAAATTCAACATGGATATAAAAAACGGCTTTGTCGGTACCGTCGGAAACACCCCTTTAATTCGCTTGAATAGCTTTAGCGAGGAGACGGGATGCGAGATATTAGCAAAAGCAGAATTTCTCAATCCCGGTGGTTCCGTCAAAGATAGAGCAGCACTATATATTATTGAAGATGCAGAAGCAAAAGGTCTACTCAAACCCGGTGGAACCGTTGTCGAAGGAACTGCTGGGAATACGGGAATTGGCTTAGCACATATCTGCAATGCTAAAGGTTACAAATGTTTAATTATTATTCCCGAAACCCAGTCACAGGAGAAAATGGACGCACTCAGAGCATTAGGTGCAGAAGTTCGTCCGGTGCCTGCGGTACCTTATAAAGACCCCAATAATTATGTAAAATTATCTGGTAGAGTCGCGTCCGAAATGGAAAACGCGATTTGGGCCAATCAATTTGATAACTTAGCCAATCGTCAAGCTCATTACGAAACTACCGGTCCCGAAATTTGGACGCAAACAGATGGTAAAGTAGATGCTTGGACAGCTGCAACCGGGACAGGTGGAACTTTTGCAGGTGCATCAATGTTTCTTAAAGAGAAAAATCCTAATATAAAATGCGTTGTTGCTGACCCGATGGGTAGCGGACTTTACAGCTATATCAAAACTGGTGAAATTAATACAGCAGGTAGTTCCATAACCGAAGGAATTGGAAACAGTCGCATTACGGCCAATATGGAAAACGTACCCATTGATGATGCTATTCAAATTGATGATAAAGAAGCATTACGGGTAGTTTATCAACTATTGCGAAAAGAAGGATTGTTGATGGGTGGTTCGACAGGTATCAACGTAGGTGCGGCGATCGCACTTGCAAAACAAATGGGTCCAGGACATACAATTGCGACAATATTATGCGACAGCGGTTCTCGCTATCAATCAAGGATATTCAATCCAGAATGGTTGAAATCAAAAGGGTTAGAAGTAAGTTAAGAGTTAAGAGTTAAGAGTTAAGAGTTAGGAGTTATTCTATTTTAGATTTTGGATTGGAATATATTAATTACACATTACCCATTACCAAAAAAAAATGAAAACCGTTCGAGTTTGCCAAAATCGTACTTGCAAAAAACAAGGTGCTGTTAAAGTATTAGCAGCTTTTGAAGAGAATCCTGTTTCTGAAGTGACGGTTATAAGTAGCAGTTGTCTGGGACAATGTGGTAATGGCCCTATGGTACTAGTTTTGCCAGAAATGGTTTGGTATAGTAACGTTCGTCCTTCAGAAGTAAAAAAGGTGATAGAGCAACATTTGTTAGGTGGTTGCATAGTCCAACAAATGCTTTATCATCGATTTCATCCCCAGGTCAAAAGTTAATTACTGACTGATAAAAGTCTGTATATAGATGTCTATTGAAATGAATATTCAGCAGCTACGCGAATCTTTGAAAATAAAATGGGTCAAATACTATCATCAAAACCGTTCCTGGCTAGAAAAGATGCGAATTTGGGGAACTTATGATGATTATCGTCGCCCTTCCAGCGGTTTTATTCTAGCAACTGTATCAGTTCTAGAGCCGAAATTAGATGAAATTTTTCCTTTTATTCTTGAATTAAACAATAATCCCGATGAAATTATTAATGCATTAGGTCTTAATTTTAATCCCGAAGAACACTTACATTTAGTTGAGAATTTAGATAAACCCGTAAATAATCATCAAGCTAATAACAATCCTGTCCAAGAAGAAATAATTGTTGATAAATTTCGCGCAGAGAAAAAAGAAGATACAGAAAATAACAAACCCGAATTATTAGATGTAACAGCGATTACTAAAATAGAAAAATTTCCTTTTCCCCGAGAAATTACATCAATATCAGAATCGGAATCAATAGAAAAAGAATTTCAAGCCTTTTCAGAATTACTCCAAGAAAATTCTCCCCAAAATTTTGCAGAACAAAGTATGACTGCTCAACTAGAAAGTGAAGATGAAGTATTATCTTTACTTACCATCTGCGATGAAAACCAATCACAAGAAATTGTAGAACCAACAGAAAAAGAAACAGAAGAAGTAAAAAAAGCTTCCAGAAAAAAAGTATCAAACCTCGCTTCCTGGATAGACGAATTTTGTCAAGGAAGCGGTTGGGACAGGGAAGAAGCTATTTTTATTCCGTTTTGAGTTAGGTAGGAGTAGGGAGAGGGGGGAGAGGGGGAAGAGGGGGAAGAGGGGGGAGACCAGGAGACAAAGAGACAAGGGGACAAGGGGACAAGGGGAATCTTTAACTTTAACCTTTGACCTTAGTTACTGTTCGCTGTCTGGGTATTCATGAGAAACAAACGGAATTGATACTACTTCTCCTTCGGTTTCTCCTACTTTCACTTTTAAGCCAATACCACCTGCTTTTGTACGAATGTAGCCCAATCCAAAATAATTATCACCATCTTTGGTTAAGCTAGTGAGTTTTCCAACTTTATCCTCACCTGCTGTAATTACTGTTCCAATTTCAGCAACATCATTTAAACGAATTCCCCACAAATTTTGTTTTACACCTTTATAAGTATTTAATCTCGCGATAGTTTCTTGTCCGATATAACAACCTTTATCAAAAGAAATTGTTTGCCATAAACCCACTTCTAAAGGATTATAATCGTCAGTTAGTTCGCTATCTGGCTGAGGTCTTCCCTGCAATATTCGCAACATTTCCCAATCATTATCATTGATTTCTACCGCACCAGCTTCAATAATTTTTTGCCAAACTTCTGATTTTTGATTCGTATTTAAAATTAAAGTGTATCCCGGAGTTGCTAAACCGCTTCCAACAGCAATAATATTTTCTTTCTCATCGTTTAAATTGGGAATTTGAATATGAGAACCGTATGGTTTACCGATAATTTCAGAAGCACCTAATTTTTCTACAATAGAGTCGCTTTGAGAACCAATAATACTAAAAGTTACAGTTTCATCAGTTAAATCCGTTAAATTAACCTTGTCAGCAAAAAATATATATTTATCCAACCACTGCATTAAATACTCGCGACGATTGGGAGATACCAGCAGCAATACAGCATCATCAGTGACATAAGCGCTTGCTAAATCAATAGTTCTAGCGGTAGAAGTTACAAAAACCGTATCGCATCCCTGTCCCGATTTAAGACTTTCAAAATCGTTCGTACTTTGATTGTGTAAAAAACGCAAACGGTCATTATCTGAAACTTTAATTCTTCCCCAGCTACTGCGATTGTAGACAGCAACTTTCGTTTCCACTGTTTGGATAATTGATGCGGACATAATTTAGATTTTAGATTTTAGATTTTGCGGAAAGTTGATGGGGTCGGTTTCCGTCCCATCAAACTTTTCAAGACGGATTTTGGATTCATTGTAGAATAATTTATCAAAAAAACGGAAACATTATATATTCCCTTATTAGTGTGGTACACAGCAATGTAGAGACGTAGTAGTACTACGTCTCTTTCAATATGAAATGCAAAATGTTAGAAGTAACAAATAAAAGAAGGCTGAGTCATTTCTGATTCAGCCTTCTTTACAAATATCTTTTACAGATTTGAATTAATAGATATTACAATTTATCAGTTCTTGAATCGTTAATTTCTACTCTTGGGGCTTGTGTTTTATACAAGTCAGCTTCTTTCTGGTTCATTTCTAAATCTGTTTTAATCATAACTTCCTCTTTTGCAACAGAAGGAGAGTTATTATCTTTAGCTGCATTCTTCACGGATTTTGCAGCGTCTTGTGCTGAAGTTTTAACGTTCTCACCTGCTTTCTTAGCAGAATCAGCAGCATCTTTTGCAGAAGATTTTAATTCTTCACCTGCTTTCTTAGCAGAATCAGCAGCGTCTTTTGCAGAAGATTTTAGGTTTTCACCTGCTTTCTTAGCAGAATCAGCAGCATCTTTTGCAGAAGATTTTAGCTCTTGACCTGCTTTTTTCGCGGAATTTCTTGCATCATCAACTGCACCTTTTACGGAGCTTGCTGCATCTTTAACCGCTGGTTTCACATCTTCTTTTACTTCATTCACCGCACCTTTGACGGAGTTAGCAGTATCTTTAACTGCTGGTTTAACTTCTTCAACAGCTTCCTGAACTGAGTTAGATACGCTTCTCATTGCAGGTTTTGCTTCTTCAGCAGCACCTTTCAAAGAATTTGCAGCGCTCTTAATAGCTGGTTTGGTTTCTTCAACAGTACTTTGTACGGAATTAGAGATATTTCTAACAGCAGGTCTTGCTTCTTCAGATACACCTTTTACTGCATCTACAACAGCAGGTTTAGATTCTTGAACTGTCTGCTTAACAGATTCAGCGGTTTCAACTACAGCAGGTTTAGCTTGCTCAACAGTATCCTTAACTTCTTCTACCACACCTTTAACAGCAGGCTTAACTTCTTCTGCTGTATCTTCTACAACATTACCTACAGTATCGATAGCGCTATTTGCATGGTCGGCTACAGTTTCAGCAGCGCTTACAACACCATCTACAGTCTTATCAACAGCTTCAGATGTACCTTTACCAGCCATAGCACCAGCAGCTGCACCAGCTACTGCACCAATAATTCCTTTTTTAGAACCTAGTAAACCACCAATTGCAGCTCCAGCAATTGCTGCACCAATACCAGAACCAGATTCGGATTTATCCTGTTCTTCTTTATTTAAATCTTTAATCTCTTCTTGATTTTCTAAAGGTTGGTTATTCTCATTCATAATAATTTCCTCAATATTTATTAATTAAACTGCTATACAAAAAATGCAGTTTGACGAACAATACCAAGTTAACAATTACAGTTTTTCAATCACACCTACTTTGGGGAGAAATTGTAAAATTACTTATTCAGCCCTAAGTTGGATATTTATTTACGTTTATGAATATAAAGAAATACTCAATCAATATTTTTTTATTTTTTAAATACTATTGCAAGTAGTCTATTTCTAGATTTATAGATAAAAAATATATTGTTATTCCGCAGCCATTATGTTAGTAAATAAATATATAACAGGGAACGGTAATAGAGAAAAGATTATCAGTTTATTCTATAATTAATTTTCTCTATTTTTACTACAAATAAATTAAATAAATAACCGATTCTTAAGAAAAGAGAGTAGGGAGCAAGGAATAGGGAACAGAAATTATATTTACTATTAATTTCAGCTTATATGTAGCATTCCTAAATCATTTGTGAGATTTTAGAAACCCGGTTTTTCGGAAAAACCGGGTTTTTGGCACCTACCTATCTCACGACTCATCTAGAATTGCTATAGTTTTTCTCTTTGTATAGTCAATGTATAATCAATATTCAAGCTTTTGAGCATTACCAACTACCAATTACCAATTACCAATTACCAACTCCCTAATCTGGTAAACTAGCAAATACAGCTTCAACAACCTGCTTCGCCTTCTTATCTAGCAAATTCCACTCCACATCACCAGCTTCATCTAGTAGACTAGTATCAATATCAACTGTGTCATCACTTAGGGTGTATTCTACAAAACATACCTGATAACATAACTCCCATAAATCCACATTTACTTGCTGCTCTTGACGCTGCAAGCACAAATGATATCCTGGATGGGGCGTTGGCAGTTTAGCCAATGTTTCTCTTATTTGCTCTGCGTCTTCGGGTGTTGCGGTTTCGAGTTCTTGCACCATTTGAGTGACTATCGCTTTTGTTTCCTCGCTCGTACCAGCAGCCCAAGTCAGCACATCATGATAAGTTCCTTTCCAGGAAGAATTATCAAGTAGCTTGCGAACGTTATCCACAACGCGAATAAATGTTGGTTGCATCAGTAATTCTGCCTGGTGCCATGCTACTGAGTTTGTTATTTTAGGTGGCATTGTTAGTAAGTGAAATTGTTGAAATCAATAATGACAATGTGTAGAAGATAAAATACTGGGATCTTAACGAGAATCTTTTTTTTCAAGATAACGGATATGGTCGCAGTATATATGGAAATATTTAGTACGTCCCTTCGGGGTTGGGTGTTAACACTGGGGAGTGAATATGATAGGCAAGCTACTAGACTATCGTTATCGAATAATCAAGGTTTTGGCAACGGGTGGGTTTGGCGAAAATTATATTGCTGAGGATACCAAAAGACCTGGCAATCCGATTTGTGTTGTTAAGCATCTTAAACCTACCAGCACCGAGTCCAAAGTTTTCGATACCGCTAAACGTTTATTTCAAAGTGAAGCCGAAACTCTAGAAAAGTTGGGAAATCATGACCAAATACCTAGGTTATTGGCTTATTTTGTTGAAAATCAAAATTTTTATTTAGTACAAGAATTTATAGAAGGACATCCTCTGACAGATGAATTAGTTCCGGGAGAACGTTGGAATGAAAGTCAAGTCATTCAGATGTTAATTTCGGTTTTATCTATTTTAGAGTTTGTTCACAGTCAAGGTGTAATTCATCGCGATATTAAACCCGATAATATTATCCGTCGGTATAGTGACGGTAAATTAGTTTTAGTTGATTTTGGCGCTGTAAAGCAATTGAGGGCTTCTTACGGTCAAGGTGCGTTTCACGGCATGGAACATCCCTCTGCGACCGTAGCAATAGGCACTCCTGGCTATATGCCAACCGAACAAGGACAAGGTAGACCGCGCCATAACAGCGATATTTATTCCTTGGGGATTATTGCAATTCAGGCACTTACCGGAGTTGCACCGATGGATTTACAGGAAGACCCCTACACCGGAGAATTAATCTGGCAAAATTTAGTCCCTGTAAGTCGCGAATTGGGAGATGTGCTGAACACAATGGTGCGCTATCACTTTAAAGAGCGCTACCAAAACGCCAGCGATGCGCTATATGCACTCAACACATTCTCCCACGATTTGGTACCCCAACCATTTCCACAACTGCGTAGTCAATCGAATTCTTCCCCGCATTCTCGCGTGGTAACTGTTGCTGTTGCACCTTCCCATCCGCGTCAGCCAACACAAGCAGTTATTCAAAATCAAGTTCCTCGCGGTTCAAACGGTCCCGATTTTTTACAAATTTTAATTTTATTAGGTTTAGTTGGTGGTGCTGCTTTCGCAACTCCATCTGTAGTTCAAAATGTAAACAATTTTGCAAATAACTTTACTGGAAGGACGGCTCAAGCTAACTGTACCGCAACAGTTGCAGCTAACTCTAACGTTCGTTCCGAGCCTAGTACTAATACTAGAAATAACATTGTTCAAAAAGTCTCTAAAGATACAAAATTTCTAGTAACTGGTAAAAGGACAAAAAAAGGTTGGGTAGAACTCAAAATTAAATCTGGAGATTCCGCTTGGGCGCATTCTAACGTGATAACGAATGGTCAAGAATGGGTTACCTGTTTGCGAGACCAAAGTATTGCGGTTAAAACCGTTGATGGTGAAGGATTGATTGCGACACCAGAGCCAATTATTAAAAACGAAGATAACATCAAACCAGTTCAAAATGCTCAAAAAGACGACGAAGCAGTAGAAAAAGCCAAAGAAAAATACGAATCCGGAGACTTTGAAGGTGCAATCTCTATTTTAGAAACCCTTGCTCCTAATAATAAAAACGTTAAAGAAGCAAGGGAATTAATGACTCAATGGCAAAAAGATTGGGGTAAAGCAGAAGGCTTTTTCAGCGACGTAAACACGGCGATTTCCGAAGGTAAATGGGAAAAAGTTCAGGAATATCAAAAAAATCCAGATAAATTACCCGATACTGAATATTGGCGAAAAAAAGTTGAACCCTTATTTCAACAAGCTGCTGAAAATGCCAAAAAAAGTTTACCTCAAATAAAAACAGCAGAAGCTGAAGAAGTTGAGGAAAAGGATAATTAGAGTTAGGAGTTAGGAGTTAGGAATTAGGAGTTAGAAGTTATAACTCTTCCTGCTCTACTCATCTCCTTTATCGCAATTTAATAATAATACGAAAAAATCAATTATTTTAAATAATGTAGTTAGGCGTAGTTAAATATAGAATAAGACCTCATCCTGTCTCCAGCTTCCCTCTCCTTAATAAGGAGAGGGATTGAGGGTGAGGTTTAAGTAAGTGAACAAAAATGTTCACCGTAATTATTTAATTTAGTTCCTAATGACAATGTGTAAATAAAGAAATGAAAAAGCTAATTCCAATAATAAAATTCCAAATCCAAAAAACCCGGTTTCTTTCGATAGTAAAGCAATTATTCACTCTACTATCAGCAAGAAACCGGGTTTTTAATATATTTTAAAGATGTGAATAATTAAATACAATTACGCACAAAACCCATAGAAAATACTATTAGTTATTTGTTGGTGGTAGCGGTGGTACTGGCGCTTCTGGTGTTACTAGTGGTACTTGTCGTTGAAGTTTCTCAGTTAATGCATTTGGATTATCGCGTAGTAAGTCAGCATCGTAAAAGTAAACGCGACCGCAATATTGAGTTGAACTAGAACAGGTTGCTTCAATCGCGACATTATTTACATTGTTAACATCAACCGATATATTGGCTACTCTTGTCGGCCCAACCGTAATAGTTTCTGATGGTCTTCCGTCTAGAAAAAGTTGAACCTGGACGCTAGGACTATTTCGATTATTATCACGCATTCCAAAGCCCAAATTTAAAGTTTGAAATACATTTTGAATAGCGTCTTCCTCTGGTTGAATGTTACAAGTTAAAGCAGCCGAACGATAACCAGGACCTAAATAAAATTCGCTACTGTAAACCGCTCTACCAATAGAAACATTGCGTTTCTGTCTGCGAGCGCTACCAATTCCGCTCTTAACACACCTTGCTTTTAACAAAGAAGTCGGACGAACTTTTTTTTGCTTTTGAGCAGTTGCTTCACCCAAAGGAAACAGAGCGGGTAATATTACTGCAATTGGTAGAAGAACCGAACTGATTAATTTCTTTTTTAGCATTGACATTCAAAAATAAATTTCATTCAAACTAAGTGAAAGTCAAAATTATGATACCCAATCCTACGGTACTTTTTTGTATTTCAAAATTGGGGATTGGGAATTGGGGATTGGTAATTGGTAATTGGTAATTAATAATCTAGAAGCTAATCTATTTACCCTCGCCGTGCGATAGTATACCAAATCAAGGTTAATTTTAATTTTTATTATCTCCCCATCTCCCCCATCTCCCCCCTCTCCCC
>NZ_AP018227.1:1449998-1658475 GCF_002368095.1 Calothrix parasitica NIES-267 | reverse complement strand
CCATCTCCCCATCTCCCCATTTCCATAAAAAAAGGGGCACGGAAACCCGTACCCCATAGTTGTTAAGGAAGACTTTTGAATGAAATTAATTAATTCTTACACGGAAGCGGATTAATCCAAATTGTCCACCAGCAGGTAAAGTACCTAAGTTGGTAATTACTGCACCGTTTGTTGGAGTACCGTTAGCGCAAATATTTTGGAAGTCTGCTGGTACTGGGGATAAAGGTGTGAGGAAGTTACCGCTATTGGCTCCGATTCCACCTCCTCTGACTTCGACAATACTGTCAAAGGTTGTACCGTTGGGTATCAAGTCACAAACTTTGACGTTATCCAAAGCTTCTCCACCTTCGCTTTGGAAGTAGATGGTGTATTCTACTATGTCACCACTTTGTACGGGTGTTTCTAAGCGGGTAATACCTGCAACTTGAGATTCTCCGATGATATTATCATCATCATCGTTGGGGTCATCTTCAAACTGGTTAAAGGTCACACCGCTAATCGGTGCATTTCCTCTGATTACGTTGGTAATCCGCTTGACTAAACGTAGGTTTGCTGGACCGGATGCTCCCAAACGACCGGGACGGAAACCAAAGTCAACTTCGTTTGTGCTGGGATTGTCTTCGGTTAATTGAGCGGATAATGTGGTTTCTGTGGTTGGACTAAAGTCGCTGGGTCTTGTAGCTTCTACTGTGTAGTTGGCTAAAGGTAAACCGTTAAAGATGTAGTTACCGTTATCGTTGGTGGTTGTAACGTCAACTACATTTCCGTCGGAATCTCTTAAGGTTAATTGAACTCCAGGGATTCCTGCTTCACCTTCTTCGTTTGCATCTTTAAGACCGTTGTTATTGGTATCGGTAAAGTCTTGTACTCCGTCACCGTTTCTATCGTTAAATACCGTATCTCCGATAGAACCACCTTCGGGACCTCGTAAACCAAAGTCAACGTTATCTAAGTTTTGTCCCGGTTGTAAATCTCTTTCGATTTGAGAACCACCGGGGTTGGTCACTTCTGGCAAATTTAAAGGAGGAGTTACAGAAACTCTGTAAGGTCCTGCGGGTAAGTTATCGAAGGTATAAATACCTTGGTCGTTGGTATTTGTGGTTTGAGTTGTATCGTCGGGAGTATCTAATTCACCATCGGGTCCGGGTTGAGTTAAGGTCACGGGAACGTTAGGAACTCCTGGTTCACCTTCATCTCTGACACCATCACCGTCGGTATCTCTAAATACTTCATCACCAATTGAGCCAGGATTGTCACCTCCAAATCCGGTCATTCTAATACCAAAGTCAGCACTATCTAAGTTTTGACCGGGCTGTAAATCTACTGAAATTGGATTGGAACCTGTTGTCAGAATACTACCGTCGGGAAGCACCATTTGTACTTGATAATCTCCTGGTGGAAGATTGTCAAAGGTGTATTGACCTGGGGTGTTTTCGTTGAAAGCAACTGTATCGGTATTGTCAGTCGTTTGCTCTTCAATTTGGTCATCGGGAGTACCGAATACACCATCTTCTCCGGGACGAACTAATCGGATAACCACACCGCTAACCCCTGGTTCTCCTGGGTCTTGGGTACCGTTACCGTTTTCGTCTGCAAATACGGTATCACCGATTGAACCGTTTAGTGGTGGTTGGAATCCAAAGTCAACTGTATCAATGTTTTGACCAGCTTCTAAGGTCACT
Organism: Calothrix parasitica NIES-267; assembly: GCF_002368095.1. Taxonomy (GTDB): domain Bacteria; phylum Cyanobacteriota; class Cyanobacteriia; order Cyanobacteriales; family Nostocaceae; genus Rivularia; species Rivularia parasitica. The sequence continues at coordinate 1,656,793 of NZ_AP018227.1, read as the reverse complement.
GGGTTGTCTTGGGTCAAAGTTGGATTCAAACCTTGAGGAGGATTACCCACTGTTACGGTGTAAGTTCCTGGAGGTGCAACAAAGTTATAGAAACCATCTTCATCGGTGGTTGTTGTCGCAATTTCGTTATTGTCACCGTCTCGGAGAACCAAAGTAATGTTGGGGATTCCGCTTTCGTCATTGTCTGGGGTGCTGTCTCCGTCGTTATCGAAGAATACAAAATCACCGATTGTTCCTACCTGTTCCGGTGAGAAACCAAAGTCAGCATCATTGAATGTTTGACCTGGTTGTAAAGGAATATTACTCGGTGGTGTTTGAGTCGGACTTAAACCATCGGGAGGATTATTCACAACAACTTGGTAGTTTCCGGTCGGAATGTTAGGGAAACTGTAAATACCTTGGTCGTTGGTAGTTGTGGTTTGAGTTGTATCGTCACCATTACCAAATTGACCGTCGGGACCTGGATTAACTAAAGTAACTTCAACGTTAGGAATTCCCGGTTCTCCTTCATTTTGAGTACCGTCACTGTTATTGTCTCGATAAACGGTATCGCCAATTGTACCCGTCTGCTGTGTAAATCCGAAATCAGCATCCTCAAAATTTTCACCTTCATCCAAATCAATTGGATTATTAGGAGTTTGGGTTTGACTCAACCCCCGGATTGGTTCCTGAGATGGGTCATTGATTGTAACTCGATAAGTTCCAGCAGGTAAGTTGGGGAAGGTATATCTACCGTTTCCATCGGTTCTAGTATTACCGCTGATATCATCATCAGTTAAACTTTCACCAAACACACCGTCTGGTCCAGTTCCTGCATAGTTAACAACTACACCAGCTATTCCGGGTTCGTCTGGGTCTTGTTGACCGTTACCGTTGACATCGTTATAAACGGTATCACCAAGAGAACCGGTTCCTTGCTGTTGATTTTCTGGTGCTAAACCAAAGTCAACATCGTTATTAGTTTGGTTGTCGGCTAAGGTAATTGTTTCGGGTGGGGTTTGGGTTGGAGTTAAACCATCGGGATTGGTGATTGTAACTCTGTAATTACCAGCAGGTAAGTTCGAGAAACCGTAAATACCTTGGTCGTTGGTGGTTGTGGTTTGAGTTACGTCGTCAGGAGTACCCAATTGACCGTCTTCACCAGGAGTAGCTAAAGTAACGGTAACTCCAGGAATTCCAGTTTCACCATCATCTTGCTGGTTGTTTCGGTTGGTGTCGTTATAAACCGTATCTCCGATATTACCAGTTCCTTGACCTGTTGGTGGTCCACCTACGAAACCGAAGTCAATCGTATCAATATCTTGACCGCTTTGCAGATTAATTACATCTGGTTGGGTTTGAGTTGGTGTTAAACCATCGGGGTTTTCAGTAGAAACTCTGTAATTGTTAGCCGGTAAATTGGTAAACCCATATATACCGTTGTTATCGGTAGTTGTGGTTTGAGTTGTATCGTCTGTGGTACCTAACTGACCGTCGGGACCCGGTTCTGTTAAAGTAACCGTCACTCCAGGAATACCAGTTTCACCGTCATCTTGTTGGTTATTATTATTGGTATCGTTGTAAACCGTATCCCCGATTGAACCAGTTCCGTCTTCTTGGGGTGCAAAACCGAAATCAACAGTATCTAGATTTTGATTTTCAGCTAAGGTAACCGTTTCTGGTGGAGTTTGAGTTGGAGTTAAACCGTCTGGAGTGGTGGTAGTAACTCGATAATTACCCGCTGGTAAATTGGGGAAACTGTAATTACCGTTTTCGTTGGTGGTTGTGGTTTGGGTTGTATCGTCAGGAGTACCGAATTCACCATCTTCACCGGGATTAGTTAAAGTAACTGTGGTCCCAGGAATCCCAGTTTCACCATCATCTTGCTGATTGTTACGGTTGGTATCGTTGTAAACCGTATCCCCAATAATACCTTGTCCCTGACCTACTGGTGGCGGTACAAAACCAAAATCAACATCATCCCGATTTTGACCGGGTTGTAATTCAATATTATCTGGTTGGGTTTGAGTCGGGGTATCTTCCTGTCTGGGACTGGTTGCAGTAACTCTGTAATTACCCGCAGGTAAATTGGGGAAGGTGTAAATACCTTGGTCGTTGGTAGTGGTGGTTTGAGTTGTATCGTCTTCATTACCTAACTGACCGTCGGGACCTGGAAGAGTTAATGTAACTGTAGCTCCAGGAATACCTTGTTCTCCATCATCTTGCTGATTGTTACTGTTGTTGTCAGTATAAACAGTGTCGCCGATACTACCGGTTTGCTGTGGTGAGAAACCAAAGTCAGCATCTTCAAAATCTTCACCTGGTTGTACGGTCACAGTTTGTGGTGGTGTTTGAGTTGGTGTTAAACCATCGGGAGGATTATTAACAACAACTTGGTAGTTACCGGGAGGAACGTTGGGGAATGTATAATTACCGTTTTCGTTTGTAGTAGTCGTTTGAGTTGTATCGTCGGGAGTACCAAATTGTCCGTCGGGACCTGGATTAATTAAGGTGACTTCTACATTAGGGATTCCTGGTTCACCTTCGTTTTGAGTACCGTCACCGTTATTATCCCGATAAACCGTATCCCCGATGCTACCTACTTGAGATGGTGCAAAACCAAAGTCAACGGTATCGATATTTTGACCCGATTGTAAATCAACTGGGTTTGGTTGGGTTTGAGTTGGAGTTAAACCGTCGGGGGTCTCTACGGTAACTTGATAATTACCAGCAGGTAAGTTGGGGAAGGTGTAAAGACCTTGTTCGTTGGTAGTTGTGTTTTGAGTTGTATCGTCACCGGTTCCCAATTGTCCGTCGGAACCTGGAAGAGTTAATGTTACCGGTACGTTGGGAATTCCCACATCCCCATCATCTTGAACGTTGTTATTATTATTATCCCGATAAACCGTATCCCCGATACTACCAGTCGCTACATTCCCAGCACAAATAGTAAATGGTGCTAAACCAATAGTTTGGTCTTGTCCTCTTTGTTGAGAAGTGTCTGGTGTATAGAGAATACTGATTTGGTCAACAGGTCCTTGGGGTATTACAGAAACATTAGCTCGACTTTGTTCGGGACGCGAGTTTTCTATTTGACCGACAGCAGTATTTCCGGAAACTTGAGTCAAGTCACCGATGGCTTGTAGGCTAACGGGAATGTTAGAGTTATTATTGGCTGCGCTTACCGCAATTATATCTCGGAAAAATCGACCGCGATCCCGTTCTCCTTCTTGGTCAACATCTAATAAAGTTAAAGGTGATGCTAAGGTAACCGGTTGAGCAAAGTTGATGGTGATAGTAGCGCTTCCAGGTGAAAGATTACCCGTTCCTCCAGGTTGGTCTTCTCTATTCGGTTTTCCCGGACCAATATTTAAACGTAGATTTGGTCCGGGGAGTCCACCGTAAACACCACCATCAAATCTTGATTCGATTCTATCAATAACTTGACCTGGGACTTCTTCAGTCAAAGTCAGGACGGTATCAATTCCGCCAATATTATATTGTTGTGTTAAATCTTGCAAACTATCGTTAGGTTGAAACTGGATTGTTTCTGGAACGGTACCCGCAGGACAACTTGCAGCAGTTTGCGCTACAACCTTTCCACTTCCTAGTAGTGGTACTTGAGGTACACCCAACAACACCGCTAATAGAGTTGTAGACAGAAACGGAGTGGAAATATTATTTGACGAGGGTGAAGTATTATTTGCCACCGAACCCGGTTCCCCTTGAGTAATTGCCGATAAATGCTTAAATAAAGCTTTCATTTTTTGCTTCCTAAACAACGAAAAATATTTAGCAATGGGTAATGGGTAATGGGTAATGGGTAATGGGTTATTGGTAATTAGTAATTGGAATGGGAAAGGAAATAAAGGGGAATTCTAACTTTCAACTCCTCACTCCTCACTCCTAACTCCTAACCTTCAATCCAAAATCCAAAATCCAAAATCCAAAATCCAAAATCCTTTTACCTTCCTTCGATTTGTAAATCTTGCTCTTGGTCAATGATTTCGAGTTCTATACCTCTGATATCCTTGAAGATAATTTCGGTACGTCTATCTCGTGCATAATCCACTACGTCTGTACCTCCAGGAACTTTACGTTGAGTTTCACCAAAGGAGCGTATAGTCATCCTTTCAGGTGCTATTCCCTTCCGCAACAGATAATTCCTTGTAGATAGAGCGCGTCGTTTACCCAGTGCTTGGTTATAAGCGTTGCTAGCTCTGGGGTCGGTATGACCTTGCAGTTCTATCACGATGAAAGGATATTGCTTAAGAACTTCTGCTACTTTGTCTAGGACTTCTGCGCTTTCGTCGCTGATGAAAGATTTATCTAAAGCAAAGTGAACGTTACGCGGGACTTGAATTTGAATTGGTTCTGGTGGTATGTCGGGTGGTGGTGTTGGTGTTGGTGGTGGTGGTGGTGGTATGGGTCTGGAAACGCACTGAGGTGGATTGATTGGTTCTATTCTCGGCGTAACATTTACGTTAGGTGGAGTATCAAGGGTACCAATCTTTGTAGCTACCGCTGGCTCTGAGGTTCCGTACTTCGGGTCAGTGGCGATCGCACTTATCATGTCCCCAGGTTGAACGTTTTCGACTTGAGCCGTAAATTCACCGTCTTCTCCAGTGCTAACTATGGTCAGTGGTTCTGTTAAAGCACCGTATCCGGGTTGGTATATGGCTTCTAGTCCCCGCTGATAGTCACCTAATTTGTAAATTGTGATTTCGCTACCTTTGTCGGCTTTACCGGTAATGGTGGCGCTGCTACCGCTAAGTGCAAAAGCTTTTTCGGTAAATCGGGGAGCGTTAATTGCGGCATTTCCTGTATCTTTACGGCGATTTCCAGAGTTACGTTTGGGGTTTGGACCATCTCCGCGCTGAAAGTCAATTACTCCCAAGTTTCTCCGACTGTTGAGGTCGATACTCAATCCTTCTAAAGCCGCAAATTTATTGTTACGGATTTCGTTACGTTTGGCTACTCCTCTTTTACCAATATTATTTTGAGGAAATGCAGTAACTACTACCCCTGGACCCGCTTGATTATCAATTTCGTTACCAAGTACCTTATGGTCGCTACCCATGACAAAAACCGCAGCCCGTCGCAATCTTCTGCCGTTATAGGTAATTTTATTATTTTGTACTAATATGTCGCCTTGAGGTTTAAATAAATACACCCCCGCACCATCGTTAGCACAGATTAAGTTACCCAAAATCTGAGAGTTATCGACTACACCCTCAAACCTCAATGCATCAGGCATTCCGTCGATACCGTTACCAACAATAATGTTTTGCACTACCTGAGTATTTTCCGCTCTTACCGAAGTAATAATTGCACTACCGGCATGATAAGAAATTCGGTTATTGCGGATTGTTGTTCCTTTGGTATTAAATGCATAAACACCAAAAGCGGAAAGTCGGTCGGGTACTCTTTCATCTTGAGTTATTCCCAACCAGTTATTTTCAATAACAATATTTTTTGGGGGTACGTCTCGTTCGCGAAACGGAAAGCTACTGAATGGTGGTTTTTGCTGGCTGATATCCGGAGGGGGGTTACGGTGAGCAATGACAATATCCCCTGGTGGAGTTGTCAGAGTTGCTGGGTCGGCTTTACCGTCGTAAATCAACGCGCTTCCCAACTGCTGTTTGATGGGTTTTGCATTGAAACCGTACATATTCAAGCCGCGAATCGTAATATCATCCGCAACTACCGTTAAACCCCGAAATACTTCTTGTCCTTGAGCTGGTTTAATTGTCACCAAGGGAATCGGAATCGCAATTTCCGCCGTTGCTGAAGTGTTGGGGTCGTATCCCGGTTGGGTACTTCCATCGATAGTTAACCCCGGTGCAGCTAAATCTGGTAGCACAGATTGTAGTTCAATAGTTGTCGCACCGCTGGGTAAATTAAATTCAATACTGCTTCCACCACTTGTTGCAGGAGCAATTTGAGCTTGTTCTGCACTGCTGAGTCTATCTGGTGTTAAAGTTCCGTTGGCAACTTCAATTGCTTCACGCAAAGTCAGTTGACCATCAGCCGTTACCGCACCATCAGCATTACTATTTACTACCACCCTGACCGCAGGGGCTGAGGAAGTAGTAGTTGTAGGGTCTTGTGCGAATACAGCAGAGGGAAGAAAAAATATTGTGGGAAGAACGTAAAAGATTTTTTTATTAGGTAAAAGCGAAAAAATCACCTTTGACCTTTGACCTTTGACCTTTGACCTTTTTGACCTTTTTTTTGACATTGCTCACATCCTGTGACACCACATTTGACCGAATTTTAGATTTTAGATTTTGGATTTTGGATTGAGTAAGTCAAAATCCTTGAATCCTAATCCGTGAGTGACCGAAGTAATTAACCGTAATTACTTTTTCAGGTTATTTATCAGCTTGGTTTGGGAAGATTTATTTTGATTTTCCAGAATTCGGGATTGAGTATTACCTGTATTTGCTGGTAACTTCTCTGTTCTCTCTCTACCGTTTTCTGTTCCCTGCTGTTGCTTTAAACGATTAACCAATTTGTCCGATTGATTTTTCTTCAACCGTTCGGTTAACTTGGTTTTGGGTTTCTCGGACTGTTGTTGAGAACCATCTCTTACCAAAGGTGAAACTTCCGATTCTTGCTCTTGCTTCGGAACTGGTTTTTGCAATCCAAATCCACCAAACAATTCGTTAAGCTTCAAGCTGACATTGAGATACAATCCACCTGTGGAACGAAATCCGGTAAAGTCGCGGTCATCAACGCTACCAAAGGCATAACCTACTCCCAAACGCAAGTCTGGAGTTAAGTAATATCCACCTTCTACCGCGATTCCAAATTCGTCGAAGTCAGGATTATTGTTGGAACTTTGACCAATCCAGCGTCCTTCTACTGCTAAATCGGTGCGGAATCCTAATTTATAGCTGGCTCGCGCTTGTGCTAAATTCACCGTTCCATCGTACCGGTCCCCATCAAAATAAGTGACACCGTTACGCAAAGCGTATTTACCGAAAAATTCCCATCTCCAAGAAGGTGCATAGATACCTTCTGCTGAAAATACATGTCCTGTGGCCGTACTGCTTCCGGTAAACTGGTTTTCAGGAATGGAGTCAAAGTTTTGTCGCCATTCGTATTTAAGTAAACCGTTAAATTTATCGTTGGTCGGGTCGCGATAAGCTAAACCAATTTTTAAATTAGCGGTATCTCCTAATTCTTCAAATCTGACTCCCTCTGTTGCACCAAAGTTATTTACTGAGGAAGGCAAAAATACGTTGGCTTCACCCGCTTGTTGATAGCGTGCTAATGCTGTTAATGCTGGGGAAATTTTACCCGCTGCACCTACAGAAATAAATGTGGTGTTAGTTTCGGCACCATCGCGGAATTCAAAGCGACCGCTGGCTTTAAAATCTGGATTGTCGCTATATTCCAAGCCGACGCTGTAAACGGAACCGGAAAACAGTCCCAAAGAAGATGCGCTTTGTCCGACAGCGTAATATTGCGGTATTCTATCTCCGGCAGCAGTCGAGTTAAAGACGTTTTTGAATACGTATTGATAACCCAAGCTCATCCGCAATCCTGGCGCGATGGGCATTCCGTGGTTAACTCCCAACGCACCTTGTCCTTGCAAACCGCTGAAGCCAGATAATACCGAATAGCGTCCGTTGAAGGTAGTGTCTTTGGCTAAATTGTAATCAACCAAAGTATCTAAAGTAGTTAAAGAATTTCCCTCTAACAAGCTGGTGTCGTCGTACCATTGATGAGCTAATCTAAAAGTAACTCCTTCAAATGCCTGCCAATCCAACCCTAAAGTAGTTCTATTCGGATAAAGTGGGTCGGAACCGCTCAAGTTAGCTTCATTCTGAGCTTGGAAAGTCAAAGATTGAGTTAAAGGAACTTTCAAGCGCGAAACAATTTGCTCCGCATCCCCATTCAATTCTTCATTTGCTCTATCTTCCCGCGAACGGTTTACATATTCAACGCTGGCATCTGCAAAGCCTAACTTTTGTAAAATACCCGCTCGGAAAGTCTTTAATTCATTATCTAAAACTTCGCCAGGACGCGCTTGGGGTTGGGGGTCGAATAAATCGAAGAAGTTGACTAAACCTGTAGAAGCTCGACCGAAGTTTTCTTCCACGTCGTAGGACACACCCAAAGTAGTGGTATCGCTTAACTTACCCAGTAACCCCGCACCGTAACGGGTTTGTCCTGGAGAAAAGCTGAATGTAGCGTTGTTATTAAAATTCTCCTCGACCGAACGGTAATAAGCATTTAAATTGATGCGGTCGTTTAAATTACCAATCGCTTCAATACGGTAAGCGTTTCCGGTTAAGTCGTCACCACCAGCAATATTACTTTCCGACCTGGCATATTCACCAAGAATCTTACCAAAACGACCAAAAGATAACAGAAAATCTGCTCCATACAGTTCAAAATCTCTGTCTCCCTGGTCTTCTCTTAAATAAGAACCAGCAATAAAAGATTTATTATCAAAATCTTGAGAGATATTAAACTGTGCCCTTGCAGCATAAATATCAGATTCTTCGCCAAATTCCGGCTGATAGGTGACAACAATCTGTCTTTGCAGAGTTGCTCCGAAGGGATTAAGTTCTGTTGCCAATATTGGACTCAAAAGCCTAATCGTGCCTCGGTCGTAATCTATGTCATAATCTCGACCGCGATATAGTTGCTGTCTTTTAACAATAGTACCTGGACGGTTGATTTCTTCAGCTTCTAAATAAACGTTTTCACTTCCAGGAACCAACAACCGCTTTGACAAGAAATAATTACCGCTGATACCTTGAGGAACGAAAGTATCTCGCTGGAAACCTTCCACGTCATTTGCATATAAACCAGTTATCTGCAAAGGTCCCAAACTGTAATTACCTTTGAAACCATGCAGTTGACGAGAAGTTCCACCGTAAAGTTGGGAAGGTCGAGAAAATTCTTCAGTCCTGTAATCACCCCACATTACATAATCGGGGTCTGCACCAGGTATCTTAGAACTGCGTTCAAAACGAGCGTAAAAACTATCCGTTGAAGGTGTGGTTGGAGTCACAGTTGAACTGTCACCATATACCGGGTATTGCTTTTCGCAAAACTGAATCCCGCCAAATAACCTGTTTCTACCTTCACAATCTTGGTTAATCGGTCGCTCGCTGTTAAAAGCACCAGTAAACAACCATTCTCCAACTTTACCCGTCGCAAACACCTGAGAATCTAAGTCAAATTCGGTTCCATCATCCGCATCTGGGTCGAGGAATTCCCTCCGACTACCCCAGAAATTAGTACCTCTAGCACCAATGCGGAGATTGATAATACCCGTGACTAAAGAAGGACGCAAGTAGGTGGTGAATTCTACTTGGGTATAGGCTTCTATAGGTTGAGAGACAAGTTCATTATTGAATAGTCTTGTATCTCTTCCGTTCTGTAATATTTCTTCTCCATCAATTGCCCTCTCTCTCTGTCTTAGGGTAGATGCAGGCTTTTTTATTTTATGGACTGCGGCTCTGATGCGAACGGGCTGAGGTTTCAGTCCTGATTGCAAGGTGGCAATGAATTCCCCATTGATAGCACGTGCCTGGAATCCCGGCGCATCCTTGTCTTGGTCGGAACCAATAAACTTACCAGCGCTGCTCGTCAGAGTTACCAACACATCACGAGGAATCACTTCCCCTTCCGGGTTGATAATCTGTCCTCGTATCTGAATTGTCGAACGTCCATCAGCCTGTACTACTGGGTCTCCTACAGGAGTAATTTCCAGTTGCACCTCGCTACGACTTCTTGGTCTTGAGGGAGGAGTCGAATTTTGTCTCAAAGGATTAAGGGGTTCTCCTTGAGTTTGCCGGTTTTGAGGATTGCTCTGCTGTGGCTGTTGTGGCAGAATCTCTTCCTGGGGCTGCTGGAATTGCTGCTGTTGCTGAGGCTGCTGTTGACGGTCGAATAAAGACCCCCCTTGTTGGTCAAACAAAGAGCCTGAACCGGAATTTCCGGGAGAGGTTGAAGGAACAGCACCGTCTCCTATTTCTGCTAGTTTGACTGGTTGCTCTAGAAGTGTCGAAATGTTAGAAGACTCTGAGATTGAAGAGGGTAATTGCTCTTGACCTTTAACCTCTTTTTCTATATCCACAGGGAGCGCAGTCTTGGAACTCTTAGAGGATAAAGCAGTGGTAGGCTTTTGAACTTTTACGTCTGGTGCTGTATTTTTTATTTTTCTTGCTTCTTTGAGTCTAGAACCTATAGTAATGGTCGATTTTTTATCTGAGGAACTAGCCAAGGCTGAAGAAGAGCAGATTGTAGAAAAACCTAAAGCTGCTATAACTGCTGGCAAAATGCTTGCACTACCAAACTTTACTAGTGCGGGTAGCATTATGTGGAAAAATTGTTTTTGGTTGCGATGGTCATTACCATTGCAAAACTGTGTATGAGATTTTTTATTAGTCATTCTTACCCTCCGAAAACGCAGGTGTAACTCCAAAATTCACCCGCACCATACTTCCAGGTGCTAATTTCACCAAACGTGACGGGCTATTTGTCTCAATAAAGTATTTATTCGGAGCCAGGGAATATCCTGGTAAGCTTGTTAAGTCTAAAGCCGCAGAGCGATATCCAGAGATAACATTTGCCAAGGAGTACAAACCGTTAGCATCGGTGACAATCCGGTTGCCATCATCCATATAAATCACCGCATTCGGTACCCCTGGTTCATTTGGCTGCTGTTCGCCGTCAAAGTTTTTATCGACAAACACCCTTCCAATCAAAGTACCGCAGTCAGATAAAATACCTTGTCGAATCCGCAATCTGTGAGTCGCTGTATCAGTCGGACGACCTCCAGCCGATGCTTGAGCCAGGTTCCGACCGTCTCCACGGATAGAATCTGGAGTCACTTCTACCGCATAGTTAACAACCATTCTTTGTCCGGGTTGCAAAGTAGCATTTGAAGTTGCAGTAAAATTTGTTCCTCGGCTAGAAGCATTTATATCCGGAGTATCAAAGTCAACTGTCGTATCACCGATAGAGCCTTTGATTGAGTTAGGAACCAATCGCAAACCTAAAGGTAATCTGTCCGTAAAACTTACATTCGCTGGAGTCTCTACCTCTCCTACATTCTCAATCAATAATCGATAAATTACCGTATCTCCAGGTTCAGCAGCAGCGCGGTCGCCAGTCTTAGTCAATGTTAAATCTGCTTGAGATACTTCGGATAGAGTGACTTCGTTGGAATCAACTCTTTCCAAATTATCTGCACCGCCGGTTGCGGTATTGTTAATTACTGTTTGGGCAACAGTAGGTATAATTCCGTAAGCGATAACACTTAAAGAACTAACTGTCAAAAAGAGGCTTTTACGCCTTAGCCATGAAATTAAAAATGTCATTGGAAGGCATCAATGCAATAAATAGCAAAAGTTTTAATTCGGTATAGGTTTTAACTACAAAACCTATTTTTTTCTAATTTTCTGTCTTATTAACCAGTAGCAAAGAATAGTATCACTAAACCTCACCAAGTTATACGTAGTATCAAAGAAAATTTTGTTTTTGCTTAACTTCTAATTTCTCCTACTATGCAAAATGTATATTTTTTTGCAATCAGAGCATATTATGAATAGCTTGTCAAGATTAAAACCAAGAACATACAGTTATAAATCCCTGCATTTCAAAATCAGCCAATTAGATATCTTGATATTTAGAGATAGATTTATCAATTTATCCCTAAATTAAACTAAAACTGTTATGACAAAAAATTTCACACGAATAATGCGTGAAAAACTTATAACTGCCTTGAGTTTTGTTTAGTTAAGTAAATGCACATTAGTAAAGATAAAAATACGTCTGGACTATTAGCAGACAGGAATTAACCATGTACGGGCTTTACTTTCGTGAATATAGAACTAATTAGACTACCTGGTTTATATACAATTGCAGCTATTTGATGCTCTTAGATACAGCGTACAACTTTCTTATTAAAGGTATTACGTCTAAATTTCTGTTGACTGAAATGATATTGGTTTATTATTTCTGCGATAACAACTGCTATTAGTAGAGGAAAATAATATACGTTGGCTCCTCTTGAATATTAGATAAAAGATATTCATGCTCATCTCCATAACCTTCACACCACTAACATTTCTCTTGCTTAGAATTGAGTATCCCACGTATGGGTTCTTTTTGAGTCAATAATTACGTGCAGACAATAATATAAAGTTTCCACGTTAATAACTTATTACCGTGTTACTAAACTTTTAAACACAAGCCCGCAATATATATTTAGAAAACTGAAGTCTACAATGTACTTGTATTTCAGAGAACTACCCTTGTAGCAACTAACTATATCCAGGGTTCTCCGAGCCTCAGCATTCAATAACTGACATATAAACCATTATGTTTCCAATTTACAATCTAGGTAACTACCTAAAACCTGACTTTGCCGAATCTTTATCTAATAACCACACTTAAGTAATATTACAGAGATTTTACAATTAAGTAATCAGGGTTCCTATAATTATATTTGAATAAAAATATACATTATTTTCGATAAGTATTTATTCTGAGAGTATAAATACTATAATAAAATCATATTAGTGGTATTAAACACATATTTATTTCTGTATTTTTTTATTCTCTCCAGCAATTTGATTAATTAAAAAATCAATTGAATTATACTGAAGTCAAAATATCCGTATTGAATAATAAATTATTTATAGTCAAATAGTAAAAGTGTTAGCAGCTAATATTGACTTAAAGAAGCCGCTTTATCTGTAGTCTTATTTAAAGCAGATTAAAACTGCAATGTTGCAGAGAATACACTGAGTCTATCTTTTTTATGGCTTATTTCCTGTTTGTTAAGCAAAAAAAAGAATATTTTTATACTTGCATACAGTGATAGTACTAGGTTTAGAGTGTAATTAAGTAGCGTAGACAGTTAATGAAGCGTCTATAAGAATAAGAGAAATTATGTATTTTTTGCTTCTTTTTTATCTTTATCACTGAAGACAATCCTGAATAATTGGGTTAATCGTGTAGTGCCACAATCAGTTTTGATAAGAATTGCTAACGCTGCTAGGAAGTAAGCAAAACGCCAAAAATAAAAATAAAATAATCCTAAAGAATATTTTTGTTTTTATTTTTATTTAGTCGTAGAAAAAAGTAGGTTAAACTTCTGAAGGAATTTTCTTTCAAATTAAAATCCCTCAAATTAGTTGAGGGATTTTAAAAATTTAGCGATTAAAAACAGGTGAAACTGTTTATAAAATTAAGCATAATTTGCAATAAAATTATCTAATCGAGCAATTAAAACGCCCAGACGTTGCTCTATGTCTATAGTTTAGTTTTATAGGCGCTCGGCGCGCTTCGCGCAATATTGCTTGTGACAGTTGCGTAGGTTCTGACTGATGAACTTAAATATTGACTAAATATAATTAATCTGACAAAAAAACTTGCGCTGTCATCGGAACAGATGCAGCGCTATAGGAATGACATAACTCTTAATAAGTATCGTCGTATTCAGGTGCTTCCATTCGTCTTTCCGAACGAGGAGGTAAGAACTCAGCGCGACGTACCGGAGGAGATATTGTACTGCTCGAACCATTATAGGGATGGATAACCTGTACTGTTCGAGTAGGACGTTGTTTCTGGGAAAACAAAGCAGAAACTCCAGCTACTACAATACCACCGCCAACTGTAAGCGCCATACCACCTACAGCCCAAAGTATTCCTGAAGACCACCAAGGTTCTTGAGATTGCGCTAAAGCTTGCTGCGTTGAGCTTTGATTTTGCTGGGCACTTAACTGCGATTGGTAGTAGCTTTGTACTTGAGACTGAAACTGCTGATTTTGATTCTTTAATTGGTCATTTTCCCGTTGAAGGACATCAAGCTGGGTTTTTTGACGTTCTAACTGCGTGCGTAACTCTGATGTATCTGGACTTGGGGGAAATGGATTGGGGTAAGCTGGTACACCAGGGTAAGTACCTGGTTGAGCCATATAAGGTTGTGCAACTACGGGAGGTTGTACCTGTGGGGTGGCATTAAAATTTGCTGGTAAGGAATTACCAGACCCCTTCAGCAATAAAAGAGCCGCCAGTCCAGCCACTGCAACTCCACCGATAAACGCCATACTTTCACTCATATCCTTTGCCCCTATAACGCGACAAAATTAAAATCATTGATAACCTACACTCTCTCACACTCATCATTTATACCTTACTGAACTTGAGTTGTGTAACGAAAACAGAAAAATTTAGCGCCAGTTTGTACAGCTTACTCCTGGCAATAGCTTAATATATTCAAGATCATATCGGTGAAATTGTCTACTACAGACGGTTGAATCAAACATTATTGTTATACATCTTTTATATAATTTTTTATTGTTATCAATGTTAGTAATCAGTTTATGTATAACAAAAATTATGCTGCAATTCTTCTGCTGAGCGGGATAATCTCGGTTAAATATCTTATATTTTCTTCAAAAATAGCAGTTTTTCAGAAAATATATCTTCCTAGTAAAAATACTTATAATTTATACAAAAATATTACAATGGAATAAAAAATTAGCAAATAGGAATATTATGTCCAGAATAGTTAACCAACTGTAAAGAAAATAATTTGGGTGGTTTCGTATTTATGACTAATTGAATTCTGAGCAATAAAACGCTCAAATGTAGCCATATAATGATTTGGGCGTCAAACAATGTTAATGGTTTATTTAATATGGTCTGTGACTCATTTAATGTTTCATCGCAGGTACAGCGATGGCTATAAATTTTTAAAATTCTAATATATATAAGAAAAAACGGCGTTGCTGAAGCGCGCAGCGTAGCCCCCTAAATTCCCTTTGCATTGGGGGACTTATAATTATCTTTTACCCCATAATTGGGGGTTAAGGGGCTATCCACACTTTTCAGGAATGGCCGCAATTGTCACAATACTCGGCTGGTCCGTGACACTGAAAACATTGTGACTACGTTCCTGCTTTGTTCAAAGTGTCACAGCACCCGACTAGAAAAATGTGCCGGTTGCGTGAGTCCTACTTTTAATCAGCAAGACCGAGAAAACAATTAAGTTTTCAAAGGCATTTATATATATCAGTGGATATGATTATGGAACTTAAAGAGCAGATGATAAGAAGCTCAAGCGAATTTCTATTTTGAGCATAAATTGAGCTAAACCAAGATTTGATGATAAAAACGGCTGGAAGACTGTTCGGTTGAAGAATAAACTTGACTTGATAGTTATTGGAAATATTTTTCTACTAAGAATAAGCTGATGTTGGTGAACAAATCTACAACCGAACAGTAGTTGAGCGCAAGGGATTAGCTTTTTACCATTCATTAGCTATTCCAAAGTTTTGTTAAGCTCTAGCTAGCTTCTTCCCCTTCCACTTCGGCTAAAAGTTTATCTCTTTGTTCTGGAGAAAGTTGGTCTAGCTGTTTTTGCAAAAATGCTTTTTCGTATTCTTCTCGCTGTTGATGGTAAGTCATTTTGTTTCCTACTGCACGGAAAACATAAGTGAACAACCATCCAATTAATCCTGCAACCAACAGAACTTGGCTCCAGATACCAGCGCTAAAGTTGTTTAAGCCAGCCAAAGTCAGACCGACATAGGCTAAACCACCAAAAACAAAAACGCCAAATACAATTCCTATAGCGTCAATGCGTCGCATTATTTAATATGCCCTGCCAATAAATCTAAAACTTAATTAAACTTCAACTAGACCTCAATTTGTCTTCGTCGGGGTCGGAGATTCACAAATGGGGACAGCAATAATAAGCCTGGGAAGAACAAGAATACTAGAAAATACATGAAAGCGCGTTCAAACGAACTGACCGAATACCAGCGAAATTTCATGTAGGTCAAAACAATAACTGGAATTACTAATAAATAAGAAACGGCTAAAGCCAAATAAGTCAAAGGCACTATAGCAGTCTCGGGCTGCAAATTCTGCAAATAATCGAGTAGATTCTGTAGCATCTGTTAGGAGTGAGTCACGATTTAGGGTTGATTGACACTCCCTACGCATCAAATGCGAGGGATTTTTGATTCACTGACGAAACGCCAATAAATTCCATAATAAGACAATCCCTTTGTATTGAGGAAGTATAGCCTTACCTTCTTATTGCATCACCATGTGAATTTTTAAGGTCACAATTCACCCACAGCAAAATTTAAAAGCTTCCCAAGTGAATTATCAACGCTGTCAAAGTACAAAATATTTTATTACTTGGATCTCCCCAACAGCAGCAAAAAAGGCAAGATTAAAAAAAAATTGAGAAAATGTTGGACAAATAACGTAATTGATGGTCAAATAGATGAGGAGATATTTACAGCACTTGCTGATATCTACCGAATTCCCCAAAATAATGGGGGTGTGGCGGAATGGTAGACGCTACGGACTTAAAAAGTTGAGCCTTGTTGAAGAAATTCTTCAAGTGGATGCTCTCAAACTCAGGGAAACCTAAATCTCATTAGAGACAAGGCAATCCTGAGCCAAGCCGAATCATCAAGTTAAAGCAATTGCATTTAACGATTCGGAAGGTGCAGAGACTCGACGGGAGCGACCCTAACGTAATGCAAATAGTTGTAAAACTGATTGCTAAGGCGAGGGTAAAGGGAGAGTCCAATTCTCAAAGTCTTGATTATTAAGGCAGTAGCGAAAGTTACGGGAGAATGAAAATCCGTTGACCTTATAAAGTCGTGAGGGTTCAAGTCCCTCCACCCCCACTAAAAATTAGTAGTTTGATTAATGTCCCGGACGCAATCGCATCCGCCGGGACAGAATTTTTGTAAGCGATTAGGGAGTTCCTAGAGACCTAAAATTTTATGTCTCCTGACAATTGCGGAAAAAAAGAACCATTTCATCCAAGTCAGGTACACCTAATGATGTGAGCAAGTAGTAAGTAGCAAGTAGTAAGTAGTAAGTAGTAAGTAGTAAGTAGCAAGTAGTAAGTAGCAAGTAGCGAGTAGGGAGTAGGGAGCAAAAAAAGAATGTACCTCATCTACTTGCAAAGTGCTGTATGCAATTGAGTACTAACAAAACCTATAATTTCCTGATTTAAGTAATTCTAAAAGAATTAACTAATTAAGGGTTGGGTCGAACCCAGTATAATTTTTATTATATATATTGCGGTAATTACACAATTAGATGCATTAATTTTATCCAGTCATCATAAATTCATCAAATTTATGTAAAAAAACACCGATATTTTGAACAATCGATTGATGCTGCTGTTTGTGAAGGATAAGCTAGTAACAATATAAGCAGGAGACTTCTGGGTCTTGAAAACCATAACATGATTGTTGATCGCGATTGTTGTATACGGGGTAAAAAGCATCTTCTTGATTTGAATGATAGAGGATTAGATGTGCAGGTTGCACAAGAGAAAGTTTACAGCTTTTTTCTAGAAATTGTTCAAAACCAAGAACCAGAAGATGTTTTACAAGAGTTTAAAGATTTATTTATAAATTGTTTAGATTCTGCTAATTCAAATTCTGAGCTAGGAATATACCAAATTTTTGTGGGTAGTAACGAACCATTATTTCGTAATACCCTCAAACGTACTTGCTATATACTTATAAACAATTGGGAAAATCGTCGTAAATACAAATATATTCAAAAGTTAATTGATGTATTTTCGGAGTATAAACCTAAAAATACTTCGCTTTGCTCTATAAAAATCAATATTTTTAGAGCTTGGTTAGCCAATTTTATTCATAGCAAGGATTATCAAGAGCTTAAATTATTTGCGATAAAATATGAAGACAAAAATAATTTACATTGGACAAAACGCTATAGCTCCTACTTGTTATTAGCTCAGTCTACGAATAAAAACAATCCAAAAGAGCAACAAGATGCTGCCAAGCGTCTTTCTAAACAATTAAAAGATAAATTTAAGTTTGAGTTAGCAATGTATATTGCTCGTTCTCAATCTGCGGCTTCCAATATTAATCGTTATCAGAATCCCAGTATTTTAGGCGATGAGGTATTACGTTTAATTAAAGTCATTGTTGTCAGAAAAGGTGTGTTTAGCTATGAAAATATTGCCAATATTTTTCTTAAACAGACCCGAAATCAAAGCTTAAAGGAATTCAAAGAAAGCTTATTAAAGTATTTGATTTATTCGGTAGGTCATCAAGAGTTTGTTGAAACATTAGAACAACAATTATCCGAACAAATTTCAGTTTGGAAAGAAGAATATAATCAAAAAACGATTGACAAAAATTTATCGTTGAGAATTTGTAATAAAGTAATTGACTGTCTAATTTCTGAAAATGGAAAAGAACCCTCTCACTTGTTTATTTTACTGCTTTCTCAAGGTAATCCATTAACTTTGGTGATTGTACTTCTCAAAATTGTTTTAATTAGCAAAAATTCGCGCCGTCATTTAGAAATGCGTATCGCGAATATAATTAATTATTACGAACAGTACAATGAAGACGAGTGTGATTGGATAATTAATTTTATAGAAGTATTTAATATCACTTTTGCAATTTATGCAGAGAATATTGAATACAATTTAATTCCAATGGAAGGAAAATCAACTCAAGCTGAACCACAAGCAAATTTGGATACCTATCGAATATTTTCTCAATTGAAATTACGTAGGAAGGAATAATTATAAATTAGGAAAATAAAATTATTTTGATTTTTTGTTCGCAGAATAATGTTATTAACAAAACATAATTTTGATTTATTCAATTGCCTTTATAGAATGATATAAATACACAAAAGATTGCATGAAGTTACAAAGCATTGGAGATTAGAGAAGCCGTTCGTCAAGCCAAGCAAGGCTAGCAGCAACAGTTTCGGCGACGATACTAATTAACCGATATAAAACACTAGCACTAATAATTAGTGCTACGGGAAAAAACTGTTGTAAAAGACCTATTACAGTTGCTTCAAAAACTCCTAAACCACCGGGGGCACCAGGAATTACTAAACCTAGCATCCAGGCAAAACTAAATGCACCCACTATTAAGGGAAGTTGACTTAAGTTAATAGAAGATATGGCGTATAAAGTTAAAATAAAACCCGATGCACGGAGTATTAAAAAACCCAATTCTCCAAGCAAAGATATTAATGGATAGCGAGTTAAACTTAAAGAAACATTGTTAAAATTACCTGCTTTTGATTTCTTGTCTTTTAGACGGTGTACGAGACGAATTACCGGATTAAGAAATAAAGGATGAAGCAAGCACAAAGCTACCACTAAACCTAGTATTTGTCCTATTAACAAAAGAATAGAACTTTCGCTCAAAGTAAACTGGCTGCATAAGAGCACAATAATTAAAGCTGCTGCTGCCATCAATAATGGTTCGAGTAGTACGCTGATAGTAGCTGCGCTGGTACTAACTCTCAAGTCTTTTGCAGCCATGATTCTTCCGATATAATGACCAACATTACCCGGTAAATACTTAGCAATATTTGTTTTGAGGTAAGCTTGGATTAGTCTTACAGAGCTTGTGGATTGATTAAAGTCTTTAAGAATCCAAGTCCATACCCATCCAGCCCAAATATGCGCTAATAAGGTTACCCCAGTAGCAGTGGCTAAAATTGCCCACCCAGCCCCATCAATACGAATAGCTGCTACTTCTTCCCAATTATTTTTTAAAGCACTTGCCAAGAAAAACAGCGTTCCACCCACAAGTAGCCAGCGTAAAACTTGCTTAATCATTACTGTAATGTTGCTGATAGAGTTTTCTGCGAAGGCAAACACAACAAATAATATGTTAAATCGACCGTAGACCCAAGTAATTTGGTAACTTTTTACAAAATTTTGAGATAAATTAGAGTTTAATTTTTGTGATTTGTTGCGATTTCAAATTTGCTCTTGAGTTTTGACCACTAGTCAGCAATGTACAGCACTTTGCAAGTAGATGAGGTACATTCTTTCTACTCGCTACTTGCTACTTACTACTTTGTACTTTCTACTTGCTACTTACTACTTGCTACTTACTACTTGCTACTTGCTACTCCCTCAAATCACTAGTTGTACCTCACTTGGATGAAATATGCTTGCTGTATGTATGTCCTTAAATCCGTTCGGGACCACATACAGTTATGGAGACGCTCCGTTAGCTCAGCAAGACGATAGTTATAGACTACTGCTCTCCATTTCGAGTTATTTCACCCTAAGTCTCGGTTCCCAGTTATTAACAGGACTTACGCAAAAGTAACGTAACTGCGTCATTACGAGCGATAGCGACGTAATCGCAAAAATCCTGCGATTGCTTCCCTACACTTCGTTTCAGTCGCAATGACAAATCTTCGTTGCGTAAGTCCTAATTAAATTGGATTTATTGTATCTCTCGAAAGTAAGAGAAATATATTGTTAAATTAGTTTCAATATTAAGACTTTTGCTAGAGGGAATTCTGGGTTTTTTTCCTGTATTGTTGACAATTGATAAGTAAATTATTGATTAACTCGAACATCGAATAATTACCGACTAAACAAATGTAGGTAAAACTTGATTATTGGATGACCGCAGAACAATGCCGAAGTTAATTCAAAACAATCAAATTTGGTTATCTGCTAGTTATTAGTTCTAATTAAAATGTAATTTAGCTTTGGTCAAAACCTAACTACATTTTAATTTGATTTTTATTCAAGCTATCAGTTAATTGGTCAACAAAAAAGGAGTAAATAATGAATAAAATATTTTCATTTTCTACATTGAGAAAAATTAAAATCAAGCAAATTTTAACTGCTTGTGTATTGGGAATGCTGCTGTTTGTCACCCAAGCTTGTAGTTCTGTGGATGCGAAGGCTCCTGATTCTACTTATGAAGGAGGAATGAATACGTACAGCGATGTAGACCCTAGAAGTAAAGATGCTGAAGCAGCAGCAAAAATGAAAGCTAAAGGTTTGAAAGATAATGCTAAAGCTAACGTTATTGACGAATCTGATAGTTTAATAGGTAATACTCGTCGCACTTTGGATAAGAAAGCAGAGAACCTAGAAGATTTGGGTAAGAACGTTAAAGAGAATGCGCGAGATGCAGGAGATAAAGTACAAGAAAGCGCTGAAGACTTTGCTAAAGGTACCAAGCGAGGATTTAGAAATATCAAAGAAAATACCTCCGATACGCTTGATAGTCTCACCAACAACGTGGGTGATGTAGCAGAAGATGCAAAGTTAAGTACTCAGCGTGCTGCTAGAGACGCGAAGTTAAGTACTCAACGTGCTGCTGAAGATGCTAGTAATGCAGTACAAAGAACATTAAGAGACGCTGTTAATTAATAAAATAGGAAAACAATAAGTCGGTAGGCTTTAAATAAGTTTTAATTGTAGATAAACCCGTTTTTTTAGGAAGCGGGTTTTTTGGTATTACAATTTATTTCATGCCGACGGTATGGCACTAAGTAGGTCGGCGTTGAAAATCGTAGTTAAGACCAGGAAGTAGCAAGTAGCAAGTAGCAAGTAGCGACAAGGGTTCAAGGGTAATTTACATCTTGTTACATAGCTCCGTTTATTTGTGCCGACTTACTTACGTAATTAGATTAAGAAATTAATAAAGACTCAAGCCTGTAATAATAACACCTTTGACCTTTGACCTTTAACCTTCCCGTAGCGCTATATTTGTTTGTGGTTCATTACTTTCTACTTCTTGTTTCAAATACCAATTTTGTAACGCTAATCGATGAATTTCTTGCCAGGGAACGCTGTGTTTTCTTGCTAATTCCGCACAGTCTGCATATTCGGGATGGACGTTTGCAATAACTTTATCTGCTTCAGTTCCCCTCCAAGCTACTTTGACTCTAACTTTGCCATATTCAGTTTCTAAATGTTGGATTTCTCGTTGTAAAACAGAACGTTGTTGAGTTAAACGTCGAATTCCTAACGTGGTAGTTTCTTTAAATAAAATTGTTTCACATTTCATTAAATCTTGCGAATGACAAATTACAGTTAATAAAATTCCCGGTCGAGATTTTTTCATTCCTATGGCTTGGGTAAAAACATCTACCGCACCAACTGCAAATAGCTCTTCAAATAAATAGCCTATCGCTTGAGGACTAATGTCATCTATTTGCGTTTCTAAAACTGAAATATTTTCTAAATAAGGACTAATATTTTTATACTTCTGGTCTAAATGATTGTGATTATTTAATGGTTTATGATGATTTTTTATATTTTTTATATTTTTTATATCTGTCATTTCACCCAACCAAATTTGTAAAATATTTGGTATTTCTAAATTTAAATTACCCGCACCCATACCTACTTTTTCAATAGTCATTTCGGGTGGAGAACCGAATTTTGCTGCAAGAGTTGTGACAATAGCTGCACCAGTAGGTGTAACTAATTCTTTCTCAATACCGTTACTATAAACGGGACATTTCCGCATTTCCCACAATTTTAATACTGCTGGTACAGGTACGGCCATTATTCCATGTGCAGCGCGTACATTCCCTCCACCAGTCGGTAGCTTAGAGCAGTATAGTAAAGGTAATCCCTCATTATTACTCTCAATACCCAACCAATCTAAACCCAAACAAGTACCCACAATATCTACAATGGCATCTACAGCACCTACTTCATGAAAATGAACTTTTTCCGGAGCAATACCGTGTACCGCTCCTTCTGCGACTGCCAACTGTTGGAATATTGCCAAACTCCAAGCTTCGACTCTTGGAGGTAAACCTGCTTTTTGAATGACTTGCTCGATTTCTGGTAAATTTCGACCGTGATGGTGATTGTGATGATTCTGAATCAAATCTACATGAACTTTATTAGCTTGCTGTGAATTACGGCTAACAAGTTCATTCCATAATTTATATTCTTGCTCAATTCCTAACTTATTCAGATTTTCAATCAAGTATTCAATACTTACTCCTAGACTTACCAAAGCCCCCAAACACATATCACCAGAAATACCTGTTGGACATTGAAAATAAACAATTTTACTCATGATTACGATTTGACAGTTAGCAGTGAACAGCAAACAGCGAACAGTTATTAGTTGAAAGATTTTTAGTCAGCAATCAGAAAGATTTTTTTTAGATAACTGTTTTAGACAACAAAGTTTCGTTAAAAAATATATATGTTTTATCAGAAACATTTCCTTATAGATTAATATCATTTCTTCTAATGGTTTCTTATACTCTCTCTAACTTTAAAACCGAGTTGAATTAATTTATTACATTTATCAATTTTTCTCCCATGGCAAAAATTTTTACTCTCCATCCTGATAATCCACAAAATCGTCGAATAGAAGAGATTAAAGGAGCGCTGCAAAGTGGCGCAGTTATGCTTTACCCTACCGATACTGTCTACGCAATAGGTTGTGACTTGAATGCTAAGTCAGCGTTACAGCGGGTACGACAAATAAAGCAGTTAGCGAATGAAAAACCACTGACATTTTTATGTCCTTCTCTTTCAGACGTTGCTACCTATGCTTTTGTCAATAATGCAGCTTATCGGATTATGAAGCATCTGATTCCGGGAACTTATACGTTTTTACTACCTGCGACCAAGTTGGTACCGAAATTGGTACAAAACCCCAAACGTAAAACCACTGGAATTCGAGTTCCGGATAATGCTGTTTGCTTATCGTTATTGGAAGCTTTGGGAAATCCAATTATTTCAACTTCAGCCCATATACCAAACGATAATGACGATGACGACAAATGGGTAGAACAAAAACCTTTATCCCGTGTAGAGTTATTTGACCGGATGGAAGGCTTAGTAGATGTAATCATAGATACTGGCGTAGAACCTGGCTATAAAGTCTCCACTATTTTGGATTTGACTGAAGAACAGCCAACAGTTGTGCGTCAGGGATTAGGCTGGGAAGAAGTTGAAGAATGGATGTAACAAGTTATGAGTTAGGAGTTATGAGCTAGGAGTTAGGAGTAGAAAGTATCAAGCTAATATTTATTCCCCTACTTTCCCACTTCCGATTTCCACCTCAGCTTTATTTTTCACGGAAGTTTAAAATACCTACTTTTTTTAATTTGCATTTTTATCCAATTTTGATACTCCAATTCTAAAATTGTCACATTCATCAAGCTAGAATGGGGGCAAGGTAATTAAGTCGCAAAGCTTTATTTTATAAGACTTTAAGAGTTTTTTGAGTATTTATACTGCTGTGTGTGACAGTCGTAGATTCGATAAACTCGAAGAAAGCGACACACCAGCCTATCCGGAACTTACGGATATTTCTTACATTCATAAATCCCACATTCCGCACCCCAACTGTCACAGAGGGGTTTTTACTGAGAATTTCTTATGTTCGTAGAGTAAAAATATACTTTTCGTATTAGCAGTCATATTATTGGCTTACCTTACATAAAATTTATATTCTCAACAAAAAGCAATAAGTTTAGAGGCTAAAATCATAGATAAAAATCTATAGTTATTCCTGCGATGTCATTTTAATACTTATATTTAAACAATAAAAAGTTACTATAATTTATGACTATTAATTAAAAGAAATAGTCTTTATTACAAATAAATTATTGTGGTTCTACTTCAACATTTATAATAGTAACGACATTTATCTGGTAAAAAACTTAAAATATATTCTCTTTCTGAAGTCCAATTTGATATTGATATTTCATCATTATATGTAACTAAATGTATAGATTGAAAACGTTGAAATATCAATCGCATGGTCGGATTATTTATAGCTTTACCCAATTGATTTTTAATAGTTGATTTAGATGCAGATAAAGCTTTTCTGATTTGTCTTTGAGCCAAAGTATATACTAATAAACACAATCCCATTATCATAGCCATAGCTTGAATTCTTTCCGGAGATTTAAGAAAAATACTATCAGCAAAAAATAGAGGGTCTTTAATAAATCCAAATCCTCTCTCGCAGCTTTGCTGTGCTTTATATTCAGAAAGCATTTCATTCGGGATAAGAGATTCTTCGTCTAATACATTTGTAGTATCCGCTCGGTAAATCGGGGTAGAAATAAAAAATCAGAATGTAAATTGGTACACACCGCGTTATAAAATATGAGGCATGACGCAAAAATCCGAAGCTGAGAACTTAGTATCTTCATTGCTGCAAACCATCGACACCAGAGAGATTGCAGATGAGTCAATGCGTCGGACAGTAGAAATATTACTCAATTTGATAGAGCAGCAACAATTAGAAATAAAAGAGCTACGAGAAGAAAACCAAAAACTGCGGGACGAAAACAACCGTCTTAAGGGTGAAGAAGGTAAACCAGATATAAAAGCTAATAAGAAGAAAGGGTTTAAAAACGACCACTCGTCAGAAAAAGAGCGAAAAACCCCAGCAGAACATCATAAAAGAAGTAAAAACGAGACTGTAAAAATAGATCGAGAAGAGATAGTTACTTACCCGAAAGAAAAATTACCAGCAGATGCAGAATTTAAAGGTTACGAAGAAGTAATAATTCAAGACATTCTGCTTAAAACAGATAACGTGTTATTCCGCAAGCAAAAATATTACTCACCCCAAACAGGAAAAACTTATTTAGCGTCTCTACCAGATGGTTACGATGGAGAATTTGGTCCGGGAATAAAAGCTTTAGTAATGAGTCTGTATTACGGCGGAAATATGACCCAAGGTAAACTTCTGGAATTTTTGGAAGATATTGGGATTTCAATGAGTGCAGGATATTTATCGAATTTATTAATAAAAAATCAAGAAGTTTTTGTTACAGAGTATCAACAAGTATATGAGTCGGGTTTAGCAAGTAGTCCTTGGCAGCATTTTGACCAAACAGGTGCGCGTGTGAGGGGAGTGAACCATACAACAAATGTAATTTGCAACCCTTTGTATACAATCTACCAGACGACCCGAAACAAAGACCGTTTGACTGTGTTGAAAGTATTACAAAACACGACTGAACTTGAGCTTATTCTTAACTCCTTAACATATGAGCTTTTAGAAACTTTTAGTGTACCAGCCAAGTGGATTAATCAACTCAAATTATTACCTCAACAAAAAGTTTTTACCGAAACTGAGTTTAATTTTTTAATTGATAAATATTTGTGTAAACTAGGGGGACAGCATCGTTCCCGCATATATGAATCGGCAGCAATTGCCTTTTATCATCAGCAATCTAATACTCCCGTAATCAAAACCAAAGCGGTGTGATGATGCTCCACAGTTCAAGCTAATAACTTCGGACTTAGCTCTTTGTTGGGTACATGAAGGACGACATTACAAGAAGCTAACTCCCTTGGTGGCTTACCACCAAAAACTTTTGGATGATTTTCTGGAAAGATTCTGGAATTATTACCGAAAATTGTTAGCTTACCGAGATTCCCCGAGTTCTGAAAAAGCTAATCAATTAGAACTGGAATTTTGGACACTTTTTACTGAAAAAACTGGTTACGAGCAGTTAGATGAGCGAAAACGATTAACTGCTTTAAAAGTAGACAAGTTGCTTCTTGTCTTAGAGCATCCAGAATTACCATTACACAACAACCCTGCGGAGTTAGCTGCCAGAACTATGGTGCAGCGGCGTAACATTAGTTACGCTACCCAGACAGAACAAGGGACAAAAGCATGGGATATTTTTATGTCTCTTGTTGACACTACTCGTAAGTTGGGTATCAGCTTTTTTGAGTATATTCGCGACCGCATTTCCCAATTTGAAAATATTCCACCTTTGAAGACAATTATTCGGCAGAAATCTTCTTCTAATCCCTTTGGTTGCTCATGGGTGGCTCAATAACACCCTTGATTGTAAAAAACCCGTAACATGAGTTAACCACATCTATTTATATTTGGCTATTTTTTCATAGTTTTTATAAACAATTGAAACTTTTTTAGTGGTTTTTATAGTATATTTACCTTGTTTATTTGCAATTTCCGACATTAATCAATTTCTTGGTTTTTGATTATTTTTATTTATTTGTTGCCCTGAACGAAGATCCAGCAACTGGGGAAGATTTGGCGGCGACAGCGGAGTGCCAGGTGGGGGCACTGCTATTTTCTGTTCCAATGCAAAATCTATCTGCCCCTACCTGGTACCGTCAAATCAGCGTAGCGGTTCCCCAGTTGCGCCGCTGCTTTTTTATGATTGCAGTTGACATTCAAGACAGCCGATACCCCGAAATTTTGAGGGGATACCATTTGTAGCAAGTACAAAACGCCCTGCACTATTGTAAGCTATTTTAATAGTATTAATATTCTCAGATAAAGAAGCATTAATTTGATAAAAAGTATTTTGGTCTTTTTTGTTTTTTGATTTGCTTGTTTTATATTCTACGTTATTAATTTGATGATATTTTAACTGTTTATTCAAACTATCTACTGATTTAACCGCCTCTTGGTAAGAATCGAATTTTAAGCTAAGTAGTTTTTTGAGTTTATTTGATGCATTGATTTTTGACTTAGATATTCTTTTTTCTAATTGTTTTATATCAGATTTTTTACGTTCAGAACTTTCTATGACTAACCACCGTTGCTCAATGCCACCATAGTTTACTGTTCTAGAACAATAATAATATCCTGGTAAAGAACTATTAGTAAAATCAGTGGATAGTAATGTTGATACTAGTTCTTTCGCTATTCCTATAGTTAGAGGTACTCTGCACAACCATTTCATACCAGATAATAGACTGATATTTTTTGCGTTGTATAAAGCTGCGTCTGCAACCATTAAATCATCATTGTCTTTTAATTTTTCTTTGTATCTTGAAAAGATTTTTGGGAAATTTGACGAATCTGATTTATTCCCAGATGCGGCTTCAAAAAACATTGGGATATCTCCATCTCCGGAGGATATTAATTCTATAATAAATTGTTTTAAATCTGGTCTATGGTCACGAGAATAACCATATGTAATTTCAATCGCTTGTGGTACTTTGATTACATCCTCTGCATTTATACTAAGAATAACATCTGGTAAACTATTATTATATTCACCATGCAAATGCAGTGAACTTGAATCAAGATGTGATGATTTTGAACTAATATCAAATTGTTTTTTCACATTTATACTGATAGCTAAAAATATTTCCGTTAAACCTTTTAGAAATAGTTTATCCATAACTCTACCTAACTTGTGTTCATTTAAATACTCTGCTTTTACTCCTTCCCCTATTAAGTATTCACATGGCTTATCTTTAAAAAAATCTGGAAACATATATAAAGGACTGCTTATAAAACCCAATCCATTTAATATCATTGCTTTCACTACTTGCCCTGCATTTATTTTTTCTCCTGGCTCTTCCCCACAATACTCGTTAATAATTTCTACCAAGCCTATAGAATCTACTATTCCTGCGACTATACCTAAATGGTCAATATTTTTTATTTCAATTTCTGATTTATTAAACATGACAACAAATGGGAATAACATCTGTTTAAATTTTTGCATTTTTTTACCAAAAAATTCTTTATAACAAGAATTTTGTTTGAGCATGTCATAAATATTCCAACCGTTATACTTTGAACATTACTAAGCCTAAATATTCAAATATTATTAAGTATATTTACGTGTCTATTGAGTAAATTCAAATTATTTCGGAGATGAGTGAATAGAGATGTTGTTTATTTTTATTGTCCGGAAAAACAAATTAATTATCAATAATTATTTTGTGTGTGTAAACCCCAAAAACAGAACAAATCTATAGCCTGCATGAAAAAAAGATAATAATATTAGTGGTGATTTGTTGTTTTTGGGGTTCCCCCCGAGTCTTGAAATGGTTCCCGAATCTTCTGGGAAAACAGATTACTTCTTCCAGTAAAAGATTATTTTACGTAATCAAAAATAATACCGGACTGGCTAATTTTAGAGTCTGAAGGGAGTAACTCTACTAAATGCAAATCTTTCTTATTAAACCTATAAAGAATCATTTGCCTAATAGTTCTTTAGTACTATATACAGGCTAACTTTTCAGTACTTATGAACTTGTGACAGTTGGGGTGCGGAATGTGGGATAAATGTGAGCAGCGGTGATGACGACTCTTGATAAATAAAGCTTCAAGACAAGTACCTCCCAGACTGCCACCGACCCATGTAGTTACGGTGCAGTACCAATCCTAAAAAATGATGAAAACAAACATTGCGAATCTACCTTCTTCCACATCTGCCGCTAATAACGAAACCACTAATGAAACAGCCAATGAAACTGCAAATGAAACTGCGAATGTAGAATCGCAGGATACTAACAATGCATTAGTTCAGCAGATATGTCAAGAGCTGTCTGCCCAGGTTAAAGCTACCCCTGCTAGTATTCAAGTAGTCGCAAACCGCATAGCTAAAGAAGTTGAGCGTATTTGCGAAAAAAGCTACCGCATCCAATCATCCGGACAAGTTAAATCTTGGTTATTTAGTTTATCGCGGCATCGCTTGCAAAAGTGCTTGCACTACTATCAACTAGGTTCCAGACGCGGTAGGGTAGAACTACACAGCACTCTCGGTTCTATGGTTTACCGTCACATCAGTCTCCCCGGTTGTCAGTTGGGTTTTGATGCGCGTTACAACTTAATTGAAGATTTTCTCCAAGCATTCTATATCGAAGCTATTAAAGCTTTCCGTCGGGAAAATGAGTTACCTCAAGACTATACTCCCCGGACTCGCTTGCAATTAGGAGAGTACATGGCATTTACCGAACAGTATGCCAAACGTCGTATTTCTCTTCCAGGTAACGCGAATCAACAGCTAATCATCCTTCGCGCTCAAGGTTTTAGCCGTCGCTTACCTCAAGAAACCACTGTTGATATGGAAATGGCTTTAGAATCGGCTAAGTCCGAAGATGCTGAAGCTTATCAACGTAGTTCTGCTGTCCAACAAGTGCGAGCGCAAATGGTTGCACAATCCAATTTCGATTTAGCAGAAGCAGCGGAACGGGATAGAGTTGTTGCTGAGTTGGTTAATTATCTCCAAGCTCAAGGTCAAACTGATTGTGTAGATTACTTGTCATTGAAACTACAAGACCTCAGCGCTCCAGAAATCGACCGGATACTAGGTTTAACCAGTCGTCAGCGCGATTATCTACAACAGCGTTTTAAGTACCATGTAGAAAAGTTTGCACGTACTCATAACTGGCAATTAGTACACCAGTGGTTAGGTGCAAGTTTGGAACAAAAATTGGGAATGTCCTCGGGTCAGTGGGATGCTTTTGTAGCTCAACTTTCCGAACAACAACGTCACATGTTGCAGTTGAAGAGCGATAAGCAAAACGACCAAGCAATTGCCAAAGAACTTAAGTGTACTCCCAAGCAACTACAAAAGCGCTGGACTAAGTTGCTAGAAATGGCATGGTCTATCCGTAACGGTAATACTGAAATTCAAGCAGGTTAAATTCTTGGCTAATGACATCTACCTTTCCAAGCTTTTACAATCCTTACAGGATACGGTTACTATAGATGATTTATTTGCATTCAAACAGTGAAAATGCTCATTTCTATCCCCTATAAATAGCTTAATAAGTTGTTAGTTTATCAGGGGATGAATCAGGAGCTTCTACTAAGATAATTTAATTCGTTAAAGTATTTTCATTGTTTGTAAATTAATAATTTATAGATTCAGTATTACACACAAAAATTCATTTGTACGATAAAGATATTTGCATTATGTGATTAAAAGTTATTTTTGATTTCGGTATGAGAAACGAATTTAAAATTGAAAGACATCTGCAAGCAACTGACAATTCAAAACTAATCCCGTTTAATTATAGAAGAAGCGAAATTAGTAGTGAAGGTTGCAGAAAATGATAAAAATTCAGGAGATGCGAACCCAGTAAGTGGGTGAGGTTCTAGAAAATTAGATAAAAATTATAGAAACTACCCTTCTTAGCATATCAATATCTTCAAGTATGCTCGAACCTGCCAAAGAAGCAAAAAAGGGAATTGATTCAAGATTTTTACTTTATTAACTTTATTGCCAATTTTCAGCTTTAGAGAATACAGAGAAGGCTGAGGAAGAAAAAGCAAGTTTACAGAATTCCGATGCAAACGGGAAAGATATAATCGGTAACGGTTAATAGCTAGTAGGGAATAGAAAGTTAAGTGAGTTTTGCTTCGCTAAAAAAACTCCGCCAAGAAATCTTATATAGCGAAGAATCAGTAATCTTTATCTGGGTAAGGTCACAGTAAAAATGCTTCCTTCTCCAACGGTACTATTAACTGCAATTCCACCGCGATGTAAATCAATACACCGCTTAACTATAGATAGTCCCAGCCCCGTACCGACTTTTGTCTCAACATTATTTCCACGATAGAATGAGTTAAAAATATGGGACAAGTTTTCGGTGGGGATACCAATTCCTTCGTCTTGGATGCAGAATGTTATTTTACTTGGCAATAACCCCAATTCAAATTTTACTTTTGTATTTGGCTGTGAATATTTAAGGGCGTTTTCAAGTAAATTAATTAATATATGATTAATAAGTTTAGTATCAATCATTCCCACAGTCTTACCATCTCCCGAGACTTTAAATTCAATACGCTCGACATTATAATTAACGATTGTATTGATAATTTCTTGGCATAGTTGAACTATATCAACTTCACTTGGTTGAAATTGCAAAGAAGTTGCATCTTTTTCTGATATCATCAACACGTCTTGAACGATAGACGTAATGCGTTGAACTGCTGAATCCATTTTTTTAAAATGTTTCTGCTTCTTTTCATCAGTTAATTTATGAAAATTATATTGCAGAATATCAGCAGAGGACTGAATTACTGATAGCGGGGTACGAATCTCGTGCGATATAGTCGCAATAAATTCAGATTTTGCATCGCTATGTTCTCGCTCTCTTTGCAATGCTTTGTATGTTTCCTCCTCAGCTTGCTTGCGATAAGTTATATCCTCAGCAACACCTACCATACGAAAAACTTTTCCGTTTTCATCTACTACCGGAAAAGTGCGGTCGCGTATCCAACGTAACGTACCGTTAGGCTGGGTGATGCGATATTCCTCATCCATTGATGTTGGATTGTTTTGAATTGCAGTTATTTTGCTAGGAAGGTCTTCAGGATGTACCGTATCTAAGAAAGAACGAGGATTATCATAAAG
This sequence comes from Calothrix parasitica NIES-267, assembly GCF_002368095.1. Classification (GTDB taxonomy): domain Bacteria; phylum Cyanobacteriota; class Cyanobacteriia; order Cyanobacteriales; family Nostocaceae; genus Rivularia; species Rivularia parasitica. The sequence goes on along the minus strand of NZ_AP018227.1, from coordinate 1,624,894 downwards.
TGAAGCGCAACTCCTACCCCAAATTTTTTCATAGGTGGGGCTGATGTAGAGAAATTCTGTTACATCCACATCGCATACCCAAAATACTATATCAACATTTTCTGCGAACTGCTTAAACTGCTCTAAGCTTTGGTGCAAATCTTTTAGTTCTTGTTTGCGCTTTGTAATATCTTCAGCAATTCCTGTCATACGGTGAACGTTACCTTGCTCGTCGTAAATTGGAAAAGTGCGATCGCGTACCCAACGTTCCGTACCGTCTGGACGAATTATGCGGTATTCTTCATCCATATTCCAAGGTTCTTTTCCTATTGCTGCTTGGATAACACGCTCGACATCGTTAGGATGAACAGCCTCTAAAAATGAGTGAGGATTTTCTATAAGTGAAGCAACAGTCCGACCCCAAATTTTTTCATATCCAGGACTCATATAGTAATAGTGGGTTACATCGGGAGAACAAACCCAAAAAGCAAAATCTACATTGCTAGCAAATTGCTCAAATACCTGTAATTGCTGTGAATCCATTGAAACTCCTTCAATAAATAGCAGTTATTTTTTTTAATAGTGTTAAATACCAGACAAACGAAGCTTAATTGCTCGTCCAAATATTGATTGTAATTTGTCTACAGCGGATAAGTAATGAGAAAAAGAGAAAATATGGAACAGTTAAAAAAGCTGCATTAAAATAAGATTGATTATTGAAGCAGAAAGTCTTCGTAAATTAAACACTGGAATACTTTACGACCAGGTTTTAGCATTGCTTTGTACGGAGAAAGTAACAATTAACTTTTGTTTACAATGCTTTACCTAAATTAATTTAATAAGACATTATTAACAATTCGTGAATAGTGCCGCGATTTTTAATGTTCGAGTTGATGACTCGCGCTGCTTTAATAGGAACTATTTTGAAATTTATTTCTGTATAAAGTTTTTTGATAAAGTCACAGTCAGAATTACATATCATGATTTTGACATCCCGACTTGCTAATTCTTCACAGGTATCTCTCAAACGTATTTGGTCATCTTTATTAAAAGCATTACGACTGTAAGCGGTAAAGTAACTTGTGCTGCTAATGGGATAATAGGGAGGGTCGAAGAATACAAAATCATTGCTACCGCTCGCATAATTAAGAACATCACCAAAATCTGCTTGTTTAATTTGCGCCAACTGTAATGTCTCAGAAGCTGATGATAACAATTCGATGGGGCAAATTTTGGGATTTTTATATCTGCCTAAAGGTACGTTAAATTGACCTTTAGAATTTACCCGGTAAAGACCGTTAAAGCAGGTTTTATTCAAATAGAGTAAACGAGCAGCTTTTTCTAAATCAGTTTTGACTGATGCTTGACGTATATCATAATAATATTCTTTGCTATGATTGCTTTCGTGTATTTTGAGCAAGCCAACTAAATCGGTCAAATTGTTTTTTACACATTTATAAGTAGCAATTAGTTCCGAGTTAACATCAGTTAACATAGCGTCATATGGATGGAGATGAAAAAAAACTGCGCCTCCACCTAAAAATGGTTCATAATACTTTGTATAGGTATGTGGCTCCGGTAAATAATTGCGAATTTGGGCAATCAATTTGCTTTTTCCCCCAGCCCACTTCAGGAACGGACGCGGGAAATGTTGTTTAGAGATTCGATTTACCATTAAACTTAAACAAATCGCTATTGTGCAAGGAATATTGAAAAATAATAAACTATATAATCTTAATAATCTTATATTATGTGAGATATTTACCTTCCTTTAGATTACAATGCAGATTGGAGTAAGTTCATCAAAAAAAACTACAGTTTATTAAGACACTGTAAAAAAAATGTTTGAGGGTTTTTGGAATAACGTATCTAATTACGTTCGCTACTTCGTAACTACCTTATTGGGTGTATTTTTAAATGCGTTTAGCTGGTTACAACCAATATTTAAACGCCGCATCACCTCAATTGCTTTTATAGCGCTGTTAGTGGGTATTCTGGTTTTTATTTCTTTTACCCTGCGTGCAATGCTTGGTTTAAGTACAACTTAGCTAGTTTTTATAGAAGTTAAACTTAAAAAGTGGCTATAAGTATCTGTAAATAGATATTTATTGAGAAGTACGGTCGGGAATTGCTATTAGCAATTGACAAATTCGAGTCAACACAACATTAGAGGAAGTGAGGATAATGTTTTTTAACTATTAAAATTGGGTAGAGCATTTATCTAACTGCATTCCATAATCGGAAAAGGTTGAAGTTCTACCAAGGAATTATTAAAGTCATTGTTTCTGTTGTTGTGTCTTATGGCTTAATAATTAAAGCAAAATAATTAAAGCAGATGTAAGGTTGTCCTAAGATAAGCAGATTGTAGTGAGGGAATTTGAACCTACACTTAAAAAAAACCATCATTTCTATAGTAAAACCTCTGTTAGGAGGCTATTTTTATGGCTACTAATCGCCGCGTTTCCCGCGTTGCTGAATTAATTAGACGGGAAGTTAGCCAAATGTTGCTCAACGGAATTAAAGATGACCGAGTGGGCACGGGAATGGTTAGCGTTACTGATGTAGATGTTTCTGGGGATTTACAACACGCCAAAATCTACGTTTCAATTTATGGTACTGATGAAGCCAGAGAAGAAACAATGGCTGGTTTAAAATCGGCAACTGGTTACGTCCGTAGCGAACTTGGTTCAAGGGTTCGTTTACGTCGTACCCCAGAAGTTATCTTCCTAGAAGACCGTTCGATTGAAAGAGGTAACAAAGTATTATCTCTTTTAAATCAAATTAAAGACCAACAAAAGCCAGAATTTGAGGAACGAGCAGAAGATATTGATTAGAAAATAAATTAAGTAGGAATAGTAAAGATTACTTGCTCTTAATCAAAGCTTAGCCAAATACTGAAACAGACGCAATCACAGTTGCGTCTGTTTGTTTATATGGGGATTAAGAAATAGGGATAGGGGAAAATTTATGATTTGATTGCAGTTTTTCGTATCGCGCTGATATTTTCCACTCAATACTAGAAGATGCAAATGCCCTTATGGGTTTAATACTGATAAAATTATTTGGCTTTACTACTTCTTTAATTACCTGTTCTCACCTATTTACTCTTCCTTAACCGCTGCTCCCTGCGTTGATTAAATATCACCCCTATAGGTAAATTAGATTGTGATATTCCACGTTTATACCATTTTAAGAGATTATTCTAATAAACCTTACATCATACATTCTTCCATAGCCTTATTCTCAAGAATTTTTCTGTGTTTACCAAACTTAACAATACTTGCTCCAATAATTTACGTAAATTAATGGGAGTTCATAAATAGCAATAAAGTCATATATGATACAAAAAAACTGATACAATTCACAGTTTACGCAAAGACATAAGATAGCTGAAATTGATGATTAATGAATCTTATGGTGTTCGACACAACTTATGACTATCCGCCGTTTGTTACAGCTATCTATCCGAGGGATTTTTGTTCATAGGTAGTGCTTTACTTAACTAAGCAGTTATTTATCTGTTTAAGAAATTGTTAACAATAAGTGAATCCATAGCTTTTTCGTTGTAGTTTATTTTTTATATAAAGCCACAGATTATACATTGCTATTATTTCAATATTGTTTGCTTAGTTCCCCTAGGGACAGATGCATCCAAACTCAAAGATTGCTATAGATAAGTTATTCAAGCAGCAAATCTATTTACAAAACTTGGAATCCTGCTAAATACATTGATTTCACCTGCTTAGCAGCACTCTTAGGGTGCTTTGTTTAAACATGTTAGGATACATTTTTTTGAAGTGTTACATTTGCTACTCTCATCTTGATGCTTAACAGAGAAGAAAGCTATGTCATAAAAACATGACATTCTTAACATATCTTTATATTTTTTGAGAGTGTATAGCGTCAAAATGAAATTAGTTCCGTATAGCAAATTACAAAAAAATGATAACGAACTGGTTACTAACTATGTTCGTTTCCGGTAAATTTTGGGAATAATACTTACGTGTAAAATAGCGAGTAGCAATTATGAGTGTGAATACGGTGCCTTCTATCAATTACTCTTTAGACGTGATTCAGGATGAAGCGCGACGATTGGTTCAGAAAGGAGTAGTTAGCCGACAACAGCCGATATATACCCTATGTCAATACATACCAGCTAGGGAGTGGGTTTGTATTGAATGCGAGTTAGAAAAATGCGAATTTCTGCTACGCGACCGTATAGCGGACTTGATTGGCAGGGAAGTATGGGAGAACGACTAATTTTGAAGTTCTGCTGTGTAAATCTGTTGTTAATAGCAACTAATTAGTTAATGCGCGAATCGAAAAAAATAATATCCAATGCTAAGAGAAGCTATAGAATCTCTGTTTTTTATCTAAAAAATCTCGTCCAAAATTGTTTTGACATTTTTGACATCCAATATTAGTTCAGCACACCCAAACGGCCATTTAGAACTGCCAACAGTTCGATTATGGTTTCTAAATTAGGGGGTGCTGTCTTTTTTTTGCAAGATATTGGTTTTAGTGGTAATGCAATATACCTTTTTATGAAAAAAGAGTCAAGCATTTAGCTGTGTTTTTGATAATTAGATAAAATATTGGGCAATTTTTAGGAGTAGAAAATGTCCGTAATTGCTGTGGGCTGGGAGTAGGGAGTAGCAAGTAGCAAGTAAGGAAAATCCTTTATTAATTATGTGGGGTAATGCATTCGTGTAAAGCCCTCGTAATTTATATGGTGGAATATTAAAATTGGTTTGAGTAAATCTGAATCAGTAGCCAAAATCAAAAAGTTAATTCCCAAGCATAAAATATTTAAAGCTCTCCTAGAAAGAAGTAGTGGCTCTTGTTATTGAGTCTTGATGCAAACCTGGCTTTAGGAAGGTTTTTTCGTTGAAAGTTCTCACCTCATATTTTTGTTATGGTGGGTGGAAACTTGCGACAGAATCTGTTATTGACGGGTATTGCAAGTTGAAAATTTAATTAATAAATATTCCTACGTCTTTCCAGGGGAAATAGTTATGGATAAAGTAGCTAACAAAAATACTCGCGAATCCTCTAGAGAACAAGCTTTGGTACTGTGGTTTGATGAAATCGGTATTAATGATATTCCTATAGTTGGCGGAAAAAATGCGTCTTTGGGGGAAATGATTGGACAGTTGACTCCGAAGGGGGTTAACGTTCCGACTGGTTTTGCGACTACTGCTTGTGCTTACCGTTATTTTATTGAGTCTGCGGGATTAGAAGAAAAATTAAGGACGCTTTTTGCCGATTTGGATGTCAATGATTTGCAAAATCTACGCATCCGGGCTAGGAAAGCGCGGAAGTTGTTGCTCCACACACCATTCCCCATCGAATTTAGGAGTGCGATCGCAACATCATATAAAAGATTGTGCGAGCGGTACAATGCCGATACTGATGTAGCGGTGCGCTCAAGTGCGACTGCTGAAGATTTACCAGACGCTAGTTTTGCAGGACAGCAGGAAACTTATCTGAATGTGACAACAGTTGAAGAAGTTTTAGCTGCTACCCATCGCTGTTTTGCTTCGCTATTCACAGATAGAGCAATTTCTTATCGTCATACAAAAGGTTTTGACCATTTTGAAGTTGCGCTAGCGGTGGGAGTGCAAAAAATGGTGCGTTCGGATTTAGCGACTTCTGGGGTAATGTTTTCTATCGAAACCGAAAGTGGTTTTAAAGATGCGGCTTTGATAACAGCAGCTTATGGTTTGGGAGAAAACGTAGTTCAAGGAGCGGTAAATCCCGACGAATATCATGTTTTTAAGCCAACTTTGATATCGGGGTATCGTCCAATCATCGATAAGAGATTGGGGAGTAAAGAAATCAAAATGATTTATGATGACGGCTCGAAAAACGTGAAAAACGTTTCTGTTTCGTCAGTTGAAAGAGCTAAATTTGCTTTAAATGATGAAGAAATATTACAGCTTGGGCATTGGGCTTGTTTAATAGAAGACCATTATTCCCACGTTCACGGGAAGTATACCCCGATGGATATGGAATGGGCGAAAGATGGTATTACCAACGAATTATTTATCGTCCAAGCTCGTCCGGAAACGGTACAGTCGCAGAAACAGCAGAATACTTTAAGAAGCTATAAATTTATTGACAAGGGGACAAGGAGACAAGGGGACAAGGAAAATATTTCTTCCCCCACTCTGCTCACCACCGGACGTGCTGTTGGGGAAGCTATTAGTAATGGGAAAGCGCGGGTAATTGTAGACATTAGTCGAATTGAGCAGTTTCAACCGGGGGAAATATTGGTCACCGATAGAACTGACCCGGATTGGGAACCGATTATGAAAAAAGCCAGCGCAATTGTGACTAATTCTGGTGGTAGAACTTGTCATTCAGCAATTATTGCGAGGGAGTTGGGTGTTCCTGCAATTGTAGGATGTGAAAATGCCACCGAGGTGTTGAAAACTTCCCAAGAAGTAACGGTTTCTTGTGCGGAAGGGGAAGAAGGTAAAGTTTATCAAGGATTGTTACCTTTTGAAGTAGAAGAAGTGCAGTTGGAAGATTTACCTCGTACCCAAACGCAAATTTTAATGAATGTAGGTAATCCTCAAGAAGCATTTCGTTTATCTACAATTCCCAGTGATGGTGTTGGGTTGGCTCGGACTGAATTTATTATTGCCAATCAAATTCAAATTCATCCAATGGCTTTAATTAATTTTGATGAATTAGAAGATGCCTTTGTAAAGGATAAAATTGCTCAGATAACTGCACTTTATGAAAATAAACCAGCATTTTTTGTCGATAAATTAGCTCAAGGAATCGCCAGAATTACAGCAGCGTTTTATCCGAAGCCGGTAATAGTAAGGATGTCGGATTTTAAAAGTAATGAATATGCAAATTTGTTGGGAGGTAAACAGTTTGAACCCAACGAAGAAAATCCGATGTTGGGTTGGAGAGGTGCAGCGCGTTATTATGACGAACGCTATCGCGAAGGTTTTGCATTGGAGTGTGAAGCGATTCTGCGAGTAAGGGAAGAAATGGGTTTGACTAATTTGATTCCGATGATTCCTTTTTGTCGTACTCCCGATGAAGGACGTTTGGTATTAGCAGAAATGGCGAAAAATGGCTTGCAGCAGGGTGTTAATGGTTTGCAGGTTTACGTGATGTGCGAGTTACCAAATAACGTAATAATGGCTGAAGAATTCGCTCAAGTTTTTGACGGTTTTTCGATTGGTTCAAATGATTTGACTCAGTTAACTTTGGGATTGGATAGAGATTCTTCGTTAGTAGCAAGATTGTTTGACGAGCGTAGCGAAGGAGTAAAACGGATGGTGAAATTAGCGATTCAATCCGTGAAAAAGCATAATCGTAAAATTGGAATTTGCGGACAAGCACCAAGCGATTATCCAGAATTTGCTCAATTTTTGGTTGAAGAAGGGATTGATTCAATTAGTTTAAATCCCGATTCGGTTTTGAAAACTATGTTAGAAGTTGCCAAGGTTGAGGAGGATTTGTAATTGGTAATAGGTAATGGGTAATTGGTAATTGATTGTAGAAGGTAGGTTGGGTTAGACACGTTAGCGCTAGCGTTCACGCAGCGAGTCGTCAGACTAAGCGTATCCCTCGGGGAGATAGCGTGTCCGGAGGACATAAATTAATTTTGATTGAAACAAAATTTTATATATCGTGTCGTAACCCAACATTAATATTGCACAACGAAAAAATATCCTACAGAATTTTCGCATAGTTTATTTTAATGGTTCAATGAGATGATAGAATATTCTATAGGCGGAAAAAATTATTAAATAGCCGTCGGCGACAGAGAAATGGACTTTCGAGATAGCTTAGGATTTTAATAAATTCGGTAAGCAAACATCTAACCTGTCAACTTGTAAGCTAATAACTCAACATAAAGTAACTGTGTTGCTTATATTTTTGCTGCTCAATCACCTGTTAGCGTTTCGGATTCAAGAAAAAGGTAGGTTGAGTTAGAGACGGAAACTAATTTTGGTTAGAGTGAGAATCTAAGTTATCGTGTCGTGACCCAACACCAATATCGTTGTTCAAATAATTATTATTATTTGTTGTTAAAATTAATAACGTGAGCTACTGTTTAAAATTTTTGTTATGCGGAGCTTCTCCGAAACTTTAGTTTTCTAATGAATGAGCCAACCTGCGTTCTAGTTGTATTTTTCAATCTTTCTCCGAATAAGTCATGTTATATAGCGACTTTAAAACAATAGAACAAGAAAGTAGGTTGGGTTAGACACGAATAATAATTTTGGTTATAGTTAGAATCTAAGTTACCGTGTCATAACCCAACACCAATATAGTGGTAAAAAGAATAATTATTTATTGTTAAAAATAATAATACGAACTACTGTTTAAAATTTTGTGTTATGCGGAGCTTCACCGAAACTTTAGCACTAAATACATTTAAAAAGTATGAATACAGCGTCACTAACGTTAATGAATTTTATTCATTTTATCAAATGTTTCTTATTTATGATTCCTTTGATAATAAGCTTTAATATTGAAAACAATTGGAAGAAAAATAAGATTATTAAGCTTAAGTCATGGAATAATACAAGTAACGAAAAATCAGAACAAAGTAATAAGTTAGCTCCAGAGAAGCAATTTTATATGTTGAATATGTTTGCAACAGTAATAGCTTGCAATGTTTTTTATTCTTTTAAAATTCCTATCCCTAGTATGAAATTTTTATTTGCATTTTCAATTTTGTCAATACTATGTGGAATTTATTTATTATATATTAGAATTAATTTCAAATATAAAGAATAATTAATTGTATTTTTTTCTTCTTAGTTTGCTAGCATGAATAATAAAATTATAGATTAACATATAATCCTTACAATGTTCCCTATTAATTTTTTTCAGAATAACTCATGTCATATAGCGACTTTAAAACAATAGAACAAGCTGTTGCTCAATTAGAATTAACTGTAGAAGATATTCCTCATTTATTCAGTGATATTGAATCGATTGAACCTTCTCAACGTCTGAAAGAGACTTTGGATGAAACTTTAGATTTGGCATCGAGTATCAGTACGGAAAAAGCTCGTTCTGAATTAATTATTACACCGATATTGCTAGAAGTAAGACGAAGATTTAAGAACAAAGTAGGTTATTTTTCTGGAAATACTTTTAATATTGATGAATCAAAAAGTTTAACTGGTGCTTGTGATTTTCTCTTGAGTGCGTCTAGCAACCAATCATTAGTAACTGCTCCGGTTTTAACGATAGTAGAAGCTAAAGATAATGATATCCGTGTTGGTTTGGGACAATGTGTTGCTCAAATGGTTGCGGCTCAAATGTTCAATACTCGTAAAGGACTGGAGAAGCAGAGTATTTATGGTGCAGTTTCAACAGGTACTAACTGGAAATTTTTGATTTTGGAAGATAATTTAGTCAAAATTGATTTGACTGAATATTTTATTACGCAGTTAGATAGAATATTAGGTATTTTATCAGAACCGTTTAGAATTTATTTTTCATAGATATTAACGATTTCGTTACGAACAATTAAATATAAAAAAGCAGCTTAGATGATTGATTCTCAACCCTGTTCAATGCCTTGGCTTTGAGAAGCTACTAATTTATAATGCCAACTCTTACGAAAACAGAAAATTTTGACCTTAGATAATAAGAAGATTCAAAATTGATTTCTATATAATATTTTATCATGAAATGAAATTAGTTATTAGTGATTTGAAGCGAATCTTTGAGGTTTTATGTTTATGTAAATTGATTTTATGAATATAATTATAAATTCAATTTTTCCGATTGTATCTTAATTCAAAGCATGCTTTGTTGGGTTACGATGTAATGCAAATTAATTGGTAACGGGTAATTGCTAATTGTAGGTAGGGTTAAACACGAATATTAATTTTGATTTCTTGTAAGCCAGAATTAATATTCTATAGGGAAAAATCAAGCGGCGAAGTTTTTGCATAATTTATTTATAAGTTTCAATTAGATGATAGAATATTCTACAGGCGGAAAAAATGTTCAATACCCGTCGGCGACAAGAAAAATGACTTCTGAGATAGCTTAGGATTTTTTAAGTTCGGTAAGCAAACATCTAAGCTATAAACTTTTAAAAAATAGAATAATTTAATATAAAATTGTGCAGGATAAACGTTTGCTGCTCAAATATAGCTGACGCTATCTCCTTTGAGAAGCTACCTATTTATGATGCCAACTCTTACGAAACCAGAAATTTTTGACCTTAAAAACAAGAAGATTCAAAATTGATTTCTATAGAATATTTTATCATGAAATTAAATTAGATATTAGCGATTCGAGGCGAATCTTCGAGACTTTGTTTTGGCGTAAATTGATTTTATAAATATAAATATAAATTCATTTTAAATATTTTTTTATTAAAAGCAAAACGTGCTTTGTTGGGTTACGACGCAATACAAATAGATTGGTTAAATGTTTAATTGTAACTGTGCGTCTAACCCAACCTACGACTATAGTGAGAATCTAAGTCCGAAGTATCGTACCCCGACACCGATGTTATGGAGCAAAATGTTCTTATAACGAAGATATCGCATCATTTAGAAACCATTCCCAAAATTTTCTTCTCTTAAAATCGTTTCCAACATTTTCTTCCCAGACAGCACCTCCACAATATGATGTTGAAGCATAAAAGGAAGCCGTCCATTCATCACAATCAAGTTCTATTTCTGGAATTCCAAGGGTTTCAAACGAAATATCTTCAAGGGGTGACAAGACGGCTAAAAAATAGTCACAGCAAGAGATTTATGCAGCAACCAATATGAAAAAATTGCCCGAAAAATGAGATAAAAATGATAAATATAAGAATGATAATCATAGCAGAGGTAGAGAAACCGCTTCGCGGTTTCTCTACCTACTTCGTTGACAGGTCAAATTGTTTTTCAACAAGCTTGCTTGTTGAAATAATTGATGACTGATACGGGCATAGTTTCTTATATTAAGAGAAACAGATTTTTACAATTTGAAATCATAATCTTTGTAGCATTGACATTGCTCTTAATCCTCTTCGATAGAGTGGTAATTTAGAACGGTTAATACTTATTAAATCTTGAACTATATCTACTAAAAACTCCCAAGCAATTATCCATAAATTACCGTAAAGACCAAGCCAAAAATTACTATGTCTCCGTGATGAACGTTTGGCTTCATCCAATCTAGAAATATATTTTTGAATTCCATTATTTTTGATTGACTTACCTTTTAAAGCTGACATTGTATAAGCTATAGCAATTAGCAAAATTAAGTTAGTTAAACGGTGAGTATTAGCTTTAGTTCCTTCGAGATTATAACCACCAGTTTTACAATCCTTAAACATCGCTTCTATACCCATACGATGGCGGTAAGTTTTTATAATTTCTTCAAAGTCTTCTAGATTTGTTAGCAAGAACCAAGGTTCTTTTTCTGTTTTTTTATTATATTTTCTCTTCCAATATGCTGCTAAATTAAAACGACCAAACCCTTTATTTTTAGTCATATAAATATTTGAAAAGAAAATCTTAGTTCCTGGCCTTACTCCTAAGTCCGCTAATTTATGATATTCTCCTTTATGCTTTTTAAAGTGTGTAGTCTGCTTCTGACGAAAAATAAAATATATTTTTCGAGGTAGTTTTTGAATTTTTAGCCAATAAGACAACTCTATGCCATGAAACTCCCTATCCCCTAAAAATACTAATTCGTAGTTTTTAAATAAACGCAAAATTGGTCTAATTATAGCTTGTTGCTCTCTTAAATTCGTACTACCTTCTTTCTCTAAAAGTTTCCAATATATTGGTATAGCTCTCTTTTTATAAATTACAGCTATGACTAAGACATTATTTTCTTTCCATTGAGTTCTGTCCAAAGTTATTATTAAACGAGTTTTTGATTTAAATTCTTGTTGAATTATTTGTTCAACTATCGGAAACCAAAACAAAGGTAAACTAAAGCTGAATAACATTAAGAACCTTTGAATATGTCTTCGACGACTTTCATATTTTATAGGTAAGGGAAAACAAGCCGCTAACCTCTCTATTCTTACAGTTTTTTGAACTGTGAGCAACCAAATTAACATTTCTAAAGTTTTATATTGAGCTTTTGTCAGTGATTGCTTAAAATACGATTCATACAATGTTATTATTTTCATCTTATCGGTGCAAATTTCCAAATTTTGACCGATATTTTTTTACCATAAAATTATCTCTTATCAAAGATAAATCAATTGACAGTTTTTAAAATCAAATACTGAGCGGGTGGTCGCACTGCGACCACCCGCTCAGTATATACAGAATGATTATCATTATCAGGTTTTTTTTCGGAACTTAAATTTCAAAACCCTTGACTGAGTAAGGTCTCGGGGTGCTTGTCACCCCTTGAACGAAATATCATATAATACGCAAAGAGCAGCCGAGACACAAGCAAATCCAGCGTAAGCAGCTACAAAATTTTCTTCACCTTCAATCATGATATTTTCAGCTTGAGCGTACAAAAGACTGCTTCTATTTTCTAATTCTTTGACATCACCTTGATTCTGTAAATAATTTTCGGCTATTTCTAATAAGTCGCTAGCAGAATTATCAGTTAATTTGCAAGATTCCCAATTTACTAATACTTTCCTGGCACAAATTAGTTCTAATTTCGCTCTGAGGTAGTGACCGTTAGAGGTGGTTTTACAATTAGAAAATTTCTCAATTTCTCTGTATATTGTTCCACGAATTGAAGCTGGTAATTCTCCTCTTTCATCAATGCTCAGGAGAAACTCTTCCAATATCTGCTTCATAGCTAATGGAAATTCATTAAAATTATAGGGCTTACGTAATTGTCACAATACATTGGTGCGTGACGCTATCCACAAATTTGATTGCTACGTTCAAATTATCTCGTAACGTCACAGCACCCTACAAGATAATAATCCAAAATCTAAAATCCTTACATAAATGCATCCGTTGTTAATATCCGAAATACTATTGACCTAGAGCGCACTCTAGGTTTTATAGTCGTAATATGACGAGCAAGTTCACTATTCAGCAGGTTGCTTCACAAACTGGTTTAAGTATCCATACTTTACGTTATTACGAGAAGATTGGACTTTTACCAAGTATTGAACGAGCATCTAACAATCATCGTCAATACTCGGTTGAGGATGTTGCTTGGTTGGAATTTTTAATTCGGTTGCGAGAAACTGGAATGTCTATTCAGGAGATGCTTGATTTTACTAATTTGGTTCGTCAACGTCCCAATGAAGTTGGGGAAAGACGGGTGCTACTTGAGCAACATCGCAATCAGGTTAAAAAACATTTGGAGGAATTAACCCATCATTTAAAAGTTATTGAGATGAAAATTGAGCATTATCAATATCTGGAAGCTACTGGTAAAAATGATTATAGCTGTATTTTTTGGAAGCAGTTTTTGGAAGAAAGAGAGGGGAGAGGGGGAGAAAGTAGTTATTAATTAATATTGTTCCGATACGGGATTGGAAATTTAGGAATAAATATGAATATCAAAGGAAAAGTTGCTCTCGTAACTGGGGGTAGTTCTGGTATGGGTTGTGCTGCTGCTATTAATTTTGCGAAAAATGGTGCGAAAGTTGTTGTTGCTGCTCGTCGTGAGGATAAAGGTAAAAAGGTAGTTACTCAGATTAAAAATTTTGGTGGTGATGCTTGTTTTGTTAAGACTGATGTGTCGAATGCTGATGAAATCCGCTGTTTGATTGAGAAAACTGTGGAATATTATGGTCGTCTCGATTTCGCTTTTAATAATGCGGGAACGGAAGGTAAGTTTGCACGGATGACGGAGTTATTAGAATCTGATTGGGAACAGACTATCACGGTAAATCTGAAAGCTGTTTGGTTGTGTATGAAATATGAAATTGAACAGATGCTTAAACAGGGTAGTGGTGGTGCGATTGTTAATACTTCTTCTTGGTTAGCGAAAGGTGGATTAATTGGTTCGACTATTTATTCTGCGAGTAAAGCTGGACTTGACGGTATGGTTAGACCTGCTGCTTTAGAGTACGCTGCTGACAATATTCGTATTAATAATATTAATCCCGGTATTATCGATACGGAAATGTTTCGTCGATTTGTGACTATAGGAGATTCGGATGCTCTCAAACCTTTTATAAATCATATTCCCGCTCAGCGCTTGGGAACTTCGGAGGACTTAGCAAAAACGGTAATTTGGCTCTGTTCGGATGCTGGTTCGTATATCACCGGACAAACTATTTCTGTCGATGGTGGATATGGAATTCCAGGACATCGAGTAGTGAGTAAGGAGTAATGAGTAATGAGTAAGGAGTAAGGAGTAATGAGTAAGGAGTAAGGAGTAATGAGTAAGGAGTAAGGAGTAATGAGTAATGAGTAAGGAGTAAGGAGTAATGAGTAATGAGTAATGAGTAATGAGTAGTGAGTAATGAGTAATGAGTAAGGAGTAAGGAGTAAGGAGTAAGGAGTAAGGAGTTAATAAAAAAATGAACAGACGAGAATTGATTTTAGGGTTAACGAGCGCAATTGTTTTTCCTTCGGTTTACTCTTGTGTGGAGAATGATGGAAATAAAGAATTAAATCCGATTGCTTTACCGAAGGGTTTTCAATATCCGAATGGAATAACTCGCTCCAGTGACGGAACAGTTTATGTGGGTTCGATTACTAGCGGTGAGATTTTACAAATTTTCCCGACTGATAAAGGTAAAGGTGGAATTAAACCCTTTTTTTCAGGAGATAAAGAAATATTCGCTGTTACTACTTTGAGATTAGATGAACCGAGGGGAATATTGTGGGGTGCTTCTCCGGATGTTTTAGGTAATGTCGGAAAACAACACCGAATTTTTGCTATTGATATTAACTCTAATAAAGTATTGAAAATTATAACTGTTCCCGATGGTGGTTTTGGTAATGATATCGCTCTGGATTTCGATGGTGGTGTTTATGTAACTGATTCTTTAAAACCTCGAATTCTATATCTTCCACCGGGAGCAACTCAATTTCAAGTTTGGGTCGAAAATCAACTGTTCCGAACTCGGAAGAGATTCGGATTATCTGGAATTGCTCGTAGAAAAGATGGTGTTTTGTTCGTGACCATGTATTCTGACGGTCGATTGTTTAAGGTAAACCCAAATCGTACTGTGGAAGAAATTGAATTACCTCGTATAATAGACGGTTCCGATGCTATCGCTTTAGCTGATGATGGTTCTCTTTTAATGATTGAGGGAGGAGTGGAAAACGGTAATGGTCGTTTATTAAAATTACAGGGATTAGAAACTGATGCTAAAAATAAACGTGAATTTAAACCTGAATTTAAAGTCTTGGCTTCGGGGATGGATTTACCCGTTAATTTAACTGTTGAAGATAAAGAAGTTTTGCTTACGGAATCTTTGTTTAGTCATCTTTTTGTACCGGGAAAGAAGAAAGAGATTCCCAATCAATTTTTTGTTCGTCGTTTTTCTCTCAGGTCATAATACACACAATATATGTAGTGCATTTATGTTGCGATCGCACTTGTTAGTAAATTCTGTAATTATGTATCTGTAAAGATTTCAGGCTTTTGCATTAAGTTAAAAATTAAAGTCTCTAAAACGGTTGACTACCGTGAAATTTTCATCCCGAGGAAGAAAAACTTAGAAATTCAAGTACCTGTTTGTCAAATTCTGCGGGGTTGACTAGATTCGATGGGTCTAATGATTTTTCTAATACAACAAACTCAGAGTTAGGAAATGAATCTGCTATTTTACGGTTGATTTCAATAAATGATTGACCAAAGTCAGCACCGACAATTACTAAAGCGGGTATAGTTATAGATTTCAGTTTATCTAAAACATCGATACGATTAATTGCTTTCCTAACCAATACCATCTTATTTAAATCTATATTTAAACTAACTCGCTCAAAATAGTTTTTAGCTAAAGTAGCATGGGTCGCTTTATAAGTAGAACGCATTCCTTGGGAAAGAATTTTCTTCCCTAATATCTTAAATAAATTAAATCCAACAACTGCAGAAAAACCTAACATCTTCTCTTTAAATGTACTAAGTTCTGCAAATGAATCAGCAATAATAATTTTCTCTACCATATGTGGATGAGCGACTACAAAAGATTGAGCGATAACTCCACCCATGCTGACTCCAATTAGAATACATTTATCTAGTTTATTATGTTCTAAAAGCCAGTTAATTTGATTAACCCAATCCGACAAATTAATATTATTCAACTTTGAAGAAAGCCCATGACCGAAAAGGTCGGGTACCAAAACGTGATACCCTTGGGTCGAATATTTATGCATTTGTGGCTCCCACATATCGCAATCCGCACCAATTCCATGTAATAACAATAAGGTTGGAGAAGTGGGTGATTTCGAGCCAAATTCTTTGTAGTGAGTTTGGGTTCCGTCTGGATTTTTGAGTGTTAAGTTTTCATTATTCATAATAAAATAAGTTCTGAAGCGCAACTACGAACCGGATTATAAATGATTTGTCGCAGATGTTAAATTACAACACCCGCGATATCTTCCTATTTTCATCAACCATTCATTAATCAACCAAAAATTAATCCGGTAATTTAATCTTCGGTTCGGTTCCTTCTATAACTCTTTCAACATCAAAAGTTTCAATAAAACCTTCAAAGAGATTGAAGATAATTCGGATTTCTTCGTAAGCTCCAGCAGCGGAAGCTCCTCTTGGAGGGTCGCATTTAACTCGCATTATCCGTTGATTACCTCCAAATTTTTCGTTGAGATAAAAGCTTCTGGTACATTGAAATCCCAGAAAACTTTCTAATGCTAATAGATTAAGTGCTGCTACACCCATACGGTGATTAATAATTCTCTGAATCTCATTTATTTCTTCAGCTTCTGTCATTTTTCGCCATTCCATACTCCCACCCCCAATTTCATTTAATTTTGACCAGGTTTTAGAACCAACTATTCCATCAGCGACAAGTCCATATTCACGCTGAAATCTGACAACTGCATCTTTAGTCACAGAGCCAAAAATTCCATCAATTACACCAGAATAAAAGTTAATTTGCTTTAAAATCTCTTGCAACTTAACGACTTCTGCATCTGTTGAACCTTCTCTGAGGCTGGGAAGAGTTGCTGTATTCATAATATCCTCCAAAATTTTCTTGCTATAAATAACTCTTTTGATTTTGTAGAGTCTTTATTATTACAAGAGAGTCTCCAAGCTAAGATGTCTGGATTCCGCAATTTTGGTTATACAAAATACCAATGTTAACGATAGTTTGATTTATTGCACTATTTACAAAAGCCAAAAAAATCCGGTTTATTGATAGTAATACAATGAGAAAATTATATTTCCACGAAAATAAATCCGGTTTATCAGAAAATATATAAACTTAAATACTATCTTCTAGCAACGGGTCGATAATACCCAAACTCTGTTTGAATTTCTCCTAATAAATTTAAAGTTTTAGCAGAATAGATACCATTCTCAAGCTGGATAAATTTCTTATTTTGCAAAAGCTTATTTAACTCAATCATACTCTTCTCGGATTTGATTTGAGCTAATCCTTGAAGTGCAGAACCTCTGATAGACATATCGTTGCTTTTCAACAATTTAGTAAATATAGGTATTGCTTCTTCTGCTTGTAGTTTACCTAAAGCTATTGCTGAGACAGTAGCAACTTCTTGACATTCATCTTTGAGAAGAGGGATTAATTCCGGAATAGCTGATTTTGCATTTAAAGTTGCTAATGCTTCCACAGCTTGATAGCGTACATTCCCATATTTATCTTGGAGAAGAGGGATTAATTCGGGAATAGCTGCTTCTAATTCCAATTCTCCAACAATTTCTGCTACTTCTTCACGAATATATAAGTCTTCATCTTTCAAAAGTGATTTGAATACCGGAATCGCTTTATTGGGATAACTTTCAAATAAAGAAATAGCTGCTTGTTTACGCACATTGCTAATTTCATCTTCTAAAAGACGTACCAATGTAAAATTAACAGCTTCAGATTCAAAATTAGTTAAAGCTTCTGCAACGCTTTCTCTAACATCGCAATCCTCATCTCCTGCTAGTTTGATTATTTCAGTAAGACTGTTTTGTGTTTTAACTTTACCTAAAATCTTTACTCCTGCTGCACGTATAAAATCATCCTCGGATTGAGTTAGTTTGTTTATTAACGGGATAGCTATTTCTGTTGGGATTTCTTCTAAAAAATTAAAAACATCATAATAATCGTCGCAATATCCATTTTGAAGAAATTTGATTAAATGGGGAAGCATTGCTTCTGGTTCAACTGTTCTTAAAGCAAAAATTGCTCTACAATGAATATCGCTATTTCGGCTTTTATCTTCAGCAATCGATAATAATTTCTCTATAGCTGGTTTCGTTTTTATTTTACCTAAAGCAGTTATGGCTTCTTTTCTGACTTGCTGATATTCATCTTCATATTCATAATCATCATCTTCATCATCATCTTCATATTCATACTCTTCTCTTATATCCGTCAGTTCAATTAACCGAGGGACAACCTCCGAACACTGTATTTCTCCTGCTAAGAATGCAGCAGTGGAAAGAGAATCTGAATTTTTATGGGTTAAAACTTTTTTCAATCTGGTAATAATTTTTTTGCGTTCGGATTCACATTTACTTAAAATAGATGCAGCTTGTCTAGAAACTCCATAATCTGTAGATGTTAAAAGTTTAAGTAATGAATTAACAGCCAATTTGCTTCTTTTTTCTAATAAAGTTCGTGCTAGATTTAAACGAATATAGGAACTCTTAGTTTTATCTTCTAAAAGAGGTGTTAATTGATTAATTGCATTCTCGGAATTGAATTTTACTAAACTAGCTATAGCTGTATTCACTATATTACTATCTTGATTTTCTAAAAATTTAGTTAATCTAGTAATTGCGGCTTCCGATTGTGTTTTTAATAAAAGAATTATATTTAATACTGGTGGAACTTTTAATTCATCAATTAAAATAACAGTTTCTTCTTGCCATTCTTCTTTAACTTTCCCTGCTAAGAAAGCACCCAATTTTAAATCTACGTCAAAAGCTAATTTGACTATCCGTAAAGCTAAATCAAAATCTTCAACAGACTCAATTAAATTTCCCAACGGTTGAGTCAATTCGACTTTATTTAAATAATCCCATTTCAATTCATCATCCGTTAAGATTGGTAATTTTTCTAGTAGGCTTTCTAAATTATGTTTTTCTGACATGAGATAAAACTAGATGCACTAATTATAAATTTTATTTTCTCAAATAAGCTGTTGTTTTATAAAGGTTAAAGCAATATTACTTAATGAAATAATTTTAAATTAAATAATTTTACTGTTCCTATAAAGGTATACTCTTTTACAGATAATGGTGCGTTACGGCATTTTCAAACGTGATAATCTTTGAACGAAATATTTCGTGCCGTAACACACCCTACAATATTATTATTTTCAAGCTTCTAAATTCTCTTCTAAAACCATCGGAATAAATCCATGAGTACCCACTAAATATTCTCTTATTCTTCTAGGTAATTCATTGTCTTCAATCGATATGAAACCTAGATTGCTATAAAATTCAACTAAATATGGTTCTGGAAAACATAATAAGTAAATAGGATAATCTAAACTTTGTTTTATTCTATTAATTAAATATGTTCCTAAACCTCTTCTACGGTATAAGTTACTAATAAATAATGAATCAATATATGAATAATTATTATAGTTTGATGCCGCTATATCTCCACATATCTTATTTTGATGAAATATTATAAAACATGTACCTGAATTAATATTCTTATTCCACGCATAATATATCGTACCTATGACTATTAAAATAATCAGAATTAACAGTGATAATGTAGCGTAGAAGGCAAAATAAAAATCACTAGTTATACTCCAGATTGCAATGAATTGTAGACCGAATATTAATGGTATATTTTTTATTTTTTTAATGGTTTTATTTCGTGTATCTAACTCATTATTAGTTAAAACATATTCAATAAAATAGAATTTAATAATATCAAATATATCTGAATTCCGAACTAGACGAACAATATAACCTGGTGGTAATTCTTGATTATTCCCAAACATATTTATTAATAGATGCTATTCTTTGTTTGCTCTGCTCAGAATAACAACGCATACAATTTATATCCATCAGAAATTACCCGGAAATCAAATAAATTTTCGTTCTTTTAAAGATATCATTCTTTTCCAGTTTCTTAATTCTCTTCTAACATCATTGGAATTAATGGAGAAATACTTTGTACACCTTTAGATTTAATTATTCTTCTAGGTAGTTCATTTTCTTCAATCGCTACAAAACCATTACTGCTATAAAATTCAACTAAATCTGGCTCTGGAAAGCATAATACATAAATAGGATAATTCAAATTTTGTCTTATTCTATTAATCAAACAACTACCTAAACCTCTCCTTCGATACGCATTCTTAACAAGCAAACACTTAATATACGAACCGCTATCGAAACTGAATGCTGCTATAATTGCACATATCTGGTTGTGATGATATATTGCAAAACATTCGCCAGAATTAATATTATTTAGCCAATAAAGATAATTTGCACCGTAAATGATTAAAATAAAAAAAGTTATAGTTAATAATATATAAAACAAGCTCGCAATAAAAGAACCAACTATAAATGATAATACAATAAATAATAATATGATGATAAGTATAAATGGATTTAGTGTTCGTAATTCTTCAGATTCTAATAATGCTCCGTTATCACCAAATTTAATAATGTCAGATATATCTGAATTCCTAACTCTACGAACAATGAAACCTGGTGGTAATTCTCGATTATTTCCAAACATATTTGTTAATAGATGCTATTCTTTATTTGTTCTGTTCAGAATAGCAACTACTACAATTTAGATTCATCGGAAATTACCCGGAAATAATATAAATTTTTATTCTTTCAAAGATTAATCAATTTATAAATATACTTCTTCCGAATATTTGCAATTTTGTATTTAATTATCTATAAAAGCTATTCTTTATCTCCCCTCTCCTTAATAAGGAGAGGGGCTGGGGGTGAAGTTTTTACCTTAATGGATTAGAAAACGCTATAGTTATCACCCAAAAAATAAAAGACGTAGCACTGCTACGTCTCTACACAATTAATTCTTAATTATCAAATTCAATCAATCATCGAATTCTTATTTAACTGTCCCTAAAACTGGAGCAACTTCGGCTTTGGCAATTTCAGGTGTAGCATTTCTTCTTGCATAAACACCAGGGTTACTTTCAGCGATTCTAGTATAAGATTCCCTTACATGAGCATTCACCGCTACTGTCTTAGCATCATATATCCCCATTGCAGCTTTGGGATAAAAGCCAATTCCAATAATCAGTACTAAGAAACAAGCTGCGATAAATATTTCCCTAGCACTTGCATCCCTATAAACTGATTCACCTGGTAAAACGCAATCGGTACCGAAACAAGCAGTACCCTCTGCTTCTAAGTTCTCGAATTTTGAATTACCAATATCGCAGACAACTTTACCTTGTCCGTAAAATACCTGTTTCAACAAGTCGAGTAAATAAACCGGAGTCAGAATAATTCCTACTGAAGCTAGGAAAACTGTTACGGTGCAGAAGGTTGAACTGTAAATATCGCTTGTAGTCACACCAACTAATACCGATAGCTCGCTGATAAATCCGCTCATTCCTGGAAGCGCTAAGGAAGCCATTGCAGCCATGGTACACAAAGCGAATACTTTTGGCATTACTTGTCCAATTCCACCCATGTCATCCATTTTCATGGTGTGGGTTCTATCGTAGGTGACCCCAGCTAAGAAGAATAATACTGATGCAATCAAACCGTGGGAAATCATCTGCAACATCGCTCCGTTGATTCCCAAGTCTGTAAATGAAGCGATTCCTAAAAGGACGAATCCCATGTGAGAAACTGACGAGTAAGCCAAACGTCGCTTCATGTGAGTTTGAGCAAAGGAGTTCAAAGCACCGTAGATAATATTAATTACCCCGAGAATTGCTAAAACTGGTGCAAAGTAAATGTGTGCTTCGGTAAGTAGTTCTAAGTTAAGTCGAATTAATCCGTAACTACCCATTTTCAATAGCACACCAGCCAAAATCATCGATACGGGAGCGGAAGCTTCACCGTGAGCGTCTGGTAGCCATGTGTGTAGAGGGAAAATCGCCAGTTTCACACCGAATGCAATTAATAATCCCGCATAAAGCAGTAACTCTAAACCAAGTGAATAATCCTTCGTTGCGAGAGCCGCCATATCAAAGGTTACATTCTCGCCGCCATACAATGCCATTGCGATCGCAGCGACTAAAATAAATATGGAAGCGGCTGCGGTGTAGAGTATGAACTTGGTTGCGGCATAACGTCGATTTTTACCACCCCAAATGTTAATCAGTAAATATACGGGAACCAATTCAACTTCCCACATAATAAAGAACAACATTAAATCTTGAGCGACAAATACCCCAATCTGTGCCGAATACAGCACCAGCATCAAGAAGTAGAATAAATGCGACCTGCGGTCAACTTGCCAAGCCGAAAACATCGCCAGCGTTGTCACAAAACCCGCCAGCAAAACCAAAGGAACAGACAAACCATCGACGGAAACAGCCCAGTTGAATCCCAACTGGGGAACCCAAGCATAACTCTCCGCTAGTTGAAAACTTGCACTGCTTGCATCGTAATTCCGCCAAAAGGCAACGCACATTAATATAAAGTCTACCATTCCGACCCCGGTGGCATACCATCTCACGCGATTACCACTTTTACTCGGTATCAATGGAATGAATGCAGAAGCAATAAGTGGAAATAAAACTATCGCGGTTAGCCAAGGAAAATGTTCCGCCATGATGTTAATAAGGAAAAATACTTATTTAATTATTGAACTTATTTTACTAAACTTTGTAACGTTTTTTTAATAAATTTTTACCTAGAGTAACCATAGATAGACAAAGATAAAGTCAAAAATAATTCTATAACTATGAATTTATACTTTTAGGATGATGAAATTTTTGATTATATGGGGATTGGAGCAAGAGTTTGTTGCTCCCCGGTTAAAACAAACCAGTTTTACCTGGAGGTGGGGAGCAGCATCGGATTATAGTAACTTCCCCGAAACGCTCTGCTAACAGAAACGCTTCTCGATGCAATTCAACAAGAGGGCTAAGGGATTACTAACAAAAAAGATTGCAAAATTGTTAATACTTCCTTCACTTTTCTTCATAATTTGTCACAATATAGATATCACTCATATATCCAAATCATATAAATCAAATCAAATTAACTCATGACTTCCTCAACAAGTACGATAAATAATTCCAATCAAACCCTTAATCAAACTTGGGAAATCAAACTACTTTACGACGGTGAATGTCCCTTATGTTTGCGAGAAGTTAACTTTTTACAAAAAAAAGATGCTGGTAGGGGAAAGGTTGCATTTGTAGATATCGCATCCGATGACTACAATCCCGAAGAAAATGCTGGGATTGATTTTGAGACAGCGATGGGAAGAATTCATGGGATATTAGCCGACGGTACGGTGATTAAAAACGTTGAAGTATTCCGTCGGGTTTATGAAACATTAGGAATGGGTTGGGTTTACGCAATTACAAAGTTGCCTATTTTGGGTGCTTTGGCCAACTTTGTCTACGGTATCTGGGCTGATTTACGTTTAAAGTTGACGGGAAGACCGGATTTGCAAACCGTGATTAAGCAACGTCAGGAAAAGCTTGGTTGTAATGATGAAAGTCGCTGTCGGGTTGATTGATAAGTAATAGCAAAAACATCTCAAGTATCTTGCTAGATAAATAAAATCCCTTAGTTATAGCCCCAGACTTACAGTCTGCGGGCATTTTTCTTTGAATAGTAGTGGAAATTATCCAAATTCACATCTCATAACTGCATAACTCAATATAGCTTGCTTCTATATGTAGATATAGCAAAAAAACAACTAACTTTCATAGCTTGAGTTTATTTAAATGCGAACAAAGCTAATCACAACTTAAGTCAAATTGCTATCAATTTAATCCCACGCTTTTCTGTATGGTGTTTTGTAAATCAACACCTTAATAGAAATTTTTATGGAATTTGAAATCAAGTAAGTAAGCAAAATGTTAACATTTATCGAGGTTTGAACAATGCAATTAACTTATCGCGGTTTATCTTACGAACGTAATTATTCTGAGTCTAAAACTTCGAGAGATAAGGATTATTCTATCTATCGCGGTGTACGTTATTATTTTTCGGTTCCAGTTATGCGACGAAAGCAAAAATCATCTAAAACTCTTACTTATCGAGGTATTTCTTACACTATCGACTAAATTCTATTTATAGAAATGTAGATTGTAATCAAGGAACAGATACGCAAGATAAAGCGATGCAAAACTAAGAAAGCTTGACTATAAAACTCTGCCTTAATTGAAAATTCATTTGCTCTCAACGAGGAAGAACAATCTAAAATTTCATTGGCAGAGGATAAATAACAAATAATATTAACAAATGTTTCAAAGCATGACGATTGATTGATTTGCAAGTATTCTATTTTGAATAATGCATAAGCAGATTTAAATTGAGTAATTGTAATTAAGGGTAAGTATCATGGCTAAGAATACTTTTGTAACGCTTCAAGAAGGCTCGACTGGAGATGCTGTAGTTAATTTGCAAGAGTGTTTAAAGACTGTTGGTGTTTACTCTTGTAAAAGTAATGGAGTTTTTGACGAAAGAACGAAAGCTGCTGTCATCAAGTTTCAAAAAAATAATGCGATGACTGCTGATGGGATAGTAAGAGGGGCTACTATGTCTGCACTAGTTAGATGTTGGTGGTATTAATTGTATTATTAAAATTTTAACTACATTTTTTTTATAGCATTTTGATAATTCGACATTAGAAAAGGACGTTATTGGTGTAGAGACGTAGCAATGCTACGTCTCTTTCAATGTGAAATCGCGTTTTCAATTTCTGTAGCGATTTTCATTTGGATAGAATACAGATGAACCTCACTCAACCAAAATTCGATATATTCAGCAGAAATTCAAGATTTTTTAGATTTTCTCAATAACAATCCACTTGTTATTACTCCTATACCGATTAAACTACTAGGTTCGGGAATAGAAGTGTAGCCAGAATCGCGACGAGTAAAGACAACATCACCATCACCAGCATCACCATCTATACCATCTATTAAATAGCTAAAATCTGCTATGTAAAATTCGCCATTTTCATCGGTATTATAAGATGTAAAAGTGAAAGTATATCCTATATCGAAATAGTCATATCCATCTGATTCAATTTGATAGTTTAAAGAGTCAACTTCACCATCATGAAAATCTAGTTGAGTACGGTCTAAGTCATCGTGAGTTTCCCTAAAGGTGTTACCTAAAAAATCAAAATAGAATTTTAAAGCACCTTCGGAACTACTAATACTATCAAAACCTTGTTCTTCTATATGATTCTCCGGAAAACTATCGTCATACTGAAGATATCCATGGTACGTATTACCTGCCAATTTTCCTGTTAAATTTTCTATTGTAAAATCATAAGTAACTGTCGCAGCTAATGCTGAACCACTACTTATAATCCCTAAGCCTAAAGATGCACCAGTAAATAATTTTAAGAAAATTTGCTGAATTTTCATATTATTTCTTCTTACTTATTAATACTGGATAATCACTATATTATGCGTAAATACATACAAAATATAGTGATTTTTATAAAGTAACAAACAAGAAAGATAAACTATTTTTATAGATACAAATATAAATACTTTTCATTAAATCATGTTTTTTTTATATTTACTATCTATGATTAATAATGTCAAATACATGAAGATATTGCATTCAACCTATTTAGGACTTACGCAACCGGCATTTTTTTGTAGGGTGCTGTGACACTTTGAAAATGCCCGAACGTAATAATAATGTTTTGATTGTCACCAGGTAAACTTTTAAGGTCAGAAGCCCCCGGATTTATCCGTGGATGACAATTCCTATTCTTTCTTGAAGCCCCTAAATTCTATTTATGGGGTATTAATTACGAATTACGAATTACGAATTATACTCACGCACGACTCTAGTACATCACTGTGAGCTTGATTTCCAATTATTAAATCAAAAGTTAGATAACTGTCATATTGATGTCATTTTCTAGATTCATAATCAAAATACAGAAAACTAATCAAAAGTTCACAAATTCTTTCTAGATAAGGATTATGTGTCTTTTTTCTGGGATTTGAGTAATTAAGCAAGATTTCGATATTACAGGGCAAAAACCGAGTACTGAGTGCAGTCTTGGTCTGTTTATGCTGTAAATAATTGATTACTACTTCTTAAGAATTAAAAATTAAAAATCAAAATGTCTCAAACTATATTACCAGGTGCTACGACAACTCCCCGCGAACGCTATGAAGCTTGGGCTAAATCTTACGATGACCGGACAAATCGGTTTAATTGGTCTGCTCCGGATTATTTACTCAAAGCTGTTTTAAGTCATGCTATAGCGAAAGGTAATTTACGAGTGCTTGATATTGGTGTGGGAACGGGACAAGCTAGCGTTCCCTATTTGGAAGCGGGAGCTTGTGTAACTGGGATTGATATTTCTGCTTCGATGTTGGAAGCAGCTAAGGCTAAAAATCCCCAGTTTCACGCTTTGATAGAGCATGATTTTAATATTCCTTTGAGCAAAGCTAGTTTATTAAAGGAAAGTTTTGATGTTGTAATCAGTTGTGGAGCGCTTCATTTTGCAACTGATTTACAACAAACCCTTGCACAATTAAGATGGGTAATTGCCAACGGTGGAATACTCGCATTTACTTACATTCCTCCTCAACATAGAAATTTTAGTCAAGCTACACAACCCCATAATCCAAGTGATGTGGAAAGGATGTTGGAGCAATTAGAGTTCCAAGTGCTCGAACATCAATCATTTTTAGCTTATTACGATAACGGGGATAGCAACGACCCGGTATATTATCAATTGATTGTGGTTGGTTGTACTCGGGAAAAGAATAATTTACCAGAATCTTTAGCTAATATTGACCGGACTGCTTGCGTTGACCGTTCTAAACTTATTTCTGCTGTCAGTCAACCTTTAATGAAAGGGATTAGTCAAACCCAGTGGATTGATGACTTAGAAGAGGTTCAAAAACAGAATCAATATTTAGTTAATACTTTAAAATTACAAATTTCTGCGGGTGAAATTGAGCCGAAAAAATTACCTTTACCTCAACTCACAGCAGGATTTGCGCGTCAGAGAATATCTGAAGCTGATATTTTAGTATTAATGCCCCATCCCGATGACGAATCAATTTACGCTGGTGGAACAATAGCAGCTTTAACAGCAGCAGGATACAAAGTCCGTTTGACAGTCGCAACCGATGGTAAAGGTGGACGAGGTGCTGTCAATCAAAGAATGGAAGAATTGTATAGTGCTGCGGAAATTTTAGGTATCGAACGAATTGAGAGTTTAGGATTAAATGACTTTGGTAAATATCGGAATCAATCTCGTACTATACCGATAACGGCTGCTGATACTCTTTCTGAATGGGGACTAGATAAAACATTAGCGCTTATAGTCCATCAAATTCGTAAACATCGACCGCGAATTTTATTAACTCTACATCCGGAAGTTGACCCCAATTATTCCTTACACGGACATCATCTCGGACTAGGAGTTGCAGCGCTTATAGCCTTTCATCTCGCAACAGACCCAAATTACATTCTTCCAGATTATCCAAATTTATTACCCTGGGCAGTTGACGAACATCAGACAATTATTCCAGATATTTTAGAAAACCCTAGCGCTAGGGATATTGATTTTAAAGATATTGAAAATAGAATTCGGAAAATTGAAATCGACAAAGAATTGAAATTAAAAGCTATCCAAGCTCATCAAACACAAGGATATTCCACTCAAAGATTAATTTCATTTCTTAAATCCGATAAACCAGAAGCAAATTTTGAAACAATACAAATCCTGCAAAGACGATGTTGTAGCCATCTAATTACAGCAATTCCTTTAACATCGGATAAAAAACCTCACCCCGTCCTCATGTCCTTCGGACACGCTATCTCTTTCAGAGACGCTTCGCTAACGCTAACGGACACCCCTCTCCTTATTAAGGAGAGGGGAAAGAAACAACATTGCTCGGACAACCCTTTACTTGACAAAGAGGGGGGAGGAAATCAAACGTTCATCGAAAAAAGAAAATTGAATTGGTCGGATACCCCTCTCCTTGACAAGGAGAGCAATGCGTTGCGGAGGTTCCCTCCGTTGAAGCAATTGCGGGAGAGGGGAAGGGGTGAGGTCAAATCCCAGATACCGAATCGAAATTGGAATTCCACTTATAACTCAATCCAACAACGAGATTATCCCCGAAATAAATTAGCAGAACTATTAAAACAACAAGCAGAAACCTGGGGAAATTCACAGGAAGTAAAAGCCAACATTGATAAACTCCGAAATTCACAAACAGTTACAGTAGTCACCGGACAACAAGTCGGGATTTTAGGTGGCCCCGTTTACACCCTTTACAAAGCTTTGGGAGCGATTAAATTAGCGAGAAACTTATCAGACCAAGGTATACCAGCAGTTCCCGTATTTTGGATGGCAAATTACGACCACGATATAGAAGAAGTTCAACAGGTCAAAATCTTAAATAAACGTCCGGAACCCGAAATCCTCAACCTTAATTTACCTAAAACTAATCGTTCCGTCGCTTCTACAAAACTAGGATTAACAATCGAATCTCTACTAGATAAAATAGAACAGTTACTCGCGAACCTCCCCCAAAATCAACAAGTTTTCAGAGTACTGCGAAATATATATCAACCACAAACCAACTTTACAACAGCCTTCAGACGCTGGTTAAACTATCTCACATCCGAATTCGGATTAATTATTCTCGACCCAAGTCAACCCGAATTTGCTCAACTTGCTCGCGATATTATTACTAAAGAATTATTCCACGGTGATGGAACTCGACCAGCTTTCCAACGCTCTCGAAAAAATTTAGCGAATATCGGACAGACCGAAATAATACCGACAGACCGCGACGTAACCCAAGTATTTTTTACAGACAACAACGGTACCAGACAACGATTAATTAGAGTAAAAGGAGGTTTTGTACTCCAACAAGATAATCTTTTTATTACCAAAAATACATTGCAACGAATTTTAGAAAGACAGCCAGAAAGATTTACACCGAGTGCATTATTGCGTCCCCTGTACCAAGATACCGTCTTACCCACAATTGCTTATATAGCTGGCCCTACCGAGCAAAAATATTTTAAACAACTACCCGAAGTTTATCAATGGGCTTCTATTCCGATACCGGAAGTAGTTGCTAGACCTTCATTTACCGTCATCGATAGCGGAACGGCTAATATATTAAATCAAGCAGGTGGAACAGTTAATTTATTGAATTCAACCGATGCTAGTTCCCAAATCGGAATAGCTGGTTTACCCAAAGATATTCGTCTAGCTTACGAAGAATTAAACCGATTACAACAGCAAAGCTTTGAATTACTCCAAATAGCAAAAGAAAATAAACCCCTAGGAAACAAACCCCTCAAACTTCAACAGGATATTGAAAACTGGCTAACAACAACAGCACCAATAATTCAACCTTGGGGTACAATCCGGATTTCCAAAGTTTTTAATCATGCTCAAATCGAATTATATTCCCTTATGGTCACAGTAACCCAAGACCTAGAACGTTCCGGTACTCCAGGAAATCCACCTTCTTTACGGAACAGTTCAAAACTGGCTAAAAAATTGGGTAATTTGCAAAATAGCATTCTCAGAGAAGGAAGAAGACAAAACACTAGCGGAATAGTAGCTTTAGCAAACATTAATCCCAACAACTCTCCACAAGAAAGAAATCTTTCCATAGCCGAACTGATAATCAAACACGGTAAATCTATTATTCCTCATCTCCTACAAATTTCTGAAATTGATAGTCAAAGGAAATTGATTGTTGAATTTAGGTAATTGGGAATTGGGAATTGGAGATTGGTAATAATTACTTATTCTTCTCCCCATCTCCCCCTCTCCCCATCTCCCCATCTCCCCCTCTCCCCC
Organism: Calothrix parasitica NIES-267; assembly: GCF_002368095.1. Taxonomy (GTDB): domain Bacteria; phylum Cyanobacteriota; class Cyanobacteriia; order Cyanobacteriales; family Nostocaceae; genus Rivularia; species Rivularia parasitica. The sequence goes on along the minus strand of NZ_AP018227.1, from coordinate 1,594,875 downwards.
CTCAAAAAAATCATGCTCTCCTCACCAACCATCAAAAATTATTCCTCAATCACCTCCAATCTTCCATCAGAAAAAATTGCAATTCTGTGTCTCGGAGGTCTTGGAGGTAGCGGAAAAGTAGCGACCGAACTAGCTCAACAACTTACGTTAACCGGAAACTCCATATTTTTATTTACCAGTCCCGAAGCTCAATGGGTAAACCAAAATCAAAATCAATCTCTAAATTACATACCCGTAAACGCTCCCAAAACTCCAACTCCTGCAAATCCTCAATGGATTGAACCACTAGCAAACGAAATTACCCATCATATTGAAAATCATAATATCGGAATAATCAACGTTCATTACGCTGTCGGATTAGTTGAAGCAGCTTTATTAGCCAAACAACAATTAGCAATTAAAAATCGAAAATTAAAAGTATGTCTGACTTTACATGGTAGCGATATTACTAAATTTGGACGCGACCCAGAGTATAAATATCAACTTAAAAAATCTATCGAAAAGTGCGATCGCCTTACTGCTGTTTCCCATTGGCTAGCCGAAGAAGCAGTAAAAAATCTAGATTTGAAAACCCGTCCCACAGTAATTCACAACGCTATCGACTTAAATTTATTCCAACCGTTCCCTAGATGGAATACATCAGAAAATCATACTTATAATCTTTGTCACGTCTCTAATTTAAGAGATGTCAAACGTCCCTTGGATGCAATCACAGTATTGGCAAGAGTCCGAGGTGCTGGAATACCCGCTCGATTATTGATGATTGGTGACGGTCCCAATTTAACTACAGCTCGTCAACATGCTTTATCCCTCGGAGTAGCCGAAAATGTCGTTTTCCTTGGCTCAGCAACCCCATCCGAACTAGTTCGCTGGTTGAGTATCAGCGATTTGCAGCTAGTTACCAGTAAATCCGAATCATTTTGTTTAGCAGCACTCGAAGCAATGGCTTGTAGCGTTCCCGTAGTCGGAACATTTTGTGGTGGACTCGAAGAAGTAATGGGATTATTAGACAAAGATTTACCCGATTTATTATTATCCGTTCCCGGTGACACAGCAGCCATCGCTGCAAAAGTCGTACAGTTATTCAAAAATCCCCAAATTTACCACCAACTCCACAATTCCCTACCCGAAAAAATTAAACATCAATTCTCCCGTCAAAATCAATTGCAAAATTACAGTAATCTATTTACTGCTGTAATTAATTAAAGGTTAAAGGTCAAAGGTCAAAGGTCAAAGGTCAAAGGTTAGAAATAATTATTGATTCTTCCCCTTGTCTCCCCATCTCCCCCATCTCCCCCATCTCCCCCATCTCCCCCCTCTTCCCCACCTCCCCCATCTCCCCCCTCTCCCCCATCTCCCCCTCCCTAATAAACAAATGAAAAAACGCCAGCCTCCCGACATATTAGTAATTGCGGCTTTATGGCTGATGGTATTGGCTTCAAGTTCTCAAGCAACAATTGTTGCTCCGATTCTTCCTCGTATTGGTGAAGCTTTAAATATTCCACAAGCATTACAGGGAACTTTAGTTACTGGCTATGCAATTGCTTTAAGTACTTTTGCGGTCATCATCGGTCCAATATCCGACCGTTTTGGCAGAAGACCAATTCTTCTAGCGGGAACTAGTTTAATGTGTGTCATGCTTGCACTCCACGCATTCGCTAATGATTTTACTTCTTTACTAACCTTCCGCATCGGTGCTGGAATTTCTGGGGGAGTTCTCACGGGTGTAGCGGTTGCTTATGTAGGTGATTATTTTCCTTACGAGCGACGGGGATGGGCTAATGGATGGGTGATGAGCGGTTTTGCTTTTGGTCAGGTGGTAGCTGTTCCGATTGGGACGATTCTTGCCGAACAATATGGTTTTCGCTCTCCATTTATTTTATTTTCAGCAATTGCAGCAATATCATTTTTCTTGATTTTGACGGTTATTCCTCAACCGACCGTAAAACGTTCTGGTGAAGGCTTATCTGTAATATATGCCATCAAAAGCTATTTAAAACTACTGAGCAAACGAAAGATTTTAAATGCTGGATTAGCCTATGCAACAATGCTTTTTGCGGTCTCTAGTTTTGTGGTGTTTTTTCCAACTTGGCTGGAACAAGAATTAAGTATGTCTCCCTCTGCAACAGCAACTTTATTTATCGTCGGAGGATTGGCAAATATTCTTATTGGGCCGCAAGCTGGACGCTGGTCTGACAAAATAGGCCGTAAACCGATGATTCTGGCTTCCTGTCTGCTATCAGCGGTTGTATTTACGATAACTCCTTTTATTGTTTCAAACACCATTACTGCTTATACAATATTCTTCTTAGTCATGATGCTGCTCGCATTACGTTTAAGTCCGCTACAAGCTTTATTAACTACTCTCGTCCCCGACAACCAACGCGGTTCTCTAATGAGTTTGGTTGTAGCTATCGGACAATTAGGAGGAGGATTTGGTGGTGCTATTGCTGGAATCGCTTACGCTCAGTTTAATTTTCTAGGGAATGCTTTACTCGCTGCAATCTCTATTACTGCTACTGGATTGATTGTTTGGTGGGGTTTGTCGGAACCTGCTACAGGTCAAAGGTTAGAGGTTAAAGGTTAGAGGTCAACATATCCATTAACTTATTTACTCCACAATTACTGCGTAAACCCAAAATCAACAAAGCACAAGGTAAACTTTCGGCTGATAAACTACAGCAAGCAATTGATTATATTCAAAGCAATTTAGCCGAAGATATTTCTTTAGAATCCATGGCAAATGAGCTAGGAATTAGTCGCTATCATTTCTGTCGCTTATTTCAAAAATCAATGGGAATTTCTCCCTATCAATATCTGATTAAATGCCGCATAGAGAGGGCTAAAGAATTATTACTACAACCACATACAAGTATTGCCGACGTGGCTCTTAAAGTTGGTTTTTCCAATCAAAGTCACTTTAGCAAATATTTCAAAAGAGTTGTTGGTATGACTCCCAAAGAGTTTTCGAGCTAATAGCTGATTGCTGTCTTAGTTTTACTGAAGATTGATAATTGTTTCCTCTAACAAGCATAATGAAAAACGAACAAACTAAAATCGCATTAGTTACGGGTGGAAATCGAGGAATTGGATTTGCAATTACTCAAGGTTTACTGCAAAAAGGTTATCGGGTAATCATCACTTCTCGTTCTCTCGACAAAGCAAAACAAGCGGCTGAAAAATTAAATTCATCTGGTATTATCCCTGTAGAATTAGATGTTTCTGACGACGATTCTATTAATCAAGCATTTAAATCTATAGAATCACAAATAAATAAATTAGACGTTTTAATTAACAATGCAGGAATATATCCCGACGAAGGGGTAAATATTCTCACCATCGACCGCAATTTATTGAATAAAACCCTTAATACCAATACTTTTGGTGCGATTCGTATGGTACAAGAATTGTTACCTTTGTTGAAAAAATCTTCCGATGCAAGAATAGTTAATGTTTCTAGCGGTTTTGGGGAAATCAATGGATTATCTTCTGACTATCCCAGCTACTCTTTATCAAAATTGGCGTTAAACGGTGCAACAATTATGTTGTCCCAAGCATTACGCTCTCAAAATATCGCCGTTAATGCCATATGTCCCGGTTGGGTAAAAACTGATATGGGTGGAGATAGCGCACCTCGGACTCCCGAGCAGGGAGCAGATACAGCGATTTGGTTAGCGACCGAAGCATCTAGGAACGAGACAGGAAAATATTGGAGAGATAGGAAGGTAATACCTTATTAAACGCAAAACTAATGTAGAGACGTAGCACTGCTACGTCTCCAGGAATGTGAAATTATCACCAGAAAGCCGATAGTATCTGAATAATTCAAAACCTGAAATAGCAACTATGAGCCAAAAACTAATGCAAGCTGCTTATTACGAAAAACAAGGAGCAGCAGAAGAGGTAATTAATTATCAACAAATGCCAATACCAGAACCCGGTGCTGGTGAAGTAAGAGTGAAAATCTACGCTTCGGGTGTTAATCCATCCGATACAAAATCTCGTTCCGGTTGGGGAGGTATTGAGAAGAAATTTGAAAAAATTATTCCCCATCAAGATGGAGCGGGAGTAATTGAAAGCGTCGGGGAAGGTATTAATAAATCTCGTGTTGGAGAAAGAGTTTGGATTTACGAAGGACAATTAGGAAGAGCTTTCGGTACGGGAGCAGAATATATTGTTATTGAAAGCGAAAAAGCGATTAAATTACCAGATAATACCAGCTTTGTAGAAGGTGCTTGTTTGGGAGTTCCAGCGATGACCGCTCATCGTGCTGTTTTCGCGGATGGTGATGTCAAAGGACAAACAATCTTGGTAACTGGGGGAGCGGGAGCGGTAGGAAACTACGCGATTCAGTGGGGTAAATACGGTAGCGCTACAGTTATTACCACTGTAAGTAGTCCCGAAAAAGCCAAAATAGCAGAAGCTGCTGGTGCTGACCATATTATTAACTATAAAACCGAAGATGTAGTTAAAAGGATTCAAGAAATTACCGGGAAAAAACGGGGAATAAACCGTATTGTTGATGTGGATTTTAGTCAGAATTTAAATGTAGCTAATGCAGTTTTAAGAACCAATGGTGGGGTAGCGATGTATTCAGCTAATCCAGATGATGCTCCTGCTTTACCAATTTTGTCGTTGATGTTGAGAAATATAATTATCCGCACCATATTGGTATATACCATGCCGCAATCAGCAAAAGAAGCAGCGATTAAGGATATTACAACTGCATTGGAAGACGGTAAATTACATCATAATATTGCTCAAAAATTTTCCTTCAAAGAATTAGCAGCCGCTCATGAAGCTCAAGATAGTGGAAAGATGATTGGTAAAGCAATTGTGGAAATTTCTTGATTGAAGGTAACAGAAAAATCCGGCGGTAAAAACCGCATCTACACAAACAAAGTCTACCTCCGTAGACTAATCGAACTAATTATATATATTAACTCACGGAGGTGGGTTTTGCCTTTGTAGCAGCGGTTTCAACCGCCAGATACATTAATAATCTACAAAAATAAAACCATGAACGCAACAAAATCAGTTTCTCAAACATTCACAATTGGTGGAGATTTAACCGTTAATCGTATCGGTTACGGAGCGATGAGACTTACGGGTAAACCGGGGAATTTCGGTCCTTATCCAGATTGGGAAGCAGGAGAAAAGCTTTTACAACGTGCGGTTGAATTGGGTGTAAACTTTATCGATACAGCAGAAGCTTACGGTCCCGGACACAACGAAGATATCATTGCTTCAGCTTTACATCCTTACAAACAAGGAGTAGTTATTGCAACCAAGGGAGGAATTCATAAACCCGCTCCCGATAACATTAAAGCCGATGGAAGTCCGGAATTTCTCCGTCGTGGTGTAGAGGATAGTTTGACAAGATTGAAGTTAGAACAAATCGATTTATATCAATTACACCGTCCTGATTCTAAAGTTCCCTTTGCAGAATCAATTGGTGCTTTAGCTCAATTAAAAAAAGAAGGAAAAATCCGCCATATCGGCATATCTAACGTTAGTTTAGAACAAATAAAAGCAGCGAGAAATATTGTTGAAATTGCTTCGGTACAAAATCGGTTTAGCATTACCAATCGGGAGAAGGAAGATACATTAAATTACTGTTCCGATAACGGAATAGCTTTTCTTCCCTACGGTTCGTTGGATGCTCATCCTTTGAAACAAGGGTCACCTTTAGCGAATGCGGAAGGTATAATTGCCGATATTGCTGAGAAACATAAAGTTAAACCGAATCAAATAGCTTTAGCTTGGTTATTGAATCGTTACCCTAATGTGATTTTGATTCCGGGAACGACAACTATTGCTCATGTGGAAGAGAATATTAAAGCTGGGGAAATTCAATTGACGGAAGATGAAATGAAAGCTTTGAATTCAATTTAAATAAAAGGTTCGTAGTCAGGGCTTTAGCCTTTCTATAAATGACTTTAGTCATTACTACAAACCTCAAAGAGCATTCAATTTTTCTAATACAATTTTTGCTTGCTCCCGTACTTTCCAAAATTCATCTGCTAAAGCTAAAGTTAATTCATTACGAATTAAACTAATTTGAGTTTGTGTAATCTTCTCGCTGAATTCAGTGATAATTTTACCTAAACTATTAATAGCTTGTTGACGAACAATACCATCTTTATCTTTTAAAACTTTTATCAAAGGTTCGATAGCACGTTGCTTTCCAATTTGACCTAATGCTTTAACTGAATTAGTTAGCACTGAGTCATTTCTGTCATTAAGTGAATTAATTAAAGTTGAAATAACATTATTTAGAAAATCGTGATTTAATTCTAAATCAGTTGAAATTTTACTTAAAGAATCTGCTGAATTCGAACGAGTCCACTTGTCTGTATGCTGCAATCCAACGATAGCTAAGTTTAATGCCGGAATCAAATTTTCGCGCTCATCTACATCTATATTAGAGATAAGCATACCTAAAAATGTCGTTGCATCTCGACGAATATAACGATTATGATGTGTAAAAGCCTGACTTAATGCTTCTATTGCTAATTGAGGTTCGACTTTCGATAGAATTTTAGCCGTCATTTCACGAACATCTGCATGTCGATTTTGTAAGCCTTGAAAAATTATTGTATCTATATTTAAATTAAGGATTTTTAGTAAATAATTAAAAGCCATTCTACGTACTTGCCAAGAATTATCATCTAAAGCATTTATTAAAGGCAAAACAATATCATCGCTACCAATATTTCCTAATGCTTCTGCTACAGCTATTCGCACTCTATTTGATGAATCTTTTAAAGAAGTAATTAATGCAGCATTCGCCTCTTGTTTACCAATATTTCCTAATGCAATCGCAGCATTATACCGTACTTTACTACGTTCGTCTTGTAAAATCTTAGTTAATGGTTTTATTGCTTGTTGATTGCGGATTTCACCTAATACTAAAGCCGCAGTTTTTCTGACATAATAATCTTTATCTTGTAAAGCAGAAATTAATGGCTCAATAGTTTGTTCGCTATCAATTTTACCGAGTGCTTCAACAGATTTTCTCCTTACCCAAGACATTTCGTCCTGCAATCTAAGGATAAGAGGTTCTAACGCTTGCTCAGAGCCGATTTTACCCAATACCTCAGCAGCATAACCGCGAGTGCGATCGCAACCAGTTTGTAGTAAGTCAATTAATAATTCCAGATGCTGCTCCCCAATACTTCCAGTTAATACAGAAGCAATGCGTCGCGATAAATCTTTGTCGTCACTATTGAAAGCCTTAAATAAAGCTTGAATTGCTCTTTCGCTTCTAATTCTGAGCAATTCATTAATAGCAGCTTGACGAATAGTAGCATCTTGATTTCTTAGATAAATATCTAATGATTCAATCGCACGCTCATCTTTATAATCAGTCATTTTTATTAAGTTTATTGAAATTTATGAAATTTGTAACTTTCGTCTCTATATTGAAATTTTATCCAGATGGCATATAATCCAATAGCACATCTTATTCGCATTGTTGGAGACTCTACAAAATCCTCATTTTAAACCAACAATAAAAATTAAGATGACTAAAGTCACTATTACAAAGCTTTTTAAATCGCTAAAATAATTATGTAATTAACTAATATTCTAAAAATGAATTCTCAACCACCAGATAAATTTGATGCTATAAAAAAATTTGCAATCGGTATATTAGCAGGACTTTTTATCGCAGGAATATTTTGGCTTTATTCGATTTATTTTCATGTCTCAATTCCTTTAGTTCAAGGGATTATTGGCAGTTTATTACTAGCAATCTCTTGTGGTATTATAGCTACCGTTAGTGGAATAAATAAATTATTTGATAATTTTCCAAATATATAAGACCCCAACACTTCACCTGTAATGTAAATCTGAACTAGGTGATGCTTCCCGTAGCAGAATATGACATTTATTATAAAACTTACCCTTGACTACAAAATTAATCCCGAATCGCAATCTTAATCACAAACTCAGTTCCCTCACCAACAGTAGAAATACATTCAAGAGAACCTTGATGCTTGTCTTCTACAATCTGTCGTGCGATTGATAACCCCAACCCCGTTCCATTACCAACATCTTTAGTGGTAAATAAATGGTCAAATATCTTCTGTTTAACATCTTCCGGTATACCGGGGCCATTGTCTTTAATATGAATAGCAATCTTATTTTCACCTGCTAATTCTTCAGTAGAGATGTTAATTTTATTAGGTTGCTGTTTAATTTCTTCAAAACTACGTCCCTGGTTATAATCATCCAATGCATCAATAGCATTCGCTAAGAGATTCATAAATACCTGATTTAACTGACCTGGAAAACATTCTACTTGTGGTAAAGCTGCATAATTTTTGATAATTTCAATTTCCGGACGCTTTTCATTAGCTTTTAAACGATGCTTTAAAATCAAAATTGTACTATCAATACCTGCATGAATATCAAAACTATTTTTATTGTCAGTATCTGCTCTAGAAAAAGTTCTTAAAGACGTACTAATATTTTGAATTCTATCCGTTCCCAGTTTCATCGAATCAATCATTTTAGGTAAATCTTCCAACAGAAAATCTAAATCAATATTTTCTGCATTTTCTGCTATTTCTGATTCCGGTTTTGAATAATGTTGTTGATATAGTTTGAGATGATTGATTAAATCTTGAATATATTCTTCAGCATGGTGTAAATTACCATTAATAAAACCAACTGGATTATTAATCTCATGAGCAACTCCAGCCACCAAATTACCCAAAGCAGACATTTTTTCGCTTTGTACTAGTTGAGTTTGCACGTCTTGTAAATCTTTTAAAGCTCGCTGAGCTTGTTTTTCATTAGTTCGAGCTTCGTTATAAAGCTGTGCTTGATTGAGAGCAATTAACAATTGTTCTTTGACTTGTTTGATTAGTTCGATTTCCTCTTGCTTCCAAGCACGTTGATTGCTACAAGCACATAAAATAATCCCAATATCTCCAGAATCATTCATAAAATTTTGACTTAAAGTAGAATTAAAGTTCTTAGCAGAAAAAAAATTCTTAATAGCCAATTTATTTATTGTGGAAATATTATTTATTACCTGATTTTCTGAACTAATTAACTGTTCTAAAAATTTTTCTACATTTTGAGTAAAATTCAACTTCTGAAAAATAGCAAATTCCGGTGTTTTCACTTCTTCATAAATAATATCCCAACTTTGAGTTTGACTATGACGACGATACCAAGAAAAGCTACAGTAATCTAATTTTAATAGCTCGTAAATTTCTTGAACGCAGCTTTTAAAAATACTGCTCAATTCTAAAGAGTGAGTAATTTGGCTAGATAAACGACTTCTAAGTAAGTCTTCACGTTGAGAAAATTCTTTGAGTTTAGCTTCTGCTTGTTCTCTTTCTAATATCTCTTGACGAAATTCTTTATTAGTTTGCTCTAATTGATGATGAGTGTAAATATAATCTAAAATTAATCCAGTTAAAGGAACTAAATAAGCAATAATTTTCAGAAAATGAGCAATATTAAAATGATTGTCGAATAAACTACTAGAACCAAAAGCCATATGGACTTGTGTAGCTATATTAGGAATAACACTAATAATTAATCCGTGTGAAAATAAGCTAGGATATTTTTTATAAAAAGCTGGATATATCAAAAAACCACTAATTATAAATAAAATTAGAGGTAATACATCCCAAGGACGAGTAATTAGAGAATCAGGAAACTGAGTTTGGGGAAGCCTTCCACTAGTAGCATAAATATTAATAACTAGATAAGAAAGTAAGCCAAAGCCAAAACTAATTAACGCAACAAAACCAAAGCTTCCATTGATTTTTTTCGACTTACCAAACATAAATATGCTAATACCTATTATTGTTAATAAAGCATTAGCGAGACGACAAATAGCCCAAGTAAAAGGAATTAAGTTGCGATTATCAGCAACAGCTTCAATTAAACGGTCGGCTGCTAAAGTATGAAAAGCATCCATCATTCCAGCACAAAACAAAGTGACTCCTAAAATTGGTGTAGTTACATCTGCTTTGATTTTGAAATTAGTAAAAGATAAAATAACGGTAAAAATTGCAGCACAACAAGCGCTCCACTCCAAAATTGTATGTAAAAAGCTTCCTGCTAAAGTACGATACATTATTTCTTCTGCTTGAGTTGCTTGAGTAACTTGCTGAATTAAACTTAAATCTGGTGGTTTTGGTGAAGCAAAATCAATTCCTAAAATATTTAAAGTAAAGGGTAGCAAACAAATTAACCAAACTAGCCATATTAATGCTTGAGGTAGTTTCGGGGGTCGATAAGATGGAGTATGCACAACAAAAATTCCTGTAAAAAGTAATTAGCAAGTTTTTCAGCTACAAGCCTTATTATTTGAGCCTTGTTGTTATTATTCCCCAAAAAATCAGCGATTTAACATGATAAAATTTAAATTATAAAAATTTAGCAAATTGAAGCAATCAAAATTATTGAAGCAGGTTTTTGAGTAATTGGATTTATTGGTTCTCGACATTCTAAAATTGAAAAGCCAGCAGATTTAAGTAAATTTATCCAAGTTTCCAGTTTGCGAAAATACCAAGGTGCTGCTTGTTTAAATTCAGATTTAAAACTATTCCATAATTCTTCTCTCCATCCATCAACGTAAGCTGATTCCCCACAACCCATCACCGGATGAATCGTTTGAATAAATAATAATTGGTTGTTTTTGAGTAAACCAGGAATTGAATAGATTAGATTATCTACAGTTTCTTTTCCTAAAAGAGAAAAATTACAAACAATAGCATCAAATTGCCTATCTATCTTATTACTATTTACAATATTTTCGTAGCTTACAACCAAAAACTGACCACAATTCATCAACTGCGCTTTTTTTATTAACTTATCAACTCCATCAACACCCCAAGCTTCTATACCACTGATAGTCAACTCGCGAGTTAACCAACCTTCACCGCAACCAATATCAAGAATTGAATTGGGAGAATAACTATTAATTGCATTAACAATCGCTTGATTCGTAACTAATTTCCTACTTTCTATCTCATCATTTTCAATCGTATTTATCCAAGCCGATGCATTATTATTCCAACTATCTAAAACTGATTTATCGTTCAAATTTGACATAATATAAATCCTCTTGATAAACTCAGGAATGACCGCAACTGACACATTTTCTCGTAGGGTGCTGTGACACTTTGACTAATTTTCAACGTAGTAATAAGCTTTCTGGTGTCACGCACCAACAGTATATTATGACAATTGCGGCCATTCCTGAAACTACATGACTTTGCAGTGGTTTGCTATCCTAAAAATGAAACCAGTTCTGTTTAGAAATTCTTTTTATTTATAACTCAATCGGAGTTAAAAACCCCATCCCCTACGGGTTGATTGTTTTGTGTTGGGGTCTAAATCCCAGCCCTTTCAACGCGAACAAAAGAACTATATTCTCTGCTTGGAGCAATTTACTCCCTTTGTGCTATTAGAAAACCAATAATATAGTATGAATGATTACATGAGGGATAATCTTTTGAGCGGGAGAAGTAATCTGTTTTCCCAGAATACTCGGCAAACATTTCAACACTCGGGGGAACCCCAAAAACAACAAATCACCACTAATATTATTATCTCTTTTTCCTATAAGCTATAGATTTGTTCTGTTTTCGGGGTTTACACAAACTTTGTAGTTATTGAAAAGTAATCTGCTTGAGCAGAAAATTCTATATGCATTTATTAATATAATCCTAAATTAGAAGAAGCTAAAATAATGATTTTCAATAAAAAATAAACAATAAAAGATATCTATTTATACCAGTTTGGTTTACTAGGTAAACTAGTTTATTAATCGCAATAAATTGTATTTCTATGAATGATTGTAATTGTGTAAAAGTCTCTTCGTTGAAACATGACCTTTTTTACTATCATAAATTATTGGAACTTTCGGTTTTTTTGCTCCTCTAGTTGCTTTTAAAAACTGTTTGAGATTAACACCAGTTGATAATTGTCGTAGAAGTTGTACAATTTTTTCTTGTGAAAAAGTTTGGAATATCTCCCACTCAGAAGCATGGATTGCAATCATCATCCCTCTATATGTGCCCTGAATCTCATCAACTAAATAAAAATTAGATAAGCCTGCTTCAATTTTTTCTATTCCATGTACACCTCCTAAAGCAGCTCTTAAAGTTGTAAGTATATTATAAGTAACTAATGCCATGGAAAATGAGAATAAAGCTGCTTTTGGATAAGCTAAAGTCTGAATTTCTCCATTAAAATTTTGAGTTACTGTTTGAAATAAGCTCTCTATAGTCCATCTATTTCGATATATTTCAGCTATCTTCACTGCTGATACAATTTTCGGTAGATTGCTAAAGATTGCTATCTTCCATTCCTTATCTCGGGTCGGAACAAATAACTTTAATACAATGCGTCTTAATATTAAACTTTCTCCTTCATAATTTACTTCTACTTCTTGTTCAAATAATTCTCCCGTTTCTGTTGAACCTGCTGGTTTCAATTCTTCTAATTCTTTAAATCCCATTGCTCTATGCTGTCTGATTGCGAAGAATGCTTTTTTGTTTTGAATCGTAAATAAAAATTTTAATGTACAAAAATTTCTATCACCACACCATAAGTCTTGCGCTGAAACTTTATTTAATACTGAATCAAACTCTGAACGCTCTTGTGCATGACCGTCTTCAATTAGTACAACATCTGTAATTAATTTGGAGCTTTGGTCGAGTACCACTATTGCTTTTCCTGGTAAAGCGGATGCCGCCATATTTCGGATTGCTTTTAATCTATGATCTGTTCCTTTTAAACAAGTTCCATCCACTACTTTTATGCAATAACCTGGTAGTATCTTTTTCTGCTCTCCACCCAATAATTTTACTAATTCTCTTAAGTCTTCTGCTGTTTCTCTTACTAGTGCTTGACTTACATTTAACTCTACACCACAAAGCTTGTTATACAACGCTGTTGTACTTACGCTATTTTTTTGCGCCTTTGCTTTATAAGCTGCGTGAACTGATTTCTGGATTCCACATACTACTAAACTCATTAAATCTACTTGAGAAGAAAATAGTAAGTCTTGTTGATACTGCACTTGAGCATACTTTGTAAATAATCTGTCCATACGCTCCGGCTCAAATATATGCGACATCAACACTTGCCGTACTGACGCTTACTGGACTTTCTTTTATAAATCGCTCAAAAATAGAGGACAACATTCTCAAACACCCTGGTAATCATATTGCTATTGCCCAGAATACCTTGAATTCATCATTAATAACCTATACTGGGAGCGGGTTTCAGTCTTTACTTCAATAGTTCATCTGTTCGCGTTGAAAGGGCTGGGTCTAAATCCCCATTACAAAACGTAATTACGAATTACGTTAGCGCAGCGTGTCCCGGAGGGACATATTACGAATTACGAATTATTTAAGGCTTACCCGTATTTAGTATGCTGGGGAAATAAGAAAAAAGGGAATAGGGAACAGTTAGAAGTGATTCAAGTTAAAACTTGAAATTATCTTTTCTTCCCAATTACCAATTACCAATTACCAATTACCAATTACCAATTACCAATTACCAATTACCACTTTTCCCCAAACGGTCGTAAATCTAATTCAAAAGTCCAGGCTGAAGATTTTTGTTGAGTTAAAAAGAATACCGAATCAGCAATTTCATCGGATTTCATAAAGTAATCTTCTGATTTATCTGGCATCCATTGACGAGTTTTTTCTGAATCAATTACACCGTCAACAATAATATAAGAAACGTGAATCTTCTGCGGGTCTAAATATCTCGCCATAGATTGTGCTAAACTCCTTTGAGCGGCTTTTGCTGAAGCAAAGGGAGTAAAATTAGCACCACCTTTGACGGAAGCAGTGGCTCCAATGATTACAATATTTCCTCCGTCAACTTTACGCATTTGGGGAATAACCTGTTTAGCTACAGCAAATAAACCTCTACTGTTTACTTCCCAAGCACGTTGAAAATCTTCGACAGTCGAATCCTCGATATTAGCAAAAGCACCAGCACCGGCATTATAAACTAAAACTGATATCTTACCCATTTCCGATTCAATTTTACTAAATACCTCTTCTGCTTTAGCAATCTCCGTAACGTCGTATTGATATGCTTTAGAATCTGGTATTTCCTGACTTAATTTCTGTAAATAATCGATATTTCTAGCCAATATTGCTACTTGATAGCCCTCAGCAGCAAACTTACGAGAAAAAGATTCACCGTTACCCGCTCCAACACCAACTACTACACAAACTGGTTTACTCATTGGATTAATTCCTTGGCTTTTTATCGATGAGAACAATTAATAGATTACCTTTATTCCGCAATCGGAATAGTTTGTAAAGATGCGATATTAATCCCCTCCCCATCTCCTTGTTAAGGGGAGCAAGAAGAGTCTCGGTTTCCCCAAAACTAAAACTAGCGGTCTAAGACTATCTTCTCGCGACGAAGACCGTAGCGTCTCCCAGAGAGAAAGTTTATCTGTGTAGTAGAGTAAACCCCTGGTGTGTGGTAATAAGCACCAGATACTTTTAAAACATCCTCTGGGATTTAAATAGCAAAACCAATTCAACCTTTGTAGATTCAATTATTCACATCAGCGAAAAACTGTACATTCCCGCACTTCGCGCATTTACGAGTATAAAGTTGTTGACCACTTCCGGGCCAACCTCCTTCGGGACGGAAATAAACAGGACCTCTCTGACCACCTACACTATCCCCCCAGGAAAATTCTTGATAGCCGCAGATATGGCAAGGGTTTTCTCTGGGGTTGCTGCTTCTTGGTCGTCGTTCGTTCATTTGATTGAAGCTTTTTAAACTAAAAGTATTTTTTATTTAAACACAAGTACATAAATAGTTATTATTACCGAGCCTTTTTTTATTCTTTTAGTGCTAAAAAATCAGAATATACCTACTTGTTTAATGTTTTTTAGTATTGATTAGTAAAAATTTTATTATGAAAAACAGTATTAATTTTAATTCTTTAAAAAGCAAAGTATTGGCTATAGGAAGCTTAGTAATTGGTGCTAGTGGAGCTAACTTCATAAATGCTCAACCAGCTTTTGCTGATACAGATGAACAATTCCTTAGTCCAGGAATAGTTCTGGAGAAGCAAGCACCTAGATACGAAAATACTAGTGATAGAAATTGGCGAGTTATTTTGAAGGGGACGACAAACAATCGTCAATGGTCTCCTAGAGAGTATCAGATTCCTAATCAGCCAATTTCACAGGAAGTTCATTTAGTTGTAAAGCTTGGAGCAAGACAAGTACGGGTGTATCGTGGGAATGCATTAGTTAAAAGTTATCCGATAGCTGTAGGTAAACCGGGTTACGAAACCCCACAAGGTGCTTTTAACGTGTTTTCTAAAGAAATAAACCCAGTTTTCACTAATTTCAAAACAGGTGTAGTTATTCAACCTGGTATTTATAACCCTTTAGGTTCTAGATGGATTGGTGTCTGGACAGATGGAAAAACTCAGATAGGATTTCATGGAACGAATCGTCCGCAATCTATCGGGAGAGCAGCTTCTCACGGTTGTATTAGAATGCATGATAAAGATGTGATAGAACTTTTTAGAAAAGTCGAAATAGGGACTGTAGTAAAAATAGAACCTTAAGACTAAACCCTTTCAGACTAATAATTGGGTGCATCTTTATAGATATAGCGGTTTTCAGCTGAGTCCATTTATTGTATTTGTTTGGTTGTATCAATGCAGGAATGGCTAGTTTCGTCCGCGAACTTCGGGAGAGGTAGCAGTGCTATGTCTCCACAAGTCATTGATATTATATTTTCTGCTCGGGAATTTTTGATTGGAATATTACTAATTAGAAAAAGGATAAATGAATATGAAAATACGTATATTTTCCCATGTCACGCATTATTCTTTTTTTGTATAAATATATTCATGGGATTCAATTCATAAGAACTTATCCAAATCAATAAGAAAAAAATAATCTATATTTAGATTAAATATAATTTCTTTAATTGTTGATAAGTTAATAATGTTTTTTTGAATAAACAATTTTAAGTGTATTGAGGAGACTTGAAAATGAAACGTACTTTATTTGCTGCAATTAGTTTTGGAATTACCTGCATAGGTGTAGCTATGAATGCTCCTGCAAATGCTGCTCCAAGTACTTACCAAAATACTTGTAGAAATATGAATGTTGTTGAAGATGTACTGGAAGCGAATTGTTTGACAAGAGATGGACGCGAAGTTTATACAAATCTTCGTTTAAGAGGAATTGAAAATATTGATGGCAGACTTGTAGCAACAAATCCTAATAGAATTAGTAGTTTCTACCAGACCTGTACTAATGCATCTGTTAGAGGAAATGTACTTCGAGCTACTTGTAGAACCAGAAATGGTGAATTTAGAAATACAGCAATAGCTTTGAACGGAATTGACAATATGGATGGCAGCTTACGCTACTATACACCTAATATTGCATCTAATAACGCTCCTCTTCCACAAATGTATTAATTGATTGCTAACTGTTTCTAACCTAACTAATTTTCCTTTTCCTTTATGGAATTAAGAGTTGTAGAAACTGTTAGAAACACTCAAAAATAGATTCCTGAATAGATTCCTTTAAATAATGTAGTTGTGGTAAAAAATGACCATGACTACATTATTGTTTTTGGATAAGGAAGAATAGGAAATTTATAATTCAAGCATCAGATAATTGGCGTTGCTGAAGCGCTAAGGAATTAAATTACCATTCTGTTAGAATAAAGGTTCTTGCTACAAACCTGTAGATAAATTCGGTTGAAAATTCACGATTATGTCTATGTGAATTTGTCGATATGTTCCGGGTATTCTAAGACAAGATTCCGTTTAAGCCCTATTTTTAATTCTATGAACACAGACCAATCGATTCCTTTGCTTTATAGCGGACAAGCTGGAAATTACTTTGGTACAGAATATGAAACTCTACCAGAAAATGTTCACCCCAGCATTCTTGAAGTCGGACAATTGCTAGCAAATCAAGGTATTGTTTATCTGGGAAAGCTGACTTGCTCGCGATTCCCCCAGATAGAAATTTTTGCATACGTGAGCCGGGATAAACGCACCGCTATTTCTGTGATGTCCCAAGAATCTGGTTTGCAGGGAATCGATTGCGTCTGTAGATTTACCGATAATAGTTACTTAACAACCACCACGGTAAAAGTGATTCAAAATGCTTACGAACAGCAGGGATTATTTCGCGTTTCCTTACCGGGTTTAAGTGTTCCTGAACTTTTAACACAGCATTTAGCTTACGTTAAAGATTTTGAAAAACGTTGTGGTGAAGCGCTATCGATGTTTGACGATTTATTGACAATTGCTCAAATGGTGGATGAATACACAATCCGTCAAGAAGCCAATTTTGGACATGGTTTAGTCCAGTTTACCAGCGGACTTGCTTCGGCTGGTATGGCTCAGATGATGGAAGATGATAATGATGGGGACGATGACGAAGAAGTATCTCCACTAGAAAAACTCGGTGATGCAGCAATGTACGGTAAATTAGCCAAAGTTCAACAATTAATCGCAGAAGGTGCAGACGCAAACGCAATCACCGAATGTGGTAAAAGTCCGCTGATGCTAGCTGCAATGTACGGACACAAAAACGTAATAGAAGCATTGCTCGATGCGGGAGCAGACCCCAATCTTGGTAGCGAAGAAGAATTTGAAGAAGGTACAACTGCTTTAATGTGCATTGCTAGCAGCTTTTTTGCTACTAATCGGGCTGAAGTAATCAAGTTTCTTGTCAGTCGGGGAGCTAATCCCAACGCACGCAACGAAAACGGTGAAACTGCCATGATTGTAGCTTGTAATAACGCTGATGCTGTAAAAGCATTAATTGAAGCGGGTGCTGATGTTAACATCCGAGACAACGAAGGGAATACAGCCATGATGTTAGCGGATTGGACGGTACAGCAATTGTTGCGTCAAGCTGGTGCTTCCGAGGAAGGTTTGAATGATATTGCTTTAGTAGAAGCAGTCGGTGAAGAGGATTTAGATAAAATGAAAGAACTGTTGCAGGCAGGTGCAAACGTAAATTACAGTGACGGTAGCGCATTAGTTGAAGCTTCAGCAACAGGTAATTTAGAGATTGTTAATTTCTTGATTGAAGCAGGTGCAGATGTTAATTTAGGTTGGAAAACTGGATGTACTCCAATCGCAGATGCAGCTTATCAAGGACACTTCGCGGTAGTAGAGCGACTTTTAGCTGCGGGAGCGAATCCATTTCAACATACCTTCGACGAAGAATTTGATGATGCTTTAGATTATGCTCGACGGGGAAAAGCTGAAGGAAATTATGAAGATAGAGACTATGCAGCGATTATTGAGCTTTTGAGTCGTCAAAAAGATTAACTGTGACTCAGTATGTTTCCCTTTCCAATATTTTGGAAAGGGATGTCTGTCTCTGTCAGGGTGAAGTTTTTGGATGTTTTGGACTCAATCGAAAACTACAATATTTAGGTATAGGACTATGCATCAAAAATTTACAGAACTAGTTAATCAATGTAGAAAACCAACTATCGAGTTACTTAGGGAGGTGCTTTTATGTAGAGGAGAATTCTCTGAGGCTGAAAGTAATTTCATTACATATATGGCTGGATTTTCTCATCATGAATTTGCGGAAGGTTTATTTTCAGATTTTAATTTATTTTTCTTAGAAAACACTTCGATATTTTTTGATGGGGAAAATAATAAGTTTCACTTCAAAATCTTAATCAGCGATCAAAGTCATTATTGTAATAAATTATCCTTGGGAAGGATAGAGCGTGATTACGGCTCGATATTTGGGAGTCGTATGGCTTTTAGAGATAAAGATGGTTTATACATTGATAAGTTAGGTAAGCAGCTGCGCGGATGTTCTGGAGAACAAGCTAGAGCATACATCGCACAAGGAACATCAGGTATGGCTGAAAATGTAGTATCCTATCAAAGAAATTTGCAAGGTTATTGTTTAGTAACTCATTTCGTTCTAGCGGCTGAATTCAATGTAGATATCAATTTGAAAACTGTTTTCAGTAGAGTCACAGCCTGTATCTTTGCTAATACCCCGGAAACAAGATTCTGTAATTTGTCACTTTATCAATTTCAACATCGAGCCGAACTATACTCATTACTAAAAACTATATACTGGTATGTCATAGATGCTCGTCAACCTGAAAAAGTTACAGATTTTCTGCACAAAATTGAAGCCGATTTTAAACTAATGCAATATAAAAGTAGGGAGCATGATTATCTTCAAGAAATATTGCCTGAAATTGAGACAATGATGTTAGAAATTCTTTCCTACAATTAGATTAAGTAACATAGTGAAACCTAACAGCATGTTGGGTTATATCCTTCGGACACGCTACGCTAACGTTCTTCAATCCAGCCTACAAATACTCTAAATTTACTTCAATGTTTCTATTAGCAAAGCATAGAAAATAACCAATCACCCATCACCAATCAAATCTGACCGTCCCGATACTTCTTCGGAGTCATCCCCATATATTTGCGAAACTGCGAAGTAAAATGACTGGGATTATTAAAACCCACACGATAAGCTATTTCTACTACCGGGAATTTAGTTACCTCTAATAAAATCTTGGCTCTTTCCATCCTTCTTTGCGTCACATAGCGATGGGGAGATTCACCAATTGCGGCTTTAAAAACGCGAGCAAAATGAAACTGACTCATATGCACTACCGCAGCAATATCGGCTATTGTCAGACTTTCTGCTAAATTATCTTCGATAAAATCTTTTACTTGCTGCAACTTCAAGCTATCAAGCGCACCATCTGATAATTCCTGTTTTTCTGAGGTTTGCGTATAGTTTCGCAGCAGGTGAACCGTCAGTAAATTACGCAGTGATTCTGTATAAAGTTCTCCCGCTACTCCACCGTTAAGAATTTCTGATTTCATCAATTGTCCAACTTGAAGAATCGTAGAGTCGAGAAAAATAACTTTATGCTGGATTTCAACGGGAGTAGATATACCATTTTCTGAAGCGACTTGCTCTAAAAACCCAGGTTCGAGCATGATGTTGATATATTCGCTGTGTCTTTCCCGTTTGTGCCAGACAAAATCGCGGTTTCCATAAATAAATGCGCTTCCAGCAGGTAATCGAGTCGTCTTACTAGAACCCCCATCAACCGACCAAGTGACTTCATCATGAGGAGCAAAAGCGATACTGATAGCATTTTTGGGCATCGCAAAATCAAACTCACCCACAGCATCTAACAAACCATATTCGACATTAATACCATTCCAAGAAGCTTTTTTTATCAAAGAAGGAAGTTGAGTTTCCCGAGCTTCTTTTATGTTTGACACGATATTTCCCCATCAAAATGCTTCTTTATAAAGCTTAACGTAAATTATAATTTTTCTAATTCCTCAATAGCTTCCAAAGCTTCATCGCACCAGTTGAGCCAATCCTGTTCGTAACAAACACCCCGACGCACGGCTAAATATTGTAGTTTTTTTTCTGCTGTTAAAGATTTTTTATTATCTAAATAGTTTTTTTCTATTCCTTGGAATTTTGTTAAAGCATCCAAGTGCAATCGGCGATGACGTTCTAGTTCTTCTCGCAATACCCTTGGTTCAACGAGTCCACCAGCCAACATTTTCAGTATCAAATCTTCGCGCAAAATTGCCGGTTGAGAGGGTTTATTTATCCATTCCATCAGATATTTTTTACCTGCATCTGTAATCGAACAAAGTTTTTTATCCAAAAAGGCATCTCGCGGTACTATCTCACAGCTAACTAAGCCTTGCTCCTCTAACTTGGTTAATTCCCGGTATACCTGTTGTTGAGAAGCTTTCCACAAGTGAACGAAGTCAGCATTAAACTGTTTTGCTAGGTCGTAACCACTTGCAGATTTTTTCGTCAACAATGCCAATATTGCTTGCGTCAGTGCCATTTAATTTTTGATAAGGGAGTTGACAATTTTCGTTACCCAAGTATACACTGACCATTATAGTCAACTTGTTGAGTACAACTTGTTGCTATAAAATCTGTTTTCGCTTGATGTTATCGATAAAGCTGCGGTTTAACTAGTAGTGCTTTTCATAAATTCCGCTCTGGTTGGGTTTTCTTTGGAACTGTCGGGAGACGTAGCAGTGCTATGTCTTTACGTACCGTCGGTAAAAAACAAAACCGCCAAAAATAATGAAAAAGACTACTAGTGGTCTGTCCCATTAATCTTGATAGGTTTATATCTTTGTTCGTAGTTGCGCGGTGTTCGCCAAATATTGAGGGCTTCAGCCTTTACGTACAAACAGTGATTTACCTCTCACAACTAATGAGACAGAATACTAATGGTCTGTTTCATAAATTCCGCTCTGGTCGCGTTTTCTTCGGAAATGTCGGGAGACGTTATTTATAACATCTCTACATTACGTCCGTAGAAAACAAAACTGTCAAAATTAATGAAAATGACTGCTAGGTAATGTAATGAACACCAATACCTGATGTGGATTAATTAATAATCTCAGGATTGCAGAATCGGGTGTCTGATTGTTTGAATCAACTTATAGTTTTTAGGAGTATTGATAATGAAACGTGTTTTAGCTGCTCTTGTTTTTACTGCTCTTGCGACAGTTGTACCTGTATCTATGACAAGCGCAAATTCTCAAAACGAAATACTTTTGGTGAATGGTTTTAAGAAAAGAAATTCAAGAGCGCAAGGTCAGATACGCACCTTCAATTCAGTAAACGAAATTATTCCACGTTCGCGTGCTTCCCGGTTAGGTAAGCAATTTTTGCAATTATTTGAAGCACAAGATACTAATGCAATTTTTCAACTTTGGGCAGAAGATGCAGCGATAGAACTTCCTTATGATTTGCAAGGTAGAAATTTTCCAAACAGAGAAGCTGCACAGGGTTATGTAGAGGGAGCGGTAGCACTGTTTAGTGAAATTAGATTTGAGCAAATTCGCCTCTATGAAACCAGAAATCCAAATGTTGTCATTGTAGAAGCTCAAGGTGATTTTGTAGTAGCAGAAGATGGCAGACCTTACCGAAATAACTATCTGTTTGTGTTTCAAACAAGCGGTAACAAAGTAAAATTTATCCGCGAATATTTTAATCCAGTGATTATTGCTCGGACATTTGGGATTGATATTACGCCAAATCAAACACCTGATTAATATTTTTCTATCCAATTAAAATATTCAAGTGGCGAGTGTTTTAAACCTGACATCTTGTACCATTCGGGTGGAAGCCCATAGAAACCCGGTTTCTATTCGTGAAAACATTGTTATCTCGTTATCCAACAAACAAGAAACCGGGAATAGAGACATTGGTGCAAGATGTCAGTAAAATCAGACTAATTACCATACCTATATACAAACCCAAGTTGAAAGGATAGTATATGATGCTGTGGAAATCAAAGTGGTTTAAGCGCATTTCTTTGGGAATTTTCGGTTTTGTCGTGGCATTAATTATCTATGGTTTGTTGCAACTAGTTGAACCAGTAAAGATTGCTCCTATTAATAATTCATCAGTACAGTTTAACGGACGTGCTTTGTTGATAGCCTCTGATGCTGATATGGTAGCGACGGCTTATGCTGATGCTAAATTAGACAGAGTTACAGGTATCGAAGATACTTTAACCGTGATTGATTTACCGCTAAATCGGGAACAGCCGCAAGTTAATACGTTACAAGTATCTAATTCTGTGATGTCTTGGCCTCAAATTATTGCTACATCTCCCGATGGTACAAAAGCTTACATAGTTGAAGTGCGATCGCGTCCGGCTGATAATATTCAGGAACTTGAATCTATTGATGAAATGCCAGAAGGAAGAAAACTGACGGTGGTAGATATTTCTAATCCGACAAAACCCCAGATGCTTGAATCAGTGGATGTTGGACGCAATCCCGAACATATTAGTATTAGTCCCGACGGTCGATTGTTAGCTGTAAATATAAGTGACAAGGAGCGGGAGCTTTTAATTATACAGCTTGAAGCTGACGGAAAACTAGGTAAGCGTTTTTACTTTCCAATTCCCAGTATTAATGTTGATGCAGAGAATCAAACAGTTGTTTGGCATCCATCTGGAAATTTTTTAGCAATAAACCAGAATGGTCAGAAAGTTGGGTTTTATCAAGTAGAAACTGATGCGAACAACGAAGTGACGGTAAAACCTTACACAGAACCAATTAAAGTCGGAAACCACCTGAGTCACGGACGGTTTAGTGCAGATGGCAAGTTTTTTCTTGTAACCGACCTAAAATGGAGTACATGGGGAAATTTTAGACAGGGAAATTTTCTGATGAATCCCAAAGGTGAGATGATTGCAATTCGTTTTGAACCCAATAAGGGAAATTTACCAGAAATAGTTTCTAGGGCTGAAGTTGGTTTAAGTCCTGAAGGATTCGCTCTTAGTCCCGATAACTCTTTAATTGCGACAGTAAATATGCGACGCACTTATTTATCTCCTAATTTTCCTCCAGTTTGGCGCGGTAAGCCCTATAGTTCCTTATCGTTGGTACAGTTCGATAAGAATTCAGGGAATTTAAACACTCTCGAAGAGTATGGTTTTGAGGGTCTATTACCCGAGCAAGCAACTTTTGATGCTGATGGTAAATCTTTAGCTGTGGTTATCTACAATTACCGCGAACAAAGCCCTAAAACAGGTGCAGTGGAATTTTGGAATGTTATAAAGGGAAACAAACCAAGATTAGAGAGAACTGGATTTAAAATTGATGTGGTACGCGGCGCTCATGATATTACTTTGGTGGAATAGACTCAACCTATTAGTCCTTTTCATTAGTTTTGACAGTTTTGTTTTCTACGGACGTAATGTAGAGACGTTATAAATAACGTCTCCCGACATTTCCAAAGAAAACGCGACCAGAGCGGAGTTTATGAAACAGACCAGTAGTACTCCACCACATAAGTTATGCAGGGTAATGAAGGTTTGTATTTGCACTGTTTTCACCTTCAGTGAAGTATTTTAGCGAAGACCGCGCAACTACAAACCCCTCATATTTAATGTTGTGGAGTACTAATAGCCATTGGGAATCAGTAATTTGTATCAACTTGTGAATTTAATAAATTTGAAGCATATTAAGATGTTGTATTAAATAACTGTTCACTGTTCGCTGATAACTGGTAAAGTCACAGTAAAAATACTCCCAATTCCTTCTTGACTCTGAAGTGTAATTTCACCACCGTGAGCGTCTACGCATTTTTTGACAATTGATAATCCTAAACCGGTACCGGCAATTTTTTCAACATTAGAAGCACGATGGAATGGTTCAAAAAGGTGTTGTTGTTCTTGTTCTGGAATTCCTATCCCTGAATCTTGAACTCGTAAAATTACTGATAGTTCTTGAAAGTCTAAATCCAAAATAACTTTGCTATTTGATAGAGAATATTTAACAGCATTGCCTAATAAATTAGTTAGAATATGATGCAGTAATTTTTCGTCTCCTAAAAATTCATTACTGCTTCCTTTAACATTAAAAACTATATTGATGTTATTTTGAGAAGCAGTCAACCGTATTTCTTTAACTATTGCATTGCAAAAATCAATCAAATCAATTCCGATTAAATCACAATTGAGCTTACCTGAATCTGCTCTGCCAATAAATGAAGCTTCATCTAACAGTAAAGACATGCTTTTAATAGCAGAACGAATCATCTGGTAGTGTGCAACTTTTTTATCATCATTTAAACTATCGTCGCTATTTTTTAATAATCCTGCTGCGAGTAAAATAGCGTTTAAAGGATTGCGTATATCATGAGATAATATCGATACAAACTCGGATTTAAATTGATTAACTTCTTTGGCTTCAAGTAATTCTGCGGTTCTTTCTTCAACTCTACTTTTTAAAGATTGATTGAGAGCGCGTAAGGTTTCTAAATACTCTTTGCGTTCGATAGCATAGCGTATAGAGCGTACTAGTAGCTCTGGATTCTGTGGATTTACCTGTTTTTTGACTATATAATCTTGCGCTCCCTTGCGTACTGCTTCTATAGCTAATTGCTCGTCGTTGATATTAGTTAATACAACAATCGGTAAACAAGGAGCGCGGGTCATTAAAGGTTTAAGCGATTCCAGTCCTTGACTATCTGGCAAAGTTAAATCTAATAAAATGATATTGTACAAACAGGGTGTAGAAACATCTTTACCAATTGCATCAAGCGCTTCACTTAATCTTGTGACATGAACTAGATTAAACTCATTGAAGGAACTATCCTTCAAAAACTCTTGTAACAATCTAGCTTGCGCTAAATCATCTTCAATTAACAAGATGTTTATCGAGTCTAATGTCATTTGGATTTTGGATTTTAGATTTTGGATTAGGAGTTAGGAGTTAGGAGTTAGGAGTTAGGAGTTAGGAGTTAACTGATAACTGATAACTGATAACTGTTTACTGTTCGCTTGGTAAGGTTACTGTTTCTAACCAAAAGTCTTCAATTCTTTTTACTATTTTGAACAATTGGCTAATATTACGGGATTTGGTGATGTAACAGTTAACGTGTAAGTCGTAGCTTTGAAAAATATCGTCTTCATTGTGCGATGTTGTCAAAACTATGACGGGAATGCGTTTTAATTTGGAATCTGTTTTTATTTCTGCAAGTACTTCTCTCCCATCTTTTTTGGGTAAGTTTAAATCTAAAAGAATTAAATCGGGGCGAGGTGCTGTATGATACTCGCCCTCTCGATGTAAAAAAGCCATAGCTTCTATCCCATCTCTTACGGTTAGCATTTCATGAGATAAAGAGCTATTTTTGAAAGCTTCTTGGATTAGACGAACATCTGCTTTGTTATCCTCTACCAAAAAGATTATTTTGCGTTTTTCTTCCGTTTCTACGCTCACGTTCGCGTCCTTTCAATGGAATAGTAAAATTAAATTTTGCACCTTCACCCAATTGTGATTCTACCCAGATATTACCTCGGTGGCATTCTGCGATTTTTTTACAGATAGCTAAACCCATTCCGGTTCCTGGATATTCATCCCGAGCGTGTAATCTTTGGAATATCACAAAAATCCGTTCCTTAAATCGTGGTTCGATTCCAATTCCGTTATCGCTGACTGAAAATAGCCATTCTTCTTCTAAACGAGATACACCAATATGAATTTCTGGTGGTTTCTCGCTGCGAAATTTAATTGCATTACCAATCAAGTTTTGGAATAGCTGCATCAACTGAGTGCTATCAGCCATAACTGTTGGTAATTCATCATAAGTAATCGTAGCACCGGTTTGTTCGATGCGTCTGCGAAGATTATTTAAGGCTTTTTCTAAAGCTTTTTCTGCTGATGTTGCTGCAAATTCGATACCTTGCATATCAACTTTAGAGTATGCAAGTACATCATCTATCAAAGTTTGCATCAAACTCACACCTCCGACGACGTAACCAATAAATTCGTTAGCGTCTTCATCGAGTGCATTTTGATAGCGCATTTCCAAAAGTTGGACGTAATTTGCTACTTGATTTAAAGGTTCTTGTAAATCATGAGAAGCAACATAAGCAAACTTTTTCAATTCAGCATTAGAACGTTCTAAATCTGCTGCTAATAGGGCTAATTCTTCAGCTTGACGCAATACAATATTAACTATGGCTTTTCGTAATTCTAATGCGGCTTTAACTTCAACATATTGCCAAGGTAAAGATGTTAAACGAACGGTTTGTTTCCATAATTCAAAAGATTTACGCGGACATAAACGTAAATTTCCTTCTTCTTCGTTAACTTCAAATGCTTGGTTGGGATTACCTCCCCAATTTACAGTTTGAATTACTTCCGGACGGAACCATAATACATAATTTCGCTTACCAATTGGAATCGCTAATAAACCGCTAGCAATATTTTTAAATTTCTCGGCATCGGGATAAATTTCTGGAAGAGAATTAGTATGGAAAACTTCCTCATCACCATTTTTTTGCAACCAGGTAACTAAATTATTTATCTCTTCTTCGTTGGGAGTTTCACCTACTAAAGTATAGTTACCACCGAAACAAATTGCTGCACCTTGAGCGCTAGTTAAATCTAATAAATTGGGCTGATGTTTAATTAAACCAGCAATAAAATTATCTTCTTGAGACATATAATCAATCAAAGTCGATTGAATATAGGTTAACTTCATCCGATAATCATAATCTTCGGTTTCTTCTCTACTATAAATTTCATTAAATATCATTCTTCCTAAAAATTCGCAGGCTTTCCGCAATTCATAGGAAACAAATTTCGGTGTTTGATGGTGACAAGCAATCAATCCCCAGAGTCTACCATCTTTAATCAAAGATATAGTTAAAGAAGCACCTACACCCATATTATGCAGATATTCAACGTGGCAGGGATAAGGACTTCTCAAGCTAGAATTAATTAAATCTACTGGACGTTCTGTAATTGGATTTAATTGTGGAAATAAATCTACAGATGCTCCACTCGTATCCGGAATCAATCTAATTAAATTAGAAAGAAACATTTTTCTGGCTGGTTTGGGAATATCTGATTCCGGAAAATTCAAACCTAAATAAGGCTCCATACTTTCGAGCTTATCTTCAGCTAGTACGCAACCGTGGTTATCTTCATTGAATTTATAAAGCATCACCCTATCAAATCCGGTGACTTTGCGTACTGTTTCGACAATAATTTGACAATAATCTTGGAGGTTAGCAGATTCTTGCAATTTGTTGATTGAAGCTTTAGCTAAATGATAAAAGCTTAAAAAAGGAATATTATCTTCAGAAATTGCTGGTTCTAATTCTAAAATTAAAATTCCTTCCGAGTTGCGATGAAATACCGCATCAAAGACAGCATAATCTTCTCTTCTTTTTTTGACCCAAATTTTTGTCGGATTGGTAAAATCAAGAGAATCTTCTGCCAAACGCGATTTTATTCTTCCGATTTGATAAGGGTCTAATAAATCCTCTAAATTCTTTTCTAAAAGAGATTCTAGGGGACAATCGAGAATAGAAGCAGCATTACGGCTAACTTGTAATATATTTAGTTCTGGTTCTTGAATAACCAGCAATACACCATGATTTTGGATTTGACCGCTTAAATTAATTACTGGTTCTTTTAAACTAACTAAATTTAGAGAATTTACGCTGACATTTCCTAACATAACAAAGCTCCATTTCTTTTAAATATCTATTCGTAGCACATTATTTTTAAGTAATCGCTTGAGTAATGCTTTTAATGATTAAAGTTTAACAAATAATTATTTGATCTAATATCGTAGAATTTTTAATCCCACTCTAAATAAAAAGCAAAATAATCCAAAACTATATTTATAGTTAATTTTCTTATAGTTAATTTTCCGCTTTGATTAAAATTTTTGTTAATTTAACGATTTTCAATATAACAAACTACTGCATGAATTGCTGATAAGAATTGTCAAAAAAAATACAGTTGTTGCTATAGTGAAAATCCCTATAAACTTGACGATTAAATAACAATCATTAACAAATACTTAGAATTAATAATTTATATTTCTTGTTTTAATCAATCAAGTAGAATCACTGAATCAATAGATTCCGGCAATATCAATAACAAATGAGCCTTATCCTACTAATACTAACTATTCGGCAGTAAATGTTAATTATTAACTGATTAAATCCAAGAGCTAAACCACATCCGCAACTTATAAGCATCAGCGGAAAGAGGTAAACCTAAATATATTGGCATCCAGAAAATAAAGCCAAAAAGAATTAGAAAAGTAACTGCAAATCCAAAACTACGAAGCTCAATATGAGAACTACGGAAGCATTTATCTATCAGCCAAGCTAAAGCCATAAATGCAAAAATTACAGCAGTCATATAATGATATATAAAAACGCAGCGATTAACCCCTACCCAAGGCAATAAATTAGCTGCATAATTAATGACTAAATATAAAGAAATTCCAGTATCGATGGAAAATGATGAATTAAAAGATAAACGCTTTTGTTGAACCAAAGGGATTATTATTTGTCTGAGTAAAACTGCAATAAGTAACAATAAAATAGCGGTAAAACTAAACCACCATAAAAAAGGATTACCCATTGCATGAACGTCATAAATCACTTTACCCGTATTTGACGCTACGGATGGGCCGGTAATTGGTACGGTTTCGTTGGTGTTTGATGCTGTTTGATAAAAATAAGCAATCGGACGACTTAATAGCGGCCATTTATACCAAGCTGCACAGTAAGGATGTACGTTGGAAGTATTACCACCAAGACGACCGTGAAAAGATAAAATTTGTTGATGTACCTCAATAAATCCGTATTTTGGATTTTGTAGAAGATGGGGTATCCAAGTTAAACTATATGTGATGACGGGGATTATTCCTAAATAAAATGCAGCGGTAAAAATTTTCAGCTGACCTAATTTCTGTAGCGGTAATAGTGAAGGCTTCGCTATAGTTTTCTGAGGTACAGCTAATGTCGCGGTAGATTGTCTCAATTCCTGGATGGAAACATAATTAGAACTATTTTCTAAAATATTTCGTGGACTAGCTACTGCATTATTAGTTGCAAAATTTTGCTTTAACCAAGCAAGCATCCAGCTAAAATAGATACCAATCAAAAAGAATAAACCATTCCATTTTGTCGCAATTGCTGCACCGAAACTAATCCCAGAAAGTATTAAATAAGACCGACGTTGTTTTTTAGTATTTTTTAAAGCGAGTAGCAACAGCCATTGTCCCAATAATCCAAAAATAACTATATACTGATTAATTAAAGCGTAGCGAGACTCAACCAAAAATATACCGTCGCAAGCTGTAAATAAACCAGCTAAAAAAGCAAAGCTTCGACGATAACTTAATTGATAAGCAATTCCAGCAACAATTAAAGGAATAAAAGCACCGAATAGCGCATTTATCCACCGATAACTCCAAGGAGAACGCGCCACTCCTGTTAGAATATTTACGGTATCTTGCCAAAAAGGAAAATAGGAACTCAGCCACATTCCAATAGCAATAATATATTTTCCTAATGGTGGGTGACCGTCGAAAAATGAAGTTTGAGAAAGATAGTTTTGAGCAAACTTAGCGTAGTAAACCTCATCAAATACCAAAGTGTTAAATCGTCCGAGTCCCCAAAATCTTAAGGCAATTGAGAGCAGAAACACCCCTACCATGCCAATCTTAAACCAAGAAAAAGCCTTTTTTTGAGTCATCACTAAATTTGTCTAGCCGAAACCACTATGTCCCTACATCATTGAAGCGCATTTTTGATTTTTTTTCTTGAAATTATAATTTGAATAATAAAATATTTACTTGTTGCATGCTAATCTTGGCGTTGGGGATTAAGGGGGCTAGTAAATATGAGAAAAATAAATTCATATTTCAATATGGCTAACCCCACGCTGCGCGCTTCAGCAACGTCCTAATTTTTGATGCTCCCACCTTTAAAGAGGCTGGGATTCAGGGGAAATGCATCTAAATTAAAAAGGTGCGGGTGTAGCGTAGCCGCACTCAGCACCGTCCCTGGGATGGCTAAGGCTGGTTGTATTTATTTGGTGGGGTGAAAAGATGAAACGTCTTGTTTTGGTGGTCAACGTTCAAGCAATAGATGATAATTTATCTTTGGGTAAGTAATTGATTCACGAGGTATCACTCAACAAATCAAATCCAGGCATTGCTGATTAAAAGTATAATTTGCCCCCCAATTCCCAATTTTGGGGGACTTAAAATTATTTTTCTCCCCGCTTATTTGGGGGATTTAGGGGCTAGTAAATATAAGAAAAATAAATTTATATTTCAATATGGCTAAAGCCACGCTGCGCGCTAACAGCAATGCCCAAATCCACCTTTACTAAAGCAACGAATACCGGGAGTTGAATTGAAGATAGGTAATAATTAAATCAGTAACTATCGAAATCTCGTAAACATTAATATCTGTTAATATACATCTTTATCAATATCTCTGAGCAATATATATACAAGCACCCATCCTAAGAGGACGGGAAAAATAACTATTAAAGTGCGTGGGTCTGAAAAGATAATTTCCATTTTTATGAATTATTATGACCGTGACCGTTTCCAGTCAAATGTATCAACTCATCAATATTCTCACTACTTATACGATAAGCTGCTCCGAAACCAATTACAAATAATCCTTTATAGGGAGTTAATTTAAAAATCCGAAAATCTGGTAAGCTACGTAAAGCGCCGATAATATCTCCAAAACGTTCTGCAAATTTATCTGCAATTAACGCCCATCCTGGGTTATCTTTTTCTACTAAACTAGCAGTACAATCATAAGTTAAACGACGACGCGCGAATATTTGTTTGGTTTCTTTTTCATCTTCAACGAACATAGCGCTCGCTTTTCCATTTGCATGAAGATTTTTAGTATGAACTGACATTCCACTTACAAAGACGTAGATATTCTTCTCTTCATCTATTACAAATGGAGTATAGCTAGCATTAGGATTACCTTCCGAATCCACCGTACCCAACATTAAGCTTTCTACTAATTCGGTAAAAGTCTGATATTGTTTTTTTGCTTCTTCAATACTCATAATAAATACAGTTTGAGATAATTTAATTAATTTAACTGCGTGTTGATTGTTTCCAATTCTTGAGAATTATTGTAGACAAATTGAATAAGAATATATGTATACTAAAATATAAATTTCATTCAATATTGAATTAATATCTCGATTTCCAATTAAAAACGTATTTTATAAAACAACAGAATTGCTATGTGCAATTATGAATTCCCTATATTAAAAACTCCTCGCTTACTCTTAAGAGCCATTAATTATTCAGATGCACAATCGGTACATTGCAATCTATCAGATTTTTACACAGTTTTATATTCTAACGTAGCAGAACCACCAAGTCTAAAAGAAGTTCGCAAAATAATTGATATATGGTCAGAAAATTTTAAAAAGCAGCAAGGATTTCGCTGGGGAATAACAATAAAAGAACAGAATATAGTTATTGGTTCTTGCGGATATAAAAACATCAACAAGAAACATCGACGAGCCGAGATTGGTTACGAAATATCCCCAGCATATAGACGAAAAGGATTTATGAGTGAAGCACTCAATGCAGTTCTTGAATATGGCTTTGAAGTGATAGAACTTAATCGTATAGAAGCGACGGTAAATTGTGGTAACTTACCTTCGATATTACTTTTGCATAAACTAGGATTTTCTGAAGAAGGAATACTTAAAGAATACGAATTTCAAAAAGATAAATTTATTGATTTGAAATTATTCTCGTTGCTTTACAAACAATTCGGTGGTCTTAATTGTCAGTATTAATATAGCATTCCTAAATCATTTATGAGATTTTAGAAACCCGGTTTTTTGGAAAAACCGGGTTTCTGGCACCTAACTTTCTCACGACTCATCTAAGATTGCTATATATAAATTTTCGTATTTACTTCAATATTTGCTTCAACTTATTACTAGTTTCTTCAATTTTATCAATACTGCCAGGATTTACTAATCCGTGGTAATCAAAAACATAAACTTTTTCATTTTGAGCCGCTTTAAGTTTATTCCAAAAAGACTTTGATTTTAACTGATTAATAACTCCGGCTCTAGATGGGTCAACTACTAATAGTATTTCAGGATTTTGTTGAACTATTTTCTCTTCAGAAAGCGTCACGTAACCCTGTCCTATTGAATCCCCTTGCAAATCGGCTGTTAAATTATTCGCATTGAATTTATTTAACAAATCTCCCGTCCAGCTATTCTTATTGGGGGATAAAGCTGGTTGACTGCTAACTAATACTAAAACAGAATCTTCTTTGCTTGGTATATCTGTTAAGAATGAATCTAATTTTGCTAATAAAGGTGCTGGGTCTGTATTTGTAGCTTCAGCCAAATCTTTTGTATGTTGAATTAAAGCATCCCAACTATTAGTTTCGCTAGCTAAAGTCGTAATTCCTAAATCTTTTAGTTTTTTAAAAGTTTGGTCGTGGAATCCAACAGCACCGATTACTAAATCTGGTTTGAGAGCAACTATTTTTTCTATATTAGGAGGTGTTCTCCCTTCGCTTACTGTTGGTAGTCCTTTAAATCTTTCATCTTTTCTAAGCAATCTACTTCCAGGAATTCCAACTAATCTTTCTGCATCAAGTCTATGTATAATATCTGTAGATAATGATGTTAAAGCAACGATTCTTTTAGCATTTTCAATTTTAGGTCTGTCGGCTTGATTCTCTTTTACTTGAGTTGCAGCAGTTGAGCTAGAATTATTTTCTGAGTTTTGATTATTTTCAACAGTTGTGGAATTACAAGCTATTAAAAGTAAATTTAATAAAATAGCAATTGTGCGAATTTTGAAGATATTGTACATGGATTTTATAATATTTTGCTTTATCTAGACTCTATAGATTTCTAAGTGTTTAGAAACCCGGTTTTGTGAAAAAGCCGAGTTTCTGATTCCGGTCTGATGATACACAAACTAATCAACTAAAATATAACTTTCAAACCAACAGTAGCATTGAAACCGGGTAATGTCCGACGTGCAATTTCAGGATTACCAACTGTCAATGTTCTAACATCTTGCCACTTCCAATATTTCTTGTCTAGCAAGTTAAATAAACCAACATTCAAAGAAATTTTATCGCTAAATTTATAGTACCCTAATAAGTCTAAAGTAAAGTAGCTATCGGGGATAAATAAATTAGTTCCAGTTTCAGCAGCACGGTCATTTGCTGCAACAAATGTAGTTACTAACTCGCTTCCCCAACGGTCTTCTGGAGCGCGATAACGCAATCCAACTACTGCTTGAAATGGGTCTACAGTATCTAAAGGTTGACTATTTTCTAAATCATTACCCTCAGCCCAAGCTAAACTACCAATCAAACTCAAACCATGTTTAGCTGGACTAAAACGATATTCAGCTTTAGCCTCTACACCATATATTTCTGCTGAATCAATGTTTTGTGATTGAAACTGTGAAAAATTCCGACCCCCGATAGACGTTACACCAATTTCCTGGGTATCTATAAAGTTGTTGTAGCGGTTATAAAACCCTGCCAAAGTAAAGTCGAGTTGAGAATAACCACCCTTAATTCCTATTTCATAACTGTTGCTGGTTTCAGGTTTTAAATCATTGTTGGGAAGAACGGTATATCCAAATAAGAAATTGGTAAAAGCTATATTCGCATCATCGTAGGGAGGACTGCGGAAACCACGAGCATATTGAGCGTATGCTGATAATTCTGGAGTAACTTTATAGACTACTCCCAATTTAGGAGAAAGAGCAGAAGCATCAAAATCTTCTACTTCGTAATTATCGATGTTGATATTTTGAAAGTCCTGGTCGGGGTTCGCTGTCAATTTGTAATAATCAAAGCTTAATCCAGGAATAAGAGTCAGACGATTATCAGCCAATTCAATCTCATCCTGTACGTAAAGACGAAATCTTAAGGTTTCTGTATCGGGAAAAGTCTTATTCGGATATCTTTCACCAAGTACAACCTTATTTATTGCACCTGTATTCAAATCTGTTTCCGTCCTATCCCGAGGTCGAGAAGTATCGGTATTGAATATTTCAAAACCATAAACTAAACGATGGTCTATACTACCGGTTTGAAAATTACTCTCAAATTGAGCATCTCCACCAAAAACGCTTTGCTCAAAGGTATTAATATCCTCTCGACTGGTTGTAGCTATAGGACCTCGACCCCGCAAACTGTTGACTTCTTCTGAAGCTTCCGCATCCTGATAATACACTTGCCATCTAAACTTCTGCAACCAGCTATTATCAGGATTATCGTATTCCTGTCCCAGACTGATGCGATAGCGTTGATTTTCAAAATCAGCAGAATTATCAAAAATTGTCGTACCCCGAGATGTACCCAAACTACTAAGTAAATTAGTATCGGCGTTGCTATTAAATCTTTCCCCTGTAAACTTAAAAGTATTGCTGTCGTTGGGTTTGTAGACTAGCTTACCGATAAAGTTCAAACTACTATTATCTTGAGGGTCAGCTATAGCAGTACCGTAATTTTTAAACTCAGAACCAGTAGTACTAGTTAAAGCTGCTGAAGCCTGAAGCTTTCCATCTTCGCTTTCCGCTGCGATAACTCCAGTCAACTTACGACTTTCATCGGTACTGTCATAGGTATATTTAAGACTACCGTATGCAGGTCCATCTGCATCAAATAGATAGTCTTCTGGGTCTTTAGTGATGAATGAAACCGCACCTCCAATCGCATCACTTCCATAAAGAGTAGAGGCTGGACCCCGGATGATTTCAACTCGTTTAAGAGTTTCTAAATCGAAATAATTACGTGAAGTATTTGTTTGAGTGTAATTATCAGGCTGACGAATTCCATCGACTTGAATCAAGACTCGATTTCCACCAATACCCCGAATCGTAAAATCTTGATTCCCACGGTTGCGACCATTCCTTACAGAAATCCCAGGTTCGTAGCGAATTAAATCTGCTAAATCATTGATTAACTGTTTATCAATATCCTCAGACTCAATCACAGTGATATTTCCAGGAGTATCTTTTACCGGACGTTCGCTCCTCGTTCCCGTAACGGTAATTTCGATATCAGCTTCTTGTGATTCTTCTTCTTTTTCTTTATCAGATTCTGCTTGCGCTATTTTAGCTTCGTTCTTTTGTTGCGGTTCCCTGAGTAAATCTTCAGCGCTAGTGCTAAACTGTTCTATGTCCTCTAAATTTTTAATTTCGGGTGATGCAGATTCAGCAAGCGTTACAGGTATAATTCCGAGGTTCAACAATACAACGTTGAACAGAAATGCGTACAAATATTTAAGGTTCATTTTTAAAGACCATTAGGTGAGAATAGTTACAAACTTTTCAGCCACAGTCACCCGTCAATCTATTTAAGCTAGCCGAGTCTATCGATAGGAAACATCTAATTTTGTTTCATAGCTTCAAGCAACACTGTTATAACTATATAACTATGAAACAATCAATATCCACAATCTAAAATCTATCTTAGAAAGTTTAGGATAATATAATCTACACTTTGAACAAGGGCAAAATATAAACTCATTTGGTCATGCTTTTGCAATAGTAATGTATAAAGATTTGCATTAAGGATATGATAAATATCACTGTATAGTTATTGAATTTATTTGTCAATAAGTTGCTTAAATAATAAAATATTTCATAAAAAAACTTGTAAATTCAGCAGCAGTAAATTTACAAGTAAATTATCTAATCAACGAATTAACAGCACTAATCGCCAATTAAAATCATCTGCAAAAATAGAATATGCAAATATTAATGTTTTCAAACATTTCACAAAACGCAAACAATCGGTGCGAGCTGATGAGGTCTACGTTCTTAATGCTGTTATCAACATATTCTGATTCATAAGAATATAAGATAATTGAAATAGTTTGTCAATAAATTTTGCGCTTAATTCATTTGCACGACTTATTTTCTCTCTTCCTTCCATATCTTTATCTAGCGATGTTGGTTTATGAGGCTACTAGTACATTACGGCTTAAATAAGGCAGCCATTTTTAATGGCTGAAAAGCTTATAAAATAACACTTTTTGTCTTGGAAATTTGCTCTTGGGGGTTTCCCCCAAGACCGCAATTTCCGCTACTTCTTACTTCCGCGAAGCGGTACTAGTTTATCCCCCCCCACTTGCATTCGAGGTATTTAATTAATATTTTTTTTAAGCATTATTTTTGAGTTAGTGATTTAGTTATCACTAATTAATAATTATTAGTGATAGTTTAGTGAGGAATATTACTCTAAATACGATAATGACTTTAAGGCTTATTAATATTATTTTTTGTTAAGCAGACCTGCGTGAAGGATGATGATTTAGATAAAAGTCAGGGAAAATCAGCATCATAGTAAGGATTTAAATTCTTTTGCGAGGACTCTGATGGAGAGTGTAATCAGAAATCAAATATACGAAATTTTTCAGAATCTGATGACATTGTTGCTCTTTCAGAGGTTAGCTAGGGTATGTTTTCAAACCCAATTAGCCCGCAGGCTACAAGCCGAATGGCTAATACTACCAAGCCTACCTTCGTAGGCTACTAAAATTCTTAGTCTAGTACTCCACCAAGTCAACTTTGAGGGGTATATCGTACAAGCGTAAAATTCTTTTCTCCCCCTGTCCCCTCTGCTTCCCCTGCTTCCCCTGCTTGCCTTCAGCCGTCAATGTTCGCTTGTTCGAGTACTAGGCAGGTAGGCTTAGTTTTTATAGCCACACCCTTACAGGGTGATGACCTGTTTTCAAACTCGCCATAAATAATTCACTCAATTCACGCATGAAAAACAAAAACTAAACAGCCTTTGCATCATCAAAATTATGTTGATGAAGGAAAATTTTGCTGCGAACTAATAAGAAATTATCGACAGTAACACACAGCAATCTGAAATTATAAATACAAAAATTCCAGGAATTAATTTATGCTAGCTATCTGTTTTATATGCTTGTGGGTTTCAATGACACTGATGTTTTTTGCAAGCATTTTTCAAGCGTTTAAACATGGTATCACTCATCTAAGAAAATTGCATCAAATTCCTTGCTCTAAATGTGATTTTTTCACGAATGACTATCGCTTAAAATGCACCATACATCCAACTAAAGCTTGTACAGAGTCAGCAATTAACTGTTTAGATTTTGAGCTAAAAACCAAAACTACTAATATTAATCATCCTTCTTGGTGGAAATGGTGGAAAATTATTTAGCTGGCTATACTTGTATCGCTTACTGCTAAAAGTTAACTTGCTATATAGGCAATCTTAAATTATTTTATTTAGGATTGCGATATTTTATAAATAAAGCAACTAGAAAAAAATGCACAAAGCCAATCAAAATATTATCAGCAGTCGTTTGCTTTTAGCTGTTGCAATACTAACTATTGCCCTAGTTTTCACCTTAGCACTATCTATATCTCAAGGTGCGGTTCCCATGAGCTTGTCAGATGTTTGGCAAGCATTATTGCATAAAGGCGACCCTCTCAAACAAACAATTCTTTGGGATTTACGAATGCCGCGCATTCTGGCATCTATGTTAGTAGGTGCAGCTTTGGGAATGTCTGGCGCGTTGTTGCAGGGAATGTTACGTAACTCACTTGCTAGCCCTTTCATTCTTGGTATTTCTGCTGGTGCCGGTTTAGTTACCGTAGCAATGATTGTTCTGGAGTTATGGACGGCATGGATTCCTTTTGCAGCTTGGTTGGGAGCTATTTTAACTGCAATTATAGTAATTTTTCTCGGTCGCGGACAGGGAGGAATTAGAGTTGAAAAATTGATACTAGGAGGGGTTGCCGTTAGTTCGTTGCTGGGTGCGCTTCAGAGTACATTATTACTTTTAGCCGAAGACGGCAGAGTACAGCAAGCGTTAAATTGGCTTATCGGTAGCTTAAACGGACGGGGTTGGAATGAAATCAAAGTGGCTGCTCCCTATATGTTGGTTGCCTTAGTTGCGGGATGTTTGCTTGCTAGATGGGTTAACGTGCTGGCTTTAGGAGATGATTTAGCGGTTGGTTTGGGAGTTTCTCTGGTACGCAGTCGGATTTTAATTGGGGCTGTAGCAACGCTTTTAGCAGCAGGTGCGGTAAGTATCGCTGGGTTAATTGGTTTTGTCGGTTTGGTAGTTCCTCATGGAGTGAGGTTATTAGTAGGTACAGATTATCGTTTGTGCTTACCACTTTCAGCATTAGGGGGTGCATGGTTATTAACCTTTGCAGATTTACTTTCTCGTTTAGGAGCAGTAGAGCTACCCGTAGGTGCGGTAACAGCTTTACTTGGCTCTCCTCTATTCATCTGGTTGCTCTATCGCGGCTCTGGTTCGATGGACAGTTAACAGTTATCAGTTAACAGTGAGCAGTTAGCAGTTACCAATTACCAATTACCAATTACCAAATATTATTATGTCATTAACAGTCAACAATCTAAGTGGTGGTTATTCAAAAAAACCAATTGTTCGTAATATTAACTTTGATATTGCTAGCGGTGAGTGGTTAAGTTTAGTTGGTGCGAATGGTTCTGGTAAATCAACTTTACTTAAACTTATCAGCAGGATTCTTTCACCACAAAAGGGAAGAGTTTTATTAGATGGTAAAGCAATTCACAATCAAAGTGCTGTAGAAGTGGCGCAAAAAATGGCATTGTTACCGCAACAGCAAACTGTTCCTTCGGGATTAACGGTTTATCAATTGGTTGGTTTGGGACGCAATCCCCATCAAAGTTGGTGGCAATGGGAATTAGATGCTCAAGATAGGGATAAAGTAGAATCAGCAATTCATGCTGTTGGAATTGAAAAGTTTAGAAATCGTCCGGTCGAAAGATTATCTGGTGGAGAGCGACAAAGAGCTTTTTTAGCTTTAGCTTTGGCTCAAAATCCACGAGTTTTACTATTAGATGAACCGACTACATATTTAGATTTACGGTATCAATTACAATTATTAGAATTACTGAAAAAATTAAATTCAGAACAAGGATTAACAATTGTCACTGTATTACACGAACTTAATTTAGCTGCTAGATATAGTAATCGTTTAGCAATGTTATTTAATGGTGAAATTTTGGTTGATGGTGACACCGATACTGTAATGAATCCAGAAAATATTCGACAAGTTTTTGGTTTAGAAGTGGTTGTGATGAATACACCAGTTGGTAAACAAATTTGTCCTTTGAGAGCAATTTAATAATTAGCTTTTATGCAAAATTGTATTCTTGACATTATTGTATAAAGGCGAGTCACCGCGCAACTAGGAACTCGGCAAAATGAATATGATGGAGTATTAGCCTAACAAATTAAATTAATAATCCTATAATTTGCTTAAAATAAAAATACCGTATTCAAACTTAAGATAATGGTCGCGTCCCCACAACAAAACTATATTACTCCAGAAGAATACCTGCAACTTGAGCTTCAAGCCGATGTCAAACACGAGTACATCGACGGTTATGCTTATGCAATGGCAGGTGCTAACGACTCTCACGTTACCGTTTCCGGTAACTTATTTACACTTCTCCGCAATCATGTACGGGGTTCTGGTTGTCGGGTTTTCATCTCGGATATGAAAGCACGTATTGAACAACTAAATCGCTATTATTACCCGGATGTCATGGTGACTTGTGACGAGCGAGATAAACAAAATACTACAGAGAAAAAATTTCCTTGCTTAATTGTTGAAGTTTTATCCGACTCAACAGAAGCATTTGATAGGGGTGATAAATTTGCGGATTATCAAATATTAGAAACTTTGCAAGAATACGTTTTAATTAATGTAAAACGTCAAAGAGTTGAATGTTTTCGTCGTAACAAAGAAGGACTTTGGTTATTACAATCTTATACTGACCAAGACAAATATTTTCAACTACAAAGCGTTAATTTTGAAGCTGAAATGAACGAGCTTTATGAAGATGTTGTATTTGCTTGATTGTATTAGATTTGTAGGCTTTGCTCAATAGGTCTATGAATTTATTTTTGTATCTAATAGCAGCCCCCTCCCCCAATTTGGTTTTCTTTAAAATGCATTTCTCCCACATGATTGGGAATTGGGGGGCTATTTATATTTTTAATCCTTTCTAAAACCTCACCATTTTGCACTAAACCGTTTTCCATCGCTGGAGTTACTCAGCAGGTGAATTAGATTCTGTTGGTGGAGTTACAGGTTTTGGTGGAGTTACAGGTTTTGGTGGAGTTTTAGGTTTTGGTGGAGTTACAGGTTTTGGTGGAGTTACAGGTTTGGGTGGAGTTTT
Source organism: Calothrix parasitica NIES-267 (assembly GCF_002368095.1). Classification (GTDB taxonomy): domain Bacteria; phylum Cyanobacteriota; class Cyanobacteriia; order Cyanobacteriales; family Nostocaceae; genus Rivularia; species Rivularia parasitica. The sequence continues at coordinate 1,554,270 of NZ_AP018227.1, read as the reverse complement.
AGGTTTTGGTGGAGTTTTAGGTTTTGGTGGAGTTACAGGTTTTGGTGGAGTTACAGGTTTTGGTGGAGTTACAGGTTTGGGTAGAGTTACAGGTTTGGGTGGAGTTACAGGTTTGGGTGGAGTTACAGGTTTTGGTGTTATGGGTTTTCGAGTCGGTTTAGGCTGAGGTTGATTTTCCCTTTGTTTTTTGGCTTCTTCCTCTCGTCTTTTTCTTTCCTCAGCTTCCCGACGACGACGTTGTTGTTCCTTTTGACGCTCTTGAGCTTCACGCTGTTTTTGGGAACCTGGTTTAACAATACTGAAACCGAATCTTAAGGTTCCGGATTTACCTTTAGAAAAACGTAAGCGGGATGCTTCTCTACGAAGAACTCTGTCATAACTTGAGTTACCAGTTGAAGGATTTATTTGTACATTAGTAACTCTGCCATTCTCTTTGTAAGTAACTACAATTACGACACGACGTTCTTTACCATCAAAATTTCTTTTTACATAAGCATTAGCACTAGATAAACCGCAGTTTCTAATACATTTACCCCCACCTTTTGATGGTTTAGGTTTGGGTGGAGTTGGTGGTTTCGGTTTTGGACTTGGTTGAGTGCTACCTGTAATGGGCTTCCTTCTTCGATTACTAGGAGTAGAACCTTGATTATTTGAATTACCTCTATCAGCGATAACTTTAGGATTTTCGTTACTATTTCCAGAACCTTGATTGACAGGTTTTTCAACAGTAGGAGTTTCCTGATTATTCTCAATCGAATCTGTATTATCCTCAGCAGGAGATTCATTGGATATTACAGCTTGAGGTTTATCGTTATTATCTGCAATCTCCGGATTAGGAGTTGGATCTTCTGGTGTATTTTCTGTGTTTTCATCCTCAACTTCTTTTGGAGTTTCAGGAGGATTTTCCAGAGCTTCGGGAGTTGGTTCTATTGGTGTTTCGGGTTCGGTAACAGGAGACTCTAACTGTGGTTCAACAACTGGTTCGGGATTCGTTATTTCTGGTTCAATAACAGGTGGTTGTTCGGGTGGTTCTATTAATTCGGTTTGAGTATCTTGAGGAATTTGAGCGACTGGTTGTGGTTGTTCTACTACAGGAGTTTCTTCTGGTTCTATCGATGGTTCTGGTATGGGTGGCTGTTCTTGTTCGGGTTCATCAATAACAATAATTTCAATCGGTTCGTCTGCTTCCACCAATTGTTGTTTTTTAAATAAATATGGTAAGGAAATAATGCCTATGATATGAGCGAAAATTGAAGCAGAAAAACAGTAAATAAGAAACTTTTTAACTGCTTTTGACTCTTTTTCGTGCTGCTCGATACAAGTTTGCGATATGCTCATATTTCCCTCCTTACCTTGTCTGAAGAACAACCACCGCTACTGATTTAAGAATTATTTGAATAGTGATTATTGTCTGAAAATATAGATTATTCTCAAAAAAAATGCATGAATAAACTTTCAGCAAATTAATTATTTGTTGCGACTAATTCTCAATATATCTTTTTGAAATTGAACTATCAATAGATATTTGTTACCAACTATTTTATTTTTTTAATATAATTTTTGCAATTTAAAATAAACTCGCAAAAATAAAAGGAGATATAAAATATGAGTGAGAAATCGAACTTCCCACTCGAACATAAAAAATCGTTACTGTTTGAATTATTTTGTTGCGACTTCTCGGAGTTGATTGGTAACTTCTTCAACTGTATCAACGCTTGTAGGGCTAATCAAGCCATCGTGATGAAATAGATATACCTGATTATTTTGTGTTGCTTTCAGTTTTCCCCAGAAAGGAAGTTTTTTTAATTCTTCTGGATTAATATTGTCAGATTCAATTAAAAAAATCTTGTCGGGATTTGCTGTTAATATTTTCTCTTGTGAAAGAGTAAGATAACCTTGAAACCTTGTATTTGCTTGTAAGTCAGCAGTCATATTTTTATATTTGAATTTAGTTAATAAATCTCCAGCCCAACTATTTTTGTTGGGAGATAATACGGGAACTCTACTAACTAACATTAAAACAGATTCTCCGTTTTCAGAAATATTAGTCAAAAATGACTGGTATTTACTCAAAATTGGTTGAGGATTAGCACCAACACGAGTTGCTAATTGTTTAGTTAAATTTTCTAAATCTTGCCAGCTACTAGTTTGTAGAGGTATTGTATCAATTCCCAATTCTTTTAATCGGTTTAAAGCTTGGGATTGAAACAGTTCGGAACCAATTACCAAATCTGGCTTTAAAGCTACAATTTTTTCTAAATTAACATTACCACGAGCGCCAACTCTAGGAAGTTTGGTAAATTTATCGGTTTTAGAAATATATCTACCGTTGGGAACTGCAACTAATTTGTTTTTATCCAAATTATAAATTAAATCTGCTGCTAAAGGAGTTAGCGCTACTACTCTTTTAGCTAATTTTATTGGTTGTTTTGCGTTTTCTTCAGTTGTATTTTCAAGATTAACCGTGTTTGTATTGTTTGAACAAGCGATTAAACTAATACTTAATAATAATGCAGTGACCAAAGCCGTGATTTTTCTGTTCATGGTTCAACTCAGAGATAATTAAGATTAGAGATTACGGAAGGTAAATTTGCAGGTGATAAAAGTTTGTAGTAAGGGCTAAAGCCTTTAGAGCGATAAATTGCTTACTACAAATCGTTAGAATTTATTAAGTCCTAATAACCTTAAAAACGCCAATTTAAACCAACAGCAAAATTAGTTCCTGGTTGAGCATAACTACCACGCTGTGCTTCAAAAACTCGGGAATTAGTATCGATAGTATTAACATCTGAATATTGGTAATACTCAGCATCAAAAATGTTGTAAACTCCAGCAGTTAGAGTTAGATTGGGATTTATTTTGTAGTAACCAATCATGTCTACTAACATATAAGCTGCTGGTTCGTAGGGGTCAATAATACGTCTGCTACTTTCTGGTTGACCAACAATAATACTTCTAGGGTCAACAAAGTTTTCTTGTTCTTTTGCTTTTGCTACAAAAGTACTAACTAATTCGGCTCCCCATTTATCATTTGGAGACTGATAACCTAAACCGAAAACTGCTTGTAAAGGTCCAACAGTGGAAAGGGGTTTATTCTCGGTTAAATCGTTACCGACTTGGAAACCCAAACCACCCCTTAAAGCAAAACCTCCTGGCTGAGAATTAAATCGATAAGCAGCTTTAATTTCTAAACCGTAAATTTCCGCTTCCGATACGTTCTTAGTCTGGAAAACCTGGAAAGGTACGGGAGTAATTGAACCGATATCGTTATTGTCGTAGCCAATTAATGCTGCTCTTTGAATAAAATTATCGTAGCGGTTGTAAAAACCAGTGACATCAAAATCCAGCTTTTGAGAACGACTTCTCAACCCTAATTCAAAATTGTTGCTAGTTTCTGTTTTAATGTCCGGATTAGGGATACCTTTGTGAGGACGAAAAGGAATATCTGCACGGAAAGAGAAGTTTGCTTCGTCGTATATAGGTGGACGGAAACCACGAGAGTAACGACTAAATAAAGTTAAACCGGGATTCGCTTCGTAAACGATACCCAAACTCGGGTTAATTGCTGATTCAGAAAAGTCTACCGCATCGTTACCCTTGCTCGCGAATTCGGGATTGTTTTCTGCTGAGAGTTTGTAAGAATCAAAACGCAAACCTGGAACTAATTTGAGCTTGCTATTACCGAAAGCAATCTCGTTTTGTAAGTAAACTCCTAAACGAAAAGTGTTGCTATCAGGAAAATCTTTTTGAGGATAACCACGAGCATCTACTCTAGTTCCAGAAGTGGTATCGAAGCGGAGATTATTCCGTTCGTTGTAGGTGTTAGAAATATCTAAACCATAGCTTAGACGATGGTTAGTATTTCCCCAATCAAAATCGCTACGAAGTTTAATGTTTGCTCCGAAGCTTCTGTCTGTGAGGTCTTTTTCTTCCTCTTGGGAGCCAATTCTACCTCTACTACTAGTTTTCTTAAAATTTCCTTCTTCTGTGAGTACGTTTTGGAAATAAACATGAGTTCGAGCAAATTTTACCCAAGAATCGCTATCGGGTTTATCAAATTGATAAGCTAAACTCAAACGCTGACGATTAGTTGTGACTTTTTCTTCTAAGTCTGTAGTCGAGAATTCAAAAGCTAAACCGGGTATGTTCGCAGTAGAAAATTTACTGTCGGTGACGTTGTTGAATATTTCCCCGGTAAACTCTACAAAGCTTTGCTCGTCGATATTGTATGTTACCTTACCCAAGAAGTTGTTACGAGTTTTTTCTTGGTCATCTTGATAAATACTGTTACCATTACCAACCTCAAATTCATTACCATTCCGACGAGTGTAGATGAATAAGGTATCGACATCATCAAAGCGATTAGCCTGTGTAATAGTTCCAAACAGACTTTTATCTTTACTACTGTAACCACTACGCACGCTAGTGAAAGAGTCTTTCTCTAAAGTATCGAGTAAATTTGCAGCTTCAGCAGTTTTGAAATTAACAGTTCCACCCAAAGCATCGCTACCACTTTCTCCAGAATTGTTTCCTCGGAAAATTTCTAGAGCATTGAGAGTTTCAATATCTACATAATCTCGTCCAAGTTGACTCGAACCATAGCTAAATTCAGCAGGTAGACGAATACCATCAACTTCCATCTGGACTCGATTTCCACCCAATCCGCGAATATTTACCCCTTGTAAACCACCCCGAGTATTATTCGGAACCGATACACCAGGTTCGTAACGTACTAAATCTCTAACATCTCTAGCTTGTTGTTTCTCTATCTGTTCCGCATCGAGAATAGTGATGTTAGCAGGTTTATCCTCAAGACTATCTTTTTTACCAACAGCAATTAATTCTATTTCTTCACTTTGCGGATTATTTGGTATTTTATTTACTGGTACGCTATTATTTATATTGAAAATTAAATTACCATTGCTTTCAACTCTTTTAATATTTGGTAATTTATCTTCTCCAATTATTTTAATTTGAACTTCTGCTTCACCTACTTGTTTAACGCTAAGTGAATTAACTCCCGCTCCGAGATTTTTTTTCAGGAATTCTCTATTATTGGGGAGATGTAATTGAAGGTTGTTTAGCTTAATAATAATTATAGATTCATCTTCTATTATTGTCTTGCTTTTTACAGCATTTGGCTGAGAAGTTTCGAGAAATAATTTTATTCCGTTCTGAGTTTTTTCTACCTTGATTCCGGATGTTTTAGCTATTTGTGCATTCTGAGAAACAATTATGGTCGAATTATCTTTTGAAATGTCTGATTCTGAAGCAGCGAGAGCAACAGGAACTGTAAAAGCAAGCGAAACTGTTGCTAGAGAAAAACTCAATAGCAAGTCAATTTTTCTCATTATTTTTCCTTACAATTAATTATCTTGCAGTACGAACAATGCCAATAGTCGAAAAACTATTTGACAAGAGAAATATTTACAACTAATTTAGCCAAATAAATATATGTAGAAGCCCTAAAGGAATAAAAATAAATCCTAGGATTAAATATTCTGAACACAGAATACTTATAATCGTTAACTTTATCTCAAGTAACTATTAATACCGCATTATATATTCTAAGAAAGTACTAAGCAAAAGACGTACTGTCATAGTTAATTAGCTTTATACAATGATGTGAATAATACTATTATTTGTTGTATAAAAGTTAATTGTTAACTAATGCAGGAATGGCCGCAATTGTCATAATATACTGTTGGTGCGTGACACCAGAAAGCTTATTACTACGTTGAGAATTAGTTAAAGTGTTACAGCAACGGCAATAAAGGGGGAAGAAAATCTACACCCCTTTTTGCCTCCCCTACGATAAAAATGTGCCAGTTGCGGCCATTCCTATAATGATTAAATTGCTCTGAAAAGATAAATTTGCTTTCCAACTAGTGGTCTGTCCCATAAGTTTTATGGGGTTTGTAATTGTGCTACTCTGCGAGAAAACTCCATTTACAGCGCAACTACGAACCCTCATAGCCACTAAATTAAGTTGATGTAAGTAAGTCGGCACAAACAAACGGAGCTATGTAACAAGATGTAAATTACCCTTGTTGCTACTTACTACTTACTACTTACTACTTCCTGGTCTTAACTACGATTTTCAACGCCGACCTACTTAATACGGTAATAATTGTTAGTCCCTATTCTGAATTTATTGTTGATTTTTGATACTTTAGTAAGATTGACTTTTTTTTGTCGTTTATTGTAATATACTCTGATATTTTCTATATCCTATATCTATAGGCGTTAAGAAAGACATTCATCACTTACTTGAGAACTATACATGGGAATAAGTAATGTATTCTCGGCTGGCGGCTTAGTCATGATACCGCTGCTGGGTTTTTCCATATTGGCATTAGCGCTGATTGCCGAAAGGATAAAGTTTTGGCTGAAGATAAATAGTCGTCAAAAAGATGTAGTCCGAGATGTATTAAGTCTGTATCGTCGCAATAATGTTGTGGGTGCAATTGATGGATTGCGGAAGAACGCAGATTTACCTATCGCTCGAATGTTTCTCACTGCTTTGGAATTAGAAGAACCGACTCCCGAGGAGTTTCGTTTAGCATTGGAAAGTGAAGCGCAGGCTGAGATACCTTTACTTAAGCGTTTCCAAAATATATTTGATACTATAATTTCTCTAGCACCATTATTAGGACTTCTCGGTACAGTCTTAGGATTAATTGGTTCTTTCGCTTCTTTGGATTTAGGTGATGTAGGGGGTTCTCAAACAGCGAATGTAACCGGGGGTATTAGTGAAGCGTTGGTTTCGACAGCTGCGGGATTGATTGTAGCTATTTTCACTTTAATGTTTGCTAATACATTTAGAGGAATGTATCAAAGACAGTTAGCGTTGATTCAAGAATACGGTGGAGAGTTAGAACTACTTTACCGTCGTCGTTATGAACGAGGAGATAAAATACATGCGTCTACCAAATGAAGCAGACCCACCAGCGCAGATTAACATCGTTCCAATGATAGATGTGATATTTGCGATTTTGACATTTTTTATAATGTCAACTCTATTTTTAACTCGTCAACAAGGTTTACCAGTCAATTTACCCCAAGCATCTTCTGCGAAACAATCAGCTCAGCCAGAGCGAGTTACGCTAACGGTAGATAAAGAAGGAAAATTGTTTTTGAATAAGCAACTAATTACTCTTGATAATTTGGAAGCAGGGGTGAAGGAAAAAGTCAAACCCGACCAACCTTTAATGGTGGTATTGAATGCTGATGAAGGGGTGAATCATGGGAAAATTGTCGCGGTTATGGATAAAGTGCGATTGGTAAAGGGTGCGAAATTAGCTATAGCGACTAAGAAAAAGTAATCAAAGTTTGTAGTAAGGACTTTAGTCCTCGGATTTAGCACTAAAGTGCTTACTACGAACCTTGTTTGGACATTAAGTTATAGCTGCGGTCATTATTAATTCGTAAAACACAATCATGATAGTCTAGCAATGTAGAACGATGACCGACGCTGATGTAAGTAATATCGCTTTGCTGTAATTGACTGTAAAGTAATTTTTCGTTTTTAACATCTAAAGAACTAGTAGCTTCATCTAAAACAGCATATTGTGGTTGAGCAAGAAGTAAGCGAGCAAAAGCAAGACGCTGTTGTTCTCCCATTGAAAGTATTTTATTAAATTCTACTATTGTATCAAGGCTATTAATTCTATTCCCAATCAAAGGTAAGTTGACTTTTTCTAATATTTGTAAAAGTTTTTCGTCGCTAACTTCTTGCTGTTGGGGATACAAAAGTTGTTCGCGTAAAGAACCTAAAATTATGTATGGACGTTGAGGTAAAAATAGTATTTGTTCCTGGGGAGGAATAATAATAGAACCATCTCCCGAATACCATAAACCAGCTATTGCTCTGAGCAAAGAACTTTTTCCGACACCGCTAGCACCAACAATTAATAATGATTCACCCCTGTTAACTGTAATAGATAAATCTTCAATAATAGTAGTTTGATAATCTGGAGTGTATAAAGTTAAATTACGCGTAGACAAAAAGCTATCTTCTCTAAAATCAATAATTGAGGCTTCTGGAGGAACTTTATGTGCTGTGCGTGCAAATTTTGCATAACTTTCTAAACGGTTAATACCTGCTGCGAAATTACTCAATTCTTCAAACTGGGTAACAATTAAAGTTAAAGCTAATAAAATACTTCTAAAAGCCGCACCTGCTCTAGCAAATGCTCCTACTTCTAATTCTCCAGATAGAATACGGGGAGCAAGAATAATCGCTGGTAAAAGAAAGGTAATATATTGATAGCTATTTTGAAATAAATTAAGTCGAAGTTGCCAATTGACTAAACGATTAAAGTTTGTTAAAACTAATCCAAAACGCGATTTAATTTGATTTGATTCTGATTTTTCTCCTCGATAAAAAGCAATAGCTTCTGCATTTTCTCGAACCCGAGTTAAATTATAGCGAAAATCTGCTTGATATTTAAGTTGCTCGTAATTTATTTGAATCAAAATCCGACCAAAGAAAATAGTTGTAATTACCGTTCCGAAAACAGCATAGCCAATTAAAAACAATGTTAATGGTATTGATGTTACCCATAAAATGCCGGCAAAACCAATTAATTGTAATATTGAATCAAGGAGAATAATTAAAAAGTTGACTGCTTGGAGAGTAAAAGTATTAATATCTTCAGCTATTCGCTGGTCGGGATTATCTATTTCAGGATTAAAGCTAAAGCGATAGAATGTTTGACGGTCAAAATATTTATTAAGAAATTGATAGGTTAACCAGCGTCGCCAATAAAGAGAAAGTTTTGCTTGGACGTAGCTTTTTAAAGATAGTAAAAGTACGCCAAATACTATTATCCCAATAAAAATTGAAACGGATTGAATAAATATTTCTTGATTTTGTTCTGCTAAAGCAGTGGTTACTTCTCCGAGAAAAATACTAACTATTAATAGTAGTGCAGTGCTGATAATTGATAGTATGATTAATAGAATTAGAAGTGTAATAGCTCCCCATTTTTCGGAAGATGACCAGTAAGGTTTCGCTATTTTCCAAAATTGCTGTAATAGTTTAATATCGAATTTGTTGTTCATGGGTAAGATTAATTGTAAAAAACCTTATTAGACGCGGATAACACAGAGGAAAGAGTTCACAAGTAGCAAGTAGTAAGTAGTAATTAGCAAGTTTTACCTCTTCCTAAAGAAAGAGGATTCGCGCAACAGTTCTCTCTTTAATATTAAATATGTTGTTTTTTCAGAGGCTTTATACCAATTTCGGAACTACATTACTTATTACTTATTACTTATTACTTATTACTTATTACTTATTACTTATTACTTATTACTTATTACTTATTACTTGCTACTTGTTACTTTAGCTCCTATGAGCCTGGAAAAAATAGATTGTAATTAGCATTGTGGTGAATCACGCATTCCGCGATAACACACCCTAGGATACTATTTAACTCCCGTTGGATTTAGTTTTATATAAATTCCATTCCTGTTTATTTTTGATTTCTAGTACCTTGTGATGATAGTTTTTTAATTGAGGATTATGACCGACGCTAATATATGCTATACCTGTTTGCTGGAGTTGTTGATAAAGCTGTGATTCGTTGGTTTCATCTAAAGCGCTGGTGGCTTCGTCTAAAATTGCATAATTCGGTTTTGTAAGTAATAAGCGAGCAAAAGCTAAACGCTGTTGTTCTCCAATGGAAAGTAATTGCGACCAATCTTCAACTGTATCTAAATTTTGATATTTAGCTGCTATTTTTGATAAATTAACTATATCTAAAGCTTCATTTAGTTCTGCATTGCTAATTTGTTGATGTAGATAAGGATATAAAAGTTGTTGCCGTAAAGAACCTAAAATCATGTAAGGTTTTTGTGGTAAAAATAATATATCTTCTGGTTTTGGTCGATGAATATTTCCCGTACCAAAATTCCATAATCCAGCTATCGCACGCAGTAACGAACTTTTACCAACTCCACTATCACCCATAATTAATAAAGATTCACCGTTAAGAACGCTAACCGATAAATCTTGGACTATAGTTTTACTAGTTTCAGGAATTTGAACGGTAAGATGATTAATTTCGATATCGGGACTTTCTTGAATAATAATTTTAGTCTCTGCGGAATTAGATAAAGACTTTTTACTTGCTGAAAACTCCGACAAAGATGACAACCTATCCACCGCTGCACTCAAAGCGCTCAACTTCCCAAACTGATTTATAATCAAGCCTAGAGCAAAACCAATCCTCTCAAAAGCTGCTTGCGATCGCGTTACTGCTCCAATCTCTAAATCTCCGGCAAAAATTCGCGGTGCTAGGATAATAAAAGGTAATACAAAGTTAATATATTGGTAGCCATTTTGAAATATAGTTAAGCCAAATTGCCAGCGAATTAAATTATTGAAATTTTTGAAAGCATTAACAAATTTCTGCTTAACTCGACTAAATTCTTGATTTTGTCCGCGATAAAAAGCGATTGATTCAGCATTATCTCGTACCCGAATTAAACCAAATCTAAAATTAGCTTCTTGCTTAAGTTGCTCAAAGTTGATAGCAACTAGTTTACGTCCAAAGACTAAAGTTGTAACCAGCGTTCCTCCCACAGCATAGACAATTAAAACAAACATCAAAGTCGGGGAAGTTGCCCACAAAACACCACTAAATAAGATTAACTGTAAAATTGAATCAGATAAAATAGTTAATAAAAATAAAGATTGTTGGGTAAAATTATTAATATCTTCAGCAATACGCTGGTCTGGATTGTCTAAGTCTTGAGAAAAATTGAGACGATAATAATTAAGGCTATCAAAATAACGATATAGAAAACGATGAGTCAGCCATTTACGCCAATATAGACTCAGTTTACCTTGGACATAAGTCTTAAGAGAAATTAATGGAATAGTCGCAATAATGATTCCAAACAGCAAAAGTATTGTTTTAAAAAATCTATCAGAGTCTTTCGCTGCTAAAGATGAAACCAATTCTCCTCTTTGTATGGTTTCTATTACTAAAAAACTGCTGCTGCTAACCGACAAAAGTATTAGAAGTGACAATAGAGCTACAGCACCTCGTTTTTCTTGAGAAAACCAATAAGGTTTACTCACCCTCCAGAATTTCTGACCTAGCTGACGGTGATTGTTCATAGGTGATGTTGAGGAGATTACTTCTTGAGGATTGAGTTTGGTAAAAATTTATATCTCTATAGAATGTATGCAAAAGAAATTAGATTTATGCTGATAAAAGCAGCATATGTATTGTATTTATACAAGAAAATTTATTATTAAGCAAGTGACAGTTTGAAATAGAATATTTTTTCGCGGTAGATTAATAGGTAATAATAATCTGTATATTTTATAAAACTAATTAACATATAGAGAATATAGTAATCTAATTGTTTAGCAAAATACGTTTTAAGCTTTTTCCTGAAATAATTCTACTTTTAATCATATTTATAATCCAATATACATTCATTGCGATTTCTTTTATTTAGAATATTTATCAAGAAGCCTTAAGCAAAGCCTTTACTCTGTATAAATTTCAAAGTTAGCTGAAATACAAAATATAAAAGCCGATAAACCGTTTTTAGCGATTAATTTAAAATACTAGGTTTTACACAAATCTAGCTTTGTACTTATTCATAATTGTAATATAGCAGGTCAAACAATGTCTAAGAAGGTTGGTCTATTTTACGGTACAACAACAGGTGTAACTGAATCTATCGCTGAAACAATAAAAGAGATGTTGGGTGATGTCGTAGATTTATACGATATTTCGGAAGCTCAAGCAGAAGATTTTGTTGATTATGAATACTTAGTTATTGGTTGCTCTACTTGGAATTTAGGTGAAATGCAGAGTGACTGGGATTACTTTTTTGAAAATCTTGATGAAGTTGATTTTGATGGTAAAACAGTAGCTTATTACGGTCCCGGAGACCAGATAGGTTACAGTGGTAGTTTTCAAGATGCAATAGGGATGTTAGAAGAAAAAATTTCTTCGCTTGGTGGTAAAACTGTAGGTTATACCTCAACAGAAGGTTATGATTTTAACGAATCAAAAGCGGTTAGAAATGATAATCAATTCTGTGGTTTAGCAATTGATGAAGATAATCAATCTGATTTGACAGAAGAAAGAGTAATGGCTTGGGTTGAACAGTTGAAGAAAGAATTTCAGCTATAGTTTTTGGCAAAATTATTGAATTTTCATCTAGATAAATTACTCTCTGTCATTGAGTAGTTGGACAATATACGACTTATTGTCAATTAACTACTCACTTTTTTCATTCAACCTCTCTTACGAGAAGGAGTTGAGATATCTATATGTCTAATGATTTTGATGTCGTTTGGGTAAATGTTAGTCCCAGTTTAAAACATTTCGATTTACCTTTACAGCAATATCTAAATAAGTATTTGCGAATTGCTAGATGGGAATATATACAAGATAATTTTGATGAGTGCAATTGTATAGAAACCGCTGTAGAGTTACTATACGATTTTTTTTACAGTCAGAATTACATCAAGTTCATTTGATAGGTCATGGAATTAGTGGTGTAATTGCTTTATTATTCGCACGACGGTATCCTTGGCGTATTCGTAGTTTAACACTACTTGCAGTTTCACCACAGCCTGCGAAAACGTGGCATGTACATTATTATGCACAAAGAAATCTATCTGTTGATGCGAGTCGTCAAGAAGTTTTAATTAATATTGCTGCTAGTTTATTTGGGAGTCACAAAATTCCTCACCCTATACATTCATTACTAGCAGCTTTGAATAAAGATTTGTATATATCTCCCTGTATGCATTCGTTATTTAAGATAATAGATTTACCAAAAGGAGAAATTTCTGTACCTTTAATGGTATGTGGTAGTAACACAGATACTATAGTTTCAAGATTTAATATTACTGATTGGATAACTTATTTTAAATCGAAAGATATTTTATGGTTATGTCCGGATGGACATCACTTTTTTCATTATTTTTATCCAGACAAGGTAGGAAAACAAATAAACAATTTTTGGCGAACGAATAGCGCGTAAATACTCAGAAATTAAACTAACTGGCAGTTTTATGAGCAGCAAAAAACTAAAGTTACATAGATATATTGGAATTATAGTTGGGCTATTCATCGCAATAATTGCTTTTACAGGTAGCATATTAGTATTTACAGAAGAGATTAATTCTTTTTTCAATCCTCAAATACATCAGATAGTACCTGAGTCTAAAAGTATTTCTATAGAGCAAATAGCGGATATTGTTAATCAAAACTATCCCGAAGAAAAACTAAATTATATTAAAATACCTCTTTCATCTCAAGATGCATACCAAGTTGTAGTTAAAGCTAATGAAGCTAAAAAAAATATCTATATTAATCCTTATGGTGGAGAAATTTTAGCGACTATAGACAGTAATCATTTTCTTAAAATTATTCAACAAATTCATACAAATTTATTAGCTGGTGATTTTGGTGAATTTTTTGTTGGTATTTGTGGAATTTTATTAATTACTAGAGCTATCAATGGATTAACCTTATGGTCTGGATGGAAAAGATTATCCACGGGGTTAACAATCAGATTTAAAGCACGGAATAAGCATTTAGTTAATTACGATTTTCATCAACTGATTGGATTTATATCTGTAATATTTTTAATATTTGCTGGAATTACTGGGACTATGATGGTTTTCAAAAAGCCAATAGTCACTTTGGGATATACAGTTTCAGGAATTCCTCAGCCAACAAAAGTATTATCAACTCCTCAAAGTACTAATAATAAACTAACTTTAGATGATTTTGTCGAACAAGCGAATCTTGCATTACCCGACGGAAAACCGACTATTATAATACCTCCATCAACTGATAAAGCTCCCGTTGTAGTTCGTAAAAGGTTAGCGAAAGACTTAAATAAAAATGGCAAAAGCTATATTTATTTAGACCAGTATAGTGGTGAAGTATTAAGGATAAAAAATATATTAAATTCCCCCTGGATAGATAAACTATTGGCAATGCTTTATCCTTTGCATATAGGTTCCTATGGTAACAATGTATTGCGATTTGTTTATTTAATCATGGGATTAGTACCTGCTATTTTATTTGTGACAGGTTTGGCAATTTTTTGGAATAAAACCTATGGTGCGAGATTTAGAAAAAAATATAAATAATCGAAACAAGGTAATATAAATAAAATACGAACAAAGAACTAAAAACACAAGTTTTATGACGGTTTCTTTGTTCGTAAATATTTGTTTTAATTCTCTACAGTCCGAATTCTTGCTTTACTTGAGGAACCCAAGCATTAATTCGCTTTTTTGTCAGATGCGGTTGACTGTCATCATCGATAGCTAGTCCACAAAATTTATCATCACGAATAGCTTTAGAGCCTGTATGATTATATCCATCAGTTGAAGTATAACCGATAGTTTTACCACCACGTTCTGATATTTTTTCTTCTAGCATTCCCATTGCATCTTGAAAAGTATCTCCATATCCAACTTGGTCTCCCGTACCAAAATAAGCTACTGTTTTTCCAGAGAAATCTATCTCATCTAATTCAGAGAAAAATCCTTCCCAATCATCTTGTAAATCACCAAGATTCCAGGTTGGACTACCGATAATTAGATATTCATAACCATTAAAATCTTTAGCTTCAGTTTGGGAAATGTCGTGTAATTCAACATCAATATCACCAAAAGTTTGTTGAATACTTTCAGCTATTGTTTCGGTTTTTCCTGTAGTTGTACCGAAAAAAAGACCAATTTTTTTAGACATTTCAACTCCTGCAAAGTTTGTCGATTATTAGATAAATAGCGAAATAAGAACGCAGAAGATTCCCGTTAATAAAATTATGCAATAACTTGAGCTAATGACTAATTTTTTCAATAAGCTTCAATAGCTATATTAGAGTATGGAAAAGGAAAAAATGTATGTTTTGTACAGTTTTAATTTTTGTAAATGATAAATATAGGTCTGAAATAATTAGTCATAATAAATTAATCATAATCAATAAACTAATTTTTTCATAATGCAAGGTTTATGAAATCCTTTAAATCCTAAAAACTAAGTAAGTAGGTACAAATAAACCGATTCGTGTAACAGAATCTAAATGGGCATAAAACCCTTGCTATTGCTTCGTTTCACTCGCAATGACATACATTGATTTTTTAACACCGACTTACTTATATAGAATTTATATATTTTGCATATGTTTAACTGATTAATATCGATATTGGTCAATAAATAAACGTAATTTATCTAGAACCTGCTACTTTCAAAACAAATAAAATTATTACAGTTGGGAATTAATAAAAATTATTTGCAATAATGAGTATATATAGTTAGTCACCATAGCTTCCCTAATATTGAAAGGGTATTTCGTAAAATATGAAAGTCAGTTTTTCTATTTCAGATTTAAACGAGCTATTTGCAGAAGTCAGTCAACAGACAGATTCTGCGATTATTACACATGAGCACGAGCAAGCTATCAAATTCCCTTCATTAATTTGTAATGGTTGGATGCGAAAATTTCAATTACGTCCAGGATTGGAGTTGATAGTACAGGATTTAAAATTTCAAGATAATTTTATTTTGGAAGCTGAATATAATGAATTGAATATAGCTTTTGGAATTAGTTTCTGTCTGAATGGGAGTACTCAAGGTAAAGTTTATGGGACTGAGGAAGAATATAATTTAGCTTCGGGACAAGGTAATTTAGGTTTTGCTCTGAAACATAAAGGAACTATGGAATACCAGGTGGGACAACAGGTTACTGTTGTTAGTTTGATAATGGAACCTAGGATGTTTGATAGTTTTATTGATAGTCAGATAACCCATATTCCTAATCAACTCCAGCAAATTATCAATGGTAAAAATAGTTGTTTTTATGTTCAACACTTTAAAATGACATCTGCGATGAAAATTGCAGCACAACAAATTATAAATTGTCCTTATCAAGGTTTAACTGAAAAGCTTTACTTAGAAGCTAAAGGAATAGAAATTCTCGCTTATTACACAGAAAAGTTATTAGATTTACCAAATGATTCTCAGCAAATTATTAATCTTAAGTCTGATGATATTAATCGAATTTATTATGCAAAGGAAATATTATTTAAAAATTTTCAAAATCCCCCTTCACTAATTAATTTAGCTAAATTAGTTGGATTAAATGATTATAAACTTAAAGTTGGATTTCGTTATTGTTTTGGTAATACAGTTTTTGGTTGTTTGCATGACTACAGAATGGAAGAAGCCAAAAAATTATTAAAAACTAAGAAGTTGAATATAAATCAAGTTGCTCGTTGTATTGGTTATGCAAGCGTAACTTCCTTTAGTTCTGCTTTTCGGAAAAAATTTGGTGTTTCTCCCAGTGTTTATAGAGCTTCAACTTAATTTCAATTAGCGTTAATAAAAATCTTATTTATATCACAAACTCGAATTTAGTCTGATAAAAATCTATACATATATAAAGTGTTTCCCGATGGAATAGAAAAAGATCCGTTTAGAATAGGGAATCTAAAAATATAGGTGAGAAACTATCATTGTTGGTGTTTTTTCTCTAAGATAATAATCAAACTTATTACTAGTAAGTTTGAAAGTTTGCTTGTAAAAATTTTTGAAAATATTGCTACTAAGTAGAAATAATATGACGAAAGCCGTAAGCTTGCAATTTCAGTTACGTCTGGTTTGTCTGTCCGCTTTTTTTATTGCGATCGCAGTTCCTGGTTATGCGAGAGTTGCAGTCAAGTCTGAGAATCATGACGGTGAATTTTTTTCCCAAGTTGTTGAAAATGATGTAATTGAAATAACAGGGGTACAGGTGAATCCCACGGATAAGGGATTGGAGATTATTTTACAGACAAAACAAGGAGAAAAGTTACAAGTTATCCCAAAAAAGGATAGTAACAGTTTTATCGCCGATATTCCTAATTCTCAGTTACGTTTACAGCAAGGGGATACATTTACTCAAGATAAACCCGTAGCTGGAATTAGTTCTGTTAATGTAAGCAATCTCGATACTCGCAATATTCGAGTAATGGTAACTGCTGAGGTGGGTTTACCAAAAGTTGAGTTGTTTGATAGTCCTAAAGAAGGTTTGATTTTTAGCGTTACACCAGTTACATCCTCTGCTCAGCAGCAACCAAAACAACCATCTGAGTCAGAGAATGATGTAATTGAACTTATTGTGACTGCACAAAAGCGAGAGCAAAATGTTCAAGAAGTTCCTATTAGCATTACAACTTTGAGAGAAGACGAACTTGAAGATGCTAATACTAATTCAATTGGTAATATTGCTGCAAATACTCCAAATTTTTCTATCAATTCACTTGGAGGAGATAGTCGCTACTTCACTAACTACAGTATTCGAGGATTGAGCAATTTTAACTTTTTATCTAGAGATGCTGTAGGGTTTTATGTTGATGACATACCTTATGATTACGGAAGTTTTATAAATATTGACCTAATTGATTTAGAACGGATTGAAGTCTTAAAAGGTCCTCAAAGCACTCTTTATGGTCGGAATTCACAAGCTGGAGTTGTTAATATTATCACTAGAAAACCCAGTAACTCTTTTGAATATAGAGGTAGTGCTAGCTATGGTAGTTATGATAGTTTTAATACCCAAGCTAGTGTTAGCGGTCCTCTTGTTGAAGATAAACTGTTTTTCCGTCTGTCGGGAGGTTATTCATCACGTGATGGTTATATCGAAAATACCTTGTTGAACAAAGACTTTGGTAGACAATCAGGAGGTTCGGGTAGCGCTCAATTGTTTTGGAATCCTTCTGAGGATTGGGAAATTTCTTTTAACAGTTCTTTTAATGATTATGACGATGGTCCACCAGTAACATTGTTACGGAGCGAGTCAAATATTTATCAAACAGAGCAAGATTATGATGGTTTCAATCGACTCAATTCTAATACTCAATCTCTGAAGGTCACTTATGATAACCCAAACGTTCGTGTCACTTCAATAACAGCTAGACGTTTTTCTAACCAAGAAACAAAGTACGATGTAGATGCAACCGCTAATGATATAGCTATTGCTGTATCAGCATTCGACTCCACATTGTTTAGCCAAGAACTCCGTCTTCAGTCTTCTCAAAATGACAATAAATTTCAGTGGTTAATTGGTAGTTATTTTGAATCTAGAGATTTTAATGCTAATGGTGAAGGTTTTATCGTTGGTGTTGATGGTTCTCCGTTATTCGGTTCTCCCCCTGGGAGAGACAGAACAAATGCAGATACAGAACAAACAACTTATGCTGTTTTCGGTCAAGCAAGTTATCAACTAAGTGAAGCACTTTCTCTAACTACAGGTTTGCGTTATGAGTCCGTCAACAGCAAATTAGAAAACCGTAGCCGAGATTATTTTCTCAGTGATGGTTCTGCTTCTTTCCCAATTCTCTCAACCATTGAGGTAGAGCAGAAGAATCAGGAATTACTGCCTAGTTTAGCTATGCAATATCGTTTTAGTCCTAATGTAATGTTATACGGTAGTGTTGCTAAAGGATATAAACCTTCAGGGGTGAATTACCGTGCTGCAAATGATGAAACTCTCAGATACGCTACCGAAACATCATGGAATTACGAAGTTGGATTGAAAACTTCTTGGCTGGATAACAGGTTAACTGCAAATTTAGCTTTATTTAATACTAATGTTGATAATTACCAGGTATCTTTATTAGATGAAATAGGCATACCTCGGGAAATCGCTAATGCTCAAGCTAATATTAAGGGTTTGGAATTAGAAGTAAAAGGAACTCCAGTAGATGGGTTCGATATCATTGCTGGATTGGGTTTAGTTGATGCCAAATTTACGGATTATACTAATCCCTTTACGGCTCAAAGCTTTAACGGTAATAATTTACCTTTTTCCCCTAGTTTTACCTATAATTTAGCTTTGCAATATCGAAATCCGACAGGTTTATTTGGACGAGTTGAACTTCAGGGAATAGGAAAAACATATTTTGCTGATGACAATGCAGTTAAGCAAGACCCCTATGCTATTGTGAA
Organism: Calothrix parasitica NIES-267; assembly: GCF_002368095.1. Taxonomy (GTDB): domain Bacteria; phylum Cyanobacteriota; class Cyanobacteriia; order Cyanobacteriales; family Nostocaceae; genus Rivularia; species Rivularia parasitica. The sequence continues at coordinate 1,535,284 of NZ_AP018227.1, read as the reverse complement.
TGCTCGTATAGGTTATGAAGCTCAAAAATATGGGGTTTATTTATTTGCAAATAATCTTTTTAACACTGAGTACACAACCAATGGCTATTTGTTTATAGGACAACCATTGGTTTCTTATGGTACTCCTGTGGTTTACGGGGTTCAACTCAAAGCTAAGTTTTAAATTTAACAAGCTTTCTTCACTATTAGAGGACGTAATAAAGGTCTAGCTTAATATTTTGTCTTGCACTTTCAAGCACTTAAACAAAAATAAAACCCACTGCAATAGTGGGTCAAAAATTAGTTTACATGAGGTTTTTTTTGCTATCAAGTATCTAAGTATAATCTTTTCTCTTAACTATTTCCCATTACCTGTTTTCTAATCAAAAATCAGAATAATCTAAAATCTATTGTCAAAAATAAAAATCTTATTAACAGTATGAATAACTCAACAAACAAAACAAAAGAAAATGGAATTTGGGACATAATTAAACCCGTGAAAGGTCAAATTTATACAGCAATGTTCCTTTCTGTTTTAAATGTAATTGCGTCTATTGCTTCGCTAATGGTTATACCTTTTATTGCTCGTGAATTATTTGCTGATGTGATTAATTCTCAATATATTTGGCAATTAGTTGGTATATCAGGAATTGCTGTAATCATAGCTTTTATTTCCCGTGTATGGGCTTTCCGTATCTCCCACATGGCTGCATTTGAGTTAGAAGAAATACTCCGAATGCAAATTTCGGAACATCTAGCTGGTCTTTCTCTCGGTTATGTTATTACCTTGGGTTCGGGTGCGATTAAGAAAATTGTCCAAGATGATGTTAAGGAATTACACAGTTTTGTTGCTGATAGCACACCGCTTTATGCTCGTGCTTACACTGCACCGTTATTAACACTTATTATCTTATTTATTGTCGATTGGCGAATGGCATTGGCAACAATTGTATTAGTTCCTATCACTATTGTTGCAATTCAATTAGCAATGCGGGACTATTCCCAAAAGCGCGAAGCTTATGATTTAGCCAACGAAAAAATCAATAGCACAATCGTTGAATTTGTCCAGGGAATGCAGGTAGTACGAACCTTTGATGATGGTACAACTTCCTATATTCGCTTTCGTAATATATTGGATGAATTTACACGTTACTTGAAAGAATGGGTACAAGCAACGAATACAGCTGGTCGAATTGGTTTTTTGGTGACAGCTACATTACCAACTTTAGTCATTGTGGTGTCGGTTGGTGCTTGGTTAATGGTACAGGGAAAGCTAGATTTTACAACTTTAATACTGTTTCTATTGCTCTCAAGTGGAGTAGCAGAAGCAATTATGCCGATTATGTGGCTATCATCCTTCATTAATAAAGCAAATGCGGCTGCTCAACGTATATACAATATTCTTCGCGAACCAGTTTTACCTCAAACAGAAAATCCCCAACAACCTACCGATACTTCAATTAGTTTTCAAGATGTGACATTTTCCTATAACGATGGAGGAAATCCAGCTTTATCTGAAATCAATTGTGATATGCTTCCAGGCTCAGTTACAGCCTTAATCGGAACTTCCGGTGCTGGTAAAAGTACGGTTGCTAAGTTAATTCCCAGATTTTGGGATGTTGATAGTGGAGTAATAAAAATCGGTGGTGTTGATGTTCGCAAAATGACATCAGACACTCTAATGAACTATGTATCATTTGTCTTTCAAGATACATTTTTGCTATATGACACCATAAAAGAAAATATTCGTTTAGGTCGTCCCAACGCTACCGATGCAGAAGTTGAAGCAGCAGCCAAAGCCGCACGAGCGCATGATTTTATCCTAGAATTACCTCAAGGATACGATACAATTGCTGGCGATCGCGGTACTCGGCTTTCTGGTGGACAAAGACAAAGGATTACGATTGCCAGAGCGATTTTACAAGACAATCCCATTGTTATTTTAGATGAAGCCACCGCTTTCACCGACCCAGAAAATGAAGCTTTGATTCAAGAAGCCATAGCTAAACTCACAGCAGGTAAAACCTTGATTGTCATCGCTCATCGTCTTTCTACCATTGTCGATGCTGACCAGATAGTAGTTTTGGATAAAGGAAAAATTGTTGAACGTGGTAAGCACGAACAATTAGCAACAGCTAATGGAATTTATGCATCTTTGTGGAATAATTATCAGCTTGCTCAAAATTGGGGAATTAGAAATCATACTGTGTCTGGTTAAACACTTATCATATCTGTGGGGGCAAGGTAATAGGCAATAGGTAAAAATATATTTTAACGCAAAGGAAAGTAGAGTTTTTTACTTATATTTTGAGTATTGTAGGATGTGTTAGAACGAAGTTAGTAATGCATCAAATCATATGTATTCATAGTAAATAAAAATCCAAAATCTAAAATCTAAAATCCAAAATCTAAAATCCTATGGCTATTCAAAAAGAATCAACAGAAAAGTTACAAGGCGTACCCGAAACTTTAATGATTACTCTTTACGGACGCTACACCGAGCAATCATATCCTGACTGTATTCTCAAAGATGAAAAAGCAGTCGAAATTACCAAAAAGATTGATTATAACTTTTCTAAATATGCTCTAGGATGGTCTTCACAACTTGCTACTGTCATTCGAGCAAAAACTATTGATGATTTATTAATAAAATTTCTTGCTACTAATTCTCAAGCAACTGTTATAAATTTAGGAGGAGGACTTTGTACGCGCTTTTTCAGAATTGATAATGGTGAAATTAATTGGTATGAAGTTGATTTTCCAGAAGTGATTGAACTTAAAGAGAAACTGCTAAAACAGAGCAATCGCTATCATTTAATTGCGAGTTCGATTCTCGAAACTACTTGGATAGAACAAATAAATCCAGATGTAAATCAACCTTTGTTTCTCATCATGGAAGGAGTATCAATGTATCTAAGCGAAGAAGAAAATAAAGCTTTATTTACTCAGATACAAACGATGCTAGCTCCAAAATTTGCTCCTATAACAATGGTATTTGATGTATTAAGTAAACAAGCAGCAGCAAAAACAAAACGTCACGATACTGTATCTAAAACCAGTGCTAAATTTAAATGGGGAATTGATAATTCTCAAGAGTTAGAAACATGGGATTTGGGAATTACTCTCAAAGATGAAATTTATTATCTTCCCGAATTTGCTAACTATCCTCAACGGATGAAACCTTTTTGGTTGAAGTATATTTCGTTTATTTTAATGCCAATTTTTAGAAAGAATGCTCACATTCTTCAAGTAGAAATTAATTTAGGAAGTAGGAAGTAGGAAGTAGTGAGTAGGAAGTAGGAAGTAGTGAGTAGGAAGTAGCGAAGAAAATATATAGCTTGCGACTATTCCTAATTTTAATTTTAAGTAAAAATCTAAAATCCAAAATCTAAAATCTAAAATCTAAAATTCGATGATAAAAAGTTTCCAACGTGCCATTCAAGCATCTGGTTCCTATGCTCCAGATTACAAATCTTCCCTAATTCTCTCAGTTTTTGCTTCTGTAATTCAGGGAATTGTTTTCGCTTTATTAGTACCTCTCCTCAAAGCTTTAACTCAAAACCCTATCGATACTAACCGGGTTTGGACGCTCATTGTCTTAATGGTTTTTCTGGTTATAGTCGAATTTCTCGTCCGATGGAGAGAACTTGAATATGGTTGGGTGACTGCTATTGATGCAGCTAGTGAAATGCGGTCGCGTTTGGGTGAGCAACTACGTCGTATTCCTCTAGAACAACTCAATAATCGTCGTGATGGGGATTTAAATGTCATTCTCAGTGGTAATGTTTCTGATGCAATGCTGTCTATTGGGGAGATTTCCAAAATAGTTATTCAAACAATGGTTGTCCCTACAGTCATCGTTTTTATTACCTTCTTCATTGATTGGCGACTTGCTGTAGCTATGCTGGTTATATTCCCTCTAGCTATTCCCTTTTACCGTCAACAAAGAACTGTCAGCCTCAAAGAACTCCATCAAGTTGCTGTCTCAGATGCAGACACAGCATCCCGGATTATTGAATATGCACAGGGTTTACCGGTGTTGCGTGCTACCAATCAAATCGGGGAAAAATCGCAACGGTTACGTCAAGCAATTTCACAACAACGCCAAACTCAAGCCCGTGCGAATCGTCTCGCGACAATGCCAGCAATTCTTCTATCTACAGTAGTTCAAGTAGGTATTATTACTATCCTAGCTCTGGGTGTACTATTTTTACTCCAAGGTACAATCGACCTTGCCTCTGTATTTGCATTAGTCATCATTGCTACTCGTTTTAGCGAACCCATCGCCATCTTTGGTAGTATCACAGCTGTATTTGATTTGATGGAAGTCGCACTAGAAAGAATTGAAGGATTAATGGCAATTCAACCCTTACCCACAGCCAATCCGACCGCAACTATCAAAAAATTTGATATTTCCTTTGAAAATGTGACTTTCGCTTATGCAGACCAAAATGAACCTGTATTGAGAAATATTTCCTTTCATTTACCAGAACGCAGTTTAACAGCACTGGTCGGTAGTTCCGGAAGCGGTAAAACAACAATTACACGATTAATCAGTAGATATGCTGATGTTCAACAAGGAAGCGTTTGTATCGGTGGAACAAATATCAAGGATGTAGATGCTACGGAATTAATGCGCCATATTTCAGTAGTTTTCCAAGATGTATATCTGTTTGATGATACCATCCGCAACAATATTCGTATCGCAAAACCCAAGGCCACCGACGCAGAAGTAGAAGCAGCAGCAAAGGCCGCGAATTGCTATGAATTTATCTTGCGCTTACCCAAGGGTTATGATACTCAAGTTGGGGAAATAGGTGGGGCACTTTCAGGAGGGGAGCGTCAGCGTATTTCCATTGCTCGTGCTATTCTCAAAGATGCGCCCATCGTATTGCTAGACGAACCGACATCAGCACTGGATACCGAAAGTGAGGTAGCAGTACAGACCGCAATTGACAAGCTCGTAGAAAACAAAACAGTAGTGATAATAGCCCATCGACTTTCAACTGTCACGGGTGCAGATAATATTTTGGTATTGGAGGAAGGGTTAATAGTAGAAAGTGGAAATCACGAGGAATTAATTACCAATAAAGGACGCTATGCAAATTTATGGAGCGTACAACAGCAATCGCGTAAATGGCGAATTGCAGCATGAATATAAATTATACTCCCTGTAGAGGTTAAACAGCCTTAATTCTCACGACTTATTGAGACGTAGCATCGCTACGTCTCTTTAGTTTTCCGGGAGTGATAAAAGAGGGCTATCCACCTACTAATTCTTCCCAAGACAAAAAATCCTAATTCCAGGAAATTTGTATAAATGTAATTGTAAATACACAAATAAGAGTTTATTGCAAATTATTATTAATAATGTGTAGGATGTACAGATTTTTACTGATAGTTATGTTTATATTAAGGAATGTAGAAGGTTATTTTAAGTTGTAAGGGTTTTCTAGGCTAAAAGTACAACTAGTTTAGTTAGCTCAAAATTTACCAAAAAGCTTAATTTCGCTACAACTCAAGGAAATAGCCAAGGGAATTATCAAGTTAGTGCAAGAGGTTTCATTCATATGGACAAACATAATTTTTTATATCCTCGAAGTACCTACCACGGAGAGTTTAAGCCAGAATATTTGGCATTTAACGCTAATTTACAGGAATTTTCTCAAAGCATAGGTTACATTGCTAACTTGCAGAGTGGGGGAAAAATATCTCCTTGTCAAGCATATGAGCAAATTAAAGCTGCTTATAAATGTTTGAAGCGCTCTAAAAAGGAATTAAGAATTAGTAGTAAAAATTCCTAATAAGCTGTAACACCTTAACCTTTTTAGATGAGAAGCGGAGTATTCAGTCCCGCAGTCTTGAGGAAACCCCAAGACTGCGCTGCTCTTCGCAGTACCATGATTTTACGTTTTTTCTTATATAATGTTCGCTGCGAATCTGCTTAGAAACCAATAAATCTAACTAAATAAAGAATGGACGAAGAAAAGATAATTGTTGTTGGTGGTTATGTTGGTTGTGGTAAAACTTCTTGGATTTATCAACAAATAGCTTCAAAAGAAAAAGCTTTTCCCAGATATAATAAAAAGATATTATATTTAAAAGCTGGTACTGGAAAAGCTCAGATAGACCAAAAAAAAATTAGTATTGATTTTCCCACAGTGAAAATTTTTGATGATAGTGGGGAAGCTGATTTTTTGAATGAATTGGAATCAGCAGATATAGCGTATATAGAACTAGGTAATAACTTAGGATTAAGATATATCGACCAGCTTCTAAACGATTTACCTTACTTTCCAATAGCAATTTTACCTCCAGGATGTAAGCGGTGTAGATGGCATTCTTGGGCAAAAGAAATACTCACAGGTGCAGCAATGAAAGCTTCGATTAATGAAGTAGAGACATTGCGTATAGAAACTACTGGGAAGGTTATTTGTGGGGATAAGCTCAATGAATTTTGGAATCAAATTATTTGTAATACTTATGGAAAAGTGATTCGTGCTAAGGGCATTTTCCATTTAGAAGACGGGAATATTATTTATGCTGATTTCGTTTATGGTGTACCATGTATAGACTTTTTGAATTTAAATTTAGCAAGTTATTTACATGGTGAACCAAAATGTTTTAGTGGATTAGAAATAGTCGGTTATTCTCTCAATCAAGTAGCTTTGCAACAAATGGTGAAAAATCTCTATGTAACTCAATATAATGTGGTAAATTCTTCATCAGGTGGATAAAAAAGTTAAATATGCTGTCTTACGACGCAAGAATATTTGTCTTAAAACCATATATATTAATGCGTAAGGCAGCACCATAAAACTAAATAGAAACTTACTCAAAATCAACTTGTCCTAAAATATCATCCAATTGATTTTGCTCAATTTCTACTAATGAAAAATCTGACGGTGTGTAACCACTTGCATCTGGAGATTGACAGTGTTGAATTAATTGTATCAGCGTTTCTATATATTTTTTCCCTAAATTATCAATTACCGATTTATCGTAAATATGTTTGCTGTAAGTCCAAGTAAGTTTAAGTTGTTCTTCAATTATTGAACCGTTAATTTCTAATAGATATGCTCTTTCTGAGTTTATATCTTGGGTTAAACCTGGTGATTCTTTCGCTAGCTCAAAAACGTTTGATACTGTTAACATCGAATCGAATTGTCCTAGATAGTTGAAGCTAATTTCAGGTGATGGTAATTGAATATCTTGTGTTTTATTTTGCTTAAGATATCGCCAAACTGAATAATCTATAGCATTATTAGGAATTCGTAGTTGTTCTTTGATAAGCTTGATTGCTTCTCCTGAATTATTAATATCTGATAATTCTTCTAAATTTAAATTTACTGGGAATATATTGGTAAACCAACCCACTGTACGAGACAAATTAAGCTCATCAAATAATTCGGTTCTCCCATGTCCTTCTAAATCAATTAAAAGAGAAGTTTTACCAGTTAATTGAGCAAATGTTTGGACTAAAGCTGTTAATAAGATGTCGTTAATTTGAGTATTATATGCTTGAGGGACTTCTTTTAATAATGCTTGGGTATGTTCTGAGGAAAGAACTATTTCTATTTGTTCGCTAGTAGCAATTGTATTAGGAAAATCTATTTTTAATTCTTCCGGTTTTGAAGAAGGAAGATTATAAGAAAATTGAGAGAATTCATCTGATTCTGCATATGTTTGTAAATGTTCTGCCCACTGTTTGAATGAAGTGGTTTTTAATGGTAGTTGAATTGCTTTTCCTTGATTTAACTGTTCGTATGCGGTTTGTAAATCTGATAATAATATCCGCCAAGAAACACCGTCAATGACTAAATGATGAATTACAAATAATAATCGGCTGGATTGATTTTCTCCCAAGTTAAATAATGCAACTCGCATTACTGAACCTGTTGATAAATTAAGACTTTTCTGGATTTGATTTGCGATATTATTAATTTCTTTTTGTTGCTGTGAATTCGTGAGCTTGGAAAGGTCAAAACAGGTAAGAGGAATTTCTGAACTTGGTTCTACATGGAACTGTTCCCAACTAGATTCAGCTTGCTCAAATCGCAAACGCAAAGCATCATGATGTAATAATAATTCTTGCAATGCTTTTTCTAGCCAGTTTAAGTTAAGTTCAGTTTTAACTTTGAGTAAAACAGCTTGATTGAAGTGGTGGGGATTAGCTTTTTCCTGTTCAAAGAACCAGTGTTGAATCGGTGTGAGGGGAACGGAACCTGTAATAATTCCTTGTTCGGCTTCTATTAAGGGAGTTTGGGTTGTCTTGAAAAGTTGCTCCACTTGGGGAAACCCCAAGACCGCACTTTTCGCTGCTACTGCTGCTAATTCAGCAATGGTTTGATGCTGAAATAGCTGTTTTGGTGTAATTTGAATTCCATTTTGATTAGCGCGACTAATAATTTGAATCGCTAAAATTGAATCCCCCCCCAACTCAAAGAAATTGTCGCTAATTCCGATTTTTTCTACTTGTAGAATATCCATCCAAATTTGTACAAGAGTTCTTTCTATTTGAGTTGTAGGATTTACAAATTCATTTTCTAAGGTAGTAAAATCTGGTTTAGGAAGAGCGCTACGGTTTAATTTTCCATTTACTGTAAGGGGTAATTCTGGGAGAGGTATAAAGATGGAGGGAATTAAATATTCTGGAAGTTTATCGCTTAAAAAAGTTCGTAAATCAGCGTTTGTAATTTCTTCCACTGACACATAATAAGCAATTAATCGTTGAATATTTTCTTTATTTTGTACAATTACGACTGTTTCTTTAATTTGCGAATGTTGAGATAAAGTTGTTTCAACTTCTCCTAGTTCAACTCGGAACCCACGAATTTTAACTTGATTATCAAAACGACCAAGATATTCAATTGCACCATCTGCTAAATAACGAACTTTGTCACCAGTTTTATATAATTTGGGAATTGGGAATGAGGAATTGAGTTTACCCTTCCCTTCTTCTTCCCTACTGTCTTCAAAAAACGGATTAGGAATAAATTTTTCTGCGGTTAATTCTGGTCTATTTAAATAACCACTAGCTAAACCATCACCACTAATATATAGTTCACCAGGGACACCTATCGGAACGGGTTGTAAATTATTATCTAAAATGTAAACTTGAGTATTAGAAATTGGGTAACCTATCGGTATAGATTTATCAATTGCATGATTTACAGGAACTCGATAACAGCAAGCAAATGTTGTACTTTCTGTGGGACCATAACCATTAATTAACTGACAGTTGGGATTAATTTGCTGTAGTTTTTGAGCATGAATTGGTGATATCACATCTCCACCAGCTAATAATTGTCGAACACCTTTTAAACTTTGGGGTTGTTCGTCTACCATCAAATTAAATAAACCAGCAGTCAACCACAGAGTTGAAATATGATATTTATCTAATGTTTCTCCTAACTCTTTTAATGAAGGTTTTTGAACTGCTAAAAGAACCAGTTTTCCTCCATTAAGTAAAGCTCCCCAAATTTCAAATGTGGAAGCATCAAAAGAAATTGGTGCAGCTTGTAATATAATTTCTTCTGCACTCAAATTGACGTAATTACTCGATTTTACTAAACGGACAATTCCTCGGTGTGGAATACAAACACCTTTTGGGATTCCCGTTGAACCAGAAGTATACATAATGTATGCCAAATTTTCTGGTGTTATGGAATTAATTGGATTTTCAACGCTATTTTGATTAATTATTTCCGAGTCAGTATCGAGATTAATAATTTCCTCTGTGTAGAGACGTAGCAGTGCTACGTCTCCCAAAGATTGGTTAGTAACTAAAAATTCCACCCCAGCATCTTCTAACATAAAAGTTAATCGTTCTTGGGGATATGCTGGGTCTAAAGGAACATAAATTCCCCCTACTTTAAGAGTTGCTAATATTCCAATAACTGCTTCTGGGGAACGTTCTAAATAAATCCCAACTGGTGTTTCTGGTTTAACTCCCAAGCCTATGAGATGATGAGCTAGTTGATTAGCTTTGATATTTAATTCATGATATGTAAATTCTTGATTCTGCCAAACAAGGGCTATATTATCTGGTGTTTGTTGAACCTGTTCTTCAAATAGCTGATGTACAGATTTATCTCGTGGATATTCTATTTTTGTTTGATTCCATTCCACAAGTAATTGCTGTTCCCACGCAGTTAAAATCGGTAAATCAGATATTTCCTGTTCCGGTTCATCAATAATTGCTGTTAATATAGTTTCTAAATTTCCTGCAATTCGCTCAATAGTTTCTAACTTAAATAAATCTAAACTATATTCCAATACTCCTGTCAAACCTGCTGAGGTTTCATGCATTGACAAAATTAAATCAAATTTGGCGGTGTTACTATTATTTTCAAGAGGTTGCCAATGCAAACCTTCAATTTCTACAGCTTCCATTGGTGCATTTTGTAACACAAACATTACTTGAGATAATGGAGTATAGCTTAAAGAACGTTGGAGTTGTAAACTATCTACAAGTTGTTCAAAAGGTAAATCTTGGTGAGCGTAAGCACCTAAAGAAACTTCTCGGACTCGATTTAATAATTCTTCAAAAGTTGGATTTTCTGATAAATCCGTCCGCAATGCCAAAGTATTAACAAAAAAGCCAATTAACCCTTCAATCTCTGGATAATTACGATTAGCAATGCTGGTTCCAACAACTATATCCTCACTTCCCGTGTAGCGATAAAGTAAAGTTTGGAAAGCTGCTAACAGCGTCATAAATAAAGTACAACCCGACTGTTGACTTAAATGTTTTAATGCTGCGGTTAATTCTGGAGAAATTTGAAAAGTATAGCTATCTCCTTTTAAACTTCTAACAGCAGGACGCGGATAATCCGTAGGTAATTCTAATAACTTCGGAGCATTTTGTAACTGTTCTTGCCAGTAATTCAGTTGATTTTCTAATACTTCCCCTTGCAACCATTCTCTTTGCCAAATTGCGAAATCTGCATATTGAACTGGTAATTCTTTTAACCTCACCCCGTCCTGACGGACACCCCTCGACCTATCAACGAGAGGGGAAGAGAATGAGGTTTTTTCTTCGTACAATGTTCCTAATTCTCGTACCAAAACTCCAATTGACCAACCATCGGCAATAATATGATGGAAAGTGAGTAAAATTACATGGTCTGTATCGTTTAACCGTAATAATTTTACCCGTACCAAAGGAACACTATCGAGTTTGAAGGGTTGCATTGCTTCAACTCGTGCTAATTCTTCAACCTTATTTTCTCGATTAGATTCAGGGATATTACTTAAATCAATCATTGATAAAGGTAAATAATCCACCGAATTTATATGCTGTATCGGTTGTCCGTCAACAGTTGCAAAAGCCGTGCGTAGGGTTTCGTGACGACGTAGAATATCATTTAAACTTTGTTGTAAAGCGTTAATGTTAAGCGAACCAGTTAATCTAACTGCTGTGGGAATATTGTAATAGGGACTATCCGGTTCTAACTGACATAGAAACCACAGTCGTTGTTGAGCAAAAGATAGAGGTAAATTCTTTTGACGGGGGACAGGTTTAATCGGTGGTGCTACTGAATGTCGGGTAGCTGTTTCAATACTAAGCGCAAGTTCGGCAATCGTGGGATTTTCAAAGTGCGATCGCAATGGTAATTCTACAGCAAAAGCTTGTCTGAGTTGAGAATTGACGCGGGTTGCAAGTAGAGAATGTCCTCCCAATTCAAAAAAATTATCGTTAATGCTAATTTGCTGTAAATTAAGCACCTCGACCCAAATACCAGCTACTATTTCCTCAGTGACAGTACGTGGTGGAATATATATTGATGTTTGATTTGATATTTGATTTGTATTATCGGGTATTGGTAAAGCTTTTCTATCAATTTTACGATTCGGAGTGAGGGGAAATTCTTCTAACATTATGTAGCTAGAAGGAATCATATAACTAGGTAATTGACTTTGCAAAAACTGTCTTAATTCAATTTGCGATACCTCAGATGATGACACTACATAAGCAATTAATTTTTCATCATCACGATTATTTTGATTTTGCTTTTTATATAGTGTAACTACAGCTTGTTTAACACCAGAATGCTGCATCAAAATCGATTCAATTTCCCCTAATTCAATCCGAAAACCTCTTAATTTAATTTGATAATCAATTCTACCTAAATATTCTAAATTTCCTGAAGGTAGATAACGTACTAAATCACCAGTTTTATATAATTTTAAATCGTCCTGTCGGACACCCCTATCTTTAACAGGTCGAGGGGAAGATGGTGAGGTTATTTCATTAGAATTTATTTGAACAAATGGATTATCAATAAATTTTTCTGCGGTTAATTCTGGTTTATTTAAATAACCCTTTGCTAATCCCGCACCACCAATATACAACTGTCCCGGTACACCAATCGGAACTGGTTGTAAATAATCATTTAAAACGTAAAATTGGGTATTGTTAATTGGTTTCCCAATGGTCACATTCGATGAGACGTGATATATTACATCTCTACATTTTGCTACTGATGACCAAATAGTTGCTTCAGTGGGGCCGTATAAATTCCATACTTCTTTACAACGTTCTAATAATTCTTCAGCAACATTTATATCTAAAGCTTCTCCACCACAAAGAACTTTTAACTGTTGATTACCCTTCCATCCTGCTGCTAACAATAATCTCCAAGTAGCAGGAGTCGCTTGCATTATTGTTGGTTGATTTGTTTCGATACTTTGCGCTAATCTTATTCCATCAGTTGTAATTTCTCTACTAGCAATAATTAATTTAGCACCAGTAATTAAAGGTAAATATAATTCTAATCCAGCAATATCAAATGATAATGTAGTTACTGATAATAAAATATCCTCTGATGTGATTCCCGGTTTTTGCTGCATGGATTCGAGACAGTTAACCAAGGATTGATGCGTAATTTGCACTCCTTTTGGTTTCCCAGTGGAACCGGAAGTATAAATAATATAGGCTAGATTTCCGGGATTTGTTTGAATTGCTAGATTTTCAGAAGATTGTTTCTCAATTAATTTCCAGTCATTATCAAAATTAATAACCTCACCCCGATAAAGCTGTGCTTTATCACCCCTCGACCTATCAAAAAGATGAGTTGATTCTAATTCTATTCCCCTCTCATTGTTAAGGAGAGGGGTTAGGGGTGAGGTTTGTGAGGTTTTAGAATCTATCACTAAAAAACTCATCCCCGAATCTTCCACCATAAACCTCAAACGCTCTTCTGGGAAAGCTGGATCTAAAGGAATATAAGTTCCACCAGCTTTGAGAATACCCAATAATCCCACAAGCATTTTTTCAGAACGTTCTAAACTAATTCCTACTTTTGTCTCTGCTCCTACACCAACCGACTGTAAATAACGAGCAAATTGATTTGCTTTTTCATTTAACTGTTTATATGTAGACTGTTGGGATTCAAAGATAACTGCTATTTTATCAAGTGTTTTCTCCGCTTGTGCTTCAAATAATTGATGAATACAAAGATTGGAATAATCGCAATTAGTATCATTCCACTCAACAAGTAATTGCTGTTTTTCTGATACGGTTAATAAAGGTAATTCACAAACTTTTTGTTGCGGATTTGTGAGGATACCTTGCAATAATGTTTCTAAATGACCTAACATCCGGATAATAGTTTTCGAGTCAAAACAGCTGCTGTCATAGTTAATCCGTAATGACAGTTCCGCACCGGGAATTACTGTTAAAGAAAGAGGGTAATTAGTCCGTTCAAAACCTTTCGCTTGACTAATTTCTAAATCATCGCTCCACCCTTGTAAAACAGCATCAATTGACACGGGATAGTTTTCAAAGATGACTAAACTTTCAAATAATCCTATTCCGTTGGGTAAATCACTCCACTGTTGAATATCAATTAACGAACTATAAGATAATGATTCTTGTTCGATTTGCTGGGTTTGTAATTCCTGCAACCAAGGTAATAATTCATCGTCGGCAGATAAATTTACTCGTACTGGTAAAGTATTAATAAATAAACCTACTATTGATTCTACACCAGGTAAATTTCCAGGACGACCGGATACTGTAGCTCCAAACACAATGTCATTGTCCCCACTGTAACGACTGAGGAGAATTGCCCAAATTCCTTGAGCAATGGTATTTAAAGTTAAGCGGTGTTGTTGCGCTAAATTTTGCAGTTGGGTTGTTAAATATGTCGGTAATTTGATTTGTTGTTCGCTGACGATACCTTGATGAGATGTAACGGTAGGACTATCTTTAATTAACGGAGTTGGTGCTGTAAAATCCTTGAGTTTCCCTTGCCAAAATTGTTCTGCTGCTTGAATATCTTGTTGCTGTATCCATTCAATATAATCTCGATAAGGACGAGGAGTTGGTAAAAATAAAGATTGATTGTGACAAGCTGCTTGATAAAAGCTGAAAACTTCTTTTAATAATATTCCGTTACACCAACCATCCATTAATAAATGATGGTGACTCCAAACAAAATAATATTCATCGGGTTGTATTTGTAATAAAGCACAACGCATCAAGGGAGGTTGATTTAAATCAAATCCTTGTTCTCTATCTGCTTGTAAAAATAATTCTAATTTTTCAGTTTGTTGATTTATAGTTAAATCTTGCCAATTTTCTTCAATCCACGGTAAATCAACTTGATTGAGAACAACTTGTAGGGGTTTTTCTACTTCTTGCCAATAAAAAGCCGTGCGTAATATTGTATGACGTTCTATGACTTTTTGCCATGCAGTTTTGAAGGCTGAAAAATTGAGATTACCTTTTAGTTTACAGCTACGTTGTTCAAAGTAAATTCCCGATTCTGGGGAGTATAAGGAATGAAATAGCATCCCCTGTTGCATTGGAGAAAGTTCGTATAAGTCTATTATGTTATCCATAATTTTTATAATTAGTAATTGGTAATGGGGAATCAGATAGAATGATTTTTTAACGCAGAGGAGCGCTGAGGTTTACGCGGAGGTTCGCTGAGTATATTCTATAAATGATTTAATTAATTGTTAATTGATAACTGTTCACTGTTCACTGATAACTGTTCACTGATAACTGTTCGCTAACTATTTCTTTTTTTTGATTTTTGACATGAATTTATCGAGTTGCTTTTGGCTTAGATTTGCTGCTTTAAAATCTGAGGGTGTATAACCTTTTGATTCTGGAGATTTACAGTGATTAATCAAAGTTTGTAGGTTGATAATATATGTTTGAGCTAGATTATCTACGGTTGTTTGTTGATGAATATTGCGGCTATAGTTCCAAGTTAGTTGTAGTTTATCTTCGGAAATCCATGAGTTAATTTCGAGTAAGTGTTGACGCTTTTGTTGAGGATTGCTGTTGCTTCCTGTGGGTTCTTTTGCTAATCCTAAAATTAAGGAATCTGTAGGTGTAAAGTCAAGTTTTCCTAAGTAGTTAAATTTTATCTGGGCTTGTGGTTGATTTTCTAAACGGGTTTTTATGGTTTCATCTTGAATAAGATATCGCAATAAACCATAACCGAATCCGCGATTGGGTATTTGTCTCAGTTGCTCTTTTACTGATTTAATAATGACTTCTAACTTACGATGATCGTCTAATTTTAATAACACTGGAAATATAGTTGTAAACCAACCCACTGTACGAGATAAGTCTACATCTGAAAATAAATCTTCTCTCCCATGTCCTTCTAAGTCTATAAGTAAGGTTGGTGCGGTTGTCCAGTTATTAAAAGTTTGTAATAATGCAGTTAGTAAAATATCGTTGATTTGGGTTTTGTAAGCTTTTGGTACTTCTTCTAATAAAGAACGGGTTTGCTCTATATCTAAAGTGACGCTTACTTCAGCAGTGGAAGCAACTGTATTTTTAGTTTCGTCAGATGAATAATCTATGGGTAATAAAACATCAGATTTTAGAGATAGCCAATAATTTAATTCATCTAAAACAGTTTGTGATTGAGCGTAGTTAATCAATTTATTTGCCCAATTCTGAAATGAAGTTGTTTTGGCTGGGAATTCTATATCTTTACTATTTTCAATTTGTTTATAAGCTGTTGCTAAATCTGTTAATAATATACGCCAAGAAACGCTATCAATTATAATATGATGGGTGACAATTAAAAGACGATGATTATTTGATTCACCAAGCTGAAATAATACGCATTTTAATATTGATTCTGATAAATTCAAACTTGCTTGTAGTTGAGAACTAATTTCTGTAATTGTAATATTCTGCTCTTTTTCTGATAAATTTGATAAATCAATAGTAGTGAAGGGAACGGTACCGCTATGATTTTGATAAAACTGTTGCCATTGTGAATCATTTTCCACAAAGCGCAAACGTAAAGCATCATGATGAATAATTAACTTTTGCCAAACCTGTTCTAATAATTCAGGTTTTAAATTTGGTACAACTTCCAATAAAACCGACTGATTGTAATGATTAACTTCAGATATTTGCTCAAAAAACCAATGTTGAATCGGTGTTAATGAAACTTCACCTGTAATAACACCTTGTTCAGCTTCAACTTGAGGTTTTGTATCCGCAACAGTAGCAAGTTCGGAAATAGTTTGATATTGAAATAACTGTCTTGGAGTGAGACTTAAACCAGCTTGATTCGCTCTAGCAATAATTTGGATGCTGAGAATCGAATCTCCCCCCATCTCAAAAAAGTTATCATCAATTCCAACATTTACCCCCAAAATATCGGACCAGATTTGAGTTAAGATAATTTCCTTCTCGGTAGTTGGTGGAGTATTATTTCCATTTTTTTGTTGAGATAAATCTGGTATTGGTAAAGCTTTACGGTCAACTTTACCGTTATTTGTCAAAGGTAATGTTTCTAATTTCACAAAAAACGACGGAACCATATAATCGGGAAGTCTTTGCTGTAAAAATTGGCGAATTTGGTTGTTAATTATGGGATTATAAGAAACAATATAAGCAACCAATCGCTGATTACCAGAATTATCAGTATGAGGAATAACACAATTGAATTGAACCTGTGGATGTTGATTTAAAACAGCTTCAATTTCTTCTAATTCAATCCGAAAACCCCGAATTTTAACTTGATTATCTAAACGTCCTAAATATTCTAAATTCCCATCGGGTAAATAACGGACTAAATCTCCTGTTTTGTATAATTTGGAAAACCTCACCCCGTCCTGTCGGACACCCCTCTCCTTAGTAAGGAGAGGGGATGGGGGTGAGGTTTTTCCTTTAATAAACGGATTGGGAATAAATTTTTCTGCTGTTAATTCCGGTTTATTCAAATAACCCCGTGCAACTCCTACCCCACCTACATACAATTCTCCAGGAATACCTACGGGAACGGGTTTCAAATATTTATCTAATACATAAAGCTGCACATTGGCTATTGCTTTTCCAATCGGAACTGTATTAGATAAAGGTTTATTAGAAGCATCATAAACACAGCAACCGACAACAGTTTCAGTGGGACCATATTCATTAATTAATCTAGTATTAGGAAAATTTTCGCGCCAAAATTCAAGGTGATTTTCTAACAGAGCTTCACCACCAATAATAAAGGCTTTGGTTGGGTTTTTTAACCTCACCCCGTCCTGACGGACACCCCTCCGCAACGCATTGCTCTCCCTGTCAAGGAGAGGGGAAGAATTTACTTCATCACCCCTCTCATTACCAACGGAAGGGGAACTTCTTACCCCCCTCTCCTTGTTAAGGAGAGGGGCTGGGGGTGAGGTTTCCAGTTGACTTAATACCTTCAAATGAGCGGGTGTTAATTTCACCAAACTAAAATCACTATCAGAATTTAATAAGTCATTTAAAGCTTTAATTTCCTGCTCTTCCGGTATTAAGGTAACAGTTTTACCCACTATCAAAGGAGTATAAATACTAGTAATAGTCGCATCAAAACCAATAGAAGATTGAACAGGTGAACCATTTCCTTGAGCTACATTATAAGCTTGTGTTGCCCAGCTTAAATAATTTGTTAAACCTTGATGGGTTAATAATGTTCCTTTCGGATTACCCGTTGAACCAGAAGTATAAATTACATAAGCTAAATTATCAGCAACTGTTTGATTGGGAGGATTATTTATAGATAATTTAGATATATTTTCCCATTCCCATTCACTATCAAGACAAATCATTTGCGCTGAATAGTTAGGTAATTGAGCTAATATTTTTTCTTGAGTTATTAAAATAGAAACTTGAGAATCCCCAAGCATAAAAGCAATACGATTATTTGGTAATTTCGCATCAATCGGAACGTATGCTCCACCCGCTTTGAGAATACCCAATAATCCAATCAACATTAAAGGATTTCTCTCGACACAAATCCCTACCAACATATCTGGTTTTACACCTTGCTTTCTCAGATAATGTGCAAGTTGATTTGCTTGATTATTTAATTCTTGATAAGTAAGTTTTTCTGATTTAAACTCAATTGCAATATTATCCGGTGTTTTCTCGACTTGCTTTTCAAATAGCTGATGAATCCCTTGCTGTAGCGGATATTTTGTATATGTATTGTTCCAATCTATTAAAAGCTGCTGACGTTCTGTCTCTGTTAAAATTGGCAATTCCGATAAACGCTGCTTTGGATTATCAATAATACCCTTTAACAATACCTGAAAATGTCCCAGCATCCGAGCAATGGTATCTCGATTAAATAAGTCCGTGCTATATTCAACTACAGCCAACAAACCTTCATTTCTTTCTATCAAATGCCAAGTCATATCAAACTTAGTTGAACCGGAATCGCTCCACATCTGCTCTAAACTTAAATCCGGTATAGCTAATTCTGGATTGACTGCATTTTGTAATTGATAAGCTTCATTTTGTACTTGAAACATTACCCCAAATAAAGGATTATGACTCAAGCTACGTTGGGGTTGAATTTCTTCTACTAATTTAGCAAAAGGTAAATCTTGGTGTTTAAAAGCTGCCGCTGCAACATCTTTTACTCGTTGCAATAATTCAATAAAATTGGGATTACCAGAAACATCGGTTCGCAACACCAAAGTATTAACAAAAAAGCCAATCAACGGTTCTACTTCCGTCCAGTTACGATTGGCAATTGGCGAACCAATAGCAATATCATCTTCAGAAGTATAGCGGTGCAGCAATATTTTAAAAGCTGCTAAAGCTGACATAAATAATGTTGTACCTTGCTGACGACTTAAATGTTTTAAACCGTCTAATATTTTCTTGGGAATAACAACATATTCAGTAGCACTATCAAATGTTTGTACTGGCTTACGGGGATTATCGGTAGGTAATTCTAATATTGATAAATCTTTTAATTGTTGTTTCCAATAAGCTATTTGTGCTGCGAGTTCTTTACCTTGTAACCATTGCTGTTGATAAACCGCAAAATCTACATATTGAATCGGTAATTTTGGTAAGACCGAACCTTTATATAATGCCGTTAATTCTCTTAAAATTATACCCCTAGACCAACCGTCAGCAATTATATGATGTAATGTTAAAAGTAAGATATTCTCATTGTCAGTAATTTGAAGTAATTTGACTCGCAACAATGGAGCTTCAGTTAAATTGAAGGGACACTGAGCTTCCTGTTTGGTTAGTTTATCTACCTCTGTTTGACGATTTAATTCTGAAAGACAACGTAAATCAATAATAGGTAAAGGTAGAAATAATTCGGGAGTAGTAACTTGATTAGGTTGTCCATCTATAGCTACAAAACTAGTTCGTAAAATCTCATGACGCTGCACAATCGTATTCAGACAACTTTGCAGTAAGTCAATATTTAAGTTACCAGTAAAATGCCATGAAAACGCAATATTATAAGCAGTAGTATCCGGCTCTAACTGATGCAGAAACCATAACCTTTGTTGAGCAAAAGACAGGGGTAATTCGTTGAGATTTTGACGTTTGCAGATATTTACTTTATCAAGCTGTAATCCCTTTTGCTGGAGTTGACGCTCAAATAGCGCTCTCTTTTCTGGAGGTAGCGCTGCAATACGTTTTCTCAAATCATCCATGTCTTGCTTTTTATTGCTCATTCTTGAAATTATTAATTTAAATTACTTCAATATCAACTTTACTTTCACACATTTCTTTCAACTTGTTCAAATACGGTAAACTCTCCATTACATAATTAAAATCTTGAACAAAATCAATCAAACAAGCAACTTCATTAACTCCAGCTTTCTCAAGTTCATCAATTACCGGAAGACAGCTTTCTGGGGTACCAATTAATGACCTACCTTTCATGAATCCTTCGACACCAAATAGTAATAAACTATCCAAATCATCTTCAGAAAAATCTTTCAAACTAACGTTTAACCCCATTCCTTTAGCGAGACTTTCTAGTAATTCGTAATGAGTTTTTAAATAGTTACAAAATGGTCTTCTAACTTTTTCTTTAACTGTATTAATATCATCCCCTAAAAAAGTATGAATCATCAAAGAAACTTTACCCAATTGGGGGTCATGACCGTGTTTTTCTAAGGATTTTCGATATAGTTTAATTTTAGGAACAATACTATCTAATGTCCCGGTAAGTAAGGAAGTTAAAACATTTGTACCGAGTTTACCTGCTTCCATAAAAGTTTCGTTGGATTGACAAGTCATCCAAATAGGTAATTCTGACTGAATGGGTTTTGGTAATGTTTTAATAGTGAATGTTTTACCTGTAGCATCTTCACGCTCAACCCCTTCACCTTGCCAAAGTTTTTTAACAATATCTACACCCTTCCACATATTAGCTTTGCGGTTTGCGTGACTGTCTTTTGCTAGCACGAAATCATCAACAGTCCAACCAGATGCAAAAGCTATAGAAGCTCTTCCATTAGAAAGATTATCAACCACAGCCCATTCTTCGGCAATTCTTACCGGGTCGTGCAATGGTAAAACACAGCTACCAGCACGTAATTGTACTTTTTCAGTAATCATAGCTAAAGCTGCTGCGGTAATAGATGGGTTGGGATATAATCCACCAAAAGCATGAAAATGTCTTTCGGGTGTCCAAACTGCTGTAAAACCATTTTCATCGGCAAATTTAGCGCTTTCAAAAAGTAGTTTATATTTATTTGATTGAGCTAAAGAACCGTCACCGTCGAAGTAAAATAAGCTGAAGTCCATAAGAAAATGAGTAATGAGTAATGAGTAATGAGTAATGAGTAATACAGTTAATTTCCCAATTCTGTATCTCTCAAAATTTCTTCTACTTCTCCTGTTTCCATTTGTTCTATTTGTTCTAACATATCCGCAAATTCAGATTGATTTTGATTGAGATTTTCGCTAACAATTTTGGCGATTCCTGCAACGGTTGGAGACTCGAATAAAAATTGTCGCATTGGTAGTTCGACGTTCCATTCTTTTCTAATTCGGGTAACTGCTTGAATGGCTAATAATGAATGTCCTCCTAGCTCAAAGAAGTTGTCGTGAATTCCTACTTTTTCTATTCCTAATAAGTCTTGCATTGCATCAGCAATTTTCTGCTCTATCTCGTTACGGGGTGCTTCGTAATTAGTAGATAATTCGGGACGAGTATAAGTATTTGATTGTTGATTTTCATCGATTAATTTTGTTTGCTTTGATTCATTAATGCGGGTTTGTAAATCTATAGGAGTGACAACAATTTGAGGAATTACGCTTTGAGATAAAATTCTTTCGGTGACTTCCCAAACTTCTGCGGGTGTCATTGCTAAGTCAAGTAATGCTGAACCCGTGGAGTTATTTTCGTTTTCTTCTAGTTGACAAGCATCCCAGTTGATAGTTAACCAAGGGGTTGAACCTTGTTTGCTCCGCTCTCGTGCTAAAGTATCCATGAATATATTTGCACCTGCGTAAGCTGAAAAGCCTACTCCACCGACGATGCAGGAAAGTGATGATTGAAGTAAATAGAAATCTGGTGTTTTGTTTTGTAAGGCTTTTTCTAAATTTAGTAAACCATGTACTTTGGAACCGAATTGATGTTTGATTTCATCACTATTGAAAGATTTTATCAAACAACTTGCTCTGTCACCCATCACCCCAGCGTGGATAATTCCGTTAATATCGCCAAAATGTTGGTTTGCTTTTTCGATAATTTCTGGAATCTTGGCTTCATCTGTCAAATCTGCGCTGAAGAATAGTAAACCTTGACCGAGCGCTTCTAATCCTTGTAATTTACGAATACAGTTACTAATGGCATCATTTTGACCGTGAGTTGCTAGCCATTTTTCCCAATCGTGTTTTTCCGGGATTCCGGAGCGTCCAATTAGGATAAGTTTGGCTTGGAATTTTTGCGCTAGGTATTGAGCGAACACTAATCCCAAACCTTCTATCAAGTCTCCAGCGATTAAATATACACCGTTGTTTTTTAAGGGAAGAGTTTTGGTGTTAGCTTCGGGAATTGGTAACGATTCAAAGCTTTGTATCCAGCGATGACGATTTCTGTAAGCAACAATTGAATCGGGAGTTGGTGTGGTTAATTCTGTAATTAAATCTATAGCTGTGTTTTCTAAGGATTGATTATTTCTGTTGGGAATCACAACATCAATATTTCGACAGCGAATCTGGGGGTATTCCTGGGGAATTACCTTACATAATCCCAAAATAGTTGTTCTATCTGGGTTGATTGTTTCTATTCCGATGACATCATGTAATTCATTAGTCACCACAGAAAGTTCCACAGTTGTGGAATCTTGATTTAAGGTTTGATATTTCGCAATTGCTTGTGTCAGATACAGTAAATGTTCAAATTCAGCAGATGAATCATTAATATCCGTCCCTAATTGCCATAAATGTACAATTTTTTGAGGATTTATTCCAGAAACTTGTAAATCTTCAAATAATCTATCGTAATCTTCCCGATTATCGACTTTAATTGTATAGCTTTCATCCTGCTGATAAAATTCCTTACCAGCTTTGACAATAATTACATCTTGTTCCAAACGCTGCAAATCTTGAGCAAGTTGTAAACCCAAACCATACTCATCAACAAATAAAACCCAAGAAAAACTCTGCGCTCCTCTGCGTTTACCTCCTTCTTCCTCTGCGTTTAAAATATATAATTTCGATGCTAACGAATTTGATGCTAAAGGTGCAGAACGTTTCCAGGAAGGAAGATAAAACCAATCGGTAATATCCGACTTTTTAGTCTTTTGTAAATCATCTTCGAGTGATATTAAACTATTTTCCTGACGTTCAACCCAATAGCGTTTGCGTTCAAAAGGATAGGTAGGTAAAGGAATTCTTTGTCTTTTTTCACCTTGATAAAAACCATTCCAATCAACCTTGACACCTAATTCCCAAAGTTGTCCTAATGCATTTAAAATTAAATCTTCATCAGACTTTTTCTCTTGGGGATGTCGTAAAGAAGTTAATGAAGGTACAGATTGCTTCTGATTCGCTATAGCTTGTTTCGCAATAGTACTCAAAGTTCTTCCCGCTCCCACTTCCAATAAAATAGGTGACGACTGCTGTAGTACCTCATTAATTCCATCAGCAAAACGCACCGTTTGACGCAGATGATTTCCCCAATAATTTGGATCTGTTGCTTGCTCCGGAGTAATCCAAGTTCCTGTGACGTTAGATATGAAAGGTAAAGAAGGAGAATTTAATTTTATTTTTCCTATCTTTTCTACCAAAGGTTTAACAGCAGATTCCATCATCGGAGAATGGAAAGCATGAGAAGTATGTAAACGACGACAGCTAATTTCTTGAGCGGTTAAACTTTCTTCTAATTGCTTTATTGCATCATTATTACCAGATACGACACACATTTTTGATGAATTAATCACCGCAATCGTCAAGCTAGAATTCAAAGCTAAATATGGTTTAACCTGTGATTCCGTTAAACTAACCGCTAACATCGACCCCGTAGGACATTTTTGCATTAATTGTCCCCGCAACGCCACAATTTCTAAAGCATCTTCTAGAGAAAATACATTGGCGATCGCACCTGCAACATATTCCCCGATACTGTGTCCAATAGCGGCTTGCGGACGAATTCCCCATGACATCCATAGTTGCGCTAGAGCGTATTCTATGACGAATATTGCGGGTTGAGCGTAGATTGTGTCGGTGAGGGAGTGAGGGAGGGAGGGAGTGAGGGAGGGAGAGAAGAGGGAAGGGTAAATAATGGTTCGTAAATCAAAATCTATATGGGGTTTTAATAAGGTGCAGCAGTTATCTACAGTTTCTCGGAATACTGATTGTGTTTCGTATAATTCTCTTCCCATGTTTTCATATTGGCTACCTTGTCCGGAAAACATGAAAACCAAGGTTTTATTAGCAGCTTGGGAAGTTTTGGTTATTGAAGAATCATCATTAATATTACTGAGAATTTGAATTGCTTGTTGATGATTTTGACAAACAATAAAGCGTCTTTGTTCAAGTGCTTGTCTTCCTATTTGTAATGTATATGCAATATCTGCCAAATTCACGTTTTGATGCGATTTCAAATAATTACCTAAATTCGCTGTCGCTGTTTTTAACGCTGATTTTGTTTTGGCAGAAATTAATAATAGTTGCGATGAATCTTTAACCTCACCACGCCACTTGCTACAAGTCGGGGAACCCGCCCAACGCAGTGGCTCCCCATCCCCTCTCCTTAACAAGGAGAGGGGTGTATGATTCTCTTCCCCTCTCCTTAACAAGGAGAGGGGTGTCCGATAGGACGGGGTGAGGTTTTCTTCCAATACAATATGAGCATTAGTCCCACCCATCCCAAAAGAGCTAACAGCAGCTCGTCGTGGAGTACCATTACTTTCCCAAGTTTGCAGTTGATTATTAACGTAAAACGGACTGTTGTCAAAATCTATTTGAGGATTCGGAGATTCAAAGTTAAGACTGGGGGGAATTTTGCCATATTTTACCGCTAAGGCTGCTTTAATTAATCCCGCGATTCCCGCTGCTGCATCCAAATGTCCAATATTGCTTTTAACTGAAGCTAAAGCACAAATTTTTCTTTCTTTAGTATGTTGACGAAATACTTTATTTAATGCGCTAATTTCAATCGGGTCACCTAATGCGGTTCCGGTTCCGTGGGTTTCAATATAGCCAATAGTTTCGGGTTTGATTCCGGCTTTTTCTAAAGTTGTAGCAATGACGTTCGCTTGTCCCGTGACGCTAGGGGCTGTTAAACCAACTTTTTGCGAGCCATCGTTGTTAATTCCCGAACCTTTAATAACTGCATAAATACAGTCACCGTCGGCTATGGCATCACTGAGTTTTTTTAATACAACAATCCCCACACCATTCCCAAAAACCGTTCCTTCCCCACGAGCATCAAACGAGCGACAATATCCGTCGGGAGATAACACACCATCGGCTTGATAAAGATAGCCAGATTTACCAGAAGCACCAACCGAAACACCACCAGCTAAAGCCATATTGCACTCATCATTCAGCAAACTTTGACAAGCAAGGTGAACGCTTACCAAAGAAGTAGAACAGCCAGTTTGTACCCCACAACTCGGGCCGGTAAGATTTAATTTATAAGATACTCTCGTGGGCATTAATCCCATGACATTACTAATAACAGCTTGAACGTTATCAGTATTTGCTCTTAAATTTGAATTTGAATAAAGGTTAATAATATAACTATTTAGCGACGAACCACCATAAACACCAATAGCACCTTCGTACTGTTCCGGGTCATATCCAGCTTGTTCCAAAGCAGACCAAGCACATTCTAAAAACACTCGATGCTGGGGGTCGATAACTTCAGCTTCTCTAGGAGAATAACCGAAAAAACTGGCATCAAAACCATCAAAATCAGCGAAACTAGAATAAGCTTTAACGTAATTAGGACTATTTAAAGTATCTGTATCAACACCAGCACTCAAAAGTTCTTCATCAGATAAAAATTGAATCGAATTAACACCATTACAAAGATTTTGCCAAAACTCATCAACATTATTCGCACCAGGAAAACGTCCAGCCATACCAACAATAGCTACCCGCTCATTCTTGGATTTTTCCACAGCTTCAAGTTTAGTTCTAGCTTCCTTCAAAGCAGATAAAATTCGTTCTTGAGTAAATTCCTTAGTCATCTTGATTTTTCCCCAGTAATTTCTCTAGCGCTAGTAATTCTGTAGTGATTTCGTCTTCCTCATTAGAGGGAACAGAAGAAGTAACCGAAAAACTCTGCGCTCCTTTGCGTTTACCTTCGCGCTCCTCTGCGTTAGAAACATATAATTCTTCTCCTCCTCCAAACACCTCCCCAACTAAATATTCAGCCAAATCAGCAATAGTAGGATATTCAAAAATCACCGTAGAAGGAATAGAAATTCCCAAACTAGTTTCTAAACGATTTTTTAATTCCACAGTCATCAATGAATCCATTCCCAAATCAAAAAAGCCTTGCTGTAAACCGGGTAGTTGAGTAGAAGGGAGTCCGAGAACTTTCGCGACTTCAGCTTGTAGATGTCCCATGACGATAGAAGAGCGTTGTTCTATACTTGCTCTTTCTAGTTTTTGTAATAATTCAGATTCTTGTTTGGGTAAATTTGAATTTGAATTTGAATTAAAAAAGTCTGTAAAAAACGGTGATGAAATATTTTGTTGTAAAAACCTTTCCCAATCAACGGGAATTACTCCAATCTGTGCAGAAGATAGAGCAAGTAACTTTTCAAAGATTTGTAATCCTTGCTCTTTCGTAATTTCACCGACCCCACGCGATTGCATTTGTTGACTAACACCACGTTTTGCAGCGGCTCCAATTTCCGACCAAACACCCCAATTAATGCTTAATCCCGGCATTCCCAGCGATTGACGATACTTCGCTAAACTATCTAGAAACGTATTCGCTGCAACATGATTGCTCTGTCCCGGAGAACCAAATAAAGAAGCAGCAGAAGAGAACATGATAAAAAAGTCTAGCGGTAAATCCTCAGTTAAAGTATGTAAATTCCAAGCTCCCAGCATTTTAGGATTTAGTACATTAGTGAATCTTTCCCAAGTTAAATGCTGTAATACTCCATCATCTAATATTCCAGCAGCGTGGATTATTCCCCGTAGAGGAGGGAGGGGGAGAGGGGGGGATGGGGAGAGGGGGGGAGGGGGAGAAGAAGATTTGACATTTGATATTAATTCAGCAAGCTGGGATTTATCGGTGACATCAACTTGAGCAACCATTACTCTAGCGCTAGAGTTTTCTAAAGCTTGAATTCGCTGCTGAATTTCTGCATCAACATCACGACGACTGACTAAAACTATATTTTTCGCACCTTTTTGTATTAACCAATCTGCGAATAATAAACCTAAATCTCCGAGTCCACCCGTAATGAGATAGGTTGCGTTTTCTTCAAAATTAATAACCTCACCCCGATTCCGCTGCGCTTCATCTCCCCTCTCCTTGTTAAGGAGAGGAGTTGGAGGTGTTGGGTTTTCTTCAAAATTAATAACCTCACCCCGATTCCGCTGCGCTTCATCTCCCCTCTCCTTGTTAAGGAGAGGGGTTGGAGATATTGGGTTTTCTTCAAAATTAATAACCTCACCCCGATTCCGCTGCGCTTCATCTCCCCTCTCCTTGTTAAGGAGAGGGGTTGGAGATATTGGGTTTTCTTCAAAATTAATAACCTCACCCCGATTCCGCTGCGCTTTTTCTCCCCTCTCCTTAATAAGGAGAGGGGCTGGGGGTGAGGTTTGTGAGGTTAAAATCACAACTTTCCCAACATGCTTCGCTTGCTGCATATAGCGGAAAGCCGAGATTGCATCTTGAATCGAAAAAACTTGACGTGGTAAAGGTTTTAGCTGGTCATTTTCAAATAGCTGCATCAATTCTTGCAACATCAATTGAATTAAATCTGGCTGCTGTTGAGCAAGACTCATCAAATCAATTAAAGCGTATTGTGCATTTGGCTTAACTTGTTTTACTTGTTCTAAACTCCAAACATCCCGTTTCCCAATTTCTAGAAAACAGCCATCAGCTTTCAATACAGCAAAACTTTTATCGATAAAATCCCCAGATAAGGAATTAAGAACAATATCTACTCCCTCACCCTGTGTCACCGACATGATTTCATCAGCAAAATCCAAAGTGCGGGAATTAAAAATATTTTGACGCTTAATTCCCATAGCTTCCAACTTCTCCCATTTCGGGGAACTAGCAGTTGCAAAAACCTCCGCACCCGCTTGCTGAGCGATTTTCACCGCAGCCATTCCAGTACCCCCAGCAGCAGCATGAATCAACACCCGCTTTCCGGGGGAAATTCTGGCTATTTTATTTAAAGCATAATAAGCAGTTAGAAAATTCGCGGGAATAGTAGCAGCTTCCTCAAAGTTGATATTTTGCGGTTTGAGAATAACCATGTTCGCATCAGTTGTGACAAACTGACTAAAACTACCGGGTGCTAAAGCAATTACCTTGTTTCCCGGCTGAAAATCTTTAACCTCCGAACCCACCGTCACAACTTCACCAGCACATTCCACACCAAACCAATTACGCTCAAAAGGTAACAAACCCAAAGCATCAAGTACATCAATAAAATTCAAACCCGTTGCTTGTACTTGAATTTCTACTTCATTTTTTTGGGGTTTTCTTCGTGAGAGAGGCTGTAATTGCAGATTTTCTAAAGTTCCCCGCTTTGATATTTCCAAGGTAAATGGTTGATTTTCTGGGATTTGTAATAAATTCCCTTCTAATAACTCTTTACCTGAGAAACGCACCAACCTGGGAACATAACGCTGATTTTGACGAAACGCGACTTGCTCTTCCTTGTTATTAGATAGTATTTCCGAAATCAACCCCGAAGCTTGTTCCCTTATCGGAATAGTTGGATCTAAATCGATGCAGAAACCACCTTTATCGGGATGTTCTAAATTAATTACCTTTCCCAAACCCCATAAGGTCGATTGAATAACACCTTCAGCTTCATCCCCAATATTAATTACCCCTTGAGTAACCAACCATAACGATTGCTTACCCATAGATTGCACCAAATGTAAAGCACTACCACAACCCAACTGCGATGATAACTGTACATGCTCGTCAGTCATTTCAGAGATTGCAGGAATATCCAAACTCCATAAATGCACAACTTTTTCTATCGCAGCATTTTGTGTAACGCTTTCTAATAACTGCTCAAAATCATCTTTACGTAAAGGATTAACTTGATAACGGAATTCATCCAACTGCTGATAATTAATTCCCGGAAAAACTAAAACACAATTACTTCCCAGTTGTCGGGCTAATTCTTCACCCAAACTGTAACTATCGGCAAAAATCAACCATTGACTAGAATCTATCTCTTGATTAACTAATTCTTTAGCGTTTTTCTGCGCTACTATTACTTCTTGTGGTTGCGTATCAAACCCCGCAATTTCTTCAAATCCACACTTCAATAAAACCGATTCCCACTTACCAGAAGATATTAAAGGATAATTTGAACGTAAATCAGTATCCGTAAATCTCCACCAACCCTCAGTTAAACCAAAAATCAAATCTAACCATCGTTGAGGTTGAGTACTTTCTAATAATACAAGTTGTCCCTGCGGTGTTAATAACTGCTGTACGTGAGTTAAAGTTTGTTCTAAATCGCAAGTTGCGTGTAAAACATTCGCCGCAATAATAATGTCATACTGCTGTAATTCCCAATCTTGACTAGCGGGAGATTTTTCAATATCTAAAGTTTGATAATCAACGAAATCATATTCTGCAAACTTCTGCTTTGCTTTATGAAGAAATAGCGGTGAAACATCGCTAAAAGTATAGTCAGTAATATTTGAATCTAAAATTGGTAGTACATAAGCGGTTGTTCCTCCAGTACCCGCACCAATTTCTAAAATTCTTACTTTTCTATTTTGAGGTTGATTTTCTAATAATGACTGTACGACCTGCTTTACCAAAGAATTCATCAGTTTTGCTCCTGGTGAATCTTGATAAAGTTGAGTAGCGGTAGTTAAATCTCCTTGAGGGAAAAGTAATTGCAAAGAATCAATTTTACCCTGCAATACTTCCGCTAAATTTATTCCACAACGATGTAATAATGTTAATTCAGCAGTAGCAGTTGGATATTGAGCGAATAATTTTTGATGTTCAATTTCAGGATTTAGTATTTGGGGTTGTTTGACAACTTGAAATTGTTTTTCCTGTTGCTGAAGATAACCGGACTCTACCAGAATTTCTAAAAGACGTTTAAATAACTGTTGATGTGATGGTACTATTTCTAAATTTTGAATTAATTCAGATATTGAAAAGACTTGATTAGGAATAAATTGTAAATCCAAAGAATCAAAAGCATTCAATACATAAGCAATACTCAATTCTTCAAGTTGCGGTAAAAATTCTTGATAAGCTTGTAATTCCGGTTGTGCAAGAGATTTTTCTAAATTTGGCAGTAAATTATCTCGTATTGCTGAAGGAATTGGGAAATAATCGGGAGAAACTTTTTCGATGTCTCCTTGAATTCGCCATTCTACTTCATATAACCAATCTTCAAAAGATTCTGATTTATTGTTGTTAATTCCGAAAATAGCTTGAGGATTAGTTTTTCTTAGTTTTAATCCCGATAATTTAGCAATAAGTTCTCCGTCATCAGTAAATAAATCCACATCAGCTATCAACAACTCAGGAAAAGATTGTTGCTGAGGATGAATTTTTACCGAACTCCAGAAAGAATAATTTATATTACCAGAATAAGTTAAACTGTCTAAACCTACAGGTAGATAAATATCCGTAAATTCTTCCCAATTCAAAGCCGCTCCAATCACCTGAAAAGCCGCATCTAATAGTACGGGGTGGAGTTTATAACTATTATTAGTTAATTCTGCGGGTAACTTAATTTGTCCTAAAGCTTGATTTTCGCTACCGAATAATTCGGTTATAGCTTGAAAATTTTCTCCGTATTTAATACCGCGTTTTTCAAATTCTTGATAATAGTTTGATGTAGAGATATGAGACATTACGTCTTTGTCATGCATTTGGGAGACGTAATGTATTACGTCCCCGCATTTTTTGATTTTTCCTTTTGCGTGTAATGTCCATTTATCTGATGCTGTTGGTAAACTTAAAATTTCAAAGGTATATTCTTGTTCTTGCTGGGGTATTACGACAACTTGAGTATTGGTTGCTGAATCATCAGATAATATTAAAGGTTGCAGAATTTCCAGATTTTCTAAAATTAAATTATCTGTATCAAATAAAATGCTTCCTGCTGCTAAAGCCATTTCTATATAACCAGCACCGGGAAGAATGACTTTATCAAAAACTTGATGCTGTTGTAGATAAGCGGGATTATTTGAATTAAGAGAATGTTGAAAATAAATTGTATTGGAGCGGGATAAATCGAGTTTTTCTCCCAACAACGGATGTAGAATATCCCTTTGATTACTAGTTTTAGTTAATTTAGGATTTACATCAATATAATATAGTTCTCTCTGAAATGGATAAGTTGGTAATAAAACGCGATTTCTATGATAATCTTGCTCAAATGCTTGCCAATCAATATTGACTCCATTTACATACATCTGAGCCAAACTTGATAGCATCACCTGCCAATCATTATTATTTTCATCTTCTGCCAAACTTGGTAAAAATAATATTTCCGTTGATGATAATTCTGGAGATTTAACACCTATTTCTAAACAAATATCACAATTAATTTCTTTAAGATTATCAATAATTTTATCAAAACTTACCGATTGCGTAATTTGCTCGCACCAATAGCTAGGATTTGTAACTTGTGAATTAATTGATTTTCCGTTAATTCCAGAAATTATCTCAATTTGTGGCGAAGAATATTTAATTGAATTAGCTACTTTTTCAAAATAAGGTTTATCAAGATTTACAACTAATTCTAATGCATCTTCTAAACTAAAAACTCCCGCAACCGTAGCAGCAACATATTCACCAATACCATTTCCAATTACTACCGAAGGATTCACATCCCAAGATATCCATAATTTGTATAAAGCGTATTTTATGGAGAAGTAAGCGGTCTTTGCAAGGGAGGGGGAAGAGGGGGAAGAGGGGGAAGAAATGAAAGTTAGTAAATCTACATCAAT
Source organism: Calothrix parasitica NIES-267 (assembly GCF_002368095.1). Classification (GTDB taxonomy): domain Bacteria; phylum Cyanobacteriota; class Cyanobacteriia; order Cyanobacteriales; family Nostocaceae; genus Rivularia; species Rivularia parasitica. Next base: position 1,503,423 of record NZ_AP018227.1, on the reverse strand, counting down.
TAATAATTTTAGTATTTCACTGCATTTATCTAAAGCTTGTTTAAAAGTAGATTGAGTTTGATATAATTCCCAACCCATGTTTATATATTGATTACTTTCTCCGGTAAACAAAAAAGCGATTTTAGGACGTTTATTAGATGTTACTCCTTTTAATAACCCCACTTCTCTTTCCCCCCTCTCCTTAACAAGGAGAGCAATGCGTTGCGGAGGTTCCCTCCGTTGAAGCAATTGCGGGAGAGGGGATGGGGGTGAGGTTTCTTGATAATTCGATAATTTGTCTATTGCATCTTTTTTAGATTCAGCAATCACAACTAAACGATTTTGGAAGTGCGATCGCCCAGTATTTGCACTAAAACAAATATTCGCAAACAAATCACTAGTATTTGTCAAATATTGTTGGTAATTATTTACAATTTGTTCTAATGCTTGCTCTGTCTTTGCTGATAATGTCAGTAAATGTAGTGGACGTTGTTTTGATTGTTCTAATTGCTGATGAGAGGTTATGTATAACGTCTCTACATCTTCTATTACCACATGAGCATTGGTACCGCTAAAACCAAAGGAACTCACACCTGCAAATCTTGGAGTATCGGAAATCAACCAAGGTGTAGTTTTGGTTGTCACCTCAACTGGTAATTCTTTCCAAGGTATATAAGGATTTGGCTGTTGAAAATGTAGGTGAGGAGGAATTTCTTGATTTTGTAGAGATAATACTAATTTAATTATTCCTGCTATTCCAGCAGCTGCTTCTAAATGACCGATATTCGTTTTCACCGAACCAATTTTCAGCGGATTATCTGCACTATAGTACTTCCCAAAAACAGAACCTAATGCATTAATTTCGATTGGGTCACCTAAACTTGTTCCAGTACCGTGAGCTTCTATATAATCAATCTGTGATGGTTTAATTTTACTATTTTCTAATGCTTGAGAAATAACTGCTTGTTGTGAAGGTCCATTGGGAACGGTTAGTCCGCTACTACGTCCATCTTGGTTAACTGCTGAACCTCGAATCAATCCCAAAATCGAGTTTCCATCTGTAATTGCATCACTAAGTCGTTTGAGTATAATAATTCCGCATCCTTCCCCTCGTACAAATCCATCTGCGGCTGCATCAAAGGTTTTACAACGTCCGTCAGCAGCTAACATTCTGGCTTTGGAAAAGTTAATGCTAAATTCTGGAGATATCAGTCGATTTACTCCCCCAACTAGTGCTGTATCGCACTCCTGATTCCGTAAACTTTGACAAGCGAGGTGAACAGCAACTAAAGATGAAGAACAAGCTGTATCCACTGCTATACTTGGTCCAGTCAAACCCAAAGTATATGATAAACGTCCGGCTGCGGTACTGTGAGAATTACCCGTTGCTAAATAAGCGTCAATTTCTGTTACTTCTCTGGTAAGTAGCTGTTGAGAATAATCATTGCTGCTAATACCAACAAATACACCAGTTTTACTTCCTTGCAAATTTCCAGGAATAATACCCGCATTTTCCAAAGCTTCCCAACAAACTTCCATTAACAATCGCTGCTGTGGATCTAAGGAAACAGCTTCACGGGGAGAAATTCCAAAAAATGCAGCATCAAATTCATATAACTGTTTAACAAATCCACCGTAGCGAGTATTTATTTTTCCCGGTGTTTCAGCATTATTATCAAAATAAGCGTTGATATCCCATCTATCCGAAGGAACTTCAGAAATTGCATCAACTCCATTACTTAATAACTCCCAAAAAGCTTGGGGATTATCAGCACCGGGAAAACGACATCCCATTCCAATAATCGCAATTGGTTCGTTTTTTGCTGTTTCTAATGCTTGTAATTTAGCACGCATTTCTTTTAGTTCGTGCAAAGCCTTCTGCATTAAAGCGCGATAATCTCTTGGTTGCTGATTCATGATTGCTTACCTCGCTCAATTTCCATCAATTCTTGAGCCAGTAAATCAGCTATATCATCTTCAGATTCTGTTAATTCTTCCAACGCTTTAACTGGCTGTTGTTGTTGTTCATTGTCGTTTTCTAAATCCATTTCTTCAAAGAGATAATCTACTAAAGCTGTTAAAGTTGGTCTATCAAAAATTACAGTTGAAGCAAGATTTACTCCCAAACTTTTCTGCAAGCGGTTTTTTAATTCTACTGAAGTTAAAGAATCCATCCCCAAATCAAAAAATCCTTTTTCTGCATCGATTTCATCTGGTGAAAAGCCAAGGATTTGGGAAATTTGAGTTCGTAAATGTATTTCTAAAAGATGACGACGTTCTGATGGTTTAGCTTCTTGTAGAGACGTGATATATGGAGACGTTATATATAATGTCTCTACATTTTGCGTTTCTGCATTTTGAGAAGAAGATATAAAATCAGTAAAGAATGATGAATTGATATTTTGTAAGTTTATATCTTGTAAAAACCGCGACCAGCTTATCGGTAAAGCACCAATTTGAGGAGCGGGAGATTGTAATAAATTAGCGAATAAATCGATGCCATCTTGCGGTGCGATCGCCTTTATTCCTCTAAGCTGCATTTCTTTATCAGCATTACGTTCAGCCGCCGAACCCACATCCGACCAAATTCCCCAATTGATACTCAATCCCGGTTTACCAATACTTTGACGATAATGAGCAAATGAATCTAAAAATACATTTGCAGCTACGTGATTGCTCTGTCCGGGAGAAGTAAGTAAAGCAGTTGCAGAAGAGAATAATACAAAGAAATCCAAAGCACAATCTTGTGTTAAATAGTGAAGATTCCAAGCACCGAGAACTTTAGGATGAACAACATTAGTAAATTGCTCCCAACTCATATTTTGTAAAATACCATCATCCAACACACCAGCAGCGTGAATTATTCCCCGTAGAGGAGGAGGGGGAGCAGGGGGAGCAGGGGGAGCAGGGGGAGCAGGGGGAGTGGGGGATTTGATTTTTGATATTAATTGAGCAAGTTGGGATTTATCGGTGACATCAACTTGAGCAATCATTACTTCAGCACCAGCTTCTTTTAAAGCTTGAATTCTTTGTTTAGCTTCATCATCGGGTTGACGACGACTAATTAAAACTAAATTTCTCGCACCTTGTTTAACTAACCACTCAGCAATTAATAAACCCAATCCACCGATTCCACCCGTGATTAAGTACGTACCATCTTTTTGAATAGAGGGGGGAGAGGGGGAAGAGGGGGAAGAGGGGGTAGAAGTTACTATACCTTTGACCTTCGACCTTTGACCTTTGACCTGTATTACTACAACTTTCCCAACATGCTTAGACTGCTGCATATATCGGAAAGCATCAACCGCTTGTTCAAATGGGAAAACGGTAGAAGGAAGGGATTTGAGTTTATTTGCTGCAAATTGGGATATCAACTCTCGCAACATCGTTTGGATTAAATCCGGTTGCTGACGACACAAGTTTACTAAATCAACTTGGAAATAAGCAGCATCTGATTTTATGGTAGAAACACGTTGAGAATTCCAATCCTGTGTTTTACCCAACTCTACAAATCGTCCGTTTTCTTTGAGAACAGAAAAACTTTGATTAATAAACTCTCCAGATAAGGAATTGAGAACAATATCTACTCCTTCACCTCTCGTTTCTTTAATTATTTCCTCTGCAAAATCAAGGGTACGAGAATTGAAGATATTTTTACGCTCAATTCCCATTGACTCTAAAACTTCCCATTTACCGGGACTTGCTGTTGTAAAGATTTCAGCCCCAGCTTGTTGCGCTATTTGAATCGCTGCTTGTCCGACACCACCTGCACCTGAATGTATCAGTACCCTGTCACCAGGGGAAATTTTCGCAAGATGATGTAAACCATAATGTGCAGTTAGGAAAGTCACCCCAATTGTAGCTGCTTGTTCGATGGTAAGTATCTCTGGTTTGACAACTACCATTGCAGCATTGACGGTGACATACTTGCTGAAACTATCTGAAGCGATGGCTATAACTACATCCCCAATCTTTAAATCCTTAACTTCATTCCCTAGCGCAACTATTTCACCCACACATTCACAACCCAAAGCACCAGCATCTCCTGGATATAATCCCAAAGTATTTAAAATATCTCGGAAGTTAACTCCTGTTGCTTTGACATGAATTTCGACTTCATTTTCTGCTGGTTTCTTTCTGACAACAGGTTGAAATTGTAGGTTTTCTAAAGTTCCTCGTTCGGAAATTGTTAATTTTAAGGATTGAGTTTCCGTTTGAGTTTCATATCTAGCTAATCTAGCAACATAACGCTTGTCACTTCTAAAAGCAACCTGCTCTTCCTTATTCTCAGATAGTAATTCAGTTAATAAACTTTGCGCTTGGTTGAAGAGGGTTTGTTGTGAATCTAAATCTATATTTTTGAGTTGAAAATCAGTTTCCAGCGCTGCTACTTTACCAATACCCCATAAAACAGATTGGTTGAATCCAGATATTATGTTGTTTCCTATTGGTTGAGCGTTTTGTGTAACTAAATGTATTTCGGTATTTGATTTATTAGTTTCTAACAAAGCTTGAATCAAATACAAAGCACTACCGCAATGATTTTCTAAATCGATTTGCAATTGTTCGGAATCAAGATTTTCTACAGGTGTCGCATCCAAACTCCATAGATGTACAATTCCTTTGAAAGCCGATATCTGATTTGATAGATTTTCAAATAATTTACTAAAATCCTGGGAATTAGTGGCACAAATACTGAATTCTTGGTGATTATGTTGTTCGTACCCAACACCAGAATAAACCAAGATGCATTTTTCACCTTGATTTTGTAATTGTTGCACTAACTCCTTACCAATACCAAAACAAGTATCTGCAAAAATTAACCAAGATTTATCACCATCTTGGAACCTCACCCCCAGCCCCTCTCCTTGGTAAGAAGAGGGGTGTTTGTCTTTACGGGTTGGGGTTTTCCCCTCTCCTTGATAAGGAGAGGGGTGTCCGTTAGGACGGGGTGAGGTTTCTAAGGTTTTCCTAGCAACAATAACAGCTTGTTGACTAAACAAATCTTCTTCATCCGATGGAGTTATCGGTAAAGCTTGCTCAAACCCACAATCTTGTAAAACCTCCTCCCACTTACCAACAGATAGCAAAGGATAATTCTGACGCAAGTCTGTATCCGTAAATCTCCACCAACCTTCAGTTAAACCAAAAATCAAATCCAGCCAACGTAAAGGACGAGTACCTTCTAATAAAACCAATAACCCATTCTTAGCAAGTAATTGATTGATATTATCCAATGTTTCTCGCATATCTTGAGTCGCGTGTAAAACATTAGCAGCAATAATAATATCAAAATAATTTTTTAACCCATCACCAACTTCCTGCTCAATATCCAACAACTCATACTTAACAAAATCATATTTTCCAAACTTCTCCCGTGCTTTAGTCGTAAACAGTGGGGAGACATCACTAAACGTATATTCAGTACTATTAACATCAAGTGATGGTAATACATATGCAGTAGTTCCTCCAGTACCAGCACCGATTTCTAAAATTCGTAAAACTCTAGCGCTAGACTTTTGAGCAATTGACGTACTAACAACTTGCTCTACCAAAGTATTCATCAACTTTGCACCGGGAGAATCTTGATAGAGCTTCGTTGCTGTAGATAAATCCCCCTCCGGAAATAGCAACTTGACTCCATCAACCTTTCCCCGTAAAACTTCAGCCAAACTCGAACCACAACGATGCAGTAAAGTTAACTCACCCCCACCAAGGGAATACTTTTCTAATAATTGTTGATATTGAGTTTCAGGTTGAGAAATAATTGGCTTTTGGACAATTTTCCATTGATTCTCTTCTTTAATTAAAATCCCAACTTCTACCAACATTTGCAACAAACGCTCTAATAAACGTTCGTGTTGAGGTGCAATTTTCAACTTTTCCACAGCTTCTACCGTAGAAAAACTTTCATTAACAACAAAATTCCAACCCAAATTATCAAAAGCCTTCAAAACATAAGCAATGCTCAAATTTTCAAGCTCGGGTAATAATTGCCGATAGGTTGTAATTTCTGGTTGATTAATTTGCTCTGGTAAAGAAGGAATAATTTGCGAACCAATTGCTTGAGGAGATAATAAATAATCAGGTGAACTGTATATATTCTGATTAATAACTTGTTCTCGCCATTCTATTTGATAAAGCCAATCTTCAAAAGACTGCTTTTGATTTATCTGATTGAAAACAAATTGAGAATCAACTAATTTTAACTGTAAGCCTTTAATCTCAGCAACCAAATGTCCATCTGGTTCTACAAGTTTTACATTAGCAGTTATTAACGATGAATTATGATTTTTTTGATTATTTTCACAAAGTTCTACGTAACTCCAAAGAATATTACTTGTAGTCCCAGAAAAGGTAAAGTTGTTTATTCCAATAGGTAAATAGGTTTGATTGTCTGGTAAAACAGAACCCACGACCTGTAAACTAGCATCTAAAAGTATTGGATGTAAATTATAAGCTGTATAATCAACAGATTCAGGTAAAACAATTTCAGCTAAAGCAACATTTTCATCATTCCAAAGTTGATTAATAGCTTGAAAATTATTACCGTAATTAATTCCCTGTTTTTCACAGCTTTGATAAAAATTATCTACCTCAATTACCCGATTTAATTCAGTTTGTTTTTCTGATAAATCAAATTTCGGTAAATCAGAAGTTGTAGGGGTAACTTTACCACTCGCGTGTAATATCCAATTTTGTGATTGTGAGTTATTGGATTGTTGGGTTTCTCTTCGTTCAACCCAACCTACGCTATTATCTATTTTTTGTAAATTTTGTGAATTAGATTGTTGGGTTACGCTTAAACTGAAAATTTCAAATTTATATTCTTGATTGTTTGATGTAGAGACGGGTGTCAGAATTAATTGTACTGTGGTAGAAACTTCTTGTAAAACTAAAGCTTGATGAATTTCTACATTGGTTAATAAGAGGTTTTTTGCTTTATATTTTGTTTTATACAGATTACTAGCAGCAGCTAATACCATTTCCACATAACCAGAGAAAGGCATAATTACTGCATCAAATACCTTATGTTCTTGTAAATAACTCGGATTATCTTGACTTATTTGGTTTTCAAAATGAATTGTTTCTAAATTTGCTATATCAATCTTTTGTCCTAATAATGGATGTAGATTTCCAGTATTTATTTTATTCAGGTTTTTAACATTTGGAACTTCAATCCAATAACGCTGACGTTGAAATGGGTAAGTAGGTAATAAAACACGATTTCTCGAATAATCATCCTCAAATCCACGCCAATTAATATTAACTCCATTGACATACATATGAGCCAAACTTGAAAGCATTATTTGCCAATCATGATTATTATCGCATTCGCTCAAACTTGATAAAAATAATATTTCTGTTGATGAATTTCCTAATAAATTTGATTTTACTCCCATTGATAAACAAATATCACAATCAATCTCTTTAAGATTAGCAATATTAGTATTATTTGGAATTTTATCTAAACTTACTCCTTGCGAAATCTGTTTACACCAATATGAACTAGTTACTATTTCTGAATTAACTAATTTTCCGCTAAAACTAGAAAATATCTCAAATTGTGGTGAAGAATAATGAATTGAATTAGCAATTTTGTCAAAATCACTTTGCTCGGAAGTTACTACTAATTTTAAAGCATCTTCTAAACTAAAAACACCAGCAACAGTCGCAGCAACATATTCCCCAATCCCATCTGCAATTAATACATCTGGATTTACACCCCAAGATGTCCATAATTTATATAGAGCGTATTTTATGGAAAAGTAAGTGGTATCTATGAGGGAGGGGGAAGAGGGGGAAGAGGAGGTAGAGGGGGTAGAAATAAAACTTAGTAAATCTAAATTAAGTAATGATTTTAGTATTTCGTTGCATTCATCTAAAGCTTGTTTAAAAGTGGGTTGAGTTTGATATAGTTCCCAACCCATATTTATATATTCACTGTTTTCTGCGGTGAATAAAAAAGCGATTTTGGGACGTTTATTTGTGGATGTTATTCCTCGAAATAACCTTACCCCACCGTTGACTACCCCCCTCTCCTTAATAAGGAGAGCAATGCGTTGCGGTGAATCTAGTTGGGGGTGTCGGTTTCCGTCCCCCAAACTAGTGAACCCGGAGGGAGGTTCCCTCCGTTGAAGCAATTGCGGGAGAGGGGATGGGGGTGAGGTTTTCTGATAATTAGATAATTGTTCTAATGCTTGAAAGCTTGATTCAGCAACGATACTCAAGCGATGTTGGAAGTGCGATCGCCCTATATTTGCACTAAAACAAATATCCGCGAATTCTACATCACTGTTACTTGTCAAGTATTCTTGGTAATTATTTACAACCTCTTCTAACGCTTGCTCCGTCTTCGCTGATAAAGTCAGCAAATGCAGGGGACGTGTTATGTTTTTCGATTGCTGATGAGACGTTATGTATAACGTTTCTACATCTTCCAATACCAAATGAGCATTTGTACCGCTCATCCCAAAGGAACTGATACCAGCTAAACGCTTTTCTTCACTACCAACATTCCAAGGTGTAAGTTTGGTAGGTACATTAACAGGTAATCTTGACCAAGGTATATGAGGATTTGGTTTTTGGAAATGTAAATGTGGAGGAATTTGTTGATTTTGTAGCCCTAAAACTACTTTAATTATGCTAGCGACTCCCGCTGCTGCTTCTAAATGTCCGATGTTGGTTTTCACGGAACCAATTGTCAAAGGATTATCTTCGCTTCTACCTTCACCGAATACTTTCCCTAATGCTAAAACTTCGATTGGATCTCCCAAACTTGTACCCGTTCCGTGGGTTTCTACATATTGAATTTGATGAGGTTTGATTTGAGCATTTTTTATCGCTTGTCGAATTACATTTTCTTGTGCTGAACCGTTGGGAGCGGTTAAACCATTACTTTGTCCATCGTGGTTCACTGCGGAACCCCGAATTAATGCAAGGATATTATCGCCGTTACTTATTGCATCTGAAAGCCGTTTGAGTACAATAATCCCGCATCCTTCACCCCTAACGTAACCGTTCGCATTTGCATCAAAGGTTTTACAACGTCCATCTGGTGCAAGAGCTTTCAATTTACAAAAACCAATAGTTGCTTCTGGAGAAAGCATTAAACTAACCCCACCAGCAAGTGCTAAATTAGACTCGCCACTGCGGAGACTCTGACAAGCTAAATGAGTTGCCAGTAATGAACTAGAGCAGGTTGTATCTAGCTGCATTGTGGGACCTTGCAAACCTAATGCATAAGATAAACGTCCTACCGCAATACTTCGGGTATTACCTAAACTGGAGTAAGCATCAATACGATTAACATCACCAGAATTAAGGCTAAATTTGGCATAATCATCGAAGCTGATGCCAACAAAAACCCCTGTCTGACTGCCGTTTAATTCCTGCACCGATTGTCCGGCGCGTTCTAGAGCCGTGTAACTTACTTCCAACAACAATCGCTGTTGCGGGTCCATCTTTGTAGCTTCGCGGGGAGAAATACCGAAGAATTGCGGGTCAAATTTATCTACATTCTTGATAAATCCGCCGTAACGAGTATACATTTTCCCCGGTACATCTGGGTCGGAATTGTAATAATCATCAATTAACCAACGTTGGGGGGGAACTTCGGTAATCGCATCAAATCCCGAACTTAATAATTGCCAATAAGCTTCAGGGGAATTTGCACCACCAGGAAACCGACAATCCATACCAATAATTGCAATTGGTTCGGTTTTTGCTTGTTTTTCCGCTGACAACTTACCCCGTAAAGAACGCATTTCCATCAGCGCATCTTGCAGCAGGGAACGATAATCAATTTTTGCATCATTCTGGCTCATTCGCTTCCCCTCCCTTTAACTGCACTAATTTCTGCTGCGAGTAACTGCGCTAATTCCACATCGGACATTGACTCTAATTCAGATGAATCTTCTGTTGGGAGTTCGACCTCGGGTTTATTCTCTTTGGGAATTTCTTGTATTATTTGAGCAAGATAATTACTCAATGATTCAATTGTAGGAAAATTCCAAGCGATTGTGGCTTCAATAGCATGGGGATAATTCAACCATTCTTGTAAATCCTGAGCTAACTCTACAGCTATTACAGAATCAATCCCATAGTCAGCAAAAGATTTATTTATATCTATACTGTTTTGAGATATTTTTAATTTTTGACTCAACCAGTTGATTAGCCAGTTTTGGATTGAGGAAGCGGTGTTAGAAGAGAGGGGGGGAGTGGGGGAGGGGGAGATGGGGGGAGTGGGAGAGGGGGAGATGGGGGGATGGGGAGAAAATATTTCTTCTTCCTTCTTATTTCTTTCTTCTTGACGTAAAAATTCGTCTAATTCCCAATCTTCTCCCGGTAGGGTTTGTTCAATATCGCCGATACTATTAATGTAACTAGATATTAATTCGGCATTTTCTTCGGAAGATAAAACTTGAGGTTGGGAATTTAATAGAGCTTGTTTGAGTTTCTCTTCAAAATTAAATTGTACCCATTCAATAGCGCGAGAAATTAACTCCGAAGGTGAATCTATTTGGGTTTGATGTAAAGCACCCCAAAGAATCGCAAAAGTTGTGATTTCACCCGTAAGTATAGCAGCCCAACGAGTTGACCTCACCACGCCACTTGCTACAACGGAGGGAACCTCCGCAACGCAGTGGCTCCCCGTCCCCTCTCCTTGGTAGGTCGAGGATTGTCCGTTACTTTGAGGTGAGGTTTCCCCCTCTCCTTGATAAGGAGAGGGATGGGGTGAGGTTTCTGAGGTTCTTTTATTAATCGCAATAGCTGCTAATTGCAATTTCTCAGCTATTTCCGGAGCTTGAAAACTTTCACTAATAAAACTTGTCAAACTTTCGCTTTCATGTATTGCCCGCGAACCTAAAAACATATTCAATGTCTCTGTAGGTCCTTCAAAAATACGTAAAATTCTGGCATCTCGTAAAATCTGCGGTGCTATATTCGATTCAATATAACCGCGTCCACCTAATACTTGCACCAAGCTATCGGCAGCTTGCCAATAAAATTCAGGAGCAGTAGTCTTACAAGCCGTGTATATTTCTGTGGGAATAATTTCTCCTGCATCCAATCGTCGAGCAACTTGAGAAACTAAATTTTCCGTAGCAGTTATAGCGGCAGTAATTTCACTTAACCGCTTAAGTACAAAAGGATTCTCTAATAATTTACCTGTAGAAACAGAACGGCGAGAACTATAACGCAATATTAACTGAGTGCAGCGCTTCATTCCTCCCACACTAGCTGCGGCGATCGCCAATCTTCCATACATCATCGCGTCTTGTGCTACATGCATTCCAGCACCTGGCTGACCCAACATCTGTTCTCCACCCACGGTCACATCATTAAGGTAAATAGTATTTTGCACCATTCCCCGCATTCCCATTGTCAAAGCCTCTTTACCCTGACGCATCCCGGTACCTTTTCGTACCGCAAACCCACTAATACCCTGCCAGGTTCCATCTGGATTCTGATGCTGTACAAATACATTAGTGACACCAGCCCAAGCAGCAGATCCGCTCCAAATTTTCGTACCGCTTAACCTCCAACCATCACCATCAGGAATAGCTTGAGAAGTTATCCCTTGAGGATTAGAACCAGCACCGGGTTCAGTAATCGCAAAAGCTGCTAACTCCCTTCCCGTCGCCAAAATAGGCAATAACTCATCCTGCAAAGCCTTGCTACCGTACCGCAAAATCGGACGAATTCCCAAAATATTATTTAATCCAACAAACAGCGATAAAGTAGTGTCAATCGCTCCCAACTGTTGCAACACCCGCATCGTGTCATAATTCCCCAATCCCAAACCACCATATTCACGAGGAACCTGCATTCCCAACAATCCCCGATTGCCAAAATCCAACACAATATGAGGAGGAACACAACGACGCTCATCAATCAAACGCGAATTAATATAATTACCCGCATACTCCCTCAACCAAACAATTAACTCCGAAGCAGAAATTCTAGATTTTTGATTCTCCCCATCTCCCCATCTCCCCATCTCCCCCTTCGGGTTTGCCACTTCGCTCAAGGTCGGGAGACGACCCACGCGAGTAGACTCACCATCTCCCTCTCCCCCTCTCTCCTCAAAACGCCATTCCCCAATCGCATTCAAACCACCATTCTCAAAACCCGCACGACAAGCATACCTTTGAACTTTACCGCTAGTCGTCTTCGGAATACTTCCCGGTTTCAGTAAAAGCACGGCATAAACTTGTAGCTGATGCTGCTTTGAAACCGCTGCCCGAATTGACTCAATTACACTATCAACATCAACAGTCCGCCAACCTTCCCGCTTCACTTCCTGAACTATCACTAACCCTTCTTCTTTCGCTTTTCCAGCAATTTCCACACCAAAAGCCGCTCCATATCCGAACTGTAAACTAGGATGACTTTGTTCAACCGTTAACTCAATATCTTGCGGATAATAATTTAAACCTCGAATAATAATCGTATCTTTGATTCTTCCAGTTATATATAATTCCCCTTCTTGTAAAAATCCTAAATCCCCAGTTCTTAAATAAGATTTTTCCTCAACACCTGCAATTTTCGCCTTAAAAATTTCTGCTGTTTCTTCAACCTTTCCCCAATAACCTTGAGCAATACTTTCCCCCGTTACCCAAACTTCTCCAACTTCATTTTCATCACAGGGTAACAAATCATCTGGGTTAACTATGGCAACCTCTTGCGCTATAACCCTACCACAACTAACTATTGCAGCAGTTTCCGATAAATCTTCCTTAACTTCAATCCGATTTTGAGCTAAAGCTTGTGTGTCAACATGAATAACTTTAGGTAGTGCTGTTTTTTCACCACCAGTAACAAATAATGTTGCTTCCGCTAAACCATAACAAGGGTAAAATGCTTCCTTACGAAATCCACATTCTGCAAATGCTTCGGCAAATCTCTCCAAAGTCTCAACGCGAATTGTTTCCGCACCACAAAAAGCCACTTCCCAAGAACTTAAATCTAAATTTGCTCGCTGCTCTGATGTAATTTTTTGCAAACACATCTCGTAAGCAAAATTGGGAGCGCCGCTAGTAGTTGCTTTATAATCAGAAATTGCTTTTAACCAACGAATAGGCTTCTGAAGAAAGGTTACAGGTGGCATTAAAATCGAGCAAATACCTAAATACAGTGGTTGCAATACATTCCCTATCAGTCCCATATCATGATAAAAAGGCAACCAGCCAACAACAGTAGTATCCCCGCTATGTCCAAATCCTTGCTTGATGATTTGTTCGTTATGCAGCAAGTTAGCGTGACTCACCATCACACCTTTAGGATTTCCCGTTGAACCAGAGGTATATTGCAAGAAAGCCAGACTTTCAGAATTGATTGCGGGCTTTTGCCAATAATAAGCTAAATCTTGAAGTAAGCTGTCAGTGGCGATGACATATTTTACATTTGGTAAATTTGCTGTTTGTTGTGATTTAATAAAACCGACTAAAGATTGAGTCGTCAACACAACCGCTGCTTGAGAATCTGACCCAATTGATTTCACCCTAAGCAAGCTCTGTCCTTTCCTTGGTGGATAAGCAGGAACTGCAATAACACCTGCATACAAACATCCCAAAAAAGCTGCAATAAATTCTAACCCTGGCGGATATAGTAACAACGCTCGCTCCCCTATCATATTCAAACTTTGGAGATGAGCCGCAATTAATCGCGCTTTTACATCTAATTCTTTGTAACTAAGGGAATTTTCCTGGCTTTCACCATCTGCGAGAAAAATATAACCTTGTTGTTCGGGTTGATGATTCGAGCGGTACTGCATCAAATCAACAATTGTAGAAAATGTCGGGAAATCTGTAGACATAGGTGCAGCGCTTTAAATCTTAATTAATAAAAATAATTCTCAATAAATTATTATGGTTTTGAGTTCAATAGCTATAGTACAGTTCTTTACTTGTGAGAATAAGTCAGCGATTATACAAGGATACTTGTTATGGGCTTTTCAATTTATTGTTTGCTTCCATAAAAAAGATAATTAAATAATAAACGTATAAGTATTTGTAACGAACAAATAAACTCTAATCAAGAACCAAATAATACTTTTTTGACAATGACTTAAACAATTCTTAGTTTAGTATAACTAAATATATCTGCTAAGTACCTTTTTATGCAACTATTGTGATAATAGTTTTTGAAGCGATTTTCAACAAAATTGTTAAGTTTCCTCCCGCAAGAGAGAATAAAACCTTAGTAATTAACATGGTGTAACAAAAATGAAGCTGCTCTCAAGCATGCTTGAGAAAGGAAATTTATAACTCAAGTATTAAAAACAGATAATATTTAATCTATCTGAGGGTGCAAGGTTAACTAAAATGAGCCGATACCAGTAAATAGTTTTACTAAATTAATTGTATGATTTTGATTTTCGTGCATCTTATGGTCTGGAGTTGATTAACCAAAAATTTGTAGAGTAAATGTTAAGTTTTGAGGATATTGCAATGAAGCAGCGGTTATTTCTTATCAATATATGGCTTATAAGCGCGGTTAGTATAATTGCTGTTGCTCCTGCATGGGCAAAGGAAAAAGCAGAAACAACCGATTCAAAGATTTTTGATTCTTCCTTGGTTTCCCAATCGACCTCCCCTACAAATAGTCCGATTAAAGTTACTGCTGTAGAACTTTACGAGACAGATGCGGGTTTAGAAGTAGTTCTCAAAACCCCAAATCCAAAGTTGCTTAAACCCGCAAAAATAACTACTGTCGGGAATGCAATTGTTACCGATATTCCCAATGCAGTATTGGAATTACCTAAAGGTAATCAATTTGAATTAGTTAATCCTCTCCAAGGAATTGCACTAGTTAAAGTAACTAATATTGATGGTAACGTTATTCGCGTGGAGATTACAGGACAAGGTGCGCCACCAAAAGCAACAGCACCCAGAACCCAAGGACAGGAATTTATTCTGGGAATTTCAACCGTTGAAGGTACGAATGCTCAAACCACACCTCAACAATCACAACCTACAACACCTCAAGAACAAGAGACTCAAACAAACCAACAGCCAACCCAGTCAACAGAAGATGACGTAATTGAACTCGTAGTTACGGGTAGCGCTCCCACAAGATATCGGATTATAGAATCTTCTGTAGGAACCAGAACTGATACTCCAGTTATTAACGTACCCCAGTCAATTCAAGCCGTTCCCGAACAAGTACTTGACGAACAGGGAGTTACAAGCTTGGGAGATGCGCTACGCAACAGCGCGGGAGTAACTACAGGACGTGTCGCTTCAGATACTCCAGCCCTCACTCCTGTAATTCGCGGATTTGAAAGTGAAAACACTCTCAGAAATGGATTGCGAGATACTACTTTAGGAACTCTTTCAGAAGTAACCAACGTAGAACGATTTGAAATTCTCAAAGGACCTGCTTCAGTATTATTTGGACAAGGTGACTTGGGTGGTACAGTAAATGTGATTACAAAAGTACCATTAAATGACCCTTCATATAAATTTGATTTTCAGGTTGGACAATTCGGTTTGTATCGTCCGTCAATTGATATTACCGGACCTTTAGGCAGTAGAACTGATTCTCCTGCATATCGTTTGACAAGTTCTTATCAATGGTCAGATAGTTTTAGAGACTTTGAAGAAAGACGGACATTTTTTGTATCTCCCGTAGTCAAATTAATTAATTCTGACCGAACCCAATTAATCGCAGAATTAGAACATCTGACATACAACACTACTGGAGGTGCTCCAGAAGTACCAGCCTTGGGAACAGTAGTAGATAATCCCGAAGGTGAAATTGATTCGAGTGCCAATTTAGGAGAACCATCACTTTCAGAAAGTGAAAGTAGAGTAACTCGTTGGGGTTATCGATTCAAACATGAATTTAACGATAACTTGAAATTTGCCAACGAACTGTTGATTTCTACAGCAGATGTGCCAACAAGTACTTTTGTTTTTCCCAGGGGACTCAGAGGTGATAATCGCACTTTAGACCGGATTGTCCTAGAAAATCCCAATGAATTAAGCAGCTTGAATCTCAACACCAGTGTAAGTGGTAAATTTGCCACTGGCGATATAAAACACGAACTGCTTTTTGGTGTAGAAATATCGCGAGATACATTTGAAGACGCGCTTACTTTCAAAGGAATTGGTCCGATTGATATTTTTAATCCCGAATATTCACCCGAAAGCCTCAACGATTTTCCAATTCCTCTTGAAGATGTCAGAACAGAAACAAATTCCATCGGCTTTTATCTCCAAGACCAAATTTCATTATCAAAGCAATGGATTGTAGTATTAGGTGGACGTTTTGATGTAGCCGACCAAACTTACGAAGACCGTTTAGACTTAAGGCAAAGTTTTGACCGTACAGATGAAGCTTTTAGTCCTCGTGCGGGTATTGTTTATAAGCCAGCCGAAAACGTATCCTTTTATGGTAGCTATACCCGGTCATTTAAACCCGTGATTGGACGAGAAACTTTTCTTAACGAGCAAGATGAACTTATTACTGGCGACCCATTTATACCAGAAAAAGGTACGCAGTATGAAATAGGTGTCAAAGCCGATTTACTAGACAATAAACTTTCAACAACGCTCGCACTATTCCATTTAGAGCGGACAAACGTCATCGAAGAAGGAGCAAACAGTGGTTTTGGCTCCCAGCAAACAGGAAAACAGCGCAGTCAAGGAGTAGAAGTCAGCGTAGCCGGTGAAATTACACCAGAATGGAACATTATAGCCAGTTACGCTTACACAGATGCCATAATTTCTGAAGATGATACCTTTCCCGAAGGCAACTCCCTACGTAACGTTCCCAAACACGGCGCTAGTTTGTGGACTACCTATCAAATTAAATCCGGAAACTTGCGAGGTTGGGGATTGGGTTTAGGACTATATTACGTCGGGGAACGTCAAGGAGATTTTAATAATAGCTTTAGTTTACCCAGCTACCTGCGAACAGATGCCTCCTTATTTTACAGACGTAGAAACTTATCTGCATCATTAAACTTCCAAAATTTATTTGACGTAAACTATTATCAAGGTGCCCGAAACGACCTGCGCGTCATTCCCGGCGCTCCTTTCACCGTTTTTGGAAAAGTGTCAGTTGAATTTTAGATTTTGGATTTTGGATTGGTAATTGGTAATTGGTAATTGGTAATAAATAGTTAGGAGTGAGGAGTGAGGAGTTAAAATTCTCCCCCTCTCCCCTCTACCCCCTCTCCCCCCTCTACCCGAAAATGCGTACCTTCATCATCATCTGGCTCGGTCAAATAGTATCTAGCATCGGCAGCTATATGACCGTATTTGCACTGTCAATCTGGGTTTGGCAAGTTACTGGTTCGGCAACTGCTTTAACTTTGGTCAGTTTCTTTGTTCAATTACCGCGACTGCTGATAACTCCATTTTCTGGAATAATTGTAGACCGCTTTAACCGCAAACAGTTAATGCTGCTTGGCGATATTGTGGCTTTTTTATGCACTCTTACCATCGGTTTATTACACTTCACCGATAGATTAGAGGTTTGGCATCTTTATTGTGTAGTAGCAATTTATGGCGGTTTTGGACAAATCCAAACTTTGGCTTATTCTGCTTCTATTCCTTTGATGGTACCCAAAGAACAGTATACTCGTGCCGGTAGTATGAGTTCTGCTGTCAACTATGCTTCAGCAATTCTTTCTCCGGCTTTAGCTGGCGGCCTTTACCCTATAATTGGCTTGGGTGGAATCATCGCTGTCGATATTGCCACCTTTTTTGTGGGTTTGATAACTTTATTAATTTCCCATATTCCCCAACCAACAGCCGAAGCATCGGATAGTGAAAATCCCATTCAAGAAAATATTTGGCAAAAGTTAACTTTTGGTTTCCGCTATATCTTTGCTAAACCACCTTTATTAATGATGGTAATTGCGTTTACTTTATTCGCTCTCCCCAATGATATAGCTAAAGTCTTGTACAATCCTTTAATTTTGGCGCGAACAAACGGTAATTCCCAAATTTTAGGTAGCGTAACAACCGCTGCTGGTTTAGGAGGTGTTATCGGAGCATTATTGCTAAGTACTTGGGGTGGTTTCAAACGTAAAATTCACGGTATGCTAATCGGTTTTATTGGTGCTGGCTTCTTTAGAAGTTTCCTTGCTTTTACGCAAATACCCTGGCTGTGGATGTCATCAATGTTTCTTTCTACAATGCATACCCCTTTGTTTTATAGTTCAAGTAATGCAATTTGGTATGCCAAAGTTCCGTCATCATTACAAGGAAGAGTTTTAGCAGCCGACCAATCAATTGGTATAGTAATTTCTTTAACAGCCCCTTTAATTGCCGGTCCCTTAGCAGATAAAGTATTTGAACCAGCGATGCAGCCCGGAGGTGCTTTAGTTCCGATTTTCGGTGCGATATTTGGCACTAGTAACGGGGCTGGGATTACCGTAATATACGCGATTGCTTCTATTTGGATATTGCTAGTAGGTATAGGCGGCTACTTTGTCCCCACTTTGCGTAATGTTGAAAAGCTTTTACCCGATTGCGACGAGCAGGTAAAAGAAGAAATCAATCATAAAGGTTAAGGGTCAAAGGTTAAAGGGGTTAAATTAATCTTCTTTCTTATTTATTGTGCAAATTTTGCACAGCCAATTATCTTACACTAATTCGGATGCAAATGTGCATAACAATTATTAATTACTAATTACCAATTTCCCAATACCCAATATTAATATTTATCTTTTTCAATAGAATCAACGCCAAATATACTGACAAGTAATTTCTCTTTATACAAACTTCATGAAGATTCTACTTGCATTACAAAATTTAAAACTACAATGTTACTGTCTTTGCTTTTAAGTATATTGAGAGCTATTCTCAATACAATCACTTTTTGAGTAAAGAAAATCGATTTATAGCTTGGTCGATATCAACTCTGCCTGTAGGAAGATGTAAACGGAAATAAAGTGAGATTTAACTATGGATGTATTGCAAATAGTCAAGTTTAATACTCTCTTTCCAATCGTCTACCACGGAATTGACGTAAACGCAACTGAAACTCATTTATCTCCCTTCGATAGAAGGCATTCGTAAATGTAGGAAGCTTCGTAGCTATCCTTGTATTTTCATGGGAATTAACATATTGAGTATTTTGTTGCGTGCGTTCGAGTGTTTTATCGAGCTTTAAAAAGATATGCTTGGACGTAATTAGCCTTGTATACGGGCTTAAATTGCCAGATTTACCATCTGTGAACCTTTAGCTAGCTAAAGATATACATTCGGTTCAACGTAGTTTATGTAGTTTTAAAACAGAACCCGAACCCGAGCCGGAACCTGAGCCAGAACCCGAACCCGAGCCGGAACCCGAGCCAGAACCTGAGCCAGAACCTGAGCCAGAACCAGAACCCGAGCCGGAACCCGAGCCGGAACCCGAGCCAGAGCCAGAACCTGAGCCGGAACCTGAGCCGGAACCCGAACCCGAGCCAGAGCCAGAACCTGAGCCGGAACCCGAACCCGAACCCGAGCCAGAGCCAGAACCCGAGCCAGAGCCAGAACCCGAGCCGGAATTACCCGACCCAGGAGAAGGTGAAACTGATACCGAATTCACAACAGAATTCGGAACTACCGAAATGGATGTTATCGAAGTAGAAGATAGCGGACAACTTGTCTTCGGTGGTGGTTCAGATGACCTAATTGACGCTTCTATCGCTAGCGAAGGTGGAAACCGGATCTATGGTGGTAGCGGTGACGATACTTTCATACTTGGAACTGATGACCACTATTCTGGTGGTGCAGGTGACGACAAGTTCTTTGCTATGAGCGGTGGAGACAACATCATACATGGTGGTGCAGGTGCAGACCAATTCTGGATTGCAACCACAGAACTACCCGATGGGATCAATACTATCAAAGACTTTATCAGTGGCGAAGATGTCCTTGGTATTGCTGGATTAGGTATTGGCTTCGAGGATGTCAGCATCACTCAGCAGGGAGACAATGCCTTAATTGCTGCTAGCGGTACAGATTTAGCAATATTGACTGATGTTGCTGCCGATAGCTTAACCGGAGAAAACTTTGCTTTTGGTTAATTAATCAAGTTTCGTAGTAAGGACTTCAGTCCTTGAAGGGCTTAAGCCCTTACTACAAACTCGCTTTTTCACGACCTATTTAAACCAAGGGTGTATTGCTGCTTTTCATAAAGCTCAATGCACCCTTTTCTTAAATAAATATAAAATTCCAAACTGTTTATTTTATCTGCTTGCTTTACAGAATCTTCATCAAAAGTTACTTTCGTGAAGCAGAATTTATCATAAAATTTACGTAAGTGATAATCTTGAGATTTATTCGCAATAATTATTTCAAGATTAATTAGTAAAGTGATTCCGGCTCTGAAGGTGCGTTAATTCGAGTTACGACTTCCGCTGCAAAACAAAATTAACGTGTAAAAAGATACTACTTAATAGGACAGAAATTATGGCAGTTTCAATAAGTGCGAATCCCACAGTTCTTGTAGAAGAAGAAGGAACTGTACTGACGATTACCCTAACTTCGAGCGAACCAATACCTGAAGGTGGTTTGGTTGTCACCGTGGATAGCGAAACCGAAAATGCGTTAGCTCAATTAGATGTGTTCGCTACCCAGTTTGAGAACCTGCGTTTAGTAGGTGTGAATGATGATACTTCGGGTTTTAACGTTCGACTCAACGAACAAACCGGAACTTTAACTTTACCAATTTTCGATGACGAAGTTGCTGACGCTATCGAAGGTTTAACGTTTACCGTGCAACCAGGTGAAGGTTATACAGTTGATGAGAGCGCAAGTTCTATTTCTTTGACACTTCAAGACGCAGAAAGCACACCACCAGAGCCAACACCGGAGCCAACACCAGAACCAACACCGGAGCCAACACCGGAGCCAACAACGACCACAGGAGAATTACCAGTAGTCAGCTTTGAAACAACCCCCGCAACCTTCTCGGAAGAAGCTGAAAACAACTTAGTTGAGTGGAAGTGGAATGTTACAGGTGATTTCCCCGAAGAAGGAATTACGGTGAACTTGGATACTTCGGGTGGCAATCCTGATATTCCTTTTGACTTTACCAATCAATTTGCAGCTTCTCCCGAAGCGGAATTCATTAATTCTGACATCGTTGGTTTTGATGACACTGGCAGATTAAACATCTTATTGTCTGAACCTGAAGCTTCATTTAAGCTTTACTTCATTAATGACATTATCGAAGAAGGTACTCAACCTTTTGACTTCCAACTTGTGGAAGGAGATGGATATACAGTTGATTCATCTCAAAATTCAACCTTGTTTACGATTACCGACGATAACGGAGGTCCCGGAGTTGGTCCGAATGTGGGAATTTCTGCTAGTGAAACTGACTTAACCGAAGGTGATGAACTAACCATTAACTTTAATTTAGATGGGGATATTCCCGAAGATGGGGTACAGGTTTTAGTTCAAAGTTCCGTTCCTGGTGCTTTGGGACAATTTGATTTATCCGATTTAAGTACGCTGCAACTAGATGGTATTGAAGGATTACCCGAAGTCGGAGATGCAGGTGGTAGCAGTTTCTTCGTGACTATAGCCGAACCTACAGCATCAATTACTACTTCAGTATTTGATGATATTCTTGCCGAAGAACCTTTAGAACTTCCGTTTACGATTGTGAACGGAGAAGAATACGAAGTTGCTCCTGATGCTGGTAGCGTAACTTTAAACGTGGTTGACGAAACCCAACCAGCAGGACCTACCGTAGGATTAACTGTAGATAAAACCGATGTAGTTGAAGGAGATTCGATTACTTTAACCCTTAACGTTGATGGGGAGATTCCCGCAGAAGGACTTACCGTTTTAGTCAACGATAGCAATGGTGCAGCAACTCAACAGAGGTCTCTAACTGAATTTGATGTGGCTCAAATTGAGACTACAGGACTTAGCGAGTTTCCTCGTCCAGCCGATGGAGATAGTGGTTTCTTCGTTACTATCACCGAACCCACCGCTACTATTACCGTACCCGTAATTGACGATGGTGTAGATGAAGATGAAGCTGATGAATCATTTACCTTTGAGTTAATTGATGGGGAAGCTTATCAAGTTGATTCTGAAAGCGGTGCAATAACTCTCAATTTCAGCGATGCGAGCGGTACTACACCCACACCACCAACAGCAGAAGCACCAGTAGTTAGTTTCAACATTGAACCAGATTTGGTTTCCGAAGAAGACGAAGGAGCAATAGTAACTGCTAACTTTAGCGTAGATGGGGAAATTCCCGAAGACGGACTTTCATTTCTTATCAGTGGCGATGTTGATTTAACAGATCAAGTAGATGGTGCGATTGATGTTAGCTTTAACAATATCGCAATCGGTGAATTTTTCGACCCCGAAACCAGTACTACTGAATTAATTATTTCAGAAAATCAAGGTTCGATTGTTTTCCCCATCCTCAACGACGTGATTCAAGAGGAAGATGAAGAATTTGGATTTACCGTTTTAGAAAATGATGGTTCGATAGATTCTAACTATACCGTTTCCGATACTAACAGCGATTCCGTTACCTTAGTTGACGCTAATGGTGGTGCTGGAGTTGGCCCCACAGTCGGATTTTCTTTTAGCAAAACCGAACTTGGTGAAGGAGAACAATTTACCGTTAACTTTAATGTTGATGGAGAAATCCCTGAAGACGGTTTAACGGTTCTTGTCGATAGCGAAACCAGTGGTATCCTCGGTGAATTTAGCATTTTTGACGAAAATGGGAATCCTGCGATTCAAACAACTGGTATCGATGGTTTTCCTACTGTCGGAGATGCAGGAGGAAGTAGTTTCTTGGCGACGATTACCGACAGTAATGCGAGTATCAGCTTAACGACTTTCGATGATGGTGCAAACGAAGGTTTAGAAGAATTTAGCTTCAGCTTAGTAGATGGAGAAATTTACGAAGTTAACTCCAACGCTCAAGAAGTTTCTTTCAGTATTGATGATAGTCAAGTTTCCGCAACTCCTTCCCCTACATTCGGAACAATCGAAGCGGACGTTATCGAAGTCGAAGGAAGCAGTCAGCTTGTTTTCGGTGGTAGTGAAAGCGATTTAATTGACGCTTCAATCAGCAGCGAAGGAAACAACCGTATTTACGCCGGTAGCGGTGACGATACTTTGATTTTGGGAACCGAAGATAGAATTGTCGGTGGAGAAGGTGACGATAAATTCTTCGCACTTTCCGGCGGTGATAATATTCTTACTGGTGGGGAAGGTGCCGACCAATTCTGGATTGCAACCGCTGAAACTCCTTCATCCGCGAATATTATTACCGACTTTACCAGTGGTGAAGATGTTTTAGGTATTGCTGGTTTAGGTATTGGCTTTGGTGATTTGAGTATTACCCAGCAGGAAGATAACACCTTGATTGCTGCGAATGGTTCGGAATTAGCGATATTGCAAGGAATTGGTGCTGATAGTTTGATTGCAGATAATTTTGCGTTTGTTTAAGTAATTTGTAGGGTGTGTGACGCTGCGAGAAATGTAAGTACGTAGTTATAATTTTTTTGTTAGCGTCACGCACCATTGCCTTCAATTACCCATTACCCTCCGGGAGACGCTGCGCTAACACTACTTGCACATGAGCGGGAACTTGGTGCAGCAGTAGTTCACCAGTTACCCGTTATCTATCAAAATAAGGTGCGTGAAGACAGTATCAAGTAATTCATAAAAATCATCATTTGTCGAGGTCGGAGCGCACCCTACAAGCTAACCCAACCTACAACTTGATGTAAATCGCCAAATGCGGGGAGACGTAGCAGTGCTACGTCTCTACATTATAAATTTTTTGTCACCACAACTACGAATCAAGTTTTAATAATGCAAAATTTGCACTTATAAAACTCTACTCAAAGAAAAATGCAAACGGTAAAAAATAGAACTAAAGATTATTTATTTTAACTTCAAATAACCTTAGTTCCGGTAGTAAGTCTAAATTTTGATAAACTTTCGCGACAATGGCTATGGCTTCTTCAATTAGTGCTAATCCATCAGTACTTGTAGAAGAAGAAGGGTCTACAAAAGTAACAATTAACTTAATTTTTGATGTTTTTGGCATCAATCCTAGCTACATTACTCGATGGTAAATTGATTGTCAAAGTTCAAGCATGAATAATTACTTATTTGAATTATTTATTCTTCTACCTCTACCCTCTCACCAAGTGAATTTTTAAGGTCAGAAGCCCCCGGATTTATCCGTGGATTT
The DNA here is from genome assembly GCF_002368095.1 of Calothrix parasitica NIES-267. Taxonomy (GTDB): domain Bacteria; phylum Cyanobacteriota; class Cyanobacteriia; order Cyanobacteriales; family Nostocaceae; genus Rivularia; species Rivularia parasitica. The sequence continues at coordinate 1,479,252 of NZ_AP018227.1, read as the reverse complement.
GTCATGTAGAAGCCCCTAAATTATATTTATGGGGCTTTAATTACGAATTACGAATTACGAATTACGAATTATGCTCACCTTTTTCCTGCTTCGACCCATTCCCATGCCCAATCCCCAATCCCCAATTCCCATTCTCTTCACGAAAACTTCATAAATTGCTACTTATATGAACTATCGTTTATAGTAGTATTTACGTAAGTTTAAAAAGTTGGGATTATTTCGCAATAGTCTATTTAACAGTAAGCTAAAAACTTTGTCCGACGTTATACCTAGCTCTGTTAGGTAATTATAAGCCTTTAGTTTGATGATGAGCGCGAAATAATCCTTATAATATGACTAATTCCACGGTGGCATAATTACCACTGCCAGGAAAATCGATTGTATAAACACTTACTCTGTAATCAAGAAAAATTATGGCAGTTTCAATAAGTGCGAATCCTACAGTTCTCGTTGAAGAAGAAGGAACTGTGTTGACAATTACGCTGACTTCCAGTGAAGCAATACCAGAAGGTGGTTTGGTTGTTGCTATTGACAGTCCAACCGAAAATGCTCTAGGTCAATTAGATGTATTTGCAGCCCAATTTAGTAATGGGCGATTTGTAAGAGTTAATGATACTACCAGTGGTTTTGATTTTCTCATTAACGCATCCCCAGCAACTATAGCTGTGCCAATTTTTGACGACCAAGTTGATGATGCACAAGATATAACTTTTGCTCTTCAACCAGGTGAGGGATACACAATAGACTCTAGTGCCGGTGCTGTGACTTTATCGCTCCAAGATGCAGATGGTACCTCATCCAACGAAGGTGGTGAAGGCGGAGAAGGTGGCGAATCCGGCGAGTCTACTGAAGGTGGAGAAGGCGGAGAAGGCGGAGAAGGTGGTGAATCCGGCGAGTCTACTGAAGGTGGTGAAGGCGGAGAAGGTGGCGAATCCGGCGAGTCTACTGAAGGTGGTGAAGGCGGAGAAGGTGGAGAATCCGGCGAGTCTACTGAAGGTGGAGAAGGCGGAGAAGGTGGCGAATCCGGCGAGTCTACTGAAGGTGGTGAAGCTGGAGAAGGTGGCGAATCCGGCGAGTCTACTGAAGGTGGAGAAGGTGGAGAATCCGGCGAGTCCACTGAAGGTGGAGAAGGTGGTGAAGGCGGCGAAGCTGGAACCGACGGCGAAGGTTATCAACCGGGAGATAGTTTTGATTTAGTAACTCCTGCTCCTACTTATGAAGGTGAATTAACTCCTGGGGAACAAGCAAATGCTGAGTTTGTAGACAAGTTAGTAGGTGAAGAACTATTAGACGAACTGCAAGATGGTGGTAACGTAATCTACTTCAGACACGCTCAAACAGAGAAAGATTTTGCAGATCAGGTAACAGCGGATGTGACTGACTTCTCTACACAAAGAGTGCTGAGTGAATTTGGGGTGCAACAATCTCTAGCGATTGGCGAAGGGTTTGATTTATCTCAAATACCTTACGACGACGTGATTACCAGCGAATACGGTCGTGCTATTAACACTGCTGCAATAGCTTTTGGTGAATACGAAAAAGACCCTGCACTGAATTTTCTACCGTTTGAAGACTATACCGAAGAACAGGTAGAAGAGATGAGGGCAAATGTTTTGCCTTTATTGACTGCGGAACCAGAAGCAGGAACAAACACAATTATCGTTGGACATGATGATATCTTTGAAGCGGGAACAGGCATTTATCCTAATCCACAGGGGATAGCTTACGTTCTCGAACCTGATGGTAACGGTGATTTTGAAATCCTTGCTAATCTACTTCCTGAAGAATGGGTTCAACTATCTGAAGGTGGTGAAGGTGGAGAAATGGGCGAAGGTGGAGAAGGTGGAGAAATGGGCGAACCCACCGTTAGCTTTAGCACAACACCAGGAGTAATCAACGAAGCGGAAGGTACCGCGTTGGTGATGAACTTCAGCGTGGAAGGTGAAATACCCGAAGATGGTATCACCGTAGACCTAGAAGGTGACACTGCCGGTATCATGCAACAGTTTACCGTAGCTCAAACTCGTTTTGACGCGGAAACAGGCAATATCTTCTATCGCTTCGATAACGGTTTTGCTGAGAATACCAATGGTAATATCGTCGGTGGTACCCTCAACCGTTTCTCTCTCGAAGATGGAAACTCCAGTGAAACCGCATCCGATGAAGCTGCTGCCGGAACTGGTTTCTTGAGTGACTTTAGCTTTACAATTACCGAAGCGGATGCGAGCATTACGCTTCCGGTATTCAATGATATCGTTGAAGAAGCGGATGCAACTTACACTTACAGTTTGGTAGATGGTGATGGTTACACAGTTAATTCTGAAGCCAATGAATCTACTTTTACTGTTACAGATGGTGTATCGGGTGGAGTTGGCCCGACAGTAGGTATCTCAGCGAATGCTGATACGCTCTATGAAAGCGAACAAACACCAATAACAATTAGCTTGACAACCCAGGGTGAGATTCCAGCCGAAGGCTTAGTCGTCTTTCTAGAAGGACCACCTAGAGCAATTGCAGAATTCGATGTTAATGCTACAAACCCACGTCTACCAGAAGCCGAAACCGAAGTTACAGGGCCAGTAATAGAAGGTGGTAGTATTGTCGGTACTAACGAAACCGCAGGTGGTTTGTTCTTCCGCATCTTTGAACCCACCGCAACAATCGAGGTGGCGGTTTTCCAGGATGATGTGGCAGAAGGGACAGAAACTATTAACTTCAATTTACGAAATGGTGAACTCTATGAAGTAGATGCTAACAGCAGTTCCATCACTTTGACTATTGAAGATGAGCGTCCTACAACACCAGAACCAACACCCGAACTAACACCTGAATTTGGAACTATTAGTGCAGATATAGTTGAAGTTGAAGGAAGCGGTCAAATTATTTTCGGTGGTACCGAAAGCGATTTAATTGATGCTTCAATTGGTAGTATGGGCAGTAACCGGATTTACGCTGGTAGCGGTGATGATACTGTAATACTGGGAATGTCAGATAGAATTGTTGGTGGTGCGGGAGACGATAAGTTCTTCGCTATGAGCGGTGGTGATAATATCATTACTGGTGGTGCTGGTGCAGACCAATTCTGGATTGCTACTGCTGAAATTCCCGAAGCTGGGAATATCATTACTGACTTTACTAGTGGTGAAGATGTTTTAGGTATTGCTGGTTTAGGTATTGGCTTTGATGATTTGAGTATTAGCCAACAGGATGATAATACTTTGATTAGTGCTAATAGTTCGGAATTAGCGATATTGCAAGGTATTGGTGCAGATAGTTTGAGTGCGGATAATTTCGCGTTTGGTTAAGAAATAGGGCATGGGGCATTGGGCATTGGGCATTGGAAATAGGTTAAAATTTTTCCTTGTTCCCCATCTCTTTATCTCCTCATAACTGGTTCCCAGTCTCTGGCTGGGAACCCATATTCGTAAGGCTCTGCCTAACAAGTAGAAGGCAGAGCCTCCTAAAACCTACGTCACAAGGCAGAGCCTTGTAACGAGAATTTAATAAATCATAAAAAATATCATGGCTTCAACAACTGGTTTACCTAAAGTCAGCTTGAGTTTGGGTCCGAATTATTTAGTAGAAAGTGATGGAACTTTCAGCGCTCACGTTTTTAATGTGACTGAAGGGATAATACCTGAAGGTGGATTGATTGTTTCTGTTAAAGCTACGAATTTAAGCGAGTTTGATTTAGACAATATAGAAGTTATCGATGGAGAAATTGTCAACCTCCGCGAGGATGGTTTTGATTTAAAATTAACCGATTTTACTACTTTGATAAATCTTCCCGTTGCTGCTGATGGGGAAGCTGAAGGTTTGGAAACTGCAACTTTCACTTTGTCAGCGGGTGATGGGTATGAGGTAAATTCAGATTTGAGCGGTGGTAGTTTTAATATTACCGATACGGTTGAGGAAGTTCCTTTTAATGTCAGCGAACCTAATGATACTATTCCCCTGGCGATTGATTCGGGAATTAGTTCGGAAAATTCCCAGGTTACGCTGAGCGGTAGTTTAGATTTTGATATTGGCAACCGCTATCAAAATCCGGATGGTAGCTTTACTTATGTTGATGGAACTGAAGATGTAGATTTTTATAAGGTTGATTTAAAAGCTGATGATATCGTTGCTTTTGACGTTGATGCGGTAGTTAAAGGTAATCCAGCGATTCCCGATTTAGAACGCGATCGCACTCAAGGAAATGTAATTTTTCGGTTGTTTGATGAGTCGGGAAATGAATTAGCTGCGAGGGATTTGGGTTCTGGTGCTGGGGAACTGTTTGCAACTTCTACCGACCCCTACTTAGAATTTCAAGCTCCTAGCAACGGCAGCTATTACTTAGGATTAAGTGTTTTTACTAATGGAACTCCCTACCGATTTGGTGGAGATTTATTTGGCGACCCGGAACAGTATAAGGAAAGAGCTTATAATCCTTTTGTACCTGAAAGCGGAGACGGTGACAGTCGCGGTGGTTTAGATTATCGGGGGATTGGTGAATATGATTTACAAATTACTTTAAATCCAGAAAATCCGCTTTTAGTTGCAGAACAGTTGGATAGAAGCAATAATACACCTCCTGACACTGTTGATATCGCTGCACCGGGAGAACCAACGGTTTCTCTAGATTTCATCAGTGCAACTTATGACGGTGAAGACAATTTAATCAGTAATAATTTAGTCGAAGGACTTCCGATTCAAGGTTCCATCTTAACTTTACTTTTAGAAACTGAAGGTGAAATTCCGGAATCAGGTATTCTGGTAACAATCAACAGCGATACTTATTTACGAGATTATTTTACCGTTCGTTCGTTGATTTCCGCTCCCTTTTCTCCCGGTGCGGAATTAATTGATGTAGTGACGGATGACACCGGAAGAGAAACGGGAGTTCAGTTACGAGTATTTCAACCCAAAACTTTCTTCCCCTTGAATGCTAGGACTCAATTACGAGGAGAATTAGTCGAACCTGAAACCGATGGGCCAGAAGAAGCGACATTTTTCTTGGAAGCAGGGGAAGGTTACGGAGTATCTGAAGTTAAAAATCAAATTACGGCAACTTTTTACGATAATCCAGAACAAGCTCCCACACCGGAAGTTATCCCAGAAGTCAGCATTTCGATTACCAATAGCGAACTATATGAATCCGAAGCATCGGAGACCACGCTCAAATTTACTTTAAGCGAACCTCCCCCAGAAGAAGGTGTACTAGTTTATGTCAAAGCAGACGAACAACTACTTTCTCAATTTGACGTATTAAATGCAGATATTTCTGGAGGTGCTTTTCCCTTTCCCAACGGTGAATTCAGCGGTTTCTACTTTAAAATCACCGAGCAAGAAGCATCAATTAATCTTTCAGTTTTTCCAAATCCAATATCTGAAGGATTGCAAAGCTATAATTTTGCTCTACAAGAAACTTCGCTATATACTATCAACGAAAACGCTGGAGCAGTTAACTTTATCGTTGGAGATAATCCCGATTCTGTAGTTGAAGTCAGCCTGAGTGGGGAACCCGAAGTTTTAATCGAATCGGAAAACACCACGAGCATTCATACATTTGATTTAACAGCACCACCACCAGAAGACGGAGTTACGGTACAGGTAGACGCAACAAACTTGTCAGAATTCGATTTAGAAGCAGTTGCAATTACCGGGGGAGAAATTACCGAAGTTACCGACACGGGATTTTTGCTCAACATCAACGAAACCACCGCTACAGTCGAATTACCCGTATTATCCGACGGTGAAGCAGAAGGAGTAGAAACAGCAAGTTTTACGCTAATTGAAAATTCCGATAACTACTTCGTCAATTCAGAAGCTAATCAAACAACATTCACTATAGTAGATATTCCCGAACAAACTCCTCCACCCGCTGAAGAAACCGGCCCAAACGACACCATATCTCAAGCAGTTGACTTAAATTTAAATCCGCAAAACACTAGCGCTAGAGTAAAAGGAAATCTCTTCCCCAGAGAAGACGGAGTAGAAAGAGCAGATTATCGAGATTTTTCCGAAGATGTTGATTTTTACAGCTTGGAATTATCAGCAGGAGATACGGTAAAAATCGATATTGATTCCATTCCCTTTGAAACCGCGAGATTTCCAGAAGTCGAGCAAAGGTTAGATTCCGAACTACGTTTATTTGATGCTGACGGTAACGAATTAATTCGAGTTAATAACGCAGCAGCACCAGACGAACAACTGCACCGCGACCCTTATCTAGAATTTACCGCTGAAGAAACTGGTAATTATTACGTAGGAATAAGTCAATTAGGAAACCGCGATTATGACCCTAACGTCGAACGTAGCGGTAGCGGCTGGATTTTTCCCGAAATCGGCGTTTTTTCGGGAGAATACGAACTCAATGTCGAATTAATACTAAGCGATACTGATAGCAAACAATCCTTACCAGTATTTGGAAGCATTGACACAGAGGTAATTGAAGTTGAAGGTAGCAATCAAATTGTTTTTAGCGGTAGTTCCGATGATTTGATTGACGCTTCTATTAGTAGTACGGGGAATAATCGTATCTATTCCGGTAGCGGTGCAGATACTGTAATACTGGGAATCTCAGATAGAATTGTTGGTGGTGCAGGTAACGATAAATTCTTTGCAATGAGCGGTGGTGATAATATCATTACTGGTGGGGAAGGTGCAGATCAATTCTGGGTTGCTACAGCCGAAATTCCGGAAACAGCGAATATTATTACAGACTTTGCTATAGGTGAAGACGTTTTAGGTATTGCTGGTTTGGGTATTGGCTTTGATAATTTGAGCATTAATCAACAGAATGATAATACTGTGATTATTGCAAATAATTCTGAATTAGTAATATTGCAAGGCGTTGTTTTTGATAGTTTAGGTGCGGATAATTTTGCGTTTGTTTAAGCAATTGTTCGTAGTTGCGCTTACTCTGCGAGAAAGCTCCGCTCATAGCGCCAAAGATTTGACACTCCCCATGCGTAGAACGCAGGGGATTCTTAGTTCACAGGGAACCCAATGGTTTTACCCTCACTAAGCATCTTGACCGTATGCCCTACGGCTGCAAGTCCTCTAATCAAAACTACTTGAGCGGCTGCGATATCTCTATCAGTCGTATACCCGCAATTATCACACTTATGAATACGCTCAGAAAGAGTTTTCTTGCCTGTCTCATGCTGGCAGTTAGGACATATTTGAGAAGTTTTTCGAGCATCTACTTTCTGGAAGTAAACACCACGTTCAAAACAGGTTTGTTCTAAAATGTTGAAAAATTGACCGCGCGGTTTCGGTAGGTAGGGTGCTGTGACGCTTCGACAGATGTAGATACGAAGTTATAATTTTCTTGTTAGCGTCACGCACCATTGACTTCAATTACGAATTACCAATTCTAAATTACCTGTTATCTATCAAAACTTTCCCTCTCTCCCTCTCTCCCTCTCTCCCCTGCTCCCTTTTCCCATCTTCCCATGCCCTATGCTCTGAATTATTCGATTATAAGTAAATCAGTATTGTCATAAAAGTTTATGAAAATATTACCCTATGAATTTGAATATACAGTAGTATTTACGTAAGAGATTTGTTGATATTAATTCTCAAAAGAGTCAGAATTGATTTTATTGCTAGTGCATCTAGATTAACGAGCGTAATCTACTTTTTAACCTTGAAAAGTATTCATTTGACATAAGTTTGTTTTCGTTAGTACTTCACTACATTAATTTTGATGGGTTGTATTTTAGTCCTATTCATAGGACTTTTGCTATTAGACGGAGAGCAGCGCGTTGCCGAGGTTCCCTCGGTTGTAGCGACTGCGGGGGGTTTGCAACCCCCGGTGGGTGGGATATAAATCCATCCTATTTAATAGGACAGACTACTAGTCCTTTTCATTAATTTTGACAGGTTTGTAGTTGCGCTTTAGCGCCAAATATGCTGCGTAATAAGGTGAAAATTTTATGACTACAAATTGTATACCCATCAGAATTTATGAAAAAGACTACTAATGCTCGATTGCATAAATTTTGAATAGTTAGTCTTTCCTCAAACGTCGGGAGACGTAGCACTGCTACGTCTGTACACCTTCTACATCAATTAAAAATCACAAGGAAATATCATGGAACCAAAAATTTCTCTACAAACGATAACTGGTACTTTTAACGGTGAAAGAAACGAGCTTCGCGATACTCTTCTTGCTGAAAGCTTAGTCGAATCCCTGGGAGAACAACCGGGAGCATCGATTTTAGTTCTGAGTTTGCAAACCGAAGGTGAAATTCCTGAAGATGGTGTGGAAGTTGTTATCGACAGCGATATTGCTTTAACTGATTATTTCGCTAATTTAGGCAGAACTCCTCTTACCTATGGAGGGGAAGTTTTAGAAGCTGTTTATAACGAAGATGGAACAGCAACTGGAATTCGTTTATTGGTTACTAGTCCGAATGCTTTAATTAGTTTACCTTTGGAAAATAAGGATGAGGTAGAAACTGACGGTATTGAGCAAGCAACTTTTAGTTTAGAAGCTGGCTCTGGTTATACTGTTGATGCTGATAATACTTCTTCAACTGTATTTTTCAATGACAGTTTAGATGATTTACCAGTCGTCGATGCTCCGGAAGGTGGTTTTCCTGAAGTTAGTATGAATGTCAGCGAAAATCAGCTAGTGGAAAGCGAAGGGAATACCACTACGTTTACTTTCAATGTCGATGGTGAAGTTCCCGAAGATGGTTTATTGATTTATGTTAATAGCGTTGATGGTAATTTTGGCGATTTAGGGGAATTTGACGTTTTTAATGCGGAAATTTCTGGTGGTACAACTCCTTTCCCTAATTTTGCTGCAAATGGTTTCTATTTTAAAATTTTGGAAGATGGTGCATCAATTACCGTACCTGCTTTTGATGAGACAACTAATCCCGAAATAGAAGAGGGTATTGTTGAAGGAGTTCAAGAATTTACTTTTGAAGTAGTACAAGGACCTTCATATTCAGTTAGTGACGATGCTAGTGAGGTAAGTTTAACTATTGCAGATAATCCTGATTCTCAACTTCAAGTTAGCTATACTATTGAACCAGAAACTTTAGTTGAAGCAGACAGTACTGTTGGAATTCATAATTTTACTTTAAGCTCGACACCACCTGAAGGAGGAGTAACTGTTAGAGTAACTGTTGATGGTTTAGAAGAATTCGACCCTACAGGAATTGAAACAACCGGAATTTCTGGAGATATTCAGATTCTCGAAAGCGCTCCTCCGCAATTGCAGTTTACAATTACCGAACAATCAGCAACTATTAATTTACCCGTTGCTAACGACGGTGTAGAGGAAGGACTAGAATCTGCTGTCTTTACTTTACAATCCGGTGACGGCTATCAAGTAGATCCAGAAGCCAACAGCGGAACATTTAATTTAGTCGATACCGTAGAACAAATTCCTCCCGCTACCGAAGAAGTTAGCGAACCTAACGATACTCTCGAACTAGCACAAGCGACAGGCTTAAATTCAGTCAATTCTGAGATATCTATCACTGGAGAGATTGACTATAACAACAGCAACCGCTACGAACTAGAAGATGGAAGGTTGTATGTTGATTTTACCGAAGATGTAGACCTTTACTCCTTTGATTTAAAAGCTGGTGATACGGTTCGTCTGGATGCAGATGCTGCTCAGACTAATTTAGAAAATCCATCGGACTTAGATACAGTACTGCGTTTGTTTGATGCAGAAGGTAATCAACTCGCAATTAGCGATGACGACGGGGCACCAAATGAAACTTTTGTAGCTTTCCGAGATTCCTATATTGAATACACTGCGGAAACTGACGGTACTTATTATGCAGGAGTTAGTAGTTTTCCCAACGGTGAATTTGATTTTTATGACCCCGGTGAAAATAATCCTTACGAACCGACAGAACCCGCTAGCGGTACCGGACGCAGCAGTGGAGAATATACCCTCAACGTTAGTTTAAATACAGATAATACTCCCTCAGCAACTGAAATTACTCCTGGAGATGGAAGCGGCCCGACAGTTTCTTTGCAATCTGTATTTGGTACCTTTAACGGAGAACGCAGCGAATTACGCGATACCGTTTTAGCTCCGAATTTAGTTGAATTTCTCGGAGAACAAAGAGGTGCTTCTCTCTTATCTTTAGTATTGAACGTAGAAGGAGAGATTCCCGAAGATGGTGTAGAAGTTGTAATTAACAGCGACTTTGACCTCACCGAATATTTTGGGGGATTAGGGCGATCGCCATTTACTTTAGGTGGAGAAGTTATCGGAGCGGTATACGATGATAGCGGTAATCCTAGCGGTATTCGTTTCTTAGCGACTAGTCCGAATGCTTTGATTAGTATTGATATTGAAGACCTTGAAGAAGCAGAAACTGATGGGCCAGAAGTACTAAACTTTACTTTAGAGTCATCCACAGGTTACGTCGTCAATGAAAGTGCTTTCTCTACTTCTGTTACCGTATACGATACCTTAGCGGATGTTCCCGCTCCTACTTCCGAACCCACAGTTGGAATTAGTATCAGCGAAACTAATTTAATTGAATCGGAAGGAACAGAAGTTACCTTCAGTTTTAATATTGACGGTGAAATACCTGAAGATGGCGTATTAATTTACGCTAATACAGGTGAAAGAGCAGCAGTCGGTGAGTTCAATATTTTTGATGCAGAAGTTTCTGGAGGAGTTTTCCCCACTACTAACTTTTCTACATCTGGCTTATACTTCCGAGCTTTTGAAGACGGAGCTAGTATTACTTTAAATGTTTTTGACGAAACTACCAATCCTCAAATAGATGCGGAAGACGCTCTAGAAGGAATTGAAGATTTTACACTTTCTTTGGTAGAAAGTCCCGGTTATAGCATTGCTGAAGATAGTGCTTCGGTCACCTACAGTATTTCCGATAACCCAGATTCCGTAGCGCTTCCAGAAGAACCCGAAACGGAAGAACCCGGTGAATCCGGTCCCGACCTCAGCGAAGGTAACGATACAATTACCGATGCAATTGTTACCGGATTAAGCGCAGATAATCCCACCTTAACCGTTAGCGGTGAAATCGATTCTGACCGCGCAACTCGGAACTTAGTTGATGCTTCCGAAGATGTGGATATGTACAGCTTCGCGCTCAAGGCTGGAGATACAATCAGCATTGATGTAGACTCGATTCCCTACGAAATCGAAGGAATTGAATCAACACAAAGACTCGATTCCGAACTACGCTTATTTGATGCAGAAGGTAACGAATTAGACTTAGTTACCGGCGCACCAGCACCAGATGAAATCTTCAACGCAAACCGTGACGCTTACTTAGAGTTCACCGCTGAAGAAGCCGGAACTTACTACGCGGGTGTCGCTCAATTAGGTAATCGCACTTACGACCCCTTGGAAGCTGGTACGGGTAGCGGTCGTATTTTCCCCGACTTTGGAATTAATATCGGTGAATACGATATCAGCTTTAACTTAACTTCCGCACCAGAATCAGAACCCGTACCACCCGTGTTTGGTTCACTTGATGGAGATATTATTGAAGTTGAAGGTAGTAACGGAATTATTTTCGCTGGTAGTTCCGATGATTTAATTGACGCTTCTATCGGTAGTGAAGGTAGTAACCGTATTTACGCTGGCTCCGGTGACGACACTTTGATTCTGGGAATGTCCGATAGAATTGTCGGTGGAGCAGGTGACGATAAATTCTTTGCAATGAGCGGTGGTGATAATATCATTACTGGTGGTGCAGGTGCCGACCAATTCTGGATTGCTACGGCTGAAACTCCCGACGCAGCGAATATCATAACCGACTTTATCAGCGGTGAAGATGTTTTAGGTATTGCTGGTTTGGGAATTGGTTTTGATAATTTAAGCATTACCGAGCAAGATGGTAACACCTTGATTGCTGCCAATAATTCTGAATTAGCTGTATTGCAAGGAATTACTGCTGATAGCTTGATTGCGGATAACTTTGCGTTTGTTTAAGTAACTTGTAGGGGAGGCAAAATGCGGTGAAACAGTGTGGTCTTGGGGGTTTCCCCCATGAACAACTGTTGAACCCGAAGGGTGTGGATGTTCCTCCCGCATTATTGAGGCAAAAAGGGGTGTAGATTCTCTTCCCCCTTTATTGCCGTGCCGTTGCTGTGACGCTGCGAGAAATGTAAATACGTAGTTATAATGAAAGTTGGTAGCGTCACGCACCATTGCCTTCAATTATCCATTACCTGTCTTGGAAATTTGCTCTACTTGGGGAGACCCCAAGACCGCAATTTCCGCAATTACCCATTACCAATTACCCGTTATCTATCAAAACAAGGTGCGTGAAGACAGTATCAAATCAGTCATGAAAATCGTAATTTGTCGAGGTCTTCACAGCACCCTACAAGCAATTTAAGGTTAAAGGTAAAAAGTTAGGAGTTAGGAGTGAGGAGTTAGGAGTAAAAAGTAACAAGTAATGAGTAAGAAGTATGAGACTTTCCCTTCGTCTACCCCTTCTCCCCCATCTTCCCATGCCCAATGCCCAATCCCCCATCCCCTCTACCACAAGACATAACCAACAATCATCCTTGAGCAAGATGTGCAAAAATATTCATCTTTCAAACAACTGCATACTTGCATTCTGGTTGAGCATGTTCATAAAGATTTTATAAAAATACTACCTATATGAGCCAAAATTAATAGTAGAATTCACGCAAGTAAGTATATTGAGATTATTTTGCAATAATTTAATTAGGAGTAAGTAGTACCGGGAACGATATTTGGTTTTACTACTGAAGCTTTTGCTTGATTGTTGTTGCTCTTAGCAGAACTCCTACTGCGCTCAACATATAACTGTATAAATCGTTACTTAGTTTAATTATAAAAATCATGGCAATTTCCATTACCGCTACGCCATCTGTACTAGTTGAAGAAGAAGGAACCGAAGTAACTCTTACTATCAGTTCTTCTGAGCCAATCCCCGAAGGTGGGTTAGTTTTGACGGTTAGTAGCGACACGGTAAACGCTTTGGGACAGTTTGATGTCTTAGCGGCGCAGCCCGAGAACGTGCAAATACTAGGTGTTACTGATGACACCAACGGGTTTCGGGTTCGTTTGAACGAGCAAACCGGAACGATTACTTTACCTGTATTTGACGATAGCGATGAAGATAGTCCCTTGGATTTGACGTTTAGTGTAGAACCGGGGGAAGGGTATACAGTTAATGAAAGTGCGGGTTCGGTAACGCTGACTATTGAAGATGCTGAAGGTGGAATGACTACACCACCAGATGAAACACCGGATGAGACACCGGGAACTGGTTCGGGTTTACCGTTGGTTAGTTTAAATACGGGTCCCAATTATTTGGTGGAAGCAGACGGTACTGTTTCTGCTCATGTTTTTAACGTCACCGGGGGGACAATACCGTCAGGTGGGTTACTTGTTGGAGTTAATGCACCCAATTTGAGCGAGTTTGATTTAGATGGGATATCTGTTGGTGATGGTGGAGAAATTGTCAACGTCCGAGAGGATGGTTTTGATATTCGACTCACGGATTTTACTGTTTTAGTAGATTTGCCTGTTGCTGCTGATGGGGAAACTGAGGGGTTGGAAACTGCTAGCTTTAGTTTGGTTGCGGGTGATGGGTACGAGGTGAATTCAGACTTTAGTAGTGGTAAGTTTGCCTTAGTTGATACGGTTGAAGAAATTCCCCAAGAGGCAATTGACAAGCGCAATGATACTCTCCCTCTAGCAACTTCTGTAGAGTTAAGTGAAGATGAGCCTACATTTCTAACGGCTTCGATTAATTTTGATATTGGCAATCGCTACAAAAATGAAGATGGGACTTATACCTATATTGATGCTACTGAAGATGTTGATTTTTACTCCTTTGAATTGTCAGAAGGCGATGTTGTAGCTATTGATGGTGATGTTTGGCAACGTGGCGAGCCGCCTACTAATTTGGCTGGTTTCGCAAACGATTTGTCTCAAGGTCCTTTTCTAGCACAGCGAATATTTGATTCAGAAGGAAACGAGTTAGTAACAACTTGGGCAAGTCAAGGTCCTGGAGAACTCTTTGCTTCGAGAGATGGCTATCTAGAATTTGTGGCTCCAGAAAATGGAATCTATTACCTGGGTCTGAGCAATTTTCTTAGTGGTGCGCCCGATATTTGGGAAGAAGTTAACCCTGCGTATAGCGCCGAAGAGAAAAAATATGACCCTTTTGTGCCAGGTGGCGGAAATAATGGAGGTAATTCTACTAACTTTCTTGCGTTTGGTGAGTACGATATCACGATTGACCTAAACCCAGAGATTATTCTGGAGTTGCCCCAATTTGTTGGCGACAGTTCTATTAACAATCGCAACAGTGATATTAGCGTAAATCCAGAATTACCAACAGTTTCCTTAGACTTCTTAAGCTTCACGCTCGATTCAGAAGCAGAGTCAAACTTAGTTAGCCCTTATCTTACCGAAGGTACATTAGAGACAAACTCCGCTCTCGTTCTCACTTTTGAGACTGAAGGAGAAATCCCAGAAGAAGGAATTTTAGTCAACGTTAATAGCGATAGCTATTTGAGACAATATGTTACTAAACGTGGCTTCTTATTTCAGCCATTTACACCCGGTTCAGAGTTAGAAACACTTCTTTACGATGAAACAGGGAGAGAAACTGGTTTCCAGTTAAGAGTGTTTGAGCCATACACCTTTGTCACCCTTAATGCTCAAAGTCGCGGATACGTGGATGTTATCGAGCCAGACGTTGAAGCACCTGAAGATGTTACTTGGTTCCTTGAATCGGCAGAAGGTTACAACATAGCGAGTGATGCATCCGAAATCACTGCAACTTACTATGACCCAGACCAAGTTCCCGAACCAACAGTGATTCCAGAAGTCGGCATCAGCATTAGCGAAACTCAACTAATAGAGTCGGAAAAAACATCAACTACCTTAAAGTTTACTCTCAGCGAACCCCCACCAGCAGAAGGTGTTATAGTTCAGATTAACGGCAGTAATGAATCAATTCTGCCACAGTTTGATATCTTTAATCTTGAAATTGACGGCGGTGTATTTCCCTCTCCTGACTCTACTTTCAGCGGTTTCTACTTTAAAATCACCGAGCAAGAAGCAAGCATAACTTTACCCGTATTTGAAGATCCCTTTGATGAAGGGCTGCAAAGCTATAGTTTCTCTTTACAAGAAGCTCCTAACTACACCATTGCTAACGGAGCAGGTGAAGCTGCATTTACTATTGCTGACAATCCAGATTCGGTTGTGGAAGTCAGCTTGAGTAGTGAATCTGAGACTTTGGTTGAGTCAGAAAATACAATCGGAGTACTGACCTTTAACCTTACCGCTAATCCAACAACAGAAGGAGTCACGGTTAATGTTGATGCTCCTAATATCTCAGAGTTTGATGTAGATGCATTATCCGTAACAGGAGGAGAGATTACCGAAGTTACTGATTCAAGCTTTTCTCTCAATATCACTGATGCCACTGCTATAGTTGAGCTACCCGTATTGTCAGATGGTGAAGCAGAAGGACTCGAAACAGCAACCTTTTCATTAGCCCAAAGTACGGGTTCTACAATTAATCCAGACGGAAATGAAGTAGTAATTACCCTTACCGATAATCCAAATCAAGTTCCTGTAACAGAGGAATTTGGCGGTAATGACACTATCGAGCAGGCTAATGACCTTAATCTTAATTCAGAAAATCTTAGCACTACACTTAGAGGCAGTCTTTCAGCTTTCGATTTAGGACAAGGTTTCGGTAATGAAAATGATGCTGGTGAAGACGTAGATATCTATAAAGTTGATTTACAAGCGGGAGATAGCATAAAAATAGATATTGACTCTATTCCTTTTGAAACAATTACTGATGTATTTGCAGGGATTGAGCAACGCTTGGATTCGGAACTACGTCTATTTGATGTTGAAGGTAACGAGCTAGCCAGCGTTAACAACGCAGCAGCACCTGATGAAGAATTTAGTCGTGACCCCTATTTAGAGTTTACAGCAGAAGAGGCAGGCAGTTACTACGTGGGAGTCAGCCAACTAGGCAACCGCAATTACAACCCCAATGTAGAAGGAAGCGGCAGCGGTTGGATATTCCCTGAAATTGGCGTTTTCTACGGCGAATACGAACTAAATGCCAGTTTAACACCAGCTAGCAGTGAACCAGTAGACGAAGCCTTATTTAACTTTGAATGGACTGGACAAATTGCTGGCTTTAGCGTTGAAGGTCAATTTAGCTATGATGCTGCTCAATCCTATGAAGCTGGAATTGTTCGGGAAGAAGACCTTTTATCTTTCGACGTATCATTCTTCGACCCCGATGGCAACTTACTACGCACCTACACAGAAAACCAAGACCTGAGTAGATATCCTACATTTAACTTTGCCTTCGATACTCAAACCCAGGAAATCTTACAAGATGGTACCTGGGACGTAGACGACGATATCAACCTGGAAAGAAATGGCTTCATGTTCGGCGAGGGGAATCCGGATCTCAGAGGTATGGAGGACGCGCAGTCGGGACTTGCCTTCTGGACGCGACCAAGCGACGACAAGCTACCGCACCTACATGTGGATGACTGGAATGACGAATTGGGATTCCCCATCGGCTACAGTACCCACGAAGATGTCTCTTTTCCAACCCTAACCGTTGCCGAGCTAATTGACAATGGTAAGGTGGGTGAAACCTATCTTGAATCAGTCCAAGACAATTTAGATGAACTAGGTAAACCTGTTGTAGTTTCTGTATCTAAGAATGGTTCGGAGGGTTTTATGCCCGTATTTGGCACCGTTGAAGGGGATGTCATCGAAGTTGAAGCAAGTAACCAGTTAATTTTCGCTGGTGCTAAAGGTGACTTAGTTGACGCTTCTGTTGGCAGTGGAAGTGGTAATCGTCTCTACTTAGGCGGTGGTGATGATATCGCCATTTTGGGAATGTCCGATAGAATTGTTGGTGGAGCAGGTGACGATAAATTCTTCGCAATGAGCGGTGGTGATAATATTCTTACAGGTGGTGCAGGTGCTGACCAATTCTGGATTGCTACGGCTGAAACTCCCGACGCAGCGAATATTATTACCGACTTTACCAGTGGTGAAGATGTGCTTGGTATTGCTGGTTTGGGTATTGGCTTTGATGATTTGAGTATTACCCAACAAGAAGATAATACTTTGATTGCTGCTAATGGCTCTGATTTAGCGATATTGCAAGGAATTGGTGTCGATAGCTTGATTGCGGATAATTTTGCGTTTGTGTAAATAATTTGTAGGGTGCTGTGACGCTGCAAGAGATGTAGATACGAAGTTATAATTTTCTTGTTAGCGTCACGCACCATTGACTTCAATTACCTATTACCTATTACCCATTACCAATTCCAAATTACCCGTTATCTATCAAAACAAGGTGCGTGAAGACATTATCAAATCATTATTAATGAAAACCATAATTTGTCGAGGTCTTCACAGCACCCTACGAATTTGATAATTGATTATTTTGCATTTAGTTATAGAGTAAAAGCAGAGGGAGCAGAGGTAAAAAAAATCCGCCTCCTTTGCCTCCTCCGCATTCTCCGCTCTCTTGCAGATGCAAATTTTGCACGAAAGCTATTGCTTAACCAAAACTTCATAAAACTACTACTTCCACCCACAAATATTTATAGTAGAATTTACCTAAACAATATATTGAAATTTATTTGCAATAACCCGATTCAAAGAACTTTAATATAAGCACCAGGAGAATTCTAGAGATTAAAAGTTCAATTCAACTCAAAGTTTTGATAGAGATAAATTTTATACTTTGAGATTAGTTAAATATTCGCTGCTTTAAAGAAGGCGAACGCACTGCATTAATTATTATCTTAAAGGAAAATTGTAACCAAATGACGAGTAATTATGATGAAAGGATTGATGGGGATATTTCTAATGACCCGACAAACCCGGTAAAACTGTCTTTGTCGGAAGGAACTAATAGAGTTTCAGCTACTACGGGAGATAGCGACCAAGAATATGTTACGGTGACTATTCCTCAAGGTTTTCAGTTGAATTCGCTGGTATTGGAATCTTATAATCCTAATGATGTGGCATTTATTGGGGTACAGCAAGGAGATACTTTTACCGAACCTCTTGATGATTCTGCTATCCGAGAAAATATTTTAGGCTATACCTTGTTTGGCAATCCCAGACAAGTTGGTACTGATATTTTAGATGAAATTGGTAATGGTTTGAATGCTATTGGCTTTGAAGGTGCATTACCAAGCGATAACTATACTTTTGCTTTACAACAAATAGGAACAATAAGTGATTATACCTTAGCTTTTAATGTTTCGAGCGCATCTACAGAACCAAATCCAGAACCAAATCCAACACCGAATCCAACACCAAATCCCGAACCGACACCAGAACCTACAAATGCAATCGTCGGTTTAACCGTGGATAAAACAGATGTGGTTGAAGGAGATTCGATTACTTTAACTCTTACTGTTGACGGGGATATTCCAGCAGAAGGGATTACAGTTTTAATTAATGACACGGCGAGCGTCGAAAATCAACGCCGCTCGTTGACTGAATTTGATGTTTTCAATATTGAATTAACGGGAATCAGCGGAATTCCAATTCCTGCTGAGGGAGATAGTGGAATATTTGTTACCGTCACCGAACCTACCGCTACCATTACTCTACCAGTATTTGACGAAGGTGGTAACGAGGATGAAGCGGCAGAAATTTTTACTTTTGAGGTAATTGACGGGGAAGGTTATCAAGTAGATTCCGAGAATGGTGCAATTACTATCAGCATCACTGATGTAGAAGATTCTAATAATCCAGCACCACCGATGAACGAATTACCAGTTATTTCCATAGATACTCTTGCGGGGACTTTTGACGGTGACGATAATTTAATTACTCCTAATTTGGTAGATTCTATCGAGGAAGGAACACCTATTTTAAGCGTCACAATAAATTCTAATGTTCCGGTACAGGAAGATGGTTTAATTGTTAATATCAATAGCGATTTAGCTGACATTACAGAATTAGTAGACGAACCTGCTTTTGCACCTTTTGTTTTTGGTGGAGAATTTATCGGTGCTATTTATAATGATGCGGGAAACGCTACGGGTTTTCAGGTAAAGTTACTAAATCCCAATACTATCGTTAACTTTTCTAATGTTGGTTTGGGAGAAGGTATACAAGATTTTAATTTGTTTGTAGAGCCAAGCGAAGATTATACGGTTAGCAATTCTAAAGCTACTTCTGCTGTCACAATTTATGATACTTTAGACCAAGTTCCTACAACTGACGCAACACCAACGGTAGGAATAAGCATTAGTGAAAATTCTTTGATTGAAGGAGAAACTGAAACTACTATTAGCTTTAATGTCGATGGAGAAATCCCCCCTGAAGGTGTAATAGTTTTAGTTGATAGCGATGTCAGATTTGGTTTGGGTGAATTTGACATATTAAACGCTGAAGTTGAAGGTGGAGTTTTCCCGGTTACGAATGGTGATAGTAGCGGTTTCTATTTTAAAATTACCGAGTCGGAAGCTAGTATTACTTTGACTCCGAGAAATGATAATCTAGATCCCGAAACTGGTGAAGCAATTAGTGAAGGAATTGAAGATTTTAGTTTCACTTTACAACAGCAAACTGGTTACAAAATTGATAGCGATGCAGCAGCAGTTAACTTTACAATTGCAGATGATGCTGACGCTCAAATTCAAGTTAGTTTAACAACCGAACCTCAAATTTTAATCGAAGAATCGGAAACTACCGCAGTATTTACCTTAAACCTGAGCGCTCCACCACGGTCAGAGGGAATTACCGTTGCGATTAATTCGGAAAATCTTAGCGATTTCGATGTTTTAGGATTTGATGTAACTGGTGGTAATATCGTCAATATTGGTGATGACGGTACGATTAATATTTTAGTTACCGAACAAACTGCGACAGTTAATCTTCCTACGAACAATGATGGTACAGTCGAAGGTTTAGAAACAGCTGTCTTTACCTTAGTTGAACCTTCAGAAGATGCGGGTTATCAAATTAGTTTAGATTCTGAAGCCAATCAATCCAGCTTTGATATTTACGATAATGTTAGCGATGCTCCCGTAGTTGTTACTGAAGACGGATTTAACGATACAATTGCCACGGCAACAGCTACAAATATAACCCCCGAAACCAAAGTTGTTTCCATCAACGGGGAAATCTCCGGTAATTTCTTCGATTCGGAATTATCTCAAAGAACCGATTTAACCGAAGATGTTGATTTCTACTCGTTGGAATTAGCCGCAGGGGATAGAGTTACTTTTGATATTGATTCAATTCCCTTTGAAAATTCATCAGGTGTAACTCTAGAAACGGGTGCGGATTTACGACTATTTAATGCAGCAGGGGAAGAATTAGTTTATAACGATGAAGGTTCCGCACCGGTCGAACTATTTAATTCTGGTCGAGATGCCTACATCGATTATACCGTCGAAGATGCCGGAACTTACTACATCGGCGTATCTCAAGCATTTAACGAAGATTACAACCCCAATATCCCAGCTTCGGGAGATGGTGCAGCATTCTCTAGATTTGGCTTGGGTGCAGGTGAGTACAATTTAGCAGTTGAACTTAACCCAGATGCTCCTACACTAGAAGCATTTGACGAATTTGACGGCGAAAGTCCCGCAACACCAATAGTTACCTTTAACGCTATACCGGGAACCTTCGAGGGTAACGATATTCTTTCTTCTCAAATTGTAGAATCTTTAGGAGCAGAAAGAGGAAAAGCTGCTTTACTCAACTTTACTTTTAACGTCGAAGGAGAAATTCCCGCAGCAGGATTAGAAGTCATAGTTAAAAGCGATGTTGATTTTACAGGTTTCTTGGATGACTTAACGGGTACTCCCAGAACGGCAGCAGGAGGAGAAATTCTCGGAGCAATTTACAATCAAGATGGAACTCCTGCTGGTTTCAAAGTTTTATTAACTAGTGCAAACGCAACATTCCCATTTCCAGTTAGTGAAAGAAATACAGATGACCCCGATTCTCCCGAATCTATCGAATTTACCTTAGCAAACAGCCCAGACTACACAACCAATTCAACAGCTAATACTTCCAACATTACCTTCTACGACACCTTAGAACAAATTCAAACTAGCGGTAACATTCCCCAAGTCGGTGTAAGTATCGATAAAACCGAATTAGTTGAAACTGAAGGTACAGAAGTAAATCTTTCCTTTAACGTCGAAGGTGAAATTCCCCAAGATGGTTTACTAGTTTATGTTGACAGTGAAACTAGGGGTTCATTAGGGGAATTTGATGTTTTTAACTCCGAAATTACAGGAGGTGCGCTTCCCTCTCCCAACGGTGACGCAAGCGGTTTCTACTTCCGGATTTTTGAAAATAACGCCAACATCAAATTAACAGTATTTGACGAAACAACAAATCCTCAAATCGACTCAGAAGAAGCTTTAGAAGGAATAGAAGAATTTACTTTCTCCTTAGTAGCAAGCGACGGTTACACTATCAACCCCGAAGCCGGTACAATCAACTTTACCATTGCCGATAATCCCGATTCCGCAGTTATCGAACCAGAAGAAGGAGGATTACCCGGAGAATTACCAGAAGCACCAAGCGATAACGACGGACGCACAAGTGATAACGATACTATTCCGAATGCGGTAGACTTAGGTTTAAATCCAGCATTTGACAATCTTTCCGTCACAATCGAAGGAGAAATTGCTCAACGCTTCCGGGGAGATAATGCAGTCGATGCATCAGAAGACGTTGATTTTTATTCCTTTGACTTAAACGAAAATCAAACCATTACAATTGACATTGATGCCAACGGTATTGGTGATTCTGGGCTTGGTTCCGCTCTCGATTCAGTACTGCGTATCTTTGATGCAGAAGGTAACGAATTAGCCATCAATAATCAAGGTGCAGCACCCGATGAAATATTTCAAGCAGAAGGAGACCCTTACCTAGAATTTACCGCACCATCAGCCGGTACTTACTACGCAGGAATTAGTAACTTAGGTAACGATTTTTACGACTCTTTCGTCCTCGGAAGCGGTAGCGGTTGGACATTCGGAGAACGTTTTGCACCCGACGTTTACAAAGTTGAATTTAGTTTAGGGGAAATGTTCAACCCCAATCCTCCCGAAACAGAAACACCTTTATCTGAATTCGGAACTATCAACGCAGATGTACTTGAAGTAGAAGGTAGTAACGGAATTATTTTTGCTGGTAGCTCCGACGATTTAATTGACGCTTCTATTAGTAGTGGAGGTGGAAATCGGATTTATGCAAGTAGCGGTGACGATACCGTAATACTGGGAAGCTCGGATAGAATTGTTGGTGGTGCAGGTGATGATAAATTCTTTGCCATGAGTGGTGGTAATAATATTATTACTGGTGGGGAAGGTGCCGACCAATTCTGGATTGCAACCGCTGAAACTCCCGAGGCTGTGAATATTATTACCGACTTTAGCAGCGGTGAAGATGTTTTAGGTATTGCTGGTTTGGGTATTGGCTTTGATGATTTGAGTATAACTCAGCAGGATGATAATACTTTGATTGCTGCGAATAGTTCCGATTTAGCTATCTTGCAGGGTGTTGGTGCGGATAGCTTGATTGTGGATAACTTTGCTTTCGGATAGAGAATAGGTAATTTGTAGGGTGTGTGACGCTTCGAGAAATGTATGTACGTAGTTATAATGAAAGTTGTTAGCGTCACGCACCATTGCTTTCAATTACCCATTACCAATTACCAATTACTAAATACCAATTACCCGTTATCCTTCAACATTAAAGGTGCGTGAAGACATTATCAACTCATTCATAAAAATCATAATTTGTCGAGGTCTTCACAGCACCCTACAAAATACAAACAATTACCTATTACCAATTACCAATTACAAAAATTATGAAATTAATGACAACTTCGGTTCAGAAAACTTTAGAAATTCAGGAAATCGCTATTGTAATTACGGCGAAAAAACTCAATGTTGGTATATTGAGTGTGGAATTTCTCAAAACTAGTGGAATTATCGCTCAAGATTGGGAGCTACAAACTAAACCAGTGAAAACCCCAAATGCGGTTCAACTCAGTTTTAAAAATGGTGTTAGTTTAATAGCTCAACCAGGTAAAATTATCTTTTCACAGACAATTAAAAAAGCTTTATCAGAAGTGAAAATCTCGGAAGTTGCTGGTAAATACATTGAAAAACTTCCTCATGCAGATTATCAAGAAGTTACCCTCAATCCTAAAAGCTTAATTGGTTTAGAAAATAGTTTTGCTGACTATATTACTCAAACCTTAATTGCTCCGGGAGCTTGGCACAATATTGGTAAAGAGAAAATCCAAGCAAGCATCAACTTTCTTTTCCAATTAGAAGAGGCTCCTTTAAGCTTAAGTATTACCCAAGCCCAAATTAAGCAAAACGATAAATTTCTGCCTGCTTTGTTATTTTCCGGCAACTTTCACTATAGAGTCAACGACAATCCACAAACAGAAATTATTAGCCAAATGGTACAGCATATTAACAAATGGCAAACCAATTTATCAACTTTTAATGAAATTGTTAATCAGAAATTTTTAGGTCAACCAGAAAGCGTTTTGAATAATTAAAGTTTGTAGTTGCGCTGTCTTCGCCAAAAATGTAGAACATTAAAGCATTAATAATGAATAATTATGGACGTTGCATAATTCGGGATGAATTAGAGACTTAAAATACTATTATTTTGTTAATAATTAAGCAAAATCATCCCATAAATCAGTAACGCAACTACGAACCTTAAAATTATATTTGGTCAAAAGTCGAAAAAATATGATTAATGCTAAATTACAGAGATAAATCGCTAATTATGTCTGAAATACAACGATTTTGCATTATTCCGCGAGGTGTATAGACGTAGCACTGCTACGTCTCTACATTAATTTTTCTAATTATTATTTATTTAAATCATGAATCCAATCATCAGTTTTACCACCGAACCAGAGTTATTAATCGAAGAAGAGGAAACGGTTTCTTTACTTAATTTCAACCTCAGCGAACCACCTCCCGCAACGGGTATTGTAGTAAATATTAATGCTCCAAATTTATCTGAATTTGATTTAACTAAAACTCAAGTTGAAGGAGGTGAAATCACTTTAGAGCCGGAATTACAGCAACAGTTAAACGATGCTTTAGATGGAACTCGTGTAGAAGATGTACCGGGTGCAGCTGTGGCAATTGTTTCTCCTTTCGGAAGCTGGTTTGGTGCGAGTGGTGTTGCTAACTTAGAAAATAATACACCTTTGCAGCCCGATGACCGCTTTCAAATTGGCAGCATTACAAAAACTTTTGTAGCGACTACTGTAATGCAGTTGGTTGAGGAAGGTAAGTTAAGTTTAGAAGATACTCTGACTACTTGGCTACCTGAAAGTATAACCGCCGATATTCCGTCTGCTGAAGAAATTACTTTAGAGCAACTATTACAACATACTAGCGGTGTTGCTGATTATGTTGATGTACTTTTTACCCAAGCAGCGACAAATCCCGGTGTATTTTTAACAGATTGGCAACCAGAAGAATTAATAGATTTTATTGATGGTGTAGAACCTTTATTTGCACCAGGGGAATCTTGGCAGTATTCCAACACCAATTTTATTTTAGCGGGATTAATAGTAGAAGCAGCGACGGGTAATAATATTGCTGACGAAATTAGGACAAGGATTCTCGAACCGTTAAATTTAGAAAATACCTTTTTCGCTGAAGAAGAAGAAATTCCAGGGGGTTACGTTAGCGGTTACTGGGATTTCAACCAAGACGGAACTTTAGATAATATTACCTCAGCCAATCTATCATGGACTTGGGCAACAGGTGCAATGGTTTCCAATACGGAAGATTTGGATACTTTTGCTCGCAGTTTGTTTAAAGGGGAATTGCTCGAACCCGAAACTTTAAACAAGATGCTCGATACTACCCCAGCGATTGATAATAATAACTATTCTTCCTACGGTTTGGGAGTGGGAACCATCGAATCTCCCAATCGTTTCTGGTACATTCATCGCGGTCAAACTTTGGGTTATCGCTCAAATATGTGGTATGCTCCCGAAGATGATTTAACTTATATTGAATTAATCAACGGATTTTCAGATGATAATTTAGTTCGCGACCTTTTCCCACCCTTTAGACAAGGAATTGCCGACGATAATTTTAATTTTACTATCACCGAGCAAGATGCTCAAATAAGTTTACCAGTTGCTAACGATGGGGAAATTGAAGGAGAAGAAACCGCAACTTTTACTGTTGAAGCAGGGGAAGGATATGAAGTTGAATCCGATGCTAGTAGCGGTACTTTTACTATTGTGGATTCGTTATTAGAACCACCCGCACCATTACCAAATGTAGCTTTGGGTGCTTTCCCCAATAGGATAGCAGAAGATGAAGATAATCTCTTAACTTTGTTTTTTGAAATTAATGACTTACCCCAAGATGGTTTGTATGTTTATATAGATAGCGAAACACCTCAATCTTTATCGCAATTTGATTTGAATCAGGCAGTAGTTAATGGTGGTGAATCGCTGATTGTTAATCCAGATTTAAGCGGTTTTGCTATTAAGTTGTTTGCAGATGATGCTTCAATTGAAATCCCTCTTATAGCAGATGAAATTGAAGAAGGAATTATCGATATAACTTACGAACTTAAAACCAGAGATGAAATTAGCGAAGAAGATTTAACCGCAATTGAAACTGTAGATTTTGTTAGCGACTACATTATTAATCCGCAGATGGTAGGTGAAACTATAACAGTTTTTGACACCTTTTTTGTAATCGAGCCAGAAATTCCAGTCAAACCAGAACCGATTTTTGGCAGCCTTGAAGCAGATATTATCGAAGTTAGCGGTAGTGGTGGTTTGATTTTCGGTGGTGATTCCGATGATTTAATTGACGCTTCAATCAGCAGCACGGGCAGCAACCGCATTTACGCGGGTAGCGGTGACGACACTGCAATCCTAGGAATCTCCGATAGAGTAGTCGGTGGAGAAGGCGCTGATAAATTCTTCGCAACTTCTGGCGGTGATAATATTCTTACCGGAGGTGCAGGTGCCGACCAATTCTGGATTGCTACAGCCGAAACTCCGGACTCCGCGAATATCATAACTGACTTTACCAGTGGTGAAGATGTTTTAGGTATTGCTGGTTTGGGTATCGGCTTTGATGATTTGAGTATTTCTCAACAAGATGATAATACTTTGATTGCTGCAAATAATTCCGATTTAGCTATATTAGAAGGTATTGTTGCTGAAAGTTTGATTGTGGATAATTTTGCTTTTGGTTAAATATTAATGTAGAGACGGGGCGCAGTGCTACGTCTCCCGCAATCAGCGAGCAAGCGACAAAGTATGCAATTCTATTTTTCTCCCTCCACCTTTTCTACCCCCTCTCCCGGTTGTGAATGGAAATAATAGACAATCCAAATATAAATAAGTTGGGAATACTACTTTTTTATTGAGAATAATTTGCTATTATCTAAGTAACTTAACAAATTGTTCTTTACAGTACTAGATATGCAAGACACTACTAATGTAAATGCGGCAACTTTAACACCAGAAAATCGCAATGCTTGGAGATGGGGTTTTACTCCTCAAGCGGAAATTTGGAATGGTCGTTTAGCGATGATTGGATTTTTGGCAGTTAGTTTAATTGAGTTATTTACTGGTGAAGGTTTTCTGCATTTCTGGAATATTTTATAAAGTCTAGAGAGTGTTTTTCTATAGATTGAAATTCTAGTTGTTGCATTAATTATATTTTTGGCTTTATTTCCATCAACACAGTTGTTTCCATGTCGTATTTATTTTTATGACATGGACTTTTTATATTTGAATGCTTTAATTTCCAAAAATTGCAGGATATATAATCGGCATTAATTTATCGAGAGTTAAACCAATCATCCGCGTACCGTTAGCATAATGCCATAATTGTTCGATTTCATAAACATTATTATTTTGTACCGCTTTTAATTGTTGCCAAATTTGATTATTAGCAAGTTGCTGTGATAGAGGAATTTTTCCCGGAGGGTATGTTTGTACAAAAATTATATCGGGATTAACTGTCAAAATTTTTCGCAGCGAAACATTTATAAAACCTGGTTCCATATTGTAGCCTTTCGGTTCCAACCAGGGATAATGGCAAAATTGCTGAATAATGCTACCAAAAGTTCCGATATTAGTTTCAGCAATAAATTCACGACTCAAACAATTAATTTTTGAGCCTCCCATAAATAAAACTGTTTTGTAATCTGAAGCAGGAATAGTATTACTATATATTTCTAAGCGCTTCCGAAAATTAGCTGTTACTATTTCTGCTTGAGAAACACTATCAGTTAAATAAGATATATCACGCAGTCTTCGTAATGCCCCATCATATCCATTTCCACCCATAAGATAAAGTGGAATTTTACTACCTAATAATTTTCGGTAAAATCGATGAGGAAATGACCAACCAATTACCAAATCAGGTTTAAGCTTGCGGATAGCTCTAATATTCGGAAATATCCAAGAACCTAAAGGTGTAAAATTATTCGCTAACTCACCATAAAACTCGGATTTATCTGCAATACCTTTTGTCAGATACCCAACAGGTTCTAAATTTAGTTCTCGTAAAACATCTAAAGCTGCTGACGTTAAACAAGCAATACGTTTTGCTGGTTGAGGTAAATTAATTTGAGTCCCAGCAAAATCAACTATACGCAGTTTACTCATAAATAAAATATGTTAATTAACTTCAATTTAATGAAGATAAACTGCTTTTATATGTCCTCATATTGACTTCTTGCAAAAATCTTTGTATATGTAACTTTGATTGTTCAATAGTTTCTGCTATTTTCTCTTCACATTCACTATTGTTGTAAAAATCAACTAGCTCTGCAAAAGCAGCATGAAATGCTCGGTAGGCTTCTGTTCTATACTGTATTGACAGGTGTTCTATCTTCATCAACTTTAAGGCTTTAGTATAGGCTTTCAGTAATAGCCTTTCGGCTTCTGTTTCTAAATCTCTCATACAATAAACTTTTGCTAAGTTTCGACAAGAAATTACAAATCCATGAATAGCTATTGGATTCATTTGCTTTTGCAGCCCATTTTCTAATTGACTTTCAGATGCTTCCATCCCTCGCATATAAGACGCTTGAGCTTGTGAATAAAGTCCATCCCGCATACATGCATCTCCCTGCTGGATGTGCATTTCCCAAGGATATTGCGGCGGCTTCTTCCTACCTGTTGCGATACGTGACATAGCCGTAATTAATCTTTATTAGATTTAAATTAATTCCAATATAGCTTAATTGAGAATTAATATCAATTGTTTTGATTTCCTGACCGAAGAGATTTTGGATTACAAATGGCTTCAAGCAAGACGGTTTCAACTATGGAAATAATCAAAAATCCCCTAAGCCCCCAAATTTATTTATGGGGACAATCTAAAATCCACAATTGTTAGACGAAATTTACAATACAATTGAGTATTTTGTTATTCGCTAACAGAAAAACGAAATCGATTGCATTTACCCCATTTACGAGGAGAAGTATTTTTAATAATTATTTTAGGCTCGAAATCCATGCATCCGAGAGCTTCTTCCGAGCAGGCTAAGCTAGGATGTACGGTGCATTTCAGACGATAATCATTAGTAAAAAAATCGCACTTGTAACAAGGAATTCTATGTAGTTTTTTTACTTGTTCTGCTCCCTGTTTGAATGCACGAACTACGCTCAGCGAGAACAAAATCATTAAAAAGACCCAGAAGCTAATGAAAAAGGTAGCTATCATTATTTCCCCTTGCGTCCTATATATAAAGGCATTTCTGCAAATATAACCAAATGATTTTCAAATCAGTGTGATGTTTTGCACATATTTATTAATAATTAATTTCAATTACCAGAAAATTGTTTGCTAAAGTGTAAATATTGCGCTAAAGATTTTGTGATTGTTGTTGCTATGGGTATATCAGAAGACATATAAATATGCTATACAGACTACTCAATCTACAACTTCGGATAGATTTAATTGAGAAATATTCTTACTACCTTAAAAATCACACATTAATACAAATTATTTTCATTAATCTTAATAGAATTAGAAGCGGGTGTATATATAATTGAGAACTGATTTCTTTAAAGTTCAGGTTAAAGGTTAAAGGTTAAAGGTTAAAGGTTAAAGGTTAAAGGTTAAAGGTTAAAGGTTAGGAGTTAGGAGTAGTAAGTAAATAGTTCTCTCCCCATCTTCCCATCTCCCCATCTCCCCATCTCCCCATCTCCCCATCTCCCCATCTCCCCATCTCCCCATCCCCATC
>NZ_AP018227.1:1322263-1449973 GCF_002368095.1 Calothrix parasitica NIES-267 | reverse complement strand
CTCCCCATCTCCCCATCTCCCATCTCCCCATCTTCCCATCTCCCCATCTCCCCATCTCCCCATCTTCCCTCTCTCCTCTTCCCCATTCTCTATAATAAAAATTATGAAGATGAGTAAAAATAATAACAATTGTGAGTAAAAAGCAAATTGAAGACATTTATCCACTTTCCCCGATGCAGCAGGGGATGTTGTTTCATAGTCTTTATGCTCCGGATTCTGGTGTCTATATAATTAGAGTTAGTTTTGAAGTTCGCGGTAATTTAGATATTGCAGCATTCGAGCAAGCTTGGCAATTCGCTATTGATAAACATCCGGTTTTACGGACAGCTTTTGTGTGGGAGAAGGTAGAAAAACCGCTTCAAGTTGTCGGAAGGAAAGTTAAAGTACCGATTATATTAATTGATTGGTTGTCTCTGGAATTATCAATACAAAGCCAACAGTTAGAAGAATTATTACAGAGTCAGCAAAAGCAAGGATTTAATCTGAGCAAAGCACCGTTAGTCAGGTTAATTTTAATTCGCAAACAGCCACAAGTTTATCAGTTTATCTGGATTTACCATCACTTATTACTTGATGGTTGGTCTGTTCCTTTTGTGCTTCAAGATGTTTTAACTAGCTACAGTAATATTAGCAGTGAATTATTAAATAGTGATTTAAATAAATCTATTAATAAATCTATTAATAAATCTCGTCCCTACAAAGATTATATTGCGTGGTTACAGCAGCAAAATTTATCTGAAGCCGAGCAATTTTGGCGAAAAAATCTTGCCGGGTTTGTAGCACCTACAGCTTTTCGAGTTGATAAAAAATTAGAACCTGCAATCAAACCTAATTCTAACAATCAAAAGCAAGAAACTCAGCTTTCAGAGGAAATAACATCTAAATTACAAACTTTTGCTAAAAATCATCAACTGACTCTTAATACGTTAATTCAAGCTGCTTTTTCATTGATGTTGAGTAGATATAGTGGTGAAAAAGACATTGTATTTGGTGTAACTAGTTCCGGTCGTCCGACTTCACTTGCAAATTCTGAATCGATGGTAGGGTTATTTATTAATACTTTACCGTTACGAGTCAAAGTTGACGGTAAACAAAAACTGTTACCGTGGTTAGAGCAACTTCAAAAGCAGCAAATAGAATTACAGCAATATGAATATAGTCCTTTGTTAGAAATTCAGCGTTGGAGCGATATTCCTAGAGGTTTACCTTTATTTGAAAGTATTATTGTATTTGAAAATTATCCGGTTGAGAAAACTGTTAAATCGGCAATAAAAGACCTTAATTTACAAAATATCAATACAACCGAACAAAATAATTATCCTTTGGGACTATATGTAGTTGTAGATTCCAAAATTACGCTACGGATGCTATATGATGGTTATCGCTTTGATGATGCAACAGTTACCAGAATATTAGGTAATTTACAAACTGTTCTAGAAGGAATGTTAATTGATTCCCAGCAATTTTTATCGGAATTAACTTTATTAACACCGAAAGAACAACAGCAATTACTTGTTGAATGGAATGATACTGATTGCGATTATTCAAATCTTTGTATTCATCAGCTATTTGAAGCACAAGCAGAACGCACTCCAGATAAAATTGCAGTTATATTTGAATCGCAAAAGCTTACATATAAAGAATTAAACCAAAAAGCAAATAAACTTGCTCGTTATTTACAATTGCTAGGGGTTACCAGAGAAACACGAGTAGGAATTTGTTTGGAACGTTCTGAAACAATGTTGATTGGGTTGCTGGGAATTCTCAAAGCTGGTGGAACCTATATTCCTTTAGATCCAGCTTTTCCACAAGAACGTTT
The DNA here is from genome assembly GCF_002368095.1 of Calothrix parasitica NIES-267. GTDB lineage: Bacteria > Cyanobacteriota > Cyanobacteriia > Cyanobacteriales > Nostocaceae > Rivularia > Rivularia parasitica. The sequence goes on along the minus strand of NZ_AP018227.1, from coordinate 1,448,154 downwards.
GACGTTTATGGTGGAAGATTCGGGGGTCGATTTTTTCGTCACAGATTCTAAAACCTCACCCCTAACCCCTCTCCTTAATAAGGAGAGGGGTGATAAAGCACAGCTTTATCGGGGTGAGGTTATTAATGTCGATACAAACTGGGAATTAATCGAGAAACAATATAAGGAAAATCTACCAGTTCAAACAAATCCCGAAAATCTAGCCTATATTATTTACACTTCAGGTTCTACAGGTAAACCTAAAGGGGTGCAGATAATGCACAAATCCTTGGTTAACTGTCTCGAATCAATGCAGAAAAAACCGGGAATTACACCAGATGATACTTTATTATCAGTAACAACATTATCTTTCGATATTGCTGCATTAGAATTATATCTACCTTTAATTACAGGTGCGGGTCTTGTTATTGTTAGTAGAGAAATTTCCGCAGATGCAATTGAATTGACACGAAGTATTGAAGAAAACCAAGTAACTATAATGCAAGCGACTCCTGCAACTTGGAGATTATTGTTAGTAGCAGGATGGAAAGGAAATCAACAGGTAAAAGTTCTTTGTGGTGGAGAAGCTTTAGATGTAAATATTGCTCAAGAATTATTGAAACGTAGTAAAGAAGTATGGAATTTATATGGTCCAACGGAAGCTACGATTTGGTCATCAGTAGCTGAATGTAGAGACGCGTTAGCGAAGCGTGCCCGAAGGACATTATATCGCGTCTCTATAGCATCTGTTCCGATTGGAAAACCGATTAATAATACCCAATTCTACGTTTTGAATAATGATTTAAAACCAGTACCGATTGGTGTTCCTGGAGAATTATATATTGGTGGTGCGGGATTAGCAAATGGTTATTTAAATAAACCTGAATTAACAGCAGAAAAATTTATTGATAATCCACTTTTTCACATAAATGCTAATGAAAACACCTCACCCCCTTCCCCTCGACCTATTAAGGAGAGAAGTGTCCTACAGGACGATTCAAAATTATACAAAACGGGAGATTTAGTACGCTATCTACCTTCAGGGGATTTAGAATATCTGGGTAGGATTGATTATCAAGTTAAATTACGAGGTTTTCGGATTGAGTTAGGAGAAATTGAAGCGGTTTTGATGCAGCATCCCGATGTAAAACAAGCTGTAGTGACTTTACTAAAAAATCAAGATGATGAAAAATTAATTGCTTATTTAATATCATCTTCAGAAGTATCGCAAACTGATTTACGGGAATTTATGCAGGATAAACTACCTGGTTATATGATTCCTTCTAACTATATGATGTTAGAAGAATTTCCTCTGACTCCAAACCGTAAAATTGACCGAAAAGCATTACCAACACCAGAAATTAATCGACCCAATTTAGATAATTATGTTATCCCTTCATCGGAAATTGAACGAGAAATTGCTCAAATTTGGCAGCAAGTACTTCAAGTAGATAAAATCGGTATTCACGACAACTTTTTTGATTTGGGGGGACATTCGTTATCAATGGTGAAAGTTCACAGTCAACTCCGGGAAAAGTTCGATTCTCATATTCCCTTAGTAGAAATGTTTCGTCATCCAACTATTAGTGCGCTTGTTGGTTATTTCAGTAATCCAGATAATGATAATGTCCAAAAAGATAATTCTAGAGATGAAAAAGTTTCCGCTGGTAAAGAACGTTTGAAACAGCGTTTAAACAGAAGGAAGAGTTAATCTAATTATTACCAAAAATCAATTTAAAGACGTAGCACTGCTACGTCTCTATATTACAGGAATGGCCGCAATTGTCATAATATACTGTTGGTGCGTGACACCAGAAAGCTTATTACTACCTTGAAAATTAGTCAAAGTGTCACAGCACCCTACGAGAAAAATCTACCAGTTGCGGCCATTCCTATATTAGTTAACGCTATTAACTAATTAACTATGTTGAAAATTGAAACCCAAAGACAGCATCATTGAAATCACTATCGCTAACACCAAGATTGCTGGGAAGGTCTTCAAAGCCGAAGATATTATTTCCACGAGCTTGTAGGTGTTGCGCTCCATCGGGATTTGCTTCGGTAAAGCCAAAATAAGCTACTGCATCATCTATAGATTCAGCAGCGTTATTAAATGCATTTCCTTCTCCACCTTCGCTTTCAATAAATCCATCAAAACCTAACCCACCACCGTTAGCAATTATAAACGGAGCAAATAACTTACCTCCTTCGAGAATTACATCTCCAAATTCTTCAGTTGATGTGTTGTCATCTTCATCTCCATCGGAACCTGCTCGTAACAAGAAATTATCAATCCGATTTTCAATTGCAGCTAATGCATAACCTTCCTGTCCTGGAAGTATATCGGCTTGACCATCACCGTTAGTATCTATTCCTCCGCTTGCATCTACTACCTCATATAAACCTACGAGGTTATCAAATGCTGCTTCTGTTCCTAAATCTTGTACATCATCAACAAGTGTCACAACAACATCAGTTCCGTCACCCGCTGGGTTTGTGTCAAAGATGAGATTACTTGCTGCATCGGCTTCACCAGTATTAAAAGCAATGCTAACAATTTCTCTATCTTGTGATTCTGATGGTTCTGGTTGCGCTCCTGTATTCGTATCGGTATCGGTATCGGTCTCGGGTGCCGAACCTAATGGTGGAACTCCAGAATCGGTATCAGGTTCTGGTTCGGGTTCGGGTTCTGGTTCGGGTTCGGGTTCGGGTGTTGCTTCGACGCTTATTGCTACTGTTGCAGGTTCGGAAGTTAACTCACCGTCACTAACTGTATAAGTAAAGCTATCGGTTCCGCTAAAGTCTTCCAGGGGAGTATATGTAAATGAACCATCGCTAGTAAAGGAGAAATCAGCGATGTTATTTGGAGCATCTACAATCGTAGCGCTTAATGTTTCGCCTTCAACATCCGTATCGTTTGTCAATACTCCTAAAGCAACATCTATGTTTAAAGATTGTCCCGACTGAATAGTGTAGTTATCGTTTTGAGCAACCGGAGCAGTGTTGGTTTGTTCGGGTTCTGGTTCTGGTTCTGGCTCTGGCTCGGGTTCTGGTTCTGGTTCTGGTTCTGGTTCTGGTTCTGGTTCGGGTTCGGGTTGTGGTTCAGGTTCTGGTTCTGGTTCTGGTTCGGGTTCTGGTTCAGGTTCAGGTTCGGGTTCGGGTTGTGGTTCAGGTTCGGGTTCTGGAGTCGGACTTTCCGCATCTGCGAGAGTCAAATTTACCGAACTTGCGCTGGGGTCAATTGTATATCCTGCCCCCGGTTGAAGTGCAAAACTTAAATCTTGTGCGTCAGGATCTTGGTCATCGAAAATCGGTACAGTTATAGTTGCTGGTGATGCGTTAATTAGAAAATCAAAGCCACTGGTGTCATCATTAACGCTTACAAACCGACCATTTTGAAATTGGGCTGCGAATACATCTAATTGACCCAAAGCATTTTCAGTCGGGCTATCAATAGTAACGGTTAAACCACCAGCTGGTATTGGCTCGCTTGAAGTGAGTGTAATAACGAGTTCTGTTCCCTGTTCTTCAGTTAGAACTGTGGGATTTGCACTGATTCCAATTGCCATAATTTGATTATTAAAAGTACACGAACATCAATGTTTTGAAGTAAATATTTTCTTATTCAGATACGGTTAACATTTGGTATACAACTATCACGGTAAGTTGTAAATGTCCCAAAGACATAGAAACTACCCACGAAGGCTGGAATTAATTTATTCCTTAATCCCAATTGGCTTACGTGTATTACCAGTTATAAAAATCAGATAAAAGTTGAACCGCAGATGATAAACAGATGCAAATCAAAGATTGTGGAGTTTATGTTTTCCTCAATCTTTGCCCTTGATTAAAAATTATGTTCATAAAAGAATAATACTTTTGCCTTAATATCTCAACACAACTGGAATCCCAATCGATTGCAAATCAATACTCTCCCTTTGAACACCATAGTCAAATGTCAAATCTAATAATGGGAAAGAATTTTGCTCTATCTCTAGAATTCCATCCCTTTCCAGCATGGAAATAGGATTGGTGAAAAATCCAGGTTTCCACATTCCAATACGAGTATTTGTGACCTTTCTGATTCCCAAAGGATGATTTATCAACTTTCGATGAGTTTCAAGCTGAGGATTAAATATCGTTGATAAAGAAATTGACTCAGGAATCATAAAACACAGGGGTTCTTTCTGAGCAGCAAGATTGGAAGCCGCAAAGTTAATAAATTGCTCTGAAGCTTTATGGTTTAAGTGGCTTGAAGTAAACTCGGGATGAACGATATTAGGTTTTTGGTGTAGAGCAATTCCAAACGGAGAAGCTGTTTTTTCTGGGGAATATGCACGAGCTGTAAAATCTATCCCCGAACGCATGGCATATATTTCTGCCATCATTTCATCCTCAACCCAGATTAATTCTATATAGGTATTTTCAAAAAAAATAATCCTCGAAGCTGTTCCTTGCTGTGGATGCAAGGTTACATTTTCGCTACAAATTAAACCTTTTTCTTGTAAAAATTGTTTGTCGGGTGCGGTTTCAAGACAGACAAAAATATGATCTATTTGAAGCAACGTCTCATTTATTAGTAATTGTGTCATCTTCTGTTTATTATTTGTCTTTTAACTTTTTAGTCCAACTACCACGAGAGCTTATTCACCCTTATTGCTATATGTAAATTTATGTATATATTTGTGTATTTTTATTAAGCGCTGTCTTTGTTTCTGAAACAAATATATTTTATAAATGCTTTGACTTCTTGAAATTGTGTTTCATCGATGAGGCTATAAAGCTTGTAGTTATTAAAGTTTCTTATTTATTTAGCATGATTAACTCCCATTATTATCAACAAAATAGCAAGACTTAATTTAGCTCCGAGGCGTTGCTGATTAAAAGTATGATTTGCCCCCCAACCCCCAAATAAGCGGGGAGAAGAATAATTTCAAGTCCCCCAAAATTGGGGGATTCAGGGGGCTAGTAAATATGAGAAAAATAAATTCATATTTCAATTCAGCAATGCTAACTCCGAACATACACTTAGATAATTTTCTCTGGCTGCTAACTAAAAGGATTGAATTTATACAAATTTATTCTAAATATAAATATGCATTCTGATTAATCCGCTTAATCCATTCAAAAACATCTGTTTCTAGACCATACCTCGTAAAATAATACAATTATTCGTTATCTCTGTGCCCCTCCTCTGGGAATAAATCTTCTGACATATGCTCCATGTAAATCGGACAAAACTAATAGATTTTGAAGCAATTTAAAGTAAATTCATAAGTCATTGAATACACTTAAAATTAAATAATAATAATTCTCATTAATATACGAAAGCGATTACTTGTCAACCCCGCCGTATTTTTTTTTACAAAAATTATATATTAGTTAAAACTTATGAGATGCTTTGAGATAGCTTATAGTTGGGTGCATATTTTTAAAGCGGGAAATCCCTTATGATCTAATAGGTAGGTTGGAGTTAACTGTGAGCAAATTGGACAAAAGCAAGCAAATTACTACTTCTGAGTTTGATTACCAAGCGTTGACCCCCGAGCAACGGAATCTAGTCATGCAAAGAACTGGTGAGATTCAGGAGCGTTTGCAGCGTTCGGCACAGGATATCTGGGAAATTGGTCAGCGACTAGCCGATGTACGCGCTCAATTGAAGCACGGTCAATTTGAGGCTTGGTTAAAAGCAGAATTTGATTGGAGTAGGCGTACAGCATATAATTTCATAAATGTCTATGAGACTTTTGGGGAACGTGCAAATCTTGCACAACTTGATATTGCTAGTTCTGCTCTGTATCTTTTAGCTGCACCATCTACACCTGACGAATTACGGGAAGAGTATTTGCTCAAGGCCTATGATGGAGAAAAAATAACTCATAAGGAATTGAGTTCGGATATTAAGCAGAACAAGCAGAAATCAACTCCTTCTAAAGTTAATCAAAAAGATTCTACACCTGTTGGTAAAGCCGAATTGCCAACTGCGACCTCCATACCCGAAATTCTTCAATTAATTCCTCCTACACCTACAGTAATTGATGTTGAATCAGTAGAAGTACAAGAACCGGAACCAAAGTTACGTTTATCCGTTACTGAAATAAAAGTTGAAGCGGGTTGGTATGTATTAGAAGGACAACACCTGGTTTTTTGTGGAGATACCGCTACACCAGAGTTTCATTCTCATATACCCTATGTGAATTTGGCTGTGGCCGCGACTTCTAACAACTGGGATCATGATTGGTTGATTGATGTGGCCGCAACGTTGATTGTTTTAGAAGAGTCAGCATTGCAGCAAAAGAAGTTAGAAAAATTGATTGAGATGTTTTCTCAACCTGGGGAAGCAATCGTTTTTCCTTGGCTCCCATATCCAGAAATGATTGCGATCGCAAACAAGTTCAATCGTAAAGTGATTGGGGGTGATGCGTCGCAAGAAAGGTGTCAGCAAGCGATTTGGGCATCTGGGTTGGAATTTGCATCGGTTAAATTATGATATTCATGCCATTTTCTTTTTATTGAAAATCAAATCAAATTTCAAAACAAACTTCAAAATGTAATTCGTAATATGTCCTTACCCTAACGGGTCACTATGTCCTGTCGGACACGCTGCGCTAACGTGAACGGACACGCTTAGTCTGACGACTCACTGCGTGTTCAGCTTGCTGACTCGTTAGAGTAACGCTAACGTAAATTCAATTATAAAGTTACCGTGAAGCTTTCGGTAATATATGTAGTTCATTTATTCTCTCAAAATAGTTATTGTAAATTATTTCTATTAATCTTTGATATTTAAGACCTAGCAAGTAATTCACGAGCTTGGCCTCTAATAGTTAGTGCTGCTTGTTTTAGCAAGGCTTAAAGCAAGTATTTACTGTCTGCTCTGATGTCAAATAAATAAGAAAGATTTCTATTACCTTAAAAATATGCAAATGTTTAAATCTATAGTCGGGTTTAGCGTAATTGTCTGCTCAACATTATTAGCAATTTCCCCCGAAGCGAAAGCTGCCGATTTTTTAATGATTCCAGATTCGCAAAGCGACCGGGTTTTGCTGTTTGACGATTCTGATGGTTCGCTGGTAAACGATAATTTTATCGATGGTGCGGGTTTGTTTACTACACCATTAAATGCAATTCAGGTGAACGAGGAAATCTGGGTTTCCGACCAAGTAGCCGATTCTATATTTAGATTTGACCTCAAGGGTAATTATAAAAGCGCAATTACAGGTGGTTTAGACAACATTCGGGGAATGGAATTTGTTGATAACAAGATTTATGTATCTAATTCGGGAACTGATAATAATGCTCCTGGTGAAGCGGTAGTTACCTTTGACACGAGTGGTAATAACTTAGGCTCCTTTGCTACAGGAGACCCTTACGACGTACTTTCTTACAACGGTGAATTATTAGTTAACGATATTAACTCTAATGCAAATGGAGGGGAAGATATTGACCGTTATAGTTTGGATGGAAATTTCATCTCAAATTTTCACGACTCCGACGGTGTAAATGGAATTGACTTTCCCCAGCAGATGGCAGTCAGGTCAAATGGTAACTTAATCGTAGGTGGATTTTCTGCTCCTGGTGGAATTTACGAATACGACGAAAATGGAAATCAAGTCGGCTTTTTCGATGGTAATAACGGAGTTGCTTTTCGGGGAATTCGAGGAGTTTACGAATTAGATAACGGTAACGTACTGTGGACGGGTGGAGATGGAGTTGTTTCCACGAATTTAAATACTGGTGAATTTACAGATATTTTTACAGTAAACACCCCCGATTTATTACCGGAAGCGGATTATCGTCCCAGCGCTCGCTACATTGAGAAAGTTTCGATTTCAGATAAATCGGCTAAAGTACCGGAACCAGGAACTGTTTTGGGTTCGCTGTTGTTGGGTGTGGTTGGTGTAGTTGGTAAATTCAAAAGAATGGAGAATAAAGAATAGAGAATAGAGAACACAAAATTGCGTTGCTGATTAAAAGTATGATTTGTCCCCCAACCCCCAAATAAGCGGGGAGAAGAATAATTTCAAGTCCCCCAAAATTGGGGGATTTAGGGGGCTAGTAAATATGAGAAAAATAAATTCATATTTCAATATGGCTAACGCCACGCTACGCTAACAGCAACGCCCAAAAAAGTAATTTGTTACGCATTTAGTTTGTATACTATTAGCGACCAAGATGGTCGCACTACAATATTTTGATGCTTTTGCATTATATAAATTAGTTGCACATCAGCTTATTAAAGGTTCGTAGTAAGGATTTTAGTCCTAAATCCGAGGACTGAAGTCCTCACTACGAACCTGGATTATCTTTAATTGCATTAATCTATACCTATGGTATGTTTTTTACCGTAAAGTTCCGATTTACAATAAACTTTATACGTTCAATAAGTACCTAGGCAAAATTAATTGTGTATTTGTCATTGCGAGTGAAACGAAGCATTCACCCGAAGGGTGTGGCTCATCGCAAAACTTTGAGATTACTATCTCCCTTCGGGAGACGCTACGCTAACGCTATCGCTCGTAATGACACAAATAATTTTGCACACCCACTTACTAAAAATTTATATTTAGAAAATAAAGTAATAGGAGTAACTTAAATATTGGCAATAACCGTGCAATAATAGCCAGATGTTGCAAATATTTTACAAGTTTATTAAAAATAATTTTCATAAAGCCCAAGCAAGATTATAAAATAAAACGAGCCTAGTACTCCACCAAGTCAACTTTGAGGGGTATATCGTACAAGCGTAAAATTCTTTTCTCCCCCTGCCCCCTCTGCTTCCCCTGCTCCCCTTGCTTGCCTTCAGCTGTCAATGTTCGCTTGTTCGAGTACTAGTTCGTATTTTTTCTCATAAAATTTCTCAACTTCTTCTTTTGAGTAAGTAAAGGACAATCCGTCTTGAAAAGTTTTGGGGAACGCCATTTGCTCATGGGGGAAACCCCCAAGACCGCAATGGCTCCGGAAACCGACACCCCAACGCCATTTGCTCTACTTGGTGAATCCACCCCCGTGCCGTTCACCGGAGGTGCGGCTCGGTTCCCTCGGTTGAGGGGAGTGGTGTAAGCGAAGCTTTCTCGTAGAGTACCCGTTCACCCGTAAGGGTGTGGTTAAGGGGGAGACCCCAAGACCGCAATGGCTCAACTTTCCGCAAAATCAAAGAGCAAAAATCTAAAATCTAAATGACTACGAACGGACTAGAAATTGCGATAATTGGCATGGCTGGAAGATTCCCAGGTGCTAAAAATATCGATGAGTATTGGCAAAATATTCAGAATGGAATTGAGTCAATTCGTCCTTTGACGGATGAATACTTGCTTTCTCAGGGAGTTGATAAATCATCTTTAGAGCATCCCCAATATGTAAAAGCAGGAGCAGTACTCGAAGATATAGAACTATTCGATGCTGATTTTTTTGGATTTAGTCCTAGAGAAGCAGAAATTTTAGATCCGCAACAGCGTTTATTTTTAGAATGTGCCCAAGAAGCAATAGAAACCGCAGGATATAACCCTCAAACTTATCCGGGATTGATAGGTGTTTACGGGGGTGCGGGGATGAATGGATATTTGTTCAATCTCTACAGCAATTCAAATATTCGTAATTCACTCAGCAATTACCAATTATTTCTAGCCAGCGACAAAGACTTTTTAACAACGCGAGTATCCTATAAACTGAATTTATCGGGGCCGAGCGTTGACGTACAAACCGCTTGCTCGACATCGTTAGTTGCAGTTCATATAGCCTGTCAAAGTTTATTAAGCGGTGAATGCGATATGGCTTTGGCTGGTGGGGTAGCAATTTCCAAACAGCTAGGATATGTATATCAAGAAGGTGGTATTTATTCTCCAGATGGACATTGCCGTGCTTTTGATACTAATGCAAAAGGAACAGTTTCGGGAAGTGGAGTCGGAATTGTTGTTCTGAAAAGATTGGAAGATGCTTTAAATGATGGAGACTGTATTGATGCAGTCATTAAAGGAAGTGCAATTAATAATGATGGTGCTTTCAAAGTTAGCTATACATCTCCGAGTATTGACGCTCAAGCAAAAGTAATTCGCGCTGCACAGTTGATAGGGGAAATTGAACCCGAGACTATTAGCTATATAGAAGCTCACGGTACGGGAACTGCATTGGGAGATCCAATTGAAATTGCAGCATTAACTCAAGTCTTTGGAAGTAATCATCAACAAAACAGTTGCGGTATTGGTTCGGTGAAAACAAATATCGGACACTTAGATACTGCTGCGGGAATTGCTAGTTTAATTAAAGCTGTATTGGCTCTCAAATATCAACAAATTCCTCCCAGTTTGAATTTTGAGCAACCTAATCCGCAAATTGATTTTGATAATAGTCCTTTTTATGTAAATGCTAGTTTGTCAGCATGGGAAACCGATAAATTACCCCGTCGTGCTGGTGTTAGTTCCTTTGGAATTGGGGGGACGAATGCTCATTTGGTGTTGGAAGAAAACCTCACCCCGTCCTATCGGACACCCATCGAACTATTAAGGAGAGGGGGAAGAGATTCTCAGACACCCCTCTCCTTGACAAGCACAAAGGGAGGAGATTCTCAGACACCCCTCTCCTTGACAAGGAGAGGGGATGGGGGTGAGGTTAATCCGTGCGAACTATTAACAGTTTCTGCCAAAACCGAATCAGCATTAGGAACAGCTACAAAGAATTTAGCCAATTATTTAGAAACACATCCCAACTTAGACTTAGCCGATGTTGCTTATACCTTGAAAGTAGGTAGACAAGAATTTGAACATCGTCGCTTCTTGGTTTGTCAAAACATTGAATCTGCTATTGAATTATTAAAATCACCAGATTCAGAAAAAGTCTTCACACACAATCACACCTCCACAACTCAAAGTATTGCTTTCATGTTTTCCGGACAAGGTAGTCAATACGTCAACATGGGACGGGAATTGTATGAAACACAGGCAACATTTCGAGAAACAGTAGATAATTGCTGCAAATTAATTAAACCACACCTAGGTTTTGATTTACTCACCTTAATTTATCCTTCCCCCTCTACCCCCTCTACCCCCTCTCCCCCCTCTCCTCTCAACCAAACCGCTCACGCTCAACCCGCAATATTCATCATCGAATATGCTCTATCTAAATTATGGATGTCATGGGGAATTACTCCCGAAGCTACTATCGGACATAGCATTGGAGAATATGTAGCGGCTACTATCGCGGGAGTATTTTCTTTAGAAGATGCTTTAAAAGTAGTAGCAGCACGAGGAAAGTTAATGCAAGAGCAGCCTACTGGTGCGATGCTTTCGGTGTTTTTAGGAGCAAATGAAATTCAATCTTGGTTGAGTGAAGAAGTTACTTTAGCTGCGAATAATGCTGCTAATTTATGCGTGGTGTCGGGAAATAACGATGCTATAAACAATTTACAGCAGCGTTTAGAAGCATCAAATATAACTTGTCGGTTATTACATACATCCCATGCTTTTCACTCACCGATGATGTCGGGTGCGGAAAAGCCATTTATGGAAGTATTGGAATCTGTTAAATTAAATCCCCCATCGATTCCGTTTATATCTAATGTTACTGGTACTTGGATTACTGCGACGGAAGCAACGGATAAAGCTTATTGGGTGAAGCATTTACGAGAAACGGTACAGTTTGCTGGTGGTATTGAAGAGTTAACAAAAGATTCTAGTAGGATTTTACTCGAAGTTGGTGCGGGAAGAACGCTGAGTACTTTTGCGAAGGGGAAAAGCAAACTGGTTTTAACAAGTTTAAGACATCCCAAGGAAGATAATAGTGATGTTGGTTTTATTTTCAAGACATTAGGAAAACTTTGGTTAAATGGATTGAAAATTAATTGGAATGCTTTTTATCAAAACAAATATCAACACCAGCATCAAGATAAAAAGCTTTATAGAATTCCTTTACCAACTTATCCCTTTGAGAGAAAGCGTTACTGGGTAGATGCTTCCACGGAATTAAGTCAGGAAATAACGGGTAAGAATATCAACAAATATCAAAATAAAATCAATCATGATGGAGATTGGTTTTATGTACCGACTTGGAAACGGGATAAAGTTGAGTTTGTAACTGCGGAAAAACTTGCTTCTCAGAAGTATGTATGGTTAATTTTTGTTGATATGAGGGGTGTTGGTAGCAAAATTGCTCAACAGTTGGGAAGTGCCGGTCATGATGTAATTACGGTTGCTGTTGGTGATAAGTTTGACCAATTAGGATATCGGCAATTTAGTATTAATCCTGAATCGAAGCAAGATTATGTAGAGTTGTTGGAAGATTTGGAATTACGGGAATTAAACGTTGAGCGGGTAATTCATCTGTGGAATCTAGATGAGGAAATTAGTAAATCAAGTTTTGCAGATGCTCAGAAGTTAGGATTTTATAGTTTACTATATTTAACTCAAGCAATTAGTCAACAAAAGATAAATAATTCGATTCATATCAAGATTATTACTAATTGTGTTTATGACGTTGTTGGGGAAGAGGATTTACACTCAATTCAATCTCCGATAGTGGGTTTAAGTAAAGTGATTGGACAAGAGTATACAAATATTGCTTGCTATAATATTGATGTATCTGATGGGAAAGGGAATGAAAGGTTAGTTAAACAGTTGTTGAGTGAAGTTATAAGTCAACCTACAGATTTTACTGTTGCTTATCGGGGAAGATATCGTTGGAAACAGCAGTTTAAATTAGTCAAGCGAGATGATGAATCTAATAATAATATTCAACTGCGCTCCGAAGGAATTTATTTAATTATTGGGGATTTAGTGAATGGACTTGGTAGGGTTTTTGCTGAGTATTTAGTTAACAAACTGCAAGCAAAGTTGGTTTTGGTTGGGGATGAAAAACCAAGTTTAGATTTGAAAGATAGTTTATTTTTTCAAGCTGATATTACTGATGAATTGCAAATAGAGAATGCGATGTCTCAAGCAGAATCACAGTTTGGAGAAATTCACGGGGTATTTTATTCAACTCCGATGAGTAACGAGCATTCGACAGCAACAATTGGGGAATTGACTCAAAATCATTGCGAATATAATTTCCGTTATAAAGTTTATGGTTTGCAGGTGTTAGAGAAAATTTTGCAGTCAAGAAAGCTGGATTTTTGTATTTTGCAATCTTCTTTATCTACTGTTGTTGGTGGATTGGGTTTAGGAGCTTATAGTGCTGCAAATTATTTTGTCGATGCTTTTACTCAGCAGCAATTAAATAATGATTCTGAAAAATCTACTCCTTGGTTTAGCGTCAATTGGGATGCTTGTGATTTTGAATTAAATCAGCATCGTGAATTTAGTTCTAATATGGCTGAATTTGCTTTAACTCCTGATGAAGTATGGAAAGCAACTCAAAGTATTTTAGATATGAGTGCTTTTCCTCAAGTTGTCGTCAGTAAGGGAGAGTTAGATGCAAGAATTAAACAGTGGATAAACGTAAAACCATTAAATGAAACATCTACAATTGGTAATAATTCCACTCATGCAAGACCGAATTTAACTAATGAATATATTGCACCAAAGAATGAAATTGAACAAGCAATAGCTCAGATATGGCAAGATTTATTAGGTATAGATAAAGTCGGAGTTAATGACAGCTTCTTTGAATTAGGTGGACATTCATTATTAGCGGTACAAGCAATAGCAAGACTGCGAGAAATGTTTCAAGTTGAGTTAGAAATGCGGAGCGTTTTATTTGAAGCACCAACGGTAGCTAAAATTGCCGAGTTAATCGAAAAAGAGCAACCAAAAGAAGATGATTTAGCTCAAATGGCAGATGTTTTGGCTGAAATTCAAGGTTTGACATCGGAAGAGGTTATGAAGGAATTAGGAGAGTAAGAAAATTATGTTTGAAACGCAAAGTCACGCAAAGGTAAACGCAAAGAAACGCAGAGTGACTAGACTCTCTCCTCTCCTCCTCAGCGCACCTCTGCGTTTATCAATTCCTAACTCTTAACTCCTAACTCTTGACATGGACAATATTTACGAACAGCTTGCAAAACTAACCCCCGAACAACGTAAACTATTTAAACTCCGTCTTAAAGAAAGAGGGATAGTAATTCCTGAAAATAATCCAATTTCTCCTCGTGAATCCGGGAATGAATTACCGTTATCTTTTGCTCAACAGCGTTTGTGGTTTATTCAGCAACTAGAACCACAAAGCAGTACTTATAATGTTCCTAGCGCTCTTAAACTCAAGGGTAAATTAAATATATCTGTTTTAGAAAAATCTTTAAATGAAATAGTCAGAAGACATGAAGTTCTTCGCACTACTTTTATCAGTAATTCCCAAAAAGAACCCGTTCAAAATATTGCTGCACCGGAACAACTAAGTTTACCTGTTGTGGATTTGCAGGGTTTACCATCAAGGGAAGATACTATCAATAAATTGGTAAAAAATGCTTATGAATCTCCGTTTAATTTAACTAAACCTTTATTACGTCTAAATTTAATTAAATTAAGCGATTTTGAACATATCCTATTAATTACTACCCATCACATCATCTCCGACCGTTGGTCAATTGGAGTATTTTTACGAGAACTTTCAACACTTTATAATGCTTTTTGTAAAAATAAACAATCACCGTTAAATGAATTACCGATACAGTATGGTGATTTCGCAATTTGGCAGCGTCAATGGTTACAGGGTGAGGTTTTAGAAACTCAGACTAATTATTGGCAAGAAAAATTAAATAATCTTTCGGTGCTGGAATTACCTACCGATAGAAAAAGATTACCAGTACCAAGTTACAAAGGCGCACATTTTCCTTTAAGTCTTTCTCAAACTTTATCAGAAAAGCTGCGAAACTTAAGCGCTCAATCGGGAGTGACGCTGTTTACGATGCTGTTAACTGCGTTTCAAGTGTTGCTGCATCGCTATACCCATCAAGATGATATTGTCGTTGGAACCGATATTGCAAATCGAGATAAGACTGAAGTTGAACCTTTAATTGGTTTATTGGTAAATACTTTGGTGTTACGAACTGATGTATCTCAAAATCCCACGTTTCGAGAATTATTGCAGCAAGTAAGGGAAGTTGTTTTAGGAGCTTTTGCTCACAAGGATTTACCATTTGAAAAGTTAGTGGAAATCCTCAATCCCAACCGGGATATCAGTCAAATGATGCCGTTGTTTCAAGTTAAGTTTGATTTACAATTGGCTACAGTTAAACCTTTAGAATTAAACGGTTTGACTGTAGAACGAGATGCTTATAAACAAGAATTTGTTAAGTATGAATTGCGGTTGAATTTACAAGATACAGAAATAGGAATTAGCGGACAAGTTGAATATAGCAGCGATTTATTTGACGAAGAAACAATATTACGTTTAGCAGAACATTTTCGGGTATTGTTAGAGGGAATTGTTGAAAATCCCGATTGTCAGATTAGTAATTTACCGCTGTTGAGTGCAGCAGAATCAAAACAAATATTGTGGGATTGGAATCAAACACAGCGCGATTACGAAGAGAATTTATGCATTCACGAGTTATTTGAAGTTCAAGTAGAGAAAACCCCTGATGCTATTGCGCTGGTTCACGATAATTGTCAGTTGACTTATAAAGAATTAAATAACCGTGCAAATCAATTAGCCCATTATTTACAAACATTAGGTGTAAATCATGAGTCGAAAGTTGGGGTTTATTTAGAAAGAAATTTAGAATTAGTAATTGGTATTTTAGGTATTCTTAAAGCTGGTGCTGCTTATGTTCCTTTAGATCCAGCTTATCCTCAAGCACGGACGGAATATATTATTGAAGATGCTCAGATAGAAGTTTTATTGACGGAAACCTCGGAAACCTCACCCCCAACCCCTCTCCTTATTAAGGAGAGGGGAGCCGAAGACAGCTTTTCCCCTCTCCTTGACAAGGAGAGGGGTGCGCGACAGCGCGGGGTGAGGTTATTCGACGATTGGGAAAAAATTGCTCAATACAGTACAGATAATCCCAGAAGCAAAGTTAAACCAGAGAACTTAGGATATTTAATTTACACTTCCGGTTCAACAGGTAAACCCAAAGGAGTTGCAATTGCTCATCGTAGTACGGTGACATTATTGCATTGGGCAAGGGAAGTATTTAATGATGAAGTTATTGCTGGAATGTTAGCTTCAACTTCAATTTGCTTTGACTTATCGGTATTTGAATTATTTGTACCCTTGAGTTGGGGTGGAAAAGTTATTCTGGTAGAAAACGTTTTAGAATTAGTCGATTTACCCGAAGCTTCCCAAGTCACAGCAATCAATACCGTCCCCAGCGCAATTTCTCAATTATCTCGTGTTAATGCAATTCCAAAATTAGTTAACACTATTAATTTAGCTGGGGAAGCTTTGCAATGGAATTTAGTAAAGCAGCTTGAACAAAAACATCCCCATATTCAGCAGATATTCAATTTATATGGCCCGAGTGAGGATACTACTTATTCTACTTATGCATTAGTTGGGGGACAAGGGGACAAGGAGAAACATTTCTCCCCATCCCCCCATCCCCCCATCCCCCCCTCCTCTTCTCCTCCCATCGGTTGTCCGATTGCAAATACTCAAGCTTATATTCTCGATAGTTATCTGCAACCCGTTCCCGTGGGTGTGATTGGTGAATTATATCTTGGTGGTGCTGGTTTAATGCGTGGATATCTAGATAAACCAGAATTAACCGCAGAAAAATTAATTCCCAATCCCTTTTCTGAAAAAACCTCACCCCCCTTCCTTATTAAGGAGAGGGGTGCTGAAAACACATTAGTGTCCCCTCTCCTTGACAGGTCGAGGGGTGCGCGAAAGCGCGGGGTGAGGTTCTTAAGTCTCTATAAAACTGGTGACTTAGTACGTTATTTACCGTCAGGAAATATTGAATACGTTGGTAGGATAGATAGTCAGGTTAAAATTCGGGGATATCGAATTGAAATTGGTGAAATTGAAGCAGCTTTGAGTCAACATCCACAAATGCAAGAATGTGTGGTGACTGTTGGGGAAGATGGAGAAAATAAGCTGTTGATTGCTTATGTTGTATTTAAGGATATTGAAGATAAAGATAATCAAATATCAACTTTACGAATACGTAATTTTTTGTCGGAAAGACTTCCGGTTTACATGATTCCTTCTGCGTTCGTGGAGTTGGATGAATTACCGCGTTTGCCCAATGGTAAAATAAATCGACGTGAGCTACCTTTACCTGATGCAATTCGTCCGGAATTAGAGACGACTTTTGTTGAACCACAAACGGAAATTGAAAAGGCGATCGCCAAAATTTGGCAAGATGAATTAAATGTAGAACGAGTTGGTTTAGATGACAATTTCTTTGAGTTGGGGGGACATTCTCTACTCGGAATCAAAATTATTGCTGTTATTAACGAGAGTTTACAAGTTGATATTCCTTTACGAGGTTTGTTTCTAAACCCTACGGTTGCGGGATTGGTTGAGCAAGTAGAAAATAATAATTCAGTAAAAACACATTCACAGAACTTACCGAAACTCGTACCAGATTTAAATCAACGCTACGAACCTTTTCCTTTAACTGATATTCAACAAGCTTACTGGATTGGACGCAATCAAGCTTTTGAATTGGGGAATGTTTCGACTCACGGTTATCGAGAAATTGAAACGGTCGGGTTAAGTGTCAAGCAGGTCGAAGAAGCATTACGACAATTGATTAACCGTCACGAGATGTTGCGGGTGATTGTAGAATCTGACGGAAAACAGCGAATTTTACCGGAAGTTCCAGCATATGAAATTAAAACTTTAGATTTAGGTAGTTCATCTGGAGAAGAGGTTGAGAAGGAATTAATAAATTTACGAGATAAGCTTTCTCATCAGGTGTTGTCAACCGATGAATATCCTTTGTTTGATATTCAAGCGGTATTGTTGTCGGATAACCGAGTCAGGTTTTTGATTAGCTTTGATGTTTTAATGGGTGATGCTTGGAGTTTGCAGATATTAGCGCAAGAGTTAGTAGCATCAATTCAACAACAAAATAAATTCCCACCTTTAGAAATTTCCTTCCGTGATTATGTCTTAGCTGAAAAAGAGTTTGGTAATTCAGATAAATATCAGCAATCTATAAACTATTGGCAAAATCGACTCGCTACTTTACCAGCTTCTCCTCAACTACCATTACAGAAAAACCCTAGCGCTATAGAAACACCTCGTTTTATTCGTCGTACCCATACTTTAAACCCAGAATTGTGGGGAAAATTAAAACAGCGTGCGATTCAAAATAATATTACTCCTTCAGGATTATTGCTCGCAGCTTTTGCAGAAATTATCACATTTTGGAGCAATAGTCCGCAATTTACCTTAAATTTAACCCTTTTCAATCGCTTACCGTTACATCCCCAAGTAAATCAATTAGTTGGGGATTTTACCTCATCAACATTATTAGAAATTAATAATAGCGGTAAAGATACATTTGCAACAGTAGCCCAAAGAATTCAAGCGCAATTATGGGAGGATTTAGACCATCGTTACGTCAGCGGAGTTGAAGTATTACGGCAATTAGCTCGGACTAAACAGCGAATGACCGGCGCATTAATGCCCGTTGTATTTACCAGCACCTTGGCTCAAAATAATTCCGCAGAATCATCTAGAAATCGGGATTGGGAAGGAGAAGTTGTTTACAGCTTGAGTCAAACATCCCAAGTTTACCTCGACCATCAAGTTTCCGAAATTAACGGAGCATTAGTTTACAACTGGGATACCATTGACGAACTATTCCCCGATGGAATGCTTGATGATATGTTTGCTAGCTATAGTAATTTCCTGGAACGTTTAGGGAATGAAGCAGAATGGCAAAATACCACAAGACAGCTAATACCATCAGCCCAACTTGAAATACTTACACGAGTAAATTCAACAGAAGCCGATTTAATTAATAAAGAAACACAACCGTTTTTACATCAATTATTTTTCGATAGAGTTGCGCTAAATCCCGACAAACAAGCAATAGTCACCTCAAATATTTGTTTAAGTTATCAGGAATTAAGTAATTACAGCAAAACCCTAGCGCTAGAGTTGCGAGAACTAGGAGTACAACCAAATCAACTAATCGCGGTTGTAATGACCAAAGGTTGGGAACAAGTAGTAGCCGTTTTAGGAATATTAACAGCAGGTGCAGCATACGTTCCCATAGACCCAGAATTACCAAAAGAAAGACGTTTTCAAATACTCCAACAAGCACAAATTAAATACGTTGTCACCCAACCCTGGTTAAATAATTCCTTGGAATGGGAAGATAACATCACCCGAATTCTAATCGAATCTACCCCCTCTACCCCCTCTACCCCCTCTGCCCCCTCCGCCCCCTCCGCTCTTGCATACATAATTTACACATCAGGCTCTACGGGATTGCCGAAGGGTGTAATGATTAGTCATCAAGGTGCGGTTAATACAATTTTGGATATTAATCAGCGCTTTGGAATCACCGATAAAGATTCAGTTTTCGCTTTATCCTCCTTGAGTTTCGACTTATCCGTATATGATATTTTCGGAACATTAGCCGCAGGAGCAACTATAGTTATTCCCGATGCTGATTTAACAAAAGACCCCGCACATTGGGCAAATTTAATACATGAATATTCCATAACTGTTTGGAATTCCGTTCCTGCTTTGATGCAGTTATTAGTAGAACATTTAGAAGCTACCGAACAAAAAATAAATTCCTTACGTTTAGTATTAATGAGCGGTGACTGGATACCATTAAATTTACCCGAAAGAATTTGGCAGCAGTTTGTAAATACAGAAATTATTAGTTTAGGTGGAGCAACGGAAGCTTCGATTTGGTCAATTGCTTATCCCATCAAAGAAATTAATCCCGATTGGAAGAGCATTCCTTACGGTTATCCACTAACGAATCAACAGTTTCATGTACTAAACGAAGCAATGAAACCCTGTCCGATTTGGGTAACGGGACAACTTTATATCGGTGGAATTGGATTAGCACAAGGTTATTTAAATCAATCTCAATTAACAGCAGAAAGATTCATTCAAACCCTTGATAAGGAGAGGGGTGTCCGTCAGGACGGGGTGAGGTTATACAAAACTGGGGATTTGGGAAGATATCTCCCAGATGGTAGCATCGAATTTTTGGGAAGAGAAGATTTTCAGGTTAAGGTGAACGGTTATCGGATTGAATTAGGGGAAATCGAAACAGTATTGCTCAAAAATCCTTTGATTCAAGAAGCGGTTGTAACTGCTGTGGGAGACTTTGAAAATAAGCAATTAGTAGCTTATATAGTCCCCAATCCTGTAGAAAAAATTGATTTTAAATTACAGCAACTTGGTATTCGTAGAGATGAAGGAAGAAAACAAATAGAACTTCCACAACTCGAACGAGATGAAAATACAAATCAAGCTTATCTGAGAAGACAAAGTTACCGTCAGTTTCTCCAACAACCAATTAATTTAAATCAATTTAGTCAGTGGATTGGCAGTTTAGCGCAAATGCAATTAAAGGATTCTCCACTACCAAAATATCGCTACGGTTCGGCTGGTAGTCTTTATCCAGTACAAGCTTATTTGCACGTCAAAGATAATCGCATTGAAGGATTAGAACCAGGAGTTTATTATTATCATCCCGCAAATCATAATTTAATTTTACTTCATCAAAAATCAGCTATTGAAAATCAAGTTTACAGCAGCAATCAAGAAATTTTTGCAGAATCTGGTTTTTCATTATTCCTAATAGCAGAATTAGCAGCAATTACTCCCGTCTACGGTGATAAAGCGAGAGATTTTTGTATGTTAGAAGCTGGTTATATCAGTCAACTGTTGATGGAAGCAGCACCAGATTTTGATATTGGTTTATGTCCCATTGGAGTATTAGAATTTGAAACTATACGAGAATCGTTTAATTTAGCAGAAAGTCAGATTTTATTACATAGCTTTGTGGGTGGAAAAATAGACCCAACTTGGACGCAAAAATGGATGTCTTCCGAACCCCAAGAATCAATATCAATTTCGGAAAGATTGCGTCAATACCTCCAACAGAAACTTCCCGATTATATGGTGCCATCTCACTATATGTTATTAGAAAAATTACCATTAACCAACAACGGTAAAATCGACCGTAAAGCCTTACCAAAGCCGCAATTACACGGTCAAAGTAATGTTGAATTTGTAGCACCAAAAACCGAGTTAGAAAAGAAAATTGCTCAAATTTGGCAAAACGCTCTCAAACTAGAACAAATCGGAATTCATGATAATTTCTTCGATAATGGTGGTAATTCCCTATCCGCAACCCAAGTAATTACCCAAATGCGACAAATCTTGCAAGTAGAAATTACAATCCGTCACTTTTTTGAAGCTCCCACAATCGCAGAACAAGCACAAGTAATTCAACAGCAACCAAAACAAACTATAGCTGAGGTAGAGACAATTAAAAAAGTTGAACGAAATAGTAGCGAGATATTAGAAAATATTGAAGAAATTTCTGAGGAAGATGTTGATGCTTTACTTAAACAAATGATGGAGGAATAGGGAATTGGTAATTGGGGATTGGGTATACAAAGAACTCAACAGGAAAATCCTCAGCCTTCAAGTCAAGCTTGTAGGTTGGGTTAGACAGGAAAACTATTTAAATATTTAACAAAAATTTGTATTAATCCTGTCGTAACCCAACATCGCGATTTATAAATAAAAGATGTTGGGTTACGGCACAAATATAAATTTCTGTAAAAAACATACTTATAAATGTGCCTAACCCAACCTACAATATAGCGTTAAAAAAATATATATTTAAAAGTATTTAAAGATGTCTAAATCCTTAGAAAACCTCTCTCCAGAACAAAAGCGTCAACTATTAGCAAAACTCCTTAAAGAAAAAGCCAATAAACCCCAAAAATTTCCCTTATCATTCGCTCAAAAAAGGCTGTGGTTTCTCGATAAACTGCAACCAGAATCATCAGCATATAATATTCCTTTCTCTTTACATTTAACAGGTGAACTTAATATTATTGCCTTACAAAAAAGTCTCAATAAAATAATTCAGCGTCATGAAGTATTACGCTCTAGCTTTACAGTAATTAAAGACGAGCCGATACAGCAAGTTTTTCCAAAATTAAGCCAGCAAATTCCTTTAATTGACTTACAAGCATTACCAACCGAACAGCAACAACAACAAGTAAGACAGCAAATTAAAAAAGCAACTACACAACCATTTGATTTATCTCAAATTCCTTTATTCAGAGCAAAATTAATTAAATTAAATGCTGAAGAATATGTATTATTATTTACCATGCATCACATCATCTCGGATTATTTTTCGATGCGATTATTAATCCGAGAACTTGCGACAATTTATCAATCTTTGAGCAAAGGAGAAACAGCACAACTAGCAGAATTACCCGTTCAATATGGTGATTATGCAACTTGGGAACAAGAATGGTTGAAAAGTGAAAAGCGCACGGTTCAACTGGAATACTGGCAAAAAAACTTAGCTAATTATCCACCTTTATTAACGCTACCAACTGACTATCCCCGTCCCCCCATACAAAGATTTCACGGTGCTAGAGCATCCTTCGCTCTTTCCGAAGACTTATCAAACGCTCTCAAAAATCTCAGTCAAGGTCAAAACACTACATTATTCATGACCTTGCTTGCAGGATTTAAAATACTACTTTATCGCTACAGCAATCAAGAAGATATATTGATTGGTTCTACAATTACAAATCGAGAAAATCGCGCTGAGATTAGCAATCTAATCGGATTATTTGTTAATAACTTGATTTTCCGTAGTGATTTATCAGGAAATCCCAGTTTTACCGATTTTCTCCAACAAGTTCGAGAAGTCACCTTAAACGCATATGCTAATCAAGATTTACCATACGAATATTTAGTAGAACAGCTACAACCAGAACGAAATCTCAGCTATAATCCTTTGTTTCAGGTGATGTTCATTCTTCACAACACACCCACACAAAACATAGATTTATCTGGATTATCGTTGAAACACCTCGAACCAGAACAGGAAACTGCTCGATTTGATTTGAGTTTAGACATGTACGAAACTCCCGACGGTTTGACGGGGATTTTTGAATACAATACCGATTTATTTACGAAATCAACAATTGAAAGAATTATCGGTCATTTTCAAACTGTTTTAACCGCAATTGTCGCTAATCCAGAACAAAATATTTGCGAGCTACCTTTATTAACACCGAAAGAACAACAGCAGTTACTGATTGAATGGAACGATACGAGTTGTGATTATTCGGAGCTTTGTATTCATCAACTATTTGAAGCACAAGCGGAGAAAACACCAGATAAAATAGCAGTTGTGTTTGAATCGGAGCAGCTTACATATAAAGAATTAAACCAAAAAGCAAATCAACTTGCTCGTTATCTACAATCGGTTGGTGTGGAAAGAGAAACAAGGGTAGGGATTTGTTTAGAACGTTCTGAGAAAATGCTCGTGGGATTGTTGGGTATTTTGAAAGCGGGTGGAACTTATATTCCTTTAGATCCAGGGTTTCCCCAAGAGCGTTTGACGTTTATGGTGGAAGATTCGGGGGTGGATTTTTTAGTGATAGATTCTAAAACCTCACAAACCTCACCCCTAACCCCTCTCCCGCAGTTGCTTCAACGGAGGGAACCTCCGCAACGCACTGCTCTCCTTATTAAGGAGAGGGGAACAGGAGAAGAAACCCCTCTCCTTGATAAGGAGAGGGGGGATAAAGCACAGCTTTATCGGGGTGAGGTTATTAATGTTGATAGTGACTGGGAATTAATTGAAAAACAATCTTCGGAAAATCTACCACCTCAAACAACTTTAGAAAATTTAGCTTATATTATCTACACTTCCGGTTCCACGGGTAAACCAAAAGGAGTGCAAATTTTACACAAATCCTTGGTTAACTGTCTCGAATCAATGCAGCAAAAACCGGGAATCACATCAAAGGATATTTTACTATCAGTAACTACATTATCTTTTGATATTGCTGGATTAGAATTATATTTACCTTTAATTACTGGTGCTAAATTAATTATTGCTAGTAGAGAAACTGCAAATGATGGAATCAGATTAATAAAAAGTTTAGAAAAAAATCAAGTAACAATAATGCAAGCAACTCCTGCAACTTGGAGATTATTGTTAGCAGCAGGATGGAAAGGTAATCAACAATTAAAAGTTCTTTGTGGTGGAGAAGCTTTAGATATAAATGTTGCAGAAGAATTATTAAAACGTAGTAAAGAAGTATGGAATTTATATGGTCCAACGGAAGCTACTATCTGGTCTGCTGTCGCTGAATGTAGAGACATAATACATTACGTTTCATCGAATGTGACCATTGGAAAAGCAATTAATAATACCCAATTTTACGTTTTAAATGATTATTTACAGCCCGTTCCGATAGGGATTCCGGGAGAATTATATATTGGTGGTGCGGGATTAGCAAAAGGTTATTTAAATAAGCCGGAATTAAGCGCAGAGAGGTTTATTGATAATCCACTTTTAAAAAAAACCTCACCTCCATTCCTTCTCCTTAATAAAGAGAGGGGTGTCCGACAGGAGGATTCAAAATTATATAAAACTGGTGATTTAGTACGTTATCTACCTTCAGGGGATTTAGAATATTTAGGACGAATTGATTATCAAGTTAAGTTACGGGGTTTTCGGATTGAATTAGGGGAAATTGAAAGTGTTTTGAGTCAACATCCATCGGTGAAACAATCGGTGGTAATTTTATCTAAAAATAATGATGATGAAAAGTTGATTGCTTATGTAGTTTCACCATCAAATGTATCTCAAGCTGAATTGCGGCAATTTTTACAGGGTAAGTTACCTGCTTATATGATTCCTTCTAGCTATATGATGTTAGAAGAGTTTCCCCTCACTCCAAATCGTAAAGTTGATAGAAAAGCTTTACCGAATCCAGAGCAGATTCACATGGAACAAAGGGATTTTATTGCTCCTCGTAATCGGGTTGAACAACTTTTAGTCAATATTTGGTCGGAGATTCTTGGAGTTGAAAAAATTAGTATTGATGATAATTTCTTTGAGTTAGGGGGACATTCTTTACTTGCTACTCGTGTTATTTCTCAGATTCGAGAGATATTTGAAGTTGAGTTACCTTTACGAAAATTGTTTGAAACTCCTACGATTGTTGGAATAGCTGAAGCGATTACTAGGAAAAATTCGGAATTATCACAACCTGGAATTAAGAAAATAGAACGTCAAGATAAATTACCGATTTCTTTTGCTCAACAACGTCAGTGGTTTTTATCTCAACTCGAACCGGAAAGTCCTTTTTATAATATTCCTGCTGCGATACAAATTAGTGGGAAACTTGATATCTTAATATTAGAGCGTAGTTTTCAAAAAATTATTAATCGTCACGAAGTTTTACGTACTGCTTTTCTCACTGTTGAAGGAAAACCTGTTGCTCAATTATTATCTGTAAATGAATTTAAATTAGAAGTTACCGATTTAAGCAATTCAACAGAAATAACTCAAACAGAAGAAGTTGAAAAAATTGCACGAGAAGAAGCACAAGAAGCTTTTAAGCTTGATAAACCTCCTTTGTTAAGAGTTAAATTATTACGTCTTGATTCCCAAAACCATGTAATTTTGATTACTTTGCATCATATTGTTGCAGATGGTTGGTCAATGGGAGTCTTGGTAAGAGAATTGGGAATTTTATATCGAGAGGAAACCTCACCTCCGTCCGCTCTGCTTGTTAAGGAAAGGGGTATCCGGGATGGGGTGAGGTTAAATGAATTACCAATTCAATACCCAGATTTCGCAGCTTGGCAAAGAAATTGGTTTCAAGGTGAAGTCCGAGAAAAGCAGTTAAATTACTGGCAGCATCAGTTACAAAATGCTCCCAATTTATTAGAATTACCTACAGATTATCCCCGTCCTGCTATACAAACTGCGCGGGGTGGAAGTGTAAAATTTGAATTATCTCGGTCGTTGTCCCAAGCTTTGAAACAGTTGAGTCAAAAATCTGGATGCACGCTATTTATGACCTTATTAGCTGCATTCCAAACCTTATTGTATCGCTATAGTGGTAGTGAAGATATTGTAATTGGAAGTGCGATCGCCAATCGTCAACGCAGTGAATTAGAAGGGTTGATTGGTTGTTTTGCGAATACTCTTGCTTTCCGCAGCGATTTATCGGGAAGTCCCAGTTTTAACGAACTTTTGCAACGGGTAAAAGATGTAGCGTTAGGAGCATATGCTCATCAAGATTTACCTTTTGAACAGTTAGTAGATGAATTGCAATTAGTGCGTTCTTTGAGTTATACACCGTTGTTCCAGGTGATGTTCCTTTTACAAAATGCTCCTATTCAAGCTTTGAGAGTAGAAGATTTAAGCTGGAGTCCGATTAGTAGCGATAGTGGTACGGCTAAATTTGATTTAACCCTTGCGATGAGCGAGACGGAAAACGGCTTAATCGGTAGTTTTGAGTATAACCGGGATTTATTCGCAGCCAGCACCATCGAAAGAGCAATTGGACATTGGCAAACTTTATTACAAGGGATAGTTGCAAATCCCCAACAAAAGCTATATGAATTACCTTTATTAACCATTACGGAACAGCAATTACTTGTTGAATGGAATCAAACCCAGGTAAATTATCCCCAAACTTGTATTCATCAGCTATTTATTGCACAAGTTGAGAAAACCCCCGATAGTATTGCAATTGTGTGGGAGAATCAACAACTTACGTACAATGAATTAGATATCAAATCCAATCAACTAGCTCGCTATTTAATTAAATTGGGAGTCAAACCAGAAACCAGAGTAGGAATCTGCGTCGAACGTAATGCAGAGATGGTAATTGGATTACTGGGTATTCTTAAAGCCGGAGCAGCCTACGTTCCTTTAGATCCAGCATATCCCGAAGAGCGATTAACGTATATGCTCGCAGATGCTGGGATATCAGTTTTAATTAAGAATTCCGAATTTGAAATTTCCAACAGTGAATCATTTAATGTTGTTAATTTTAAAACTGATTGGAACGCAATAAATCAAGAAAGCACAGTCAATATTGATGTAGAAGTAGAACCCGAAAATCTCGCTTATGTCATCTACACATCAGGTTCTACCGGAAAACCCAAAGGTGTAGCAATTACCCATCGCAGCGCTACAACCTTAATTCACTGGTCGCGGGATGTGTTCGCAGATACACAACTTGCAGGAGTACTCGCATCAACTTCCATTTGTTTTGATTTATCTGTGTTTGAATTATTTGTACCTTTATCCTGGGGTGGAAAAGTAATCCTAGTAGAAAACGCTTTACAGCTTCCCTACCTGAATAAAGTAGATTCAGTTACTTTAATTAATACAGTACCGAGTGCAATATTACAATTATCTCAATTAAAAGCCATTCCCAATTCAGTTAATACAGTTAATTTAGCTGGAGAAGCTTTACAGCAAAGTTTAGTACAACAGCTTGAACAAAAACATCCTCAGATTCAGCAGATATTTAATTTATACGGCCCTAGTGAAGATACGACTTATTCGACATATGCTTTAGTTGGGGGACAAGAATCAATTATCAATTACCAATTACCAATTACCAATTACCAATCTCCGACTATAGGTTCTCCGATTACAAATACTCAAGCTTATATTCTTGATAGTTATCTCCAACCAGTTCCTGTAGGTGTTCCCGGTGAATTGTATCTTGGTGGTGCTGGTTTAATACGGGAATATCTAAATCGACCAGAATTAACCGCAGAAAAATTGATTCCTAATCCATTTAGAACCTCACCCCCTTCCCCTCTCCTTGTTAAGGAGAGAGGTGTCCGGTTCTTAGACGAACGTCTTTACAAAACCGGAGATAAAGCACGTTACTTACCGTCAGGAAAGATTGAATATCTCGGTCGTTTTGATAATCAAGTAAAACTTCGAGGTTTTCGGATTGAATTGGGTGAAATTGAAAGTGCTTTGAGTCAACATCCCGAAGTTCACCAAGCTGTTACTAAAGTTTGGGAAGATAAATCGGGTAATAAACGTTTAGTTGCTTATTTTGTATTAAAAAATCCAGTTAGTGACGATAATTTTTCAATTCAATTACGCCACTTTCTTCAAGATAAACTTCCCGATTACATGATTCCGGCTATCTTTATGATGTTGTCAGAAATACCATTGACTCCCAATGGTAAAATCAATCGTCGTGCTTTACCGGAACCAGATAATTATCAAAATCAATTAAACAATAAGCAGAATATTGATAATAATGTAAAACCAAGGACGCGAAAAGAACAAATACTAACGCAAATTTGGACTCAATTGCTTGGTATTGAATCGGTAGGAATTCATGATAATTTCTTTGAGTTGGGTGGTGATTCGATTTTAGCAATACAGGTAATTGCTAAAGCCAGTCAATCTGGTTTACGTTTGTTACCAAAGCAGGTATTTCAACATCAAACAATTGCTGAATTAGCAGCGGTAGCGGATACTGTTTCCGTGAATGCAGAGCAAGGAAAAATTACGGGTATTGTACCGCTAACACCAATTCAAAATTGGTTTTTTGCTCAAAATCTCGCCGATTCCCATCATTGGAATCAATCAATTATGCTCTCTGTTGATAAATCAATTCCGTTTGCATGGGTTGAGCAAAGTATACAGAAGCTTTTAACACATCATGACGCATTGCGTTTACAGTTTCAAACTACAGAATCTGGTTTACAACAAATTAATGCTGACGTAGATAATTATATAAATAAACAAACTCCATTATTACAATTTGATTTATCAGCTTTAAACGAAGAAGAACAACAACCAACAATTACTAAAACAGCAACACAATTACAAAAAAGTCTTAATCTTGCAACGGGATTAGTACGTGTAGCATTTTTTAAATTAGGTAATGAAAATAAATCTAATCGCTTGTTGTTTATAATCCATCATTTGGTTATCGATGGAATATCTTGGCGAATTCTTCTATCTGATTTACAAACAGCTTTTGAACAATTAAATTTAAATTCAGGTCAAAAAATCCAACTACCACCAAAAACTACATCTTTTAAACACTGGGCTAATTCTCTACAAAATTATTCCGAGCAAATCTCGAAAGAAACAATAGAATACTGGCAAAATATCTGTAAAATTCCAGAAATTGACATACCAGTAGATTATCCACAATCAAATAATACAGTCGCTACGACGGATACAGTTTCAATTGCTTTCACTGCTGAAGAAACACAAGCTTTATTACAACAAGTCCCTACAGCATACCAAACTCAAATTAATGATGTATTGCTAACAGCACTAGTACAAACCTTTGAAAACTGGACTGGTAAAAAACGTTTACTAATTGATTTAGAAGCACATGGAAGAGAAGATTTATTTAGCGAAGTAGATATATCTCGGACTGTAGGTTGGTTTACTACTATGTTTCCAGTTTTGTTGGATTTAGATACAGCAAAAGATGCCCAAAAAGATATAATACATAATCTTAAAACCATTAAAGAACAACTACGCCAAATTCCCAACCGAGGAATTGATTACAGTATTTTACGATTTTTAGGAAATCAAGAAATACAAACACAACTTAGCAAAATTACTCCTCAAATACGGTTTAATTATTTAGGTCAAGTTGATGGAACTTTTGCAGAATCAACATTTGTGAAACCAGCAAATGAATCTACAGGTGCAGTTCGTAGCAAACGCGGTAATCGAGATATATTGATAGAAATTAATAGTATTATCAGCGCAGGTAAATTACGGCTAGATTGGATTTATTCTACAGCAGTTCACCGTCGAAGTACGATTATTAATCTTACCGAACAATATATGAAAGCTTTGCGTAATTTGATTCAACTTTGTTGTGATGAAGTTGGCGGATATACACCTTCTGATTTTTCACAGATGCAGTTGAGTCAAGAAGAATTGGATGATATTTTGGAGGATTTGTAGAAACAATTGCTAATATACAAAAATTCTCAATAATCAACAAGTAGCGCAATCACCAACTACCCATTACCCATTCCAAAATGAATAAACAAAAAAATATTGAAAATATCTATCCCCTTTCACCGATGCAGCAAGGTATACTATTTCACAGCTTGCTTGCACCGGATGCGGGTGCTTATGTACCGCAGGTTTGTATTACTGTGGATGGGTTAACGGATGTAATTGCTTTTCAAAAAGCATGGTCAGAAGTATTTAGACGACATTCTATATTACGAACGGCTTTTCGTTGGGAAAAACGCGACCAACCTTTTCAGGTAGTATATCGGGTTTTAAATTTACCTTGGCAAAAACAAGATTGGCAGGAATTTTCTGCATCACAACAACAGCAAAAGTTAGAGGATTTTTTAGAAGAAGATAGAAAGCAGGGTTTTGACCTCAAAATAGCTCCTTTATTCCGGATAAATTTAATTCAATTAACAGAAAATCGCTATCAATTAATTTGGACGCAACATCATTTAATTATTGATGGTTGGTCAGCGGGATTGGTTCTTAAAGAAGTTTTTCAACTATATCAAGTATTTCACGACGGTGCAGATTTACCTGATTTATTAATCTATAATAATCGTCCTTACGCTGATTATATTGCTTGGTTGGGGCAACAAGATTTATCAGCAGCAGAAAAATATTGGAAAACGAAACTCAAAGGATTTACCACACCAAATATTCTGCAAGTAAAACAATCGTCGTCAAATTCAACAAAAGCTAATTGGACTCAACAGGAAATCTCTTTACCAGCGAGCATTACTAATACTCTCAAAAATTTAGCGAAAAACCATCAATTTACCCTTAACACTTTGATTCAAGGGGCTTTTGCTATCCTTTTGAGTCGTTATTGCAACCAAGATGATATCGTATTTGGCGCAACAAGTTCCGGTCGTCCGGCTATACTTAGCGGGTCAGAATCAATGGTAGGATTATTTATCAATACTCTACCAGTAAGAGTGCAAATTGACCCGCAAGCATCGTTAATTAGCTGGCTAAAAAAACTGCAAGCTCAGCAAGTAGAAGCATTACAATATGAATATAGTCCCTTATTAGAAATTCAAAACTGGAGCGAAATTCCCCGAGGTGCGACGCTATTCGAGCATATTTTAGTATTTGAAAACTATCCGGTTGATGCTTCGTTATTAAAATCTCAAGATGGATTGAAAATTGAAAAAGTAACTTCCCTTGAATGGACAAGTTTCCCTCTGACAATGTTAGTCTCAGCAGCGAATGAGTTAAATTTTAAAATTAAATATGACTCAAATATTTTTGATAATGATACGATTGAAAATTTCTTAATCCATTTTCATATTCTCTTAGAAAATATTGCTAATAATCCTGATTATTGTTTAATAGAATTACCTTTATTAACTGATGCAGAACAGAAATTATTAACAGAGTGGAATTCAACACAAGCAGAATATCCAAAACAATGTATCCATGAATTATTTGCAGAACAAGTTGAGCGTACACCCGATAAAACAGCGGTAATATTTGAAGACGAAAAACTTACTTATGAAGAACTTAATATTAAAGCAAATCAAGTAGCATATTATTTAATAAATATTGGAGTTAAAACAGAAGTTTTAGTTGGTATCAGTTTAGAACGCTCTGTAGAAATGGTAATTGGTATGCTTGCTATCTTGAAAGCGGGTGCTGCTTATGTTCCCCTCGACCCAGATTATCCTTTAGAGAGATTAGATTTTATAAAGAAAGAGACTGAATTAAAAACACTTCTAACTCAAGAAAAAATTATAGAAATTCTATCAGATACAGAACAATTTCCTGTATCTAATCCAGTAAATACCACAAATTTAGAAAATAGTATTTATGTAATTTATACCTCTGGATCTACCGGAAAACCAAAAGGAGTAATCAATACCCATCGCGGCTTAGTAAATCGGTTGTGGTGGATGCAGCAAACCTATCAACTGACAACAGATGACCGAGTTTTGCAAAAAACACCCTTTAGTTTTGACGTTTCCGTCTGGGAATTCTTCTGGACATTATTATTTGGTGCGACTTTAATTGTAGCCAAACCAGGAGGACATAAAGACAGCGGATATTTGGTAAATTTAATTAGAGAGCAACAAATTACCACGTTGCATTTCGTTCCTTCCATGCTCGAAGCTTTTCTAGAAGAACCAGAGTTAAAATATTGTACTTCCATCAAACGAGTTATTTGTAGCGGTGAAGCATTGACAGTTGAACTACAAAACCGCTTCTTTACTCATCTTGACGCTCAACTGCACAATCTTTACGGCCCCACAGAAGCCGCGATTGATGTGACAGCATGGGGGATTGGGCATGAAATTGCTACCCCCTCTACCCCCTCTATCCCTATCGGTACTCCCATTCACAATACCCAAATTTACATTCTCGATTCTCACTTGCGTCAGGTACCGATTGGAGTTGCTGGGGAATTGTATATTGGTGGTGACGGTTTAGCACGCGGGTATTTAAAAAGACCAGATTTAACCGCAGAAAGATTTATACCGAATCCGTTTAAGAAAACCTCACCCCCATCCCCTCTCCTTGTTAAGGAGAGGGGTGCCGCAGGCTTTCAAACCTCACTAGAGTCCCCTCTCTTTGATAAGGAGAGGGGTGCCGTAGGCGGGGTGAGGTCTAGTTTCAAATTATACAAAACCGGAGATAAGGCACGTTATTTACCCGACGGGAACATAGAATTTCTAGGAAGAATTGACTATCAGGTAAAAATTCGTGGTTTCCGGATTGAATTAGGTGAAATTGAAACTGTACTATCACAACATCCGGAAGTGAAAACTGCTGTAGTTATTGCGAAATATCAAAGTCAAAATCAAAATAACAATTCACGTCTTGTTGCTTATGTTGTTCCCATTCAATCAGAAACAGACGAGCTAAAAACATCTTTGCGCTCTTTTTTAGAAGCCAAACTACCTAATTACATGATACCTTCTGCATTTGTAATGTTGGAATCTATTCCTTTAACACCCAACGGTAAAATCGATAGACGCTCTTTGCTCGCAGTGGATGAAATGGGTGTAAAATTACAGAGTCAGGTGCCACCACGTAACCCTACCGAAGAAACCATTGCTACTATCTGGAAAGAAGTTTTAAAGCTAGAACAAGTTGGAGTTTACGACAACTTCTTTGACTTGGGTGGTAACTCGCTTCTAGCGACTCGGATTAACTCTCGTTTGCGTCAAACCTTTGAGCTAGATTTACCATTGAGAAGCATTTTTGAGAAACCAACAATTGTGGCGATCGCCGAATATGTTCAAGCGATTCAAATCACCATACAGCAACAAAATCCCGACACCCCAAGCACAGGAAGAAAAGAAATTGAATTGTAATAATATATTCGTTCGTAGTTGCGCTTCAGCGCCAAAAATGTAGTTCGTAGTAACCCTGTCTTCGCTCAAAAATGTAGTTCGTAGTAACCCTATTTTCGCTCAAAAATGTAGTTCGTAGTAACCCTATTTTCGCTCAAAAATGTAGTTCGTAGTAACCCTGTTTTCGCCAAAAATCATGTTCCTTCGTAGTTACACTGTCTTCGTTCAAAATGTTTGGCGCTGTAAACGGAGTTTTCTCTGCGAGAAGCGCAACTACGAACCTTGTATTAAAATAATTAAGAATAATTACTAATAAATATCATTATTAAATAATGCGGTGCGTTGTGCGATTGCAGCAACACACCCTACCAATCAAATTTTTGTTGAATAAAAATAGGTAGTAGATTAATTTACGATATTCTTATGAACACCATAGAACAATTTCTCACTCATCTCCATACTCTCGACGTAAAATTATGGCTTGAAGACGAAAAATTACGCTGTAGCGCTCCCGATGAAGTTCTGACTCCCGAATTTACCGCTCAATTACAAACCCGGAAACCCGAAATTATCGCTTTTCTACAGCAAGCAAATTTAGTTAATCAAAAAACAGTCACTTCCATCCCAACGACCCCAAGAACTGAAAAACTACCTTTATCTTTCGCTCAACAACGACTGTGGTTTCTCGAACAATTACAACCTGGTAGTTCTGTATATCATATTCCTACAGCAGTTCGTCTGACTGGTAAATTAAAGGTTGAAGTTTTACAACAAGTTCTGAATACAGTTATTCAACGTCACGAAGTTCTCCGCACTAATTTTAAAACTGTTGACGAAGAATTAGTTCAAGTTATTTCTCCTACTAAAAAATTAGCTATACACCCAATTAATCTTCAACTGATACCGAAAGTAGAACAAGAAATAAAAGTTAAGCAAATCGCTATTGAAGAAGCTAAAAAACCTTTTGATTTAGAACAAGATTTGCTGTTACGAGTTACTTTATTAGAACTCGAAGCAACTGAAAAAGTTATACTTCTAACCATGCATCATATTATTTCTGATGGCTGGTCAATGGAAGTTTTAGTAAAGGAAATCGCAACTTTATACGCTGCTTTATCTCAAGATATTCCTTCTCTTTTAAAACCATTACCAATTCAATATGCTGATTTTGCAGTTTGGCAGCGTCAATGGTTGCAGGGGGAAGTATTAGCAACCCAGCTTGGCTACTGGAAACAACAGTTAGGTGGTACTTTACCAGTAATTCAATTACCTACAGATTTTCCTCGTTCTAGAGTCCAGAGTTTTCGAGGTGATACGGTTTCTTTTACCCTTTCACCGGAAATCGGCAATAAATTGAAAGCTATTGCCAAAGTTGAGGGAGCAACTTTATTTATGACTCTGCTAGCTGCATTTAAGGTACTACTTTATCGCTACACCGGACAAGCAGATATAGTTGTTGGTTCTCCTATCGCAAATCGCAATCGTTCTGAATTAGAAGGGTTAATTGGCTTTTTTGTCAATACTTTGGTGTTAAGAACAGACTTAAGTAACGACCCGACATTTGAACAGGTATTACAGCGAGTCCGTCAAATTACTTGGGATGCTTACGACCATCAAGACTTACCATTTGAGAAATTAGTAGAAGAATTGCATCCAGAACGGGATTTGAGCTACAACCCCTTATTTCAAGTTAAATTTAGATTAGAAAATCCCCCAACAGAGAAAATAGAAATACCGGGTTTAACTTTAAGTTCTTTAGGACAAATAAATCCCAGCGCCAAATTAGATTTAAGCTTGGATATGTACGAAACTGCCGATGAATTGGTCGGAGGATTTGAATACAATAAAGATTTATTTGCAGAGACGACTATTAAGCGGATGGTAGGACATTTCTGCACGTTGTTAGAAGGAATCGCAAATCAACCAACACAATGTATTGGAGAATTACCGTTACTTACACCAACCGAACAGCAGCAAATCTTGGTGGAATGGAACCAGACGCAAAAAGAATTTTCTCAGGATTTGTGTTTTCATCAACTATTTGAAGCACAAGTAGAAAAAACACCCGATGCAATTGCAATAATCTATAACAACGAACAACTTACCTATCAAGAACTAAATCAACGCAGCAATCAACTCGCTCATCATTTACAAAGTTTAGGAGTATCCCCAGAAGTACGAGTCGGGATTTGCATTCAACGCTCACCAGCAATTATTATTGCCATGCTAGCCATACACAAAGCAGGTGGTGCATACGTTCCCCTCGACCCCGCATATCCCACAGAAAGATTAGCATTTATGGTCGAAGATGCTCAAATATCTTTACTATTAACCCATTCCGGAACTCAGGAAGTAGCGGAACAAATTACAAAATCTCAAATAATTAACCTTGATAGTTTTTGGAAATCAAATAATAATAGCTCACAAAATTATCAAAATCCTCAAAGCAAAGTCAAAACCGACAATCTCGCATATCTAATCTACACCTCCGGTTCCACAGGAAAACCCAAAGGTGTACTTATTCCTCATCGCGGATTAACCAACCTTACAGAAGATAAAATCCGAGTTTGTGACGTTCGCTCCGATAGCTGTATCCTGCAATTCTTCTCATTTAGTTTCGATGCTTCAATTCCAGAAATCATTATGGCATTGGCAAGTGGAGCTAAACTTTGTCTTGCATCCTTAGAAGATATAATTCCCGGACTTCCCTTACTAAAACTGTTGCGAGATAAACAAGTAACTCACATCACAATTACACCTTCAGCACTATCAGTATTACCCGTTGAAGAATTACCAGCCTTGAAAATGGTATTAGTTGGAGGAGAAGCACCTTCCCCCGAACTGATAACCAAATGGTCGCAAGGACGAAAATTTATTAACGCTTACGGGCCAACCGAAGTTACCGTCAATGCCAGTATGGTAGAGTGTGGCAACGGTCATCCGATTTCACCCGTGTTGCGTTCGAGTACCAACAAACAACTTTATATATTAGATAGTAATTTGCAACCTTTACCAGTTGGAGTACTTGGGGAACTTCACATAGCTGGTGTCGGTTTAGCAAGAGGTTACTTGAACAGACCAGATTTGACCGCAGAGAAATTTATTCCTAATCCGTTTCATGATACCTCACTCCGCCTTCGGCAGCCCTCTCCTTATCAAAGAGAGGGGAAATTCGGACACCCCTCTCCTTGTAAAGGAGAGGGGATGGGGGTGAGGTTATACAAAACCGGAGACTTAGCTTGTTATCTTCCAGACGGTAGCATCAAATTAGTTGGTCGAATCGATAATCAAGTTAAAATTCGCGGTTTTCGGATTGAAATTGGGGAAATTGAAGCTCAACTAAATAAATATCCCGGTATTCAAACCAGCGTTGTCATAGTTCGAGAAGATAATCCCGGTGACAAACGCTTAGTTGCTTATATTGTCCCCAAAGCTAAAATTAATAGTCAAACCAAAACTCCTACCTCTTCAGAATTACGTCGTGTTCTCAAAGAAAAATTAGCAGATTACATGATTCCTGCTGCATTTGTGATGCTAGATGCTTTACCGCTCACACCCAACGGTAAAATAGATACGGTGGGGCTTCCCATTCCCGATTGGTCTGGTAATCAGTCATCAACATTTGTAGCACCTCGGACACCGACGGAAGAAAAGTTAGTTAACATATTTACCAGCGTGCTTGAGTTAGAAACAGTAGGTGTAGAAGATGACTTCTTTGAATTAGGTGGTCATTCTTTATTAGCAACTAAATTAATTGCTCAGTTGCTGAAAATGTTTAATGTTGAAATCACTGTAATTGATTTATTTGAAGCTCCTACTGTTGCAGAATTAGCGCAGCGTGTAGATAAGAATTTGTTGACTAGACGGTTGCAGGGTTCTGTAAGTGATGTTGAGGGAGAGAGAGAGGAGATGGAGTTTTAGGGACTTCCAATTTAAAAAATAATCAATCGCTTTGGTGAGCAGGGGGAGCAGGGGGAGCAGGGGGAGAAGAAATCTGATAATCCTATTAAATGCAGGAATTGATTAATTTAATTTTTGGATGTCCCTTAAACGCAAAGCGACGTGGGTAAATAGTTGTCATTGCGAGCGGAGCGAAGCAATCCCAAGATGTCGCGATTGCTTCGCTTCGCTCGCAATGACGTTTCATCGTTTTACAAGCAATCCAAAATCCAAAATCCAAAATCTAAAATCTAAAATCTAAAATGATTGTTGACAAAGTTTATCTAAAACCCAACGCAATTGTAGAACCTTTAATTAACCAGTGGTACGCTTGGTCATACCTGGTACCACCTGCAACTGCTGCGATGTACATTGTTGATTCCCATATTAAAATTATGGAGTCTTTTATCGAAGCTCCACAAGTACATAAATCAGCTTTGCAAAATCCGGCGATGATGGGAGGACCGTTTATTAATTATGATGTTGATAGAGTTGGTGAAATTAAAGATTTATTAGTAAAAACTAAGGCAGAACAAGCTAATTTAATCCGGTTAGCAACAGCGATTGAAAATTTAGAAAAGCTCTTATGCGAAAAAGCAGATGGATATTCTTTAGAACCTTTATACGAAGAAGTACCAGAAGAATTAAAGGGTTATGTGGAACTTGTTTACGATGCTAACAACCATCCTGCAATTCGTTTAATTGAAGGTCTTTTATATCGTAGTTCCGATTATCAAACTGCTCATCAAACAGTAGCTTTATCTTTAACCGATGAAGATTCTCGCTCTTTTGTTTTAAGTACACCTCGTTTACGAAAAAATCATACGCTGCATCTCGATTTTAAATTTAATCATCCTGCTTGGGACAGATTATTTAGGATGCGCTATCAAGCAGATTCTTATAACGAACTAAAAGAAATTTTCCAAATAAAAAATCATCAAGAAGCTGTATTTTCATCTTTGTTTACAACAGAAAAACCTCCTCAACCAAATAATTATCAAGGTGATGATGTCAGGATTAGTTATTTCGGTCATGCTTGTGTTTTAATCGAAACTCAAGATATTACTATATTGTGCGACCCGCTGATTAGTTATCAACATAGTACTGGAATTCCTCGCTATACTTATGCTGATTTACCCGAAGTGATTGATTATGCTGTAATTACTCACAATCACCAAGACCACGTAATGTTTGAAACCTTACTACAGTTACGGCATAAAATCTGTAATGTTGTAGTACCAAAGGGGAATAAAGGCGCTTTGATAGACCCTTCTTTAAAGTTAATTTTATCAGCAATTGGCTTTAATAATGTTCAAGAAATTGATGAATTAGAAACTATAGAAATTAACGATGGATTTATCACATCATTACCCGTACTTGGCGAACATGGCGATTTAAATATTGCCACAAAAGCAGCTTATTGGTTCAATATTAAAGGTAGAAAAATATTATGCGCTGCTGATTCTAATAATATCGAACCTGCTTTATATCGCAATTTACATTGTCTTCTGGGCGATTTAGATGTAATGTTTATTGGTATGGAATGCGATGGCGCTCCTTATACTTGGGCTTATGGTTCTTTGTTAACGAAAACTGTTCCCAGAAAAATGGCACAGACGCGAAGATTAGATGGTTCTGATGCTAGAAAAGCATTTAATTTAGTCAATCAATTTAATCCGCAACAGGTTTATGTTTATGCCATGGGACAAGAACCTTGGTTGACCTATATTACATCAATTAATTATACAGATGATTCTCGTCCGATTATTGAATCTAATAAGTTAGTTGAGCAATGCAAAGAAAATAATATTCATAGCGAGCGTTTGTATGGTTGTAAGGAAATTATTTTAGCAGCAGGTTCAAATACAAATCTTTTTATAGAATCATCTATTAGCAATAATCAAAATCATCAAAATCATCAACAATCATCGATAATATTAGATACGGAAGTGGAGGAAAAAATTAAACCAATCAACGAATTACTCAAAGAACTTTCCGATAAAGATATTAAACTTTGGGTAGAAGATAAACAAAATACTTCAGAAGAACCAAAACTTAAATGTAATGCTCCAAAAGGTGGTTTAACTCCCGAAATTAAAGCCCAGATTAAACAGCGTAAGTCAGAAATTGTGCAATTTTTGCACGACAGGACAAATGGTAGCAAACTTGATTTAGAAGCGGAAGCTGTTTTAGATGAAAGTATTCAAGCTTATAGTGCAATACCTGCTCAAATTATTCTAGATAACATTCTTTTGACGGGAGCAGCTGGTTTTGTTGGTGCTTTTCTTCTCCACGAACTATTACAAACAACAGAAGCTAAAATTCACTGTCTCATCCGGGCTGAAAATACCGAAGCAGCACAAAATAAAATCAAAAAGTCTCTAGAATCCTATAATCTTTACCAACAATGGCAAGAATCATTTAGCAACAGAATTATTCCCATTGTCGGAGATTTATCTCAACCGTTGCTAGGACTTTCTCAAAACCAATTTGAAAATCTTTCTACAGAAATTGATACTATTTATCATAACGGTGCATGGGTTCATCATACATCGCCTTATTCACTACTAAAAGCTACTAATGTATTGGGAACTCAAGAAGTTTTGCGATTAGCTTGTAAAAACAAAGTCAAACCCGTACACTTTATTTCAACCATCAGCGTATTTGCTGGCGCAAACCAAATTATCCGCGAAAACGAACCCCTTGACGCAAACCGTACACCTGTTGGTGGTTACGCTCAAAGTAAATGGGTAGCCGAAAAATTAGTCACAATAGCTCGTCAAAGAAATCTCCCAGCTTCAATATACCGAGTCGGAGCAGTTAGCGGACACAGCCAAACCGGAGTATTTAACAGAAACGATTTTCTCTACAAAATGATTCAGGGTTGCGTGCAGCTAGGAAGCGCCCCAATTGGCAATATGATATTAGATATCATGCCAGTAGACTATGTAACCCAAGCAATAGTTCATCTATCAAAACAGTCAGAATCCTGGGGAAAAGTCTTTCATGTAGTCCATCCCCAACCAGTAGAGGTCGAAATATTATTCAAACAACTTAATTCAATGGGTTATCCCGTCGAAAGACTTCCTTACGAACAATGGCGAGAAAAACTAGTCAAAATTATCGAAAACTCTCCCAATCATCCCTTATACGCTATTGCTTCATTATTTTCTGCTAATTCTGGAAATAGTACAACAGAAGCAAAACCTTTACACTTTGATGCTCATAATACCTTAACTGGACTTGCCGATACATCAATTATCTGTCCGGCGATAGATGCACAATTATTATCGACTTATATTGGTTATTTGATGAAGTGATTGGGGGCTGGGAGGCAAATCATACTTTTAATCGGCAACGCCATTTTTATTAATACATAGATGTTTGGCCCTGTAAACGGAGTTTTATCGCAGAGAAGCGCAACTACAAACTCTTCAGAATTAATGTAGTGAAGTAATAGTTCATTTTTTACAATCTTGTCATCAAATTTACCTATCTTTAAACAAAGCATTATGTAATAATATGAAGGGAACAGTAACTGAATAAATTATTGAGAATTAATATCAGTAAACTAGAGTATTTTTTGAGCGCTGCATTCTTATAATCAATATGGTAGAAACTAATCGCTATTCAGAATACGATACTTGGGCTTGGCTGTACAACCATACAATGGGGCCGCAGTATGGCTTAGAGCAACTTAAGCCTGTTGAACTGATGTTGCTACCACATCTACCCAAAGACGCAGATTTGCTCGATTTGTGCTGCGGTACGGGAAATTTAATGCAAGCACTATTGCACAAAGGTTACAGGGTAACGGGTTTAGATGGTTCGGAAACGATGCTCGATTATGCTCGTCGAAATGCACCACAGGGAGAATTTGTTTTAGGGGATGCTCGCAGTTTTAATCTTCCGGAACGTTTTGATGGGGTTGTTTCTAGTAGTGCTTCGCTAAATCATATTTTGAGCATTGATGAATTAAATCGTGTTTTTAGTAGCGTTTACCGTGCATTAAAACCGAATGGTTTATTTATGTTTGATTTAAACCATGCAGGACAAATGCAAAAATGGTGGAACTCTCAAATTTCAGAAGGTGAAATAGAATCCGAACTTGCTTGGTATATTACCCCAAATTATGACTCTACAGATAGAATGGGGAATTTCAAAGTTACTATGTATCAAACTCCGACTAAGGTTAGAAGAAATGGTGGTTGGAAAAAGTTAATGTATAAATTGTTAAGTTTGAGATTGTTAACCAGATTTCGGCTTAAAGTATTATCTAACTTTCAACAGTGGGAGAATTGGCAGCGTTCGGACATCACCTATGACGTTAGGGGATATTATCCAGAAGAAGTAAAAGCAGCATTAGAAGAAGTTGGATTTACCCAAATTCAAATTAAGACTATCGATGGAAAAACAGATTTAGATAACAATCATTCAGCTTATTTTATTTGTCGTAAAATTTCATAAACTCCGCGTTCCTCTGCGTTAACCTCTGTGCCCCTTTGCGTTAAAAAAAATAGAAATTATTAATAAAATATGACAACAACTTCAGATAAAACCGATTTACAAACACAACATTTAGAAAACCTCATCGCATCTTATATAAAGCGAACTCAAGCATCAAAAAATTATGCTCAAACCTATCGTCCTGTTTTAGCAGATAAAAGTTCTTTAGGGTTGGGTTTTTCTCCAGAATTAAAGGAGATATGTTATCCAGTTGTTGTCGAAAAGATGAGGGGAGCAAAACTTTGGGATATTGATGGGAATGAGTATACCGACATTTTAATGGGTTTGGGAATTAATTTACTCGGTCACAATCCAGAATTTGTAAAAAAGGCGATCGCCACTCAATTAGAAAAAGGTTTCTCAATGGGACCCCAAGCTGAGTTAGCTGGTGAAGTGGCTCAACTTATCTGCGAACTAACCAAAACAGAAAGAGCAACATTCAGCAATACGGGAACTGAAGCCATCATGACAGCGATTCGCATGGCTAGAACCGTAACAAATCGCCATAAAATAGCTATATTTACAAATTCTTATCACGGACACTCGGATAGTACCTTAATTAGAGCGACAATTGCCCAGTATGCGAAACAAGCAGCAAGTCGCAAATTAGAAGGAAAAATCGCTGGTGGTGGTTTATTATCTGGTTTGTTGAGTCCGATACAATCGGGTTTGAAAAACAGCGTTAGTCCGAAAGGAGTTCCAGCAGCACCCGGTATTCCCAAAGATGTTGCGAAAAACGTGTTAGTGCTAGATTATGGAAATCCCCAATCATTAAAAGTAATCGAAGCTAATAAGAATCAGTTAGCAGCCGTTTTAGTAGAACCCGTACAAAGTCGTTGTCCTCAATTACAACCCAGAGAATTTTTACAGCAGTTAAGACGTGTCACACAAGAAGCTAATATTGCCTTGATTTTTGATGAAATGGTGACAGGATTTAGAATTCATCAAGGTGGTTCGCAAGCTTGGTTTGAGATTGATGCGGATATAGTTACCTACAGTAAAATCGTCGGTGGTGGTTTACCCATGTCCGTAGTTGCGGGTAAAGCTGCTTACATGGATAGTATAGATGGTGGCACCTGGAATTACGGCGACGATTCCGCACCTCAAGCTAAAACAACATTTTTCGCAGGTACCTTTTGTAAACACCCCCTTGCTCTAGCAGCATCAAAAGCCGTACTTGAGCATTTGAAAAATGAAGGAGTACAGCTTCAAGAAAAGCTAAATCAGCGGACATTAGAATTAGTAGAAGAATTAAATAATTACTTTGCAAAAGAAGGAATTCCTCTTACTTATACCCACTTCGGTTCATTTTTTGCAGCAGATAATTCCCAGAGCAATATTTCTCCAATGGCGACAAATTTAATGTCATTTAATTTACTTAAAAAAGGAATTCATTTACGACAAGGAGACAAAGGAGGATTTCTTTCCACAGCCCATACCGAAGAAGATATTAACAACATTATTCAAGCCTTCAAACACAGTGCAAAAGAATTACAAGAAGCAGGATTTTTATAGCTTCTTGATTAAAGGGGTGTTGGGGGATAAATTTTAATTAATTACAGGAAAAAAATTATGGCAACAATGGGTAAATATTGTAAGGCATACTTATTAAAACAACTCCGCCAATTTAATCAATGGAATGAAAATCAAGAAATAAATCAACAACTGACAGAAGATAGTGTTCTTTATTTACAAGAAAATTATGTTGTCACCGACGGAATTTATCAAGATGAAAATATTATTTTTGACAAGGTGACAGACGAATGGAAAGACTTTTGTCACCAAGTTTTAGAATTTGAAATTCCCAACTATGAAGTTGTAAATAGTTAGCTCGTAGCTTGGGTTATTAGAAACGAGAACAAGATATTGGATCGCAAAACTTTTGTTGGGAAGGAGCCGCAAATCACATTTATTAGTTAATAATTAAATTTTTTAGTGCGTCTAACCCAACCTAGGAGTTAACTTTCATAAATCCTCTGCATTCCTTTGCGTTTAAAATATCAAACAAGATAAATAATGAACGAACTAGTACAAAAACTATCCCAAGGCTCCCATCCAGTAGAAGCCAGCATTAAACCAGAAAAAACCGTTACCGCATTCAAAGAAAATATCGAACGCGGTTATATTCATCTTAAATTCACCAATACAAAAGGAGGAACAGAATTAGGAATAAAATTTGATAAAGACGCTTCCGATTTGAGTGCAGCCAACTTCGAGCAAAAAACAGGAATTGCTCGTATAGTTGGAAATTTGACACTTAATTATGTACCCGTAAAATGTATTGCTGATATCGAATTAGAAACACTAACAGGTAAAGGACATTTGCAAGTAATTGGTAATGGGTAATTGCTCACTGCTCACTGATAATTGATTATGGAAGATACAACATATACTGTAGTAATTAGTGAAGAAGAAGAATATTCAATTTGGTTTGAATATCGCGAGATACCTCATGGTTGGCGTTCGGGTGGGAAAACAGGAACAAAACAAGAGTGTCTAGAATATATTAAAGAAGTATGG
This sequence comes from Calothrix parasitica NIES-267, assembly GCF_002368095.1. GTDB lineage: Bacteria > Cyanobacteriota > Cyanobacteriia > Cyanobacteriales > Nostocaceae > Rivularia > Rivularia parasitica. The sequence continues at coordinate 1,404,012 of NZ_AP018227.1, read as the reverse complement.
ACAGATATGCGACCTCTCAGTTTACGTAAAAAAATGGATGCATCTACCTCTAATACCGAATAAAAAGCTAAAAATACCAGTGCTTAGAGGACATGACTAATTATGATGAATTTCAGCTTAATTTGCTTGTTACTTGGGACTTACCTATTGATGAACAATTAAGTGAAGCTGATACAGTTAAATTGTCTCAAGCACTTAGCCAGATAAAGAGAGCAATAAAACAAGTAGATGCTTCCAATGCACTTGTCATTATTAGAGATGAATTATATAAATTAGGTTCGACCGATGTATTCCCTGCAAAAATATCTTCTTCAAAAACAGCATTAAAAAGCTCGGAGATTGAAGATTTTGACAGTCATTTTGACGTAAACCATGTAGAAAGCCAACAACCCGCTTTTTGTATAGTTAAAAGTTTGATGTTAGCAGTTTATCGGATGTTTGTTTTGTTAGACAAGTCAAATAATCATTTTGATTCACTTGCAGTTGAACGACAGAAACAAGGATACATCAGCTATATTCATTTGTTATCAAGGGTTTACCACCTGCAACTAATGTAGAGACGTAGCATTGCTACGTCTCCAAAATGTGAAAACATCACTTCATATTTTAGTTAACTAACACCATAAATTAAATCCAAAATCTAAAATCCAAAATCTAAAATCCAAAATTAATAATGTTAGACACACAAGAAACTTGGAAAGGATTTCACTGGTCGTTTTTTGTTAATGTCCAAGCTTTAATTATTTGTCTGCGTCGCTTTGAATCTAGTTTTGCTCTAGGAGATATAGCAACAGCGCAAACTGAGTTAGAAACTGCAACCGATTTAATGTTGGCTAGTGGTGCATCAATGCAGCTTGCTGGTAGCTTCAGCAAACAGGAATACGAATCTCATATTCGTCCAAAAATGTCTCCTCCCTACGTTAAATCTGACAACTTTAGTGGCTTAATGTCGTGGGAACACGCTACTTTAATGCAGTTATGGAAGCGTCTTAGTCCTACATTCAAGAATATACCCGACGAACTAGAATCAGTACACCAAAAATTTGTAGAAGCATATTTTGAATTAGTAACAGACCATAAAGCGGTATGTAAAAAATTTGGCGGAGATGAAGCAGGTAGTTTACGGTTTAAAAAAGGCACAGCAGTTGATACTCTGGATAAGTTCGGACAAATTCGCACCAAGCATATAGATCCTAACGATAAATCTATTAGTCGCTGTCCTTTTCACAATCGTCATCAAAAATCGTGAAAGCACTACTCGCTCAAAAGCTTCCCCGTAATGTTTGGTTTTTAGGCTTCGTCAGCTTATTAACCGATATAAATTCTAAGATGGTTCAGTCTATCTTACCTTTGTTTTTGGTTTCTGTTTTAGGGGCAAACTTAGTTACAGTCGGTGCAATTGAAGGTATCGCTGAATCTACCGCTTCTGTAATTAAAATATTTTCCGGTGCGCTTAGCGATTACTGGGGAAGACGCAAAGAGTTGGCTATAACTGGATATGGACTATCAGCGTTAGTAACTCCACTGTTTGCAATTGCAACTACTCCAGCTTGGGTTTTGTTAGCTCGTTTTACCGATAGAGTCGGGAAAGGAATCCGAGTTGCTCCCCGCAATGCATTAGTCGCCGATGTGACTCCACCTCCCCAACGCGGTGCTGCTTACGGTTTGCGTCAATCTCTGGATACCATTGGTGCATTTAGCGGACCATTTATTGCTGCTGGGTTGTTATTCTACTCAAATCAGAATTTTCGCTTAGTATTTTGGTGTGCTGCGATACCAGGATTAATGGCGATCGCACTTCTAACTATTGGCGTAAAAGAAGCTCCCAGAACCTCTCATCAAAGACGCAATCCCTTACAGTGGAGCGCTCTGCAAAGTTTGGGAAAAAGTTACTGGATGTTAGTAGCAGTAGCGTTATTATTTAACTTAGGAAACTTCAGCGATGCATTTTTACTATTACGAGCGAAGGAAATAGGAATTTCTAGCAACCTTATTCCCTTAAGTTTTGTAGTCATGAATATAACCTATGGCTTAAGTGCTTATCCCATCGGCGTACTTTCAGATAGAATAGGTCGTAAAGGGTTATTAATTAGCGGATTTACCTTATTTGCTTTAGTTTATTTTGGTTTTGCAATAGCTCAAACACCTTGGCAAATCTGGATACTCTTTGCATTATGTGGCTTGTACTTAGGTAAAACTCAAGGCTTATTATTAGCCTTAGTAGCCGACAGAGTTCCCGAAAACTTACGGGGTACAGCATTTGGAATGATTAATCTAGTTACGGGAATTGCACTATTACCCGCAAGTCTTTTAGCAGGGATATTATGGGAAAAGCTTGGTTCTCAAACAACATTTATGGTTAGCAGTGGCTTTGCAGTGACAGCAATTGTATTGTTGATATTAGCTTTTAACAGTGAACAGTGAACAGCAAGCAGTAAAGAGAAAAAAAATATATCCCTACTATTGTTGAAAAAGACAGGGTTTGTAAGCTGTTACGCATTTAATTTGTATACTATTAGCGACCAAGATGCATGTCCTGACGGACACGCTGCGCTAACGCACTACAATATTTTGATGCTTTTGCATTATACAAATTAGCTGTACATCAGCTTACTAAGGTCTTTAGTCCTCGAATCGAAGAGTTAAATCTCTTTCTACGAACCTTAATAATCTGGGAAAACAAATCTGATTGATAATTGATAATTGATGATCCACACCCGTTGGGTGAAAATTGATTTATGATTCGTCTTATAAAAAAAACACCATTAATTAGATTTGCGCTGATTGCCATAATAACAGCCGTACTAATTTTCATAATTTATAGAATATTTTCTAACTCAGGTTATTATCGTCCTCCATTACCAACAGCAGAGGTACCGCAATTAGTTTATCCTCAAGCTGCTTCTAACAACAATCTCCAAATACGTAAAAGCGTAACTCAACTTAAACAAGCAGAAAAACAGGCTTTTGTAAAAGCAGTAAAACAATTAAAAAATACATTTCCACCAGACAGCAAAATTAGCCTCTACGACCAACTTGTTCTGCAACACGTCTTAACAATGGGTTTTCGTAAAAAGTTAGGAGCTACAGGTAAAGCTGAAGGAAACCCCGCTCACGCACAGCCAGCATTTTTACCTTGGCACCGTCAATTTTTACATAAATTCGAGCAAGAATTACAGAAAATTGACCCTAATATTACCGTTCCTTACTGGGATTGGACTGACCCCAAAGCATTAGATGTAATACTAGCAGAAGACTTTTTAGGCCCCAACGGAAAAGGAACCACAATCGATATTCCCGGAGTCGGTAAATTTACAGGAGGTGCAGTTTCATCAGGTAATTTTGCTGACTGGAAACTCAACGAAAATATTCATTTTGACCCGATTAGAATGAAATCTTTAGGGACAAAATTAGTTAGATTTGTCGGAATGCCTCCTTGTGATTCTCCCATACCCAAAGCATCCATAGAAGAACTTTTTAAATTCCACAATTACGAAATTTTTAATGCATTAATAGAAGGAGCATTAACACTTAACCAAGGTGAATATATTCCCGGTTGGAGATTACACGCTTGCGCTCATTCAACTATCGGGGGTAGCATCATCGACAAAGATAACCCCATGAGACAAACCAGCATCTTGGGTACGATGGATAGCATTCCTAGTTCCCCCTACGACCCGATTTTCTGGTTAATTCACTCCAACGTAGACCGTTTGTGGGCAGAATGGCAAGACAAAGGACATACAGGAGAAAACTTCTATCCCTCCAAAAAAGTACCTTTCGGACATAAACTTCATGACCCAATGTGGCCCTGGGATGGAGGATTATCTGAACCTGGAGACTATGGACTAAATAATATTAAGTCATTATTGATAAAAACTAAAGAAGTTGTCACACCAGCCTCGGTGCTTGATTTTAGGAAACTTGGATATAGGTATTAAGTAGTAAGTAGTAAGTAGTAAGTAGTAAGTAGTAAGTAATAAGTAGTAAGTAATAAGTAATAAGTAATAAGTAATAAGTAATAAGTAATAAGTAATAAGTAATAAGTAATAAGTAATAAGTAATAAGTAATAAGTAATAAGTAATAAGTAATAAGTAATAAGTAATAAGTAATAAGTAATAAGTAATAAGTAAGCTGCTATGCAGCTTGATTGTATAATACAAAAATCGGTAGCGGGTGCGATAGCCAGTCAATATACCAGCCAAAAATCATCTTTCTCAAGAGTAGAAGTGAGACCGCAAAATTAAAAATAAAGTTAACGCTGTTTATTCAATTTAGCTGCATAGCAGCTAAATTCCGAACTACTCTATAGTCCCTACTTATTACTTATAGCGTTTACCAAGCGACTGAGGTATACCTCAACAGATTGGGAAACGCTATATTACTTATTACTTGCTACTTATTACTTACTACTTGCTACTTAAATTCCATGATTACCTGCCCCAAACCCAATCCCAACGCAAAACTACGGTTATTTTGCTTTCACCACGCAGGAGGTGGAACCCTGATTTTTCGCAATTGGGCTGAAGAATTATTCCCAATCGCTGAAGTTTATTTAATTCAATTACCCGGAAGGGAAAGAAGATTGAGCGAACCTGCATTTACACGAATTAAACCTTTAATTGAAGAACTCAAACCCGCTATACTTCCTCTCCTCAACCAACCTTTTGCAATATACGGTTACAGCATGGGTAGCTTAATTGCATTTGAACTAGCTCGTACTTTGCGTCGAGATTATCAACGGTTACCCCAGCATCTATTTGTTTGTGCTTACCGCTCACCTCAACTTCCTAAAACTAAGCCAGCGATTCATAATTTACCTGATGCTGAATTTATAGAGGAATTGCGTAGCTTGAACGGTACCCCAGAAGAAATACTTGCGAATAAAGAACTCATGACGCTTTTAATCCCAACCCTGCGAGCGGATTTTGCAGTTATTGAAACTTACAATTATTACGATGAACCACCTTTAAACTGTCCGATTACAGCCTTTGGTGGGTTAGAAGATACCGAAGCCAGCCGCGAGGAATTAGCAGCATGGAGTTCTCAAACGAATAATAAATTTAATCTACATATGCTACCGGGAAACCACTTTTTTATCAATTCCTCACGTTCCCAACTTCTGCAACTTTTATATTCAGAATGCACTCAAACTATTAAACAGCAAGGAAATTAGGAAGCAGAGGGAGAGAGGGGAGAGAGGGGAGAGAGGGAGAGAGGGAGCAGAGCTAGGGAAAAGAATTCTGACCAATTACCAATCCTTAATTTATTTGTAATCACAATTTAAAAAATACTATAAATTTGTAATATGTATACTTTTATATAAAAAAAACAATGATAGTATCAGTGATACTTAAACTGCTGAGACTATTTCTCAATTAAATTAGCCTTTAAGGGAATATGACTTAGCTTAAAAGCAATCTCATATTAGTGTGTTTTTTCATTTATGTTCGGCTATATAGATGTTCTAAAAAAGACAATAGAAATCCGAATACCACGTGCTAGTATGTACGTAGTGCTAGAAGCAACACAAAAAATATTGATACTAATAATCAATAAGTGCAAATTTTGGTTTATCTATAGGCTTGCAAAGAAGGTTTTTGTCTTAGATTTTTGAGATGAAAGCAGTGTATCGAAGGTATAGCACTTCGAGCATTGTTAATCGGTGCTGGGGGTAGCAAAGCTTTACTGAGTTTCGTTCCCTAGAGGGGGCTGCTTTTTGTGCTTTTCAGGTCGTTTGAGGTGTCGCTCAGGTTGGAATTGAAATTATCACGGATTGATTAAGGAGAAATGCTTTAATGACCCAAGTTAGTTTAACAACTTCTACAAACTACAACGGACCGCTAAATGCTCTTGTAGAAGATGAAGGGACAACACTCGTTATTCGCTTTGACCTTGACGAACCAGCAGCAATAGGTGGATTAAAGGTTTATATTGACAGCGAACTTGACGAATCACTCAATCGTCTAAATTTACCCGTCATTCAAGTTGAAAATATAAATCTAGCTACTCTGACTTCAGGGTTTAATAGTGATAACTCTGGGATTGCAGTCGATATTAATGCAGGTGCAACATTTGCAACTATAACGCTGCCAATCTTCAACAATGCAGAAACTGACCCCTATAAGCCAGAAGTTTTTAATGGTCTTACTGAGGTAACTTATACCTTAAAGACAAGAGACCAAGTTAGTGCTGGAGAATTATCGATAATCGAGAGAAATGGTAGGCAAGTTGGGAACTATACCATTGACTCAGCAGCAACAAGTAGTTTAGTTTACTTCGCCGATACAGCAAGTGAGCTACCGACGGTAACTGCTCCTCCTACGGTTAGCTTATCAGCATCACCAACTAATTTGGTTGAGGAAGATGGTACCCTAACAACCTTAACTATTAATCTCAGCGAAGCACCTCCCGAAGGTGGAATTAATGTCACTATTGATAGCGATATTCCAAATTCTCTGGCACAATTTGACGTACTTGGGGCTACTTATAGCGGCGCGTCTCTCGTTGGTGCTAATCAGGATATTAGCGGATTTACGGTGAATGTTAACAGCCAAACAGCCACAATTGCATTGGCTCCTTTTGATGATGATGTTGATGAAGGGCCGCAAAACATTACCTACACTCTACAAGCTGGTGATGGTTATGCGATTGATTCAGCAGCTAGTTCTATTTCCATCAATATCGATGATAATGATGCACCTACCGAACCTACAGTCAGCTTCAGCGCAACCCCAACAACAATTAACGAAGCTGAAGGAACTGCTCTAGTAATGAGCTTCAGCGTTGATGGTGATATTCCCGAAGGAGGAATTACCGTTAACCTTGAAGGTGATGCAGCTCGCATTATGCAGCAGTTTACCGTAGCGCAAACCCGCTTTAACGACGATGGTGAAATTTTCTACCGCTTCGATAACGGATTTGCCAACAACACTAACAACAACATTGTCGGTGGTACCCTCGAACGCTTCTCTCTCGAAGATGGCGACCCTAGCGAAGCAGCATCTAACCCAGAAGCTGCCGGAACAGGTTTCCTGAGCAACTTCACATTTACAATTACCGAACCGACAGCGAGCATAACCATTCCTGTCATCGATGATTTAATCGAAGAAGAAGATGCAACCTACACCTACAATTTAGTTGCTGGTGATGGTTATACAGTTGACGATACTGTTAACTCAGCAACCTTTACCGTAACTGACGGTGTAGTTGGTGGTGGTGGTCCTACAGTTGGTGTGAGTGCAACACCTACCACACTGTATGAGTCCGAGAAAACTGCTGTAACTCTTACCTTTACAACCGATGGAGATATTCCAGCAGAAGGTTTAGTGGTTGTTTTGGAAGGTTCACCTCGTGCGATTGCGGAATTTGATGTAAATGCATCCAATCCCCGCGACCCGGAAGATACAATTACCATCGATGGTCCAGTAGTTACTGGTGGTAATATCGTCGGTACTGATGAAACAGCAGGTTCACTAATCTTCCGCATCACCGACCCCACAGCAACTGTGAGCATACCTGTTTTTCAGGATGAGGTAGAAGAAGGTGCAGAAACCTTAACCTTTAACCTTAAAGACGGTGAAGCTTATAACGTTGACCAAAATGCTAGTGCGATTAGTCTAACTATTGAGGATGTTAAAGATGTAGTAGAACCTACAGTCAGCTTCAGCGCAACCCCAACAACAATTAGCGAAGCTGAAGGAACTGCTCTAGTAATGAGCTTCAGCGTTGATGGTGATATTCCCGAAGGAGGAATTACCGTTAACCTTGAAGGTGATGCAGCTCGCATTATGCAGCAGTTTACCGTAGCGCAAACCCGCTTTAACGACGATGGTGAAATTTTCTACCGCTTCGATAACGGATTTGCCAACAACGATAACGGTAATATCGTCGGTGGTACCCTCAATCGCTTCTCCCTCGAAGATGGAGACCCTAGCGAAACAGAATCTAACCCAGAAGCTGCGGGAGAGGCTTTCCTAAGCAACTTCAGCTTTACAATTACCGAACCAACAGCGAGTATCACTATTCCCGTTATCGATGACTTAATCGAAGAAGCGGATGCAACTTTTAGCTACACCTTAGTTGATGGTGATGGTTATAAAGTTGATGATACTGCGAACTCAATCACATTTGACGTTACAGATGGTGTTGTTGGTGGTGGTGGTCCTACAGTTGGTGTAAGTGCAACACCAAACATGCTGTTTGAGTCTCAGCAAACTGCTCTAACCCTAACCTTTACTACCGAAGGAGACATTCCACCAGAAGGTGTAGTGGTTGTTTTAGAAGGTCCTCCCCGCGCAATTGCTGAATTCGATGTCAATGCGACAAACCCCCGTCTACCGGAAAGCGAAACCGTAGTTGAAGGTCCAGTAGTTACTGGTGGTAGTATCGTCGGTACTGATGAAGTCGTAGGTGCATTACTCTTCCGCATCACCGAGCCAACAGCAACTGTTACCGTACCTGTTTTCGATGACGGTCCTAACGAAGGTGAAGAAGACTTTACCTTTAACTTGCAAAATGGTGAAGGTTATGAAGTTAACACCAGCGCTAGTAGCGTTAGCGTCAATATCAATGATGGTGGAGAAACAGCCATTTACGAAGTAGAATCGGGTGTTACCAGCGTTTTCCTTGACTTACCTCTGTTACAAACTGCTACTGGAATCACACTCGTAAACGTTGATAGCGAAGCGACACCGTTCTCAGAAGATTTCCAGGTTGGATTTGGGATTACTCCAGAAACCAACTTAAGCTTTGCACCAGTTCCCTTCGCACCAGCGGGTGGTACGATTGAACACTCTGGTACAATTACCCTTGCTCTTGGTGAAGCTCAGGTGACAATTGGAAACTTCTCCATCGGCTTTGACCCCACGAGAGCTTCAGACAAAGCCAGTGGTTTCTTCCTTGCGGATACCCTTGAAGACCCACTGGGTCTAGGAGTGTTATTTGATATCAGTGCGCCTGGTATGGTTTCTGTTGCAGGGGAAGATTTCAAAATTAGCAATGCTGATTTGTTACTTGCACCTGAATTAGCAACTGCTTTGGGACAGTCCGATTTGGCTGGTGCTGATATCGGTGATGCTCGCATTGATGCTTCTGTTTCTGACGTTCCAGAAGTCAGCTTTTCAGTAAATACTACAACCCTGAGCGAAGAAGATGCTACATTATTTACCTTCAGCTTCAGCGTTAACGGTGTAATACCTGAAGGTGGTCTGGAAGTAGCGTTAGGTGGAGAATTACTACCACTCGTTGACCAGCTTGACTTCAGCAACTTTGATTTCAACAATCCTGATAACGTCAAAGGTGTGACTATCGGTGATTTTCGTGAAGATGGGTCAATTTCACTTACACTGCTTGAACCATCTGCATCTATTAGCGTCCGCGTCTTTGACGATGTAGTTAAGGAAGCTGATGCAAACTTTGACTTAATGTTGTTAGACGAAGACGGTTACTCCGTTAACCAAGAAGCAAAGGGAGCAACAGTAACTGTTACTGATGGGGTGATTGTCGAGAATCCTCCTGTTGTTTCACTTTCACTTAGCGATAGCAGTGTTAACGAAGGTGAAGAATTTACCGTTAACTTCAGCGTTGATGGTGATGTATCGGCTGATAAACCGCTGACTGTTCTTGTTAACAGTACCGAAGTCGGTGCATTAGGTGAGTTTAATATCTTTAATGAAGATGGTACACCAGCCTACACAACCACAGGAATTCAAGGTCAACCAACGGTTGGAGATGATACTGGTAGCAGTTTCTTAGTAGAACTTACCGACACCGAAGCTAGCATTACACTTCCAGTGTTTAACGATGGTCTTGGTGAAGGAACAGAAACATTCAACTTTGCACTAGTAGAAGGTGAACGCTACAACGTTGACGCTACTAACAACCAAGTTGCGCTTACTATCGAAGAGACTGCTGCTGAAGTCAAATTCGAGGCAGATGCAAACGGTGAAGTCAGTAAATTTGCTTATGATTTAACCAATGCAGGTAACGCAGAAGTTACAGCAAGCGTAGACCAAGAAGCTTTAGATATTACTGATGCTGCATTTGATAACTTAGTCGGTTTCTACGAGGTTATTGATGAAAACGGTGGTATTGATATTGACGGTGACGGAGTTGCTGACTTTAATCCTGGGGATGCGGGTTATGCAAAAGCTGCTTTGGAAAACGCTGTAGATGGAATTGCTCTCCGTCTTGGTGGAAACCCCAGCGATAATACAAGTGCTGATAGCTTTGGTGACTCAGTGCTTAAAGGTAGTACATTCTACGCACCATTCGCGATTGCTAATGCTGGTGAGATGACTGTAGCAGACTTCTTGGCAGCTAACCCCAATAACGATGCAGCAACTTCTATTGATGACCAAGTTGCTTACTTCGCATTTGGTGAAGCTAACCCAGATGGAGCAAGTCACTTGAAGTCATGGGGTGATGGTGTCTTCGGATTTGAAGATTTACCTGCAAACCTTGCTGGTGTTAGCGATAATGACTTCAATGATGCAGTGTTCAAGTTAAACTTTACTGCTTAGACTTAAATTATGATGTGGGGGGTTGGATTCGGTTAACTGACTGTCAATGACTGTATTGTAGAGACGCGATATATCGCGTCTCTACATTGTTTGTGGTGAAAATGTACAATGTTGGAAAATCCAGATTTTTTCTAGATTGGTAATGTAGTTAAGGTGTGTTAACTGTATTGTCCGTGCAATAATAGCAAAAGATAGGATAAATCACATTCCTATCTCTTTTAATCTCTATTTTTCTCAACAAATCTAATCAATCATGAGGGGATAAATTTCGGTTAATCCTGAAACATTCTCTTCCTCTTTTCTTAGATTAGGGTGAGAAGGTATTCTTAACAACAATAAATCATTACGGTCTATCGTAATTAAAATCAATTTATCAACGGTTTATTAAAAATTTTGCTAACTATTTTTTACAAGTATAAATGCTCTTATTTCTTTTGATAGCAATCAATAATGACTAAATAAGAAATAAGACTATTTGGCTCCTAATCTAGATTTATAGCGACAAATAACCTAGTTATACAATAGTGCTGTAAAATCAAATACAACAATATTGAAAGCAAACTAACGAGAATTTATTGCTATTTTCTAAACTAAAATCATGCTTCAGCCACAACATAGAACTTTTATAATGGCATCTATTTTTGTCGGAAAGTACGCGAAATTAGTAACAATTCTCGCTATTTTAAGCTTATGTACGGCCTGCAATTTAGGAAAAGCAGAAGACAAACAAGAAACACCGGTTACCGAAGAAGTAAAGCTTGTTTCTAATGATAAAGTAGTAGCTTTAGGAAAAATAGTTCCCCGAGGGGAAGTAATCAAAATTTCTGTGGTAAATGCTCGCGACAGTCGCGTTAATCAGATTTTAGTTCAAGAAGGCGATTTTGTTAAAGCCGGTCAGGTAATCGCTATCTTACAGGGAAGAGACAGAGCAGAACAAAAACTACGAGAAGCAATGGCTAATGTAGCGATAAAACGCTCCCAATTGCAAAAAGTTCAGCAGGGAGATTTTAAACAAGGAGAAATATTAGCCCAACAAGCAGTAATTTTAGAATTAGAAGCAAGACTACAGAGCGAAACCAAAGAGAAAGCAGGAGCGATTAATGAAGCACAAGCAACATTAGCTAATGCCAAACAAAAATACCAGCGTAACGAGTCTTTAGCGAAACAAGGAGCAATCAGCAATTCCGAACTTGATAACGCAAAAGAAGAACTCGAACGAACTAGTGCAATTTTTGCACAAGCCAAAGCAGGCTTTGATAATACCAAATCCATACTGCAAGCGCAATTAGCCAGAGAAAAAGCTAATTTACAGAAACTACAGGAAGTTCGTCCGGTAGATGTAGACATAGCCAAAGCCGAATTAGAGCAAGCATTAATAGGTGTAAGACAGCGCAAAGCCGAACTAGAAGATACCCAAGTAAAAGTGCCAGTCTCAGGACAAATTCTGAGAATAAATACTCGCGTCGGAGAACAGGTAAATACACAACAAGGAATTGCAGAACTCGGACAGACGAGGGAAATGTATGTAATAGCCGAAGTCTATGAAAGTGATATTTTGAAAGTAGAAGCAGGACAAAAAGCGACTATTAATAGTGAATACGGAGGTTTTGAGCAAGAAATTACTGGAGAAGTCGAAAAAATTGGTTTACAGATTGGTCAAACCCGTCTCAACCAAGGACAAAATAATCCGACTACCGACGTTAACGCTCGTGTGGTAGAAGTTAAAATTCGTATAGATCCAGAGGATAGTCCCAAAGTTGCTAGTTTAACAGGTATGCAAGTCCGGGTTGAAATTGATATTTAATACTTGGGAATTGGGGAAGTAGAAAGTAGTAAGTAGTAAGTAGTAAGTAGCAAGTAGTGAGTAGTAAGTAGTAAGTAGCGAGTAAAGAATCATTTTCTCCCAATTACCAATTACCAATTACCAATTACCAATTCCCAATTCCCAATTAATTTATGAAACTTCCTTTTCTAAAAAAAATTAACTTTGAAGTCCCGCTTGCTTGGTCGCAATTGTCGCACCAAAAAGTACGTTTAATTGTTGCGACTACGGGGGTTTGCTTTGCGAATATTTTGATGTTTACTCAGGTGGGATTGTTAAAAATGCTCACTGAGGGAACAACTAAACTGCATGAAAGTTTGGGGGGAGATTTATTCTTAGTTTCTTCATTTAGTCCTACATTAAGATGGAATACTTCTTTTCCCCGCGCTTATATTTATCAAGCTTCTGCTGTAAATGGTGTCTCTGATACAACTTCCGTTTATCTAGATACGGGTGAATGGTTAAATCCTGAATTCTTATTAGAAAATAATCAAGATGATTCTTCACTTAAAACAATGGGACGCTTCGGGAAACAAGTAAGAATTATTGCTTTTAATCCAGCTAAATCTAAAGCTTTAAATTTACCAGATGTACACCAACAAATAGATAAATTAAGAATCCCAAATTCCATATTATATGATAGTTTATCTCAAAGTTCTTTGGGAGAAGTTCCAGAATTATATAAACAACGGGGAAAAATAACAACTTTAGTAGATAATCACCGAACTCATATCGTTGGACTTTTTGATATGGGTAGTACTTTATTTACTAATGGGAACGTGGTGATGAGCGACTGGAATTACTCGCAACGTCGCAGAAGTGGAGTTTTGAAGAATGCCAATGTAGGTTTAATTTTTTTAGAAAAAGGCGCTAATATTAACCAAGTTAAAGCACAAATAAGAGCCATACTTCCCCCAGATATAGAAATACATACCCGTGAAGAATTAATTGCTAGAGAACAAAAGTTTGAATCATCAGAACCCAATGGAATTGTTTTAAGATTCGGAACTGCTGTTGGTTTTGTTGTTGGTGTAATTATTGTTTATCAAGTGCTTTATTCCGACATTAACGACCATCTTTCAGAATACGCAACTTTGAAAGCAATGGGTTACAGCGACAATTATTTACTATTCGTAGTCATTCAAGAAGCCGTTATCTTAGCTATCATGGGTTTTATTCCCGGTTACTTTATATCAACTGGGCTTTATCAACTATTAGTCAGCCTCACAAAAATTCCCCTAGCCATGAAAACTGTTGTAGCCGTACAAGTTTTCGTTTTAACTGTAGTTATGTGCGCTGTTTCCGGTGCGATTGCTACTACCAAACTTCGTTCCGCAGACCCAGCGGATGTGTTTTAATCAGTTAACAGTTAACAGTGAGCAGTGTTCGCGGAGCGTGTCCCGGAGGGACATACAGTTATCAGTCACAAGTTAAGAGTTATGAATTATGAATTACTTTCACTATTTAATATTTATTGTTAACTGTTCACTGTTAACTGCTAAGGAGCATCCCAAATTTTTGATTTTGTAGTGCGGATTTTTTAATAATTAAGATGCTCTCTACTGCTAACTGCTAACTGCTCACTGCTCACTGTTCACTGTTCACTGTTCACTGCTCACTGATATGAATCCTACAGTCGCGATATCAAATTTAAATTACGCTTTTGGTAAAGGCAATTTACGTAAAGACGTACTAATTGATATTAATTTAAATATTAATCCAGGTGAAATTTGTATTTTAACTGGCCCTTCTGGTAGCGGTAAAACAACTTTGTTATCTTTGATTGGTGGATTACGTTCTTTACAGGATGGTAGTCTAAAAATTTTAAACCAAGAATTACAAGGTATTTCTAAAAGAAAGTTAACCAAACTTAGAAATAATATTGGTTTTATATTTCAACATCATAATTTACTCAAGTGTTTGAGCGCTTACGGTAATGTCCGAATGTCTTTGAAATTGCACTCGGAAATTCCTACATGGGAATATCGCAAACGGGCTGAAGCCATTTTGTCAGCGGTGGGATTGGCTGAGTTTATTGATTCTTACCCAGAAAAATTGTCGGGAGGACAGCAGCAACGAGTTGCTATAGCTCGTGCTTTGGTTGCTCAACCAAAACTTGTATTAGCAGACGAACCAACTGCTTCGTTAGATAGTAAAACAGGTCGGGATGTGGTTGATATTATTCAAAAACTTGCTCAAGAGGAAGGCTGTTCGGTGCTACTCGTCACCCACGATAACCGAATTTTAGATATTGCCGACCGTATTATTCATATGGAAGATGGTAAGTTGGAGCGGTAAATAAGTAGCAAGTAGTAAGTAGTAAGTAGTAAGTAGCGAGTTGGGAGTTGGGTTTAAGGGTAATTTAGATTTTTTCCTTACAGTCCTAAATAGGGTCAATGTTGAACTCGCTAATATGCTTGGTTTTGGTTTTGCCAAACCTTAATCCATCGCTAATCCTTAGAACCTATCCTCAAAATCTAATATCATAAAATAATCTTTCACATAGCAGCCAAAACCAAAAGCATTATTCAATTTACTTAAAAATTTACTTAAAAATTATTACTATCGAAAAAACCCAGTTTTGCTTGAAAACCGGGTATCTACTACTTTACCAACACCATTCTCAAGTAGCTCAAATTTTGGTTTAGTTGCATTTGCATGAAAATCAAAGCACTTTGATAGAGAGAGGAATAGGAACGCTATCTAATTTGTCTACTTGAGAAACAGTTAATGGCACTTATTGATATTAAATCTCAATAAATATTTTTTGTCAAATAAGAAATTTAATAAGTATTTGCTGCTAATCTATGAAATGACAGTTTTTAGGCTTTAGTCTCTTGCAAAGTATCTATTGGGAATATTTATAGTGCGATTAAGCTCTGAAACTACTTCCAAAGCTTATTTTGGCTGCAAGTGCTGTTTAAACGTAAAATTTGTTAAGAAATTATTTTCAAGCTGGAATAGTCTAGCTTGACTGGAAAAAATGATTCGTGATATACCTAAAAATCTTTATTTTATTGATAAATATATTTAATTGTTCTAGATAAGTTTGAGATCATCTCTATGAACGCTGCTAAACAAGCTAAATCCATTGAACTAATAAGTAAAATTGCTAGCTTAGAGGTCATATTCAAAACCGAGTTCAGTAAAGCTATTGCGGATTTTAATCCTTTCACAAGCGATAGCGAAACTCAAAATACGACTGACCCTAATTCTATAGACATCAGCTTTTCTTTCCCAGGACAACATTCTGGTTTTCATAGCCGATGTATTTTGATACAAGTTCGTTTTTCTGAAGCACTATTAGCACCGAATTGTCGGATGATTGGAATTGAAGCTTCCGGATATAATCATCAAGGGGAACAGTGGCATTTTTCTACTATTGGAGATTGGCAATTTGAAGGAGTTAATCAGCCTATCTCGTTTTGCGAGGAAAAATTTAGACGTTTTTGTAGACAAGTTTTTATCCTTTTTAAACATCCGATACATTTGAGTTGTTGGTAGTCTAAATAAGTAGCAAGTAGTAAGTAGGGAGTTGGGTTCGAGGGTAATTTACATTTTGTTACTTAGCTCCGTTTATTGGTGCCACTTATAAGTGATTAATATTATTGATAATTCCAGCAGTAATTCAAATTTGAGATACCCAGATTTAGCAACAGCTATCAAAGATGTATGTCAGCAATGGTGCCAGAAAAATGGTTATAGTGAACCTTTTTATCGCAATGGTGAATTGTGGGCGTTTCCTCCCAATGGAGTAATCCCAGTTAAAATCAAAGATGTAATGGATTTTCAAGACAGCAAACTGATTTGGATTGGTCGAGTTTCGCTGTTTATATTACCGGATGGTTCTGTTGCAAAAGGTAAGTAAGAAATGTATAGGGTTTTTCCCCAGTCCTATTTATAGGACTTTAGCTATTAGACTGGGACTTGCAGTCCCAGACGGGATAGGATACAACCCATCAAAATTAATGAAATGAACTAGTAGTATTCGACCACAATAAATATGATGGGTGAGACAAGCAGGGGGAGCAGGGGGAGCAGAGGAAGCAGGGGGAGAAAAAGATTTTTGAAATCTACACAAACCCCTCAAAATTAATGTGGTGAGGTAGTAGTACCCCATCACATAAGTTATGAGGGGTAAAGTAACGGAAAAAGGTAGGTTGGGTTGAACCTAGTGAAACCCAACACCCGCCTTGGGTTGCGCTCCGCTTAACCCAACCTACGGAGCGACTTCCTAACCCCGCAAAATTAATGAAATGAACTAGTAGTGGTCTGTTTCATAAATTCTGATGGGTCGCGTTTTCTTTGGAAATGTCGGGAGACGTTATTTATAACGTCTCTACATTACGTCCGTAGAAAACAAAACTGTCAAAATTAATGAAATGAACTACTACTAGTAGTACTTTGTCCCGTTAGTTATGAGGGGTATATCGGTTCGTAGTAAGGGCTTTAGTCCTAAATATTTGGCGAAGACCTCGCAATTACGAGCCTATGTTTCTTTTCAAACCAGTTACGCGATATTGTTTAACTGGTTGCAAGTGTAACTCGTCGTTTCGAGATGGTGCTGAATCTTTAGCGCTGATAACTTCACCATGTTCTTCTACTTTGGCTGTATATTCTCCTGACACGCTACCGTCGGGGGAGGTGAATTTGATGCGAACCTTTACCCAGCTTGCTTTTTTACAAAGGCGATCGCCAATAATTCGCGCTCTTTTAGCTGGGATTAGTTTTAATATCCCGAAGATAATTTTTTTGATTCCAATTCCACCTACATCTACGATCCAACCTTGCTTTTGATAGTTCAACCATTCCCAATTTTCCCGCAGCCAAATTTCACCTTCAGCGATTTGCAACCATTTCTCCCAACCAGTCCAACCTCGATAATAAGGACGTAATTCTTTCAAATCCCCTTTCTGATAAATCAAAGGGCTGAGGGTGTCATCTTCTAAATGTCCCCAAAGACGACCTACGGGTAAGTCTATCAAAGTAGGGGCGAATTGATGACCGCTAAAGTGAGAAGATTGCCATACTCTTATATTGTTATCCTTGCTTGCATAATGTTTACGAAGTTTTTGATAGATGGGAGTACCAAAACGACCGCAAGCTAAATCGACTTTTGTATGAGTACAAACAATGATATCTCGGATATGTTTTGTTTCTTGGTAATAATTATTAAATTTATGTAACTGTTTGGGTGAAAACAAGATGGTATCTAGTAAATTAATTACTTGTTCAAGGTTAGGTAAAAGATATTCCTGTTTTTCAAACTCCGCAAACATTTTTTGAGGACGATAATAATGAATAAGGCGATTTTGTTCTGGTATTGAATATTCTTTATCGGGGGCAATCATTACAACTTTAATTATTATCCCTTTTTGTAAAATCAGCTTAGTAGAAAGCTTCATTAAATGCTCTAATGGAGGATAATGCCAAAGCTCTTCACCCCAAGGACGAGGAACTTCAAATACAAACCAATGGTCGTAATGTTCTGCCGAACCAAGTGGATCTTCTCCATTGGCTTTGGAAACAACGCTACAATAACGGCAATCATTAACAGGATTTTTTAGCATATCTTCAAGGCTTGCAGTGACTGTATGTAATAGAGAAATATGTTCTGAAATACTCGACGAGTAGAAATTATGGCTAAGTAGGTAGACGTAATTAAATATAAGATAAGACCTCACCCTCAATCCCTCTCCTTATTAAGGCTACCGTGTACACACAAGTACTCTAAATTGCTTTCACAGCGTTTAGATCCCCCTATATCCCCCTTGAAAAGGGGGACTTTAATTCAGATTCCCCCCTTTTCAAGGGGGGTTAGGGGGGATCTAGGAGATGTGTGTACACCGTAGCCTTATTAAGGAGAGGGAAGCCGGAGGTCGGCTGAGGTTTTATATTTAATTTGACCTATTTACTTAATACAAATTTTAAGTATTTTTACATTACTCTTCCCATATAGGCTGTATATTCGCTTTTTAGCTAGATTGTTCTTTAAAAATTAATAATAAATTATTTCAATTATTACGTTGAATTAAATTATACGTTGTATTTGTCAGAGATACTGTATTCTAGATGAAATAATAATATCTACAAGCCCAAGTTTTCTTTTCATCTCTACTTATTGCAAAATATTTCTAACAACTATTGCAGCATGAGTTTATATCGCTATATTTCTCTTTCAATAACAACTTTTGATTAATTAACAGCATTCTGGAGGTTAGAATAAATGCTCGCTATTGAAACATTGAACAAGACTTATGCAAACGGTATTCAAGCGCTTCGAGATATATCTTTAGAAATAGATTGCGGAATCTTTGGTTTGCTCGGCCCGAATGGTGCGGGAAAATCAAGTTTAATGCGTACTTTAGCCACTTTACAAGACGCGGATTCTGGTTCGATAATGCTTGATGGATTGGATGTTCTCAAAAATCCCCAAGCAGCTCGTAGTTTATTGGGTTATTTACCTCAAGACTTCGGTGTTTATCCTACGGTTTCGG
Organism: Calothrix parasitica NIES-267; assembly: GCF_002368095.1. Lineage (GTDB taxonomy): Bacteria > Cyanobacteriota > Cyanobacteriia > Cyanobacteriales > Nostocaceae > Rivularia > Rivularia parasitica. The sequence goes on along the minus strand of NZ_AP018227.1, from coordinate 1,385,169 downwards.
CAGAAGATTTATTAAATCAATTAGCAGTATTCAAAGGATTTGTTCAACGTAGAGAGAGAAAAGAAGTAGTAGCACGACAGCTAGAGTTAGTTAATTTATACGAAAAACGCAAACAGAAATTAGGAACGTTTTCTGGTGGGATGCGACAGCGTTTCGGTATTGCTCAAGCTTTGTTAGGTTCTCCTAAACTAGTGATTGTGGATGAACCGACCGCAGGTTTAGATCCAGCAGAGCGGATTCGGTTTCAAAATTTGCTTTCAGAAATTAGTCAAGATAGAGTTTTACTTCTTTCTACTCATATTGTGGAAGATGTAGCCGAACTCTGTCCGAATATGGCAATTATGAATCGCGGTGAAATTATTCGTAGTGGTAGCCCCCAAGCTTTAGTTAATGCTTTGAGTGGCAGAATTTGGACTAAAGTTATTCAATCAGAACGAGATAAAAATGATTCTGAATGGACGGTGATTACTTCTCGGATGTCACGAGGAGAAAGATGGGTGAGAGTGTTGAGCAATTCTCAACCCGATAAAGATTTTCATGCTGTAGAACCAGATTTGAATGACGTTTACTTCACTGCTTTATTGGAAAAACCTCAAGAATTTATTACTGTGTGAAAAATAAAGTAGGGATTAGGTTAAAGGTATTAGCGGATATTTATGTTGTATTTTGCACCATTCATAATACCTCTGGGGGTTGCAAACCCCCAGCTAATAGCGAAAGTCCTATAAATAGGACTAAGTAAGTGTTGCAGTCAACTTAAGTAGACTTGAGCTATTAGCCATTCGATTTGCAATCCTAAGCGATTTAGAGGGCTAATCAATAATGATGCAAGATATTAATTAATTATAGGACTTACGCAAAAGTAACGTAGCTGCGTCATTACGAGCGACAGCGAAGTATTCAGCGTTCACCGCTAGGTGCGGCTCAGCTGTGGATCATCGCAAAAATTCTGTGATTGCTTCCCTACACTGCGTTTCGGTCGCAATGACAAATCACCGTTGCGTAAGTCCTGAATTAATTAATTAATTAAAACGTAATATTGTTTTCTATCTTCTATTCCCTATTCTCTAGCTAACCGATAATTGTTCATTGATAATTGATAACTGTTATGCAATCATTTTCACCAATTCTACGTTTTGAAACTTTTTATCATCTACGTCGTCCGACTTTTTGGTTAATTGCAATCTTATTTTTCGCGATTGGATTCACCGATATTGTATCCAAAGCGGGGGAAGGTAACGCTTTCTTTTTCGTTAATAGTCCTTCTCAAATTTTTCAAGTTACTATTTGGTATACGATTTTTGGAATTTTAGCAGCATCTGCTTTTGTTGCTGAAACCTTTGTCCGGGATAGCAATAATCGTATGGAGTCATTAATTCTCTCTACTCCGATTCGTAAAAGTAATTATTTAACAACTCGTTTTTTAGCTGCTTTTGGGATAACGCTTTTAGCATTTTCTAGCTATATTCCGGGAATGCTTTTAGGTACTTTAATGCCGGGATTAAACCCTTTTGCGTTAGGTGCTTTTCGTCCGGAAGCATATGCAGCTAGTTATCTATTATTTGTATTACCAAATTTGTTTTTGGTTTCAGCAATTGCTTTCGCGTTAGCTTCCAGAACTCGCAGTATTATTATTACCTATGCGGGTGCAATTGTTCTAATCATGCTGTACCTTGTTTCTCTATTAATGGTAGGGGTTGATGTTATTGACTTTGAGCTATATCGCATTTGGGCAATGTTAGACCCATTTGGGTTTTATGCTTTTGAAGAAAACACTTTGACTTGGACGGTATTTCAACATAATACCTTGATGCCGGACTTGGGGGGAACGTTGATTTGGAATCGGATTTTATGGGTTTTCATTGCTTTAGCTGGTTGGTTTTGGAGTTACCGTAGCTATTCTATGAAAATGATAGAATCCCGCGACACTAGATGTAAAGACGTAGCAGTGCTACGTCTCCGAACGGAGCAAGACAAACGCGAAACTCCGAACCATAACCAAAATTCCAGATATTCCCTAAAACAAGAAACACCACAAATATTATTTCAACAATGGATACATCGGACGTGGTTTTACCTGGATACTGTTTTAAAAGGGAAAGCATTTATATTATTAACTGGATTTGGTTTAATTAGCTTGGTTGTGGCTGCGATGGGCACTCGTTCGTTTAATTACTCCAACCCCAGTACCGATATTTTAATTCATTCAGCAAATATTTATCTTGAATATATTCTTTTCGCAATTATAGTAGTCTATTCGGGGGAATTAATGTGGCGCGATCGCCAACTTCGATTACAAGCTGTGGTAGACGCAACACCTGTTTCTAATGCGACTTTACTTTTATCAAAATTAACTGCGCTTTTCGCCATAATTACAATCAATTTACTATTAGCGATGGCGGTAATGGTAGGTTATCAAGCTATCAATGGCTACTACTATTTTCAATTTGATTTGTATTTTAAGATGCTGTTTGTAGAGCATGGACCGTATTTTTACTTAACAGCCATTCTTGCTATCTTTACTCAAGTAGTCACCCGTCATAAATATGCTGGTATGGCTTTGGTGGTGTTAATTTCTTTATCAAAAATTCCCCTTGATGCTCTGGGTTTATATCATAATCTCTACCGTTTTGCTGCGACTAACGACATCGAATATTCTTTGATGAATGGTTACGGACATTTATTAACCGGACATCTTTGGTATACGCTTTATTGGGCTATTTTCGGCGCTATTTTAATGCTTTTAGCCTATATTATTTATCCGAGGGGTACTTTTGATAAGAGTCTTGTTAAAGATTGGAAACGAGCATGGAGAAATACTGGTAAGGGGATAAAGCGGTTTTTAGTAGCTTTGATATTAATGTTTGCAGGTATCGGGGGATGGATTGGTTATAACACCAATGTAGTTAACGAATATCAACCTCCGGGTAAAGAAGAAACCGCAGCCCAAATAGAAAAGCGTTTCAAAAAATACGAAAATCTCCCTATGCCAGTAGTTACAAATACTGAGCTAAATATCGAACTTTATCCAGATAAACGCTATTTTTTAGCTAAAGGTGAATATACTTTAGAAAATCGGACTAAATCCCCTATCCGCGAAATTCATCTATTGACCTTTATTAACTTAAAGCTTGATGGAGTTAAATATCCGGGAGCAAAATTACGCGAAGCTCATCCTAAGTGGGGATATTATATTTATGATTTAGAAAAACCTCTGTTACCGGGACAAAAACAGACCATGCAGTTTGTGACTAAAACCGAACGTCCCAAGGGATTTCAGAACCAGTCAGACAGCGATGATGTCTACATGATTTATCCTAACGACGTGGTAGGTAATGGGAGTAATTTGTACAGTCCATTTATTTTACCTTTCGTTGGTTACACCAAGATGGTAGAACACAAAAAAGCTTGGTTGCGACAAAAGCTGGATTTACCACCTCTCGACCAAAGAATGCGGAGTCATGATGACCCGGTAGGATTAAACCAGGGTTTAATGGTGACGCATTTGGGATGGGGTAGCACCGACGTTACTATCGGTACATCTAAAAACCAAACCGCAGTTACATCTGGGAAATTAATTAAAAAATGGCAGCAAGGAGATAGAAATTATTTTCGTTATCAGTCTAACGAGCAAAATCGTGGTAAGTTTACCATCTATTCCGGACGCTACAAAATTTATCGAAACAATAATTATCGAGTTCCCATCGAAATTTACTACCATCCACCCCACGAAGACAACGTTAAATTAATTGCCAATCAAGTTGGTAAAGCTTTAGAATTTTACGAGAAAACCTTTGGTAAATATCCTTTTGAACGAGTACGAGTAGTAGAATTTGTTTATTATGATGGGATGGTATTTTCCGAAGCTGGTACTATTGGTATTCCCGAAGTCTTAGTTTGGAAAAGTCAAGCCAAAGGGTTAGGAAAAGAAAGTATTATCGACTGGACAACATATCTTTTAGCTCATAGCTGGTGGGAAGACCAAATTATCGCAGCAGATGTAGCAGGTGGAATGACAATCCGCGAAGCTCTCAGCGCTTATGCAAATTCCCTTTACCAACGTTCTCGACGCACTCCCAAAGAGCAACTTTTAGCTAGAAAGCAGTTGATGCGGGACTTTTTCCGTAGTAGAGGAAAAATTGATTTTAAAGAACCTCCTCTAACAGATATTTACAACGAATTACCAATTGCTCGTCATAAAGGAGGTATGGTACTCGAACTGATTGAAGATTTAATCGGTAAGGAAGCAGTTGTATCTGGAATTCGGGATTTTTTGCAAAAATATCGATTTAAAGAACCACCATATCCCACAGTACTCGATTTACGCGACGCAATTTTAAGTAAAGCACCAGTAACTAAACGAGAAAAAATCAAAGAATTATTTTCCTCAGTGATTACCTACCAAGTAGGTTTAACCGACGCAGTTTATCAACAATTACCAGATGGAAAATATAAAACTCGACTCAATGTAGTAGCACAACAACTCTATACGAGTGAGTTAGGACAACAGAAATCAACAGCTTTGAATCTTCCATTTACTATTAGTCTTAATGACGAGCGAGGAAATGAAATTTACATTAAAAAACATCAAATCGACCAACAGCAAGGAACCATTGATATAGTTACAAATCAACTTCCGACCTTTGCTGCTGTTGACGGTAATTATGTTTTGCCATCTGCATTTTTACAGGATAATACAAAGCGGCTTCGTCCTGCTTCGGGTAGTAAGTAGCGAGTAGCGAGTAGGGAGCGGAAAGAATGTGCCATTTGGGGCATAGTGGAGAGAGGCTTTGATATCCCCATTCCCTTGTAGGGTAGGGGGGTTAGGTTTGCGTGTAAGTTGAAACCATAGATATATTTTCCGGAGATGTCTATTGTCATTCCTAGACTTTGTTTCGGTCGCAGTGACGAAATACCAGTTGCGTAATTCCGATTAAAGAATGTGTAATAATTCTTAATTCCTACTTAAGTGATAAGATGCCATAATTTTCTAAGAACTCAAATAAAATCGTCAAGCCGTCTGAAGGTGACATGGGATTTTATCAGATTTCTCAAGATGGCGTTTCCAGAGTCCTTACTATTGGTAGCGAACATCCTCGCGCACCGCGAAACTATTATTTGATATAGGTTTTAGCTCTACTACGGAGAAAAAGTGAACATCAAAATCGACGCACCTCGCCAAATCGCTCAAATGCCTATTCTTTCGTTGAGGTGTGTCGATGCCTTACTGGGTAAGGGTTTGAGGCTTGTGTTTTGTTCAGTTTTGCACGAAATACATACCGTTTTTCAGAGGTGCGTCGATTTGGCTCCTGAAACCCTTACTGGGTAAGGGCTGTTGAGCGAACTCCCCACCGATTGGGTCAATTCGGATTAGTTGGAAACAAAACAGCAACATCCAAGCAAGAGGATAGGTTTTAAAAACCCCACCGATTGGGTCAATTCGGATTAGTTGGAAACGACAGAAAGCCTTAATCTTGAAGATAACACATATGACCCCACCGATTGGGTCAATTCGGATTAGTTGGAAACTTCAACCAGAGTTTCATGGCGTGAATTATCGCTAGTCCCCACCGATTGGGTCAATTCGGATTAGTTGGAAACTTTTCGTCATCGGTTTCAGCTGTACTTAACAGCATTCCCCACCGATTGGGTCAATTCGGATTAGTTGGAAACGTTCTAACGAACTGGTCATTCGGTTGAACTTCATTCCCCACCGATTGGGTCAATTCGGATTAGTTGGAAACTGTAGTTAATTTCATGGAAAAACTCCAAAATTCCCCACCGATTGGGTCAATTCGGATTAGTTGGAAACTTTACAGTTGATACTATAGCACCTAATCCAATTCCCCACCGATTGGGTCAATTCGGATTAGTTGGAAACAAATTGTCTCTGTTTTTTTTATTCTTCAAAAAAGAAACCCCACCGATTGGGTCAATTCGGATTAGTTGGAAACGTTAAAACGGTAAATCCATTTGGACAAGGTCCGAACGCCCCACCGATTGGGTCAATTCGGATTAGTTGGAAACTTATAACTTCCCAGTTGCTTATTTAAGCCGCATTGATTTACCCCCACCGATTGGGTCAATTCGGATTAGTTGGAAACTTTACCGATATTCTCAGTTGCTTCAAATTCATTACGAATCCCCACCGATTGGGTTAATTCGGATTATTATAATCAGGACTTACGCAAAGCAAGTTTGTCATTGCGAGGGAAACGCAGTGGAGCGAAGCAATCTCGGCATTTCTGCGATGAGCCGCACCTTCGGTGAACGCTGAATACGTCGCTGTCGCATGTCCTAACGGACACGCTGCGCTAACGGGCCGGACGCAATTTCGTTATTTTTGCGTAAGTCCTAATAATTATTATTTATCAACAAACATTCATAAAATAATTTTTGAATAAAGCGCATATGCTTTTGATAAACAGCTAATATACAAAAAATTATTTTTAAGTTGATTTGAGCATATGACAAATAGATTGAAACGCGGAATTGTTCTCACAATTGTTTTTGTGTTGACGTTTTGCTTATCTATTAACTTGAGTCGAGTATTATCAACAGCTTCAAATCCCAGCTTTGATTATGTATGGGATATTCCCGCTTGGATTCCTCAACCAGTTATCCCGATTGATAATCCAATGACTGAAGAAAAAGTAAAATTGGGAAGACATTTATTTTACGAAAAACGCCTTTCTGTTAACAAAGAATTTTCTTGTGCTTCTTGTCATGTTCAAGCTTTTGCATTTTCAGATCCAAAACAAGTTGCAGTTGGAGCTACGGGAGAAAAACACCCACGTAATTCTATGACTCTGGCAAACGTAGCCTACAATTCTGTTCTAACTTGGGCGCATCCGGGAATGAAAATGTTAGAAATACAAGCGATAATTCCCATGTTCGGGGAAATTCCGGTAGAGATGGGTTTGACGGATAAAGAAAAAGTTTTACAGATGTTACGAGAAGATATAAATTATCAAAAAATGTTTGCTGATGCTTTTGGTAAGGGTAATGATAAGATTAGTCTCAATAATTTGACTAAAGCCTTGAGTAGTTTTCAACGCAGTTTAATATCTGCTAATTCACCCTACGATAATTATCGTTTTGGGGACAAAAAAAATGCTATCTCTACCGCTGCTAAACGAGGAGAAAAATTATTTAATAGCGAACGTTTACAGTGTTTTCAGTGTCATAGTGGTTTTAATTTTAGCGACTCAATTAAATATAAAAATTTGAACAATTCAGATGTAGAGAAAATAAATTTTCACAATACCGGACTGTATAATATTAATGAAAAAGGTGATTATCCTATTAATAATACTGGCGTACATGGAATTACCAAAAAACCTTCAGATATGGGTAAATTTAAAGTCCCAACTTTGCGAAATATTGCCTTAACAGCACCATATATGCATGATGGTAGTATTGCCACTTTGTCAGAAGTTATCGAACATTATGCGGCAGGTGGTAGAACTATTTCTGATGGTGAATACGCGGGAATAGGAAGTAAAAATCCGCTTAAAAGTAAACTTATTTCTGGATTTCAATTAACTCCAAGGGAAAAGAAAGATTTATTAGATTTTTTGCAAAGTTTAACAGATGAATCGTTTATTAAAAATCCGGCTTTTAGCGACCCAAATCAAAAGTAGATTTCTTTTTAAATGTTAATCAATTCATCATCATATTTTCAAAAAGTGGTGAATTACTATCTATTTTATGAATTTGTTCCTGAGTGTCGTAGTATGATTTAGTTCTGGTGTCACGCACCAACAGTACATTATGACAATTGCGGCCATTCCTGATTAATTAAAGCCAATTACCAACTAATACATAAGGTGCCCAAAAACTAGGACGTTCGTAATTAGGATAATTTTTTAAGAGCGTTACTTGAGCGCGACGTAAAGCTTCTGCTTTGGTTACTTTGGTATTGGCTAACTCGCGGTAAAATTCACCCATCAAAATAGCCGTGGAGTTATCGTCAACGTGCCACAATGAAGCTAAAGTACTCCGCGCTCCAGCTTTTACCGATACCCCAGCTAAACCCAGGGTAGCGCGATTATCCCCAGCAGCAGTTTGACAAGCACTTAAAACCAGCATTTCTAAAGTCTGCGAACGGCTTTCATCTCGACGACGCAGCAAACTATCGAACTGGGTAACGTTAATTGCACCATCTGCGGCTAGGATAAAAGTATTTTCGGGTTGAGAGCTAAATTGCCCGTGAGTGGCTAAATGTAGGATATTAAAGGGAGTGGAATTTACATTTTTTTCTAAGGTAGTGCTAGTAAATTCTTGATCCAAAAGTTGCTTGTTAGATACCCCTGCTTGATTAATCAAATTAAATTCAGATTTGATTGCTGGTAGCGGTGGAAACTTCTGATAATCTTGCGGTGGTTCCACTAAACCCGCTGCTAAAACTTTGAGTGGTTCTTCTGCTAAGGGTTTTGGTGCAAGTAATTGAAGTCCCAAGCTCAGTGATACTGCGTATTTCTCCACCAGATATTGCTGACCATCGTACAGAGTCGCCATAGGAATATTACGCAATGACCCATCTAATACAAATACGAGAGTTTTAACTCCACTTTTTTCCAAATCTGACTCGATATTTTTGATTAACCAACCATATACTTGCTGCGATAGATATTGAACGTCTTCAACTCTATCGGCTTGTAACATATATTCGCGCAACTGTGTTAGAACTGTTTCTACTTCGCTGCGGGATTTATTAACGGAATAATTACGTAAAGGCTGATTGGGAATTTTGACAATTACCTGTAGCTGCTCTGGTAAAATAATCGGGTAAATAATCGCAGCAGTAGGGTTATCTTGGTCTACTACTTTATCTAGTACTACTGTTTGAGTATCAATACAAGCCTGCCGAAAGTAATCGTCTAATTCAGCTAGTTGCAGCGATTCAATTCTTTGTCTGGCTTTATCTAAAATCTTTTCGCTCTTGTTGTTTTGTTGCGACTCTAATAGCAATGCTACCGACTCTCGATATACTGGTTCTACACTTTCTTTAAAAGAATACTGTACGTCCCGATTTACAGCTACCAAATCGCTGCGGAGAGTCTGCAAATTATTTATAGCAGTATCGTAAGATGCTATAGCATTATCTATTTTTCCCTGCTGTTTTAACAAACGTCCCAACTGCCAATGCCAGCGGTAAGATATATCGGGAGCATTAATAGTTTGAGCAATTGTCAGCGCTTGTTTGGTGAGTTTCTCTGCATTAGAGAATTGTTTGGTTTTCTCGTAAACGCTGCCTAAAGTTCCTAGAGCAAAGCTTTCTGCTCGTTTGTCTGCTAAGCTTTTTGCTTGCTGTACTGCTGTAGCGGAGATTTGAGCAATAGTTTCGGGTTTGGTATTTAATTTGAGCAAGCTTTGAACTAAATGAAGGCGAGCATAGATATTAGTTTGAGAAGGTGGTAGTTTATTAAGTTGAGTTGTAATTTCTGGTAATAATGTTTGTGCGGTGTCTGTTTCTCCGGTGTTAACCAATAGACTCAACTGATTAATAGAAGCTTGTGTTTTAGTAATTGGGTTGGGTGTGACGGTCGCAGCTTGTTGATAAAACTTGATTGCTTCTGGGAAATCTTGCTCTACCCGAGCGGTGTTAGCCAAACTAAATAAAGCAGCACTAATATTTTGGGGAGACTTTAATTTTTGAGCAATATCTAAACTTTTTTGCAATACTTTACGAGATTCTTTTAAGTCTCCTGCTAACTGCAAGCTATCTCCTAAAGAACGTAATTCTACTGCTTTAGTAGTGGAATCTGGTTGTGATTTTAATTCTTGTTGTAATGCAGTTAGAATTGTCAAACTGCGACGATAAAATCCTAAAACCAGCCATGCTTGAGCTTGGTTAATGCGACTACTAACAACACCATTTTGATTGTTAATTTGCTTGTATATAGTTTCTGCATTTTGCCAAGTTTTTAGTGCTTGTTCGGCTTTTCCTAAATCTAGTTGAATGCTACCTTGGATGTCGAGAATTTTGGCTACGGATAGATTTTTTGTAGAATCCGCTTGTGGATTTTGGATTAAATTTAGACTTTCGGTAATTGTTTGTTGGGCTTGATTTAACTTACCCAATTTTTGGTAAGCCAAAGCCAAGTTACTTAAGGCAACAGCTTGTCTTAATTTATCACCGCTATTGCGATAGTTGGTTACGACTTGTTGCAACACCTTGACAGAATCAGCGTATTGCTCGGCTTCATACAGTTGTTTACCCTGTTGTAGAGATGCGACAGATTGGGATTTTACGATATTGGCAGTGACGGGGAAATTGATAATACATAAAGCTGTAATTAGAAATATGGAAATGAAAGCAGGGAAGTAACGGATTTTTAAAGCCTTATTCTTTCTCCCTCTGCTTATAAAGGAGAAAGATTTTAATTTATATCGTTCAAGTTTGATAAAAGCTATATATTTATTAATTCTAGATTTCATAGCAGCTATATATTTTTTAACAAGGCAATAAATTATCAACTACAGAAGATATTAGAAAGAGCGTGAGAAATTTGTGGAGATTCGGCTATCAGAAAAGTATTACCCTTTTAAATTCCATCTTTCCAATTCCTACTTTGTTTTCTTAGTTTACATATAAATACGGTTATAAAGTGTAAAGAGGTGTATATATTTGTTGCTAGTACGGCTTCGCGGAAGTAAGAAGTAATAATTAATAAGTAAAAAGTTTGATTTTCTAGTCTTTTTAGCCATTTTTTCTGGTAAGGGACATCCAAAAAATTAAATTACGAGATGAACTGCATCTAATACGACTATCAGATTTAGCCCCATAATTGGGGGACTTGGAGCTACATTTCTCCCCCATTATTGGGGGTTGGGGGGCTATTCATACTTTTAATCAGCAATGCCATTTTTTTATTGGAAGTCCCTAGATTTATTTCCGCCGTACTGTACTAGTTATCACTATGCAAAAGATTCTTGATTATATATTTTTTATCGTATTATTCAGTCTATTTACATAAACTTTTGGTAAAGGTGAAAATTTTTGGTCAATCAGAAGTCAATCAGTGCATAAACAGCAAAAGTGGTCGTAGAGGATAACAACACAACGAATCAATAATTTGGAATCGAATCATGAAAAACATCATCAATCCTCAAAAAGCTCTCTTAGCTGCACTTATTTCTACTTCACCTTTACTTTTATTGAGTACTCCATCATCAGCAGCAATTAGAAACTATACAGCTTATCGTAGTTTTGATAGTTGTGGTTCAGTTCAAAGAACTAAGTCCGAAGCACGTTCAGCAGCAAGGAAAAAGGTTAGACAATTAAACAAGCGTGGATATAGAGCAACTTTAAAAAACTTCAACATCGTTTCAAATAGCGTTAGCAGAAGAATAGTAGGAAATAGTTCTTCAACAACACAAACATGTACAACATCTATTGTGGTTCGTGTTGTTGTTGATGTACAACGATAGTCGCGGAATTTGGATTTTAGTCAATTAAATAATTCATGTAAATGCTTGGAAAATAGAAGTTTATCCAAGCATTTAGTTTTGATTGTTTATCAGCAGTAAATTATTTTCTAATCCCATTCCGCTATAAGTAATATATATTCCCCAAGAATTGAATAATTGTTGTATTTAACTAACATCTTGCACCATTCTCAACAAGCTCAAAGAAACCCGGTTTCTAGTAGTGAAAGCATGAATATCTCGTTGTAAAATGCCAAAGAAACCGGGTTTCTGCAACTGGTGCAAGATATCAGATTTAATATATAGCACTTTTCGGTTGAGTGAAATACACATAGACCTCACCCCCAGCCCCTCTCCGCTATTTTGGAGAGGGGTGTGTTCTATCCAACTGAAAACTGCTATAAATACGCTTTAGTTTAGCGAGTGATGAATCTGAATAATAATCTATGTTTTAACATGAGAGAATAAGCACATTAAAGGAGCAAATTGCATGACTTCTATTGCTGCAAAGTGGACGGTTGAAGATTATCACCAGATGATTGCTGCTGGAATTTTGCGGGAACGTAAAGTTGAACTACTCAAAGGGGAAGTTGTTGAAATGTCACCAGAAGGTGAACCTCACGCTTATTGTAGCCATGAAGCGGGTAAATATTTAACTGTATTATTAGGTGAACGTGTTGATATTCGTCAAGCGAAACCAATAACTTTACCCAACGATTCGGAACCAGAACCAGATTTAGCCATTGTTCAATGTTTAGGAAGGGATTATCGAGAACATCATCCCTACGTTGAAAATATTTTTTGGGTAATTGAGTATTCTAATTCCAGTTTAGAGAAAGATTTAGAGCAAAAAAGTAAAATTTATGCTGAAGCAGGAATTCAAGAATATTGGGTTGTGAATCTAAAAAAAATGCATTTAATAGTATTTAGAGACCCATTAGATGGAGATTATGCAACTAAATTTACTCTTACTAGCGGAAAAATTCAACCGATTGCATTTGATGACGTTTCTGTTTTGGTTGAGCGGATTATTAATAAGTAATTGGTAATTGGTAATGGGTAATGGGTAGTTGGTAATTAACCAATGAAAGAGGAAATAATATTATATATGAAATAGAAAATATCGAACATTTATCAAAGAAATATATAGACCTCACCCCCAGCCCCTCTCCGCTATTTTGGAGAGGGGTGTATTCTATCCAACTGAAAACTGCTATAGATGAAAAAATATGGATTCAATACAACATTAGGGAAGAATATGTCGCTCAAACTTTAGTTGAAAAAGGTGTGCCTAATTTAGATATTGTGATTGGTTTTCGTTCTGCTTTTAAACGTCAGTTTACATCTTATGCTGTGAATTAAATTAAGTGTTTAATATCAAATCCATTTACATCATAATTAACTAAAAATATATAATTCGGATATAAACGGATTTGATATAGATTTACCAATTACCAATCAACCACAACTCAACCCAGATTTACCCATACCAGCTTCTTCAGATTCCGCTACGAGTAAAACATCCCCATTTTTATCCACAACAAACTTCTGAGCTTCTACAATTCTTTTTCTTTTTCTTTCTGCTCTCTTTTCCCTACTTTCTAATTCTTCAGTGTGATTTTGCGACGGTAAATCAACCCAACTTGTAATTACCGCAGGTTTTCTTACAGGTTCATTAGGACTAAGCGGTAAACCTCCCCTTCCTGTTGAGATAAAGGTGCTAGTATCTTGTCTTCCTCTGGGAGTACAAGCTTGAGCAATTTTGGATTCTACGGGTACTTCTGAGAATTCAATCGAATTAAGATTAAGGTCAATATCGGGAGTAATGATTTCCACATTACCACTTGAATCTTCAGTTGCACCTGTAGCAGTAATATCGCTGTTTAAAGTTGATTGGGGTCGAAATTGCGTACCAAATATACCTTGAGTTTCGATTCTTACGTTACCACCACGAAAGTTTTCAGAATTAGCGCTGATATCACTATTTTCTAAAGCAGCGAGAATGTCAGTCTCAATATTGATGTTACCACCGATAACATTTTCTCCTTTAGCATTAGTCGTTATATTACTACCACGACGCATTATCAATTTTTTTGAATTTAAATTAATTGTCGCTTGTTCTATTTCGGAATCAACTTTAGCGCTTTGAGTATTAGCTGTAAGTAAAGCATTATTATTCAAACCTATAGAACGAGCATTTACATTTATATTTCCTGCATTTCCAGTTCCATTACTACTTACAGCAACTTGAGCGCTATTATCAATATTCAATTCCCCAACATTAAATACAATACTTCCTCCATTACCAGTAGATTCAACAGAAGTGGAAGCTGCTATTTCTGCTTGATTGGCAATTCTTAATTGTTGAGCATTAAGGGTTAAACTTCCAGCATTTCCACTACCTTGGGTTTTCGCGAGCAAAGCACTATTAGAAGTATCATTAGAAATAATTTGATTAATTTCTTCAAAAATTCCTTTCTCGGCTAATTGACTAGCTTGAGTAAATTTTTGTAGAAAATTAGGATTGCGACCAGAAATTAAAATTTCAGTCGCATCTGTTTTATCCGCATTTAATATTATATTTCCAGCATCACCACTATCCTTACTATTAGTAATTATTTGTCCTCCATTAATTAGTTCAATAAAATTAGCATCAATTTTTATATTTCCTGAATTACCTTTTCCTATACTTTCACTGCTCAATACTGCTCCATCTCGAATAGTGATTTTTTCTGTATTTATTACTATCTTTCCACCATCGCTCGTACCCGTATTTCGAGCCAGTAAGCCGCTCGAAGGAGTATCGTTAGCAACTAAACTGTCAGCATTACGTTTTTGCTTAAAAAGTTTAATTTGTCGGTTAAAGTAAGAAGAATCGCTACCAGAAATAGAAATGTCTTCTTGAGCATTAATTTCAATATTACCAGCATTCCCGTCTGCAAAAGCTGTGGTCAACATTTGACCCCCATCAGTCATTTCTAAACTGTCAACTTCAACCGTAATATTGCCACCTTGAAAACTGCTTCTACTACGAGCATTTAATACCGCATTGTCAGATATTTTTAATTTTCTAGTTCTAACATTAATATTTCCACCTTCTCCACCAGCAGTTGCTTCGCTGGATGCATATATACCAGCAGAACTAGTATATAGAGGATTTCCAGAAATCGAAATTGAGTCATCCGCTCGAACATCAATATTACCAGCCCGTCCCATTCCTTTCGTTAAAGCTTGTATCCTCCCTCCTCTTTCAAGTAAGATTAATCGCGCATTAATAAAAATATTTCCACCACTTCCACTCCCTTTTCTTTCTAAATTACTAACAATTCTTCCACCATTTATTAACTCAATCTTGTCTTTAACATCAACGAAAATTGTTCCCGCTGTTCCACTTCCATTAGCTTGGACGCTACTATTTACTAATGCTCTATTACCTTCTCCACCATCTAATTTTAAAGAGCTAGATTTTATATTAATATTGCCGCTATTACCGATTCCCCTATTATCTACTTGACTAAAAATATCACCTTCTAAAAGTTCGATTGCATCGCTAGCATTTATCGAAACATTGCCAGCATTCCCTTTTCCTCTTGTTCCAGCATAAATTCTCGCTTTATTTGTGATTAAAAGTGAATCTGTTGTAATGTCAATGTCACCACCATTACCTTTGGCATTTTTTAGAACTTGACTGGAAATTCTAGTACTACCTCTTTGATTTCTAGTATCTGTAATCTTAATTGATTCAGCTAAAATAGATATATTACCACCATTATCATTAGCTTTAGAACTAACAGCAGTTTCTATGATGCTATCAATTACCGATAGTTTTTTCGTCTGCAAATCAATATCACCACCATTACTGGCTTGGATAAGACTTCTGATAATTTCTAAAGAATCTTCAGCTTGGATAACAATTTTTCCAGTATTACCTGCTTTGTCCTTTTTTACTTGAATTGGACTTTTGAGAAAAACAGTTCCAGCATCGGATTGAGGATTATTAATCCCATTAGATTGATGTTCAAAACTTAATAATTCCCCATTTTTTGCTAAATTAGCTAATCCTTCAGAAGAAATAGCTGCAATAGAAATTTGTCCTCCACTTACTTCTAATGCGTTTTTATTTTCAATCCGATTACCAATTAACGTAATATTTTTTCCAGAATCAACTTTGAGCTTAGCAGAATTACTAATTTCACCCATTTGATTGCTGCCAAATTGCAAACCCATAGGAACATTAATTGTTAACAAAGGTGAAGATTCTGGGGATATCGCACTAAAAAAACTGCCATCGCTAAACTTTATACTATCAGCAGTGCTTCCTACGAACGAACCACCAATATCTAACCTAGCGTTCTTATCAAATACAATTCCGTTGGGATTAATTAAAAATAAATTGGCGCTACCATTAGCACGGATATATCCATTAATATTAGAAATAGAATTACCTGTAACCCGAGTAATTATATTATTAATATCAACTGCATTATTAAAAAAAGCTTCTTGACCTTTTGGAATAGAAAACTTTTGAAAACTATGAAATAAATTACCACCAGCTTTCGTTCCACCTTCAATTCTATTAACTTTACCCTCTATTTTGATAAGAGAATTATTCGGTAAAGTAGCATCAGGAATAATTTCAGAGTTCGCACGACCGTTAGAATATGTGAATGTAAAACCAATTGTCATAGTACTTATCAGTACTATTTGCCAGTTATTGTACATGCTTTATATATGCCAAAATTTGTGGTTAATCCCAATCATATTGACATATATCTAAATAGTTTTAGGTGAAAATACTTCTATCAAATATAAAGATAATGTATAATTTAATTCATTGACTCTTGTTAAGGGAGTTAACTACGGGAGCAAACTTTATCAACCACAACTCAATCCAGATTTACCCATACCAGCTTCTTCTGATTCCGCTACGAGCAAAACATCCCCATTCTTATCCACAACAAACTTCTGAGCTTCTACAATTCTTTTTCTTTCTATTTCCTGTTTACTACTGCTTACTTCCTCACTTTGATTCTGCGACGGTAAATCAACCCAACTTGTAATTACCGCAGGTTTCCTTACAGGTTGATTGGGACTTAACGGTAAACCTCCCCTTCCAGTAGCGATAAAGGTGCTAGCATTTTGTCTTCCTCTGGGAGTACAAGCTTGAGCAACCTGATCTGATGCATCAACTAGGTTTGATGGTAGTTCAATTACACCACGATTAGGATCGACATCTGGAGTATTTAGTAGAATTGAACCAGCTTGTCCAAATTCCGAACTAGCATCAATATCATTAGTTGTATTGGTTTCCCTCGAATTACCAACCCCAAGATTATATATACCGATAGCGTTAATATTAATTGCACCACCTTGACCGCTGAAAGCATTTGCTGTTATATCACTGTTTTGATTGGGAAACGCTACCACAAAACCATCTTCGGCATTGATGTCAATATTACCTCCATCACCACCTTGTTCGGCACTTCCGGCAGTAGTGGAAATGAAACTATTATCGCGTAAGATTAATAAATCTTTTAAATTGAGATTGATATTGCCACCATTGCCAGAATTACTTTGAGCATTGAGTTTACCACCGTTGCTTAAAGTAATATTTTCAGCATTAATATCTAAATTTCCAGCACCTTGAGCAGCATCGGTAGAATTCAGACTGGTCAGAGCAACTTGAGCTTGATTTTCTACAGTTAAGTTATTGGTGGTGATATTAACTGCACCACCTTTACCAGTTGCTTCAGGAAAACCGACAAAATCTCCACCAGTCACACCACCAGAAGCGCTAAGAATAGCAGTGGGAAAAAGTTGATTTTTACTAATTCCTGATAGATAAATATTTTTCGCATCAATGGTTAAAGTACCAGCATCACCACTACCTAAAGTAGAAGTTTGAACAATTGCACCATCGCTCATATTCAAATTATTTGTGTTGATAGTTAGAGATGCAGCATTACCTGAAGAATTGGGGCCATTACTTGCAAATATACCACTGTTAATTACGAGTCGGTCTTTAAAGGAAATAACCTCTCCATTTGCATCTAATGCAATCCCTGATATATCAATATTCTGAGCATTTATAACAATCTCTCCACCTGCACCATCTGCGAAAGTATCGGAATTAATTTGTGCCCCACTCAATAAACCTAACTGATTGGTTTCAATTTTCAAAGTCCCAGCAAAACCTGTTCCGAAAGTTTGTGCAAAAATACCGCTACTTACTTTATCAGTATTTGACATTCCCCTAGCAGTTAAGGATTCTTTAGCTACAATTTCAATATTTCCCCCTTCCCCGGAGGTTCGCGTAATAGATGATACTTGTCCTCCATCTTGTAACAATAAATTATCTGTTGCGATCGCAATGTTTCCAGCTTTAGCAATTCCTTGGGTAAGGGTAAATATTCCACTAGGGTTATCTAAAATATTCGTACCACTCAATTCTAGATTTCTTGTACTAATAGTTATATTTGCGCCGATACCACTGCTTAAATTATTTGAAGATATAGTTGCTCCATCATTAATAAATAACTGATTGGCAACAAGTAATAAATTAGCACTTTTACCAGTTGCACCAAATTCTAATTGAGAAATAAAACCACTATAAAATTCACCATCCTCAGAAGTACCAATTAATTCAATATTTTCTGTTGCATTTACAACTATATTGCTACCCTTACCCTGAGAAAAAATTACAGATGAAATTTGCGAACCATCTTCTACTTTAAGATTCCGAGAATTAATTGCTGCATCTCCACCGATATCGCCACCAACATCAACGAATGCAAATTGAGATAGTTGAATATCACCAAATTTTTCTACTTCTTCATATCCCAAAGCAAAACCGGATTCTATTGATTTTAAACTTACTATTGCCGGACTCGCAACGCTACCTAATTCGATTCTCCCATCTAAAGCCGTAAGAACACCACCAGGTAATTCTACATTCCCACCCACCAGTGCTAATGTATTACCTGATTGGACTTCTAAACCCACATCACCCGCAAATGATTCGTTAATTATCGCACCCGGATTAGTTCCAAACTGTAAACCAACAGGTACATTGATTGTTAACAAAGGTTGATTATCTACAGGATTAACAGCACTAAATTCGGTTCCATTCTCGAAGATGAAACTATCAGCAGTACTAGCGATAAAAGAACCGCCAATATTTAAACTAGCCTCTTGTCCAAAAACTATTCCATTAGGATTAATCAAAAATAAATTAGCGTTGCTTAGGGCACCATTATTTTGCAGTACATTAATTAAGCCATCAATATTTGAGGGAAGTTTACCAGTAACACGAGAAAGAATATTAGTAATATCCGCATTATGTTGAAAAGAAGCGGTATTCCCATTCTTGATGGAAAACTCTTGAAAACTATGGAATAAATTACTCCCAGCTTGCGTTCCTCCAGTAATAATGTTGGTATTATTATTTTTATTTACTACGGTAGGATTGGGTAAAGTTTGGTCGGAAATAACTTGTGCTTGTGATAAAGGAATTTTCGCTAATAAATTTATCAATAAATTAGCGGTAATAAATAACGGTAGAAATGATATTGGTTTATTGAAATTAAGCATATTTGTTAATTAATGGTTTTCAATATGAACCTAAGCCCCAATCTCTTCCCTGGAAGGGTAATGCGTACACAAATTTTCTAAAATCCCCTAAATCCACGCCATTTGCTACAACGGGGGGAACCCCCCGTTCACCGCAGGTGCGGCTCAGTTTGGCGGGAAGAGCATAGAACATCTCCCCCCCAACTTCTCTTTGTAACGCAATGGCTCCCCTTGAAAAGGGAGACTTTAAATTCAATCCCCCCTTTTGAAGGGCTACGGTGTACACACAAGTACTCTCCGCATACGTTTCAGGGATTTTAGACCCCTTAAATCGTCATTATTCGCTGTGCGAAGTATTCAGCGAAGCTGTGGATCATCGCAACATTGTGGGATTGCTTCGTCGTTCCTCCTCGCAATGACAGGCTTTGAGCGATTTTTACCTGAATCCAAAAGCCGCTTCCAGATAGGATTTTAAGACTTGTGTGTACACGGTAGCTTTTGAAGGGGGGGTAGTGGGGGATCTAAACGTTGTGAAAGAAACTCAGAATACTTGTGTATACACCGTAGCCCGGTTTGGAGAGAAGTTATTCTTAAACTAAATTAATATCACGACTGGCGACAAAATTAATACCGGGTGAAAGAGTTGCAAACTGTATTGCTGCAATACTATCGCTAGCTGAAGCATCAAAAGATAACGCACCAGTGCTACTGTCATAAATAAATTGATTCGTATCGCTTGCACCAAAGCCTACTTTTGATATTTGAATTTTATCCCCTTCAGACCATTTGAAATCGGTAATCGTATCAATACCTTCGTGGTAAGAACCAGAAGAACCATATATTTCTTTTAAAGATTCAAAAACAAAAGTATCAGCGTCATTTCCACCTGTTAAAGTATCATCACCATTTCCACCTATTAAGGTATCGTTAGCGTCTTTACCTTCAAGGATATTATCTCGATAATTACCGTAAATTTCGTTATTAAGATTATTACCTATACCTTGAGTTGCACCATAACCAATTAAATAAAGATGATCTAATCCCGAACCATCTTTCAAATCCCAATCAACAGAAGATTTTACTGTTTCAATACCCGTTCCTGGTGTTTCGATGATTACGTCATAAACATCATCAACTAAATAAATATCGTTACCATAACCACCTGACAAGGTATCTTTACCTTTTCCACCATCTAAAGTATCTGTACCATTTCCACCATCTAAGTAATTGTCTAAGTCATTACCGTAAATTTCATTATTAAGATTATTGCCTATTCCCTTAATCGCATTTCCTTTTAAGTAAAGATGATCTAATCCCGAGCCATCTTTTAAATCCCAATCAACAGAAGATTCTACAGTTTCTATACCCGTTCCTGGTGTTTCGATGATTACGTCATTAACATTATCAACTATATAAATATCGTTACCATAACCACCTGACAAGATATCTTCACCCTTCCCCCCATTTAAAGTATCTTTACCATTCCCACCATCTAAAGTATCTTTACCATTCCCACCATTTAAATAGTCCTCTCCTTCTCCTCCCTGAATATTATCGTTACCGTCTTGCCCAAAAACGATATCGTTACCTTCTCCGGTATTGATTGTATCGTCACCAGCTTTAGCAAGTATAGTGTCGTTCTTATTATCAAATGTGAAGTCATAATTATTTGCCCAATCATCACCTTCACTTCTACGACTAGGCATATCATCGTCGTAAATTAATACATATGCTGTTTGAATTGACGAACTTTGATTTAGCCCTATTTCATGCTTTCCACGAACAGATCCTGAACCCCCAGAAGCTATTTGTTCACCATCTTTTTCTTCATCAAATGCATAAATCTCTCGTTCAAAACCAATAGAGGAATCATCAACACTTAAAGCAAAAATATTATCCCCATCGTTTTTAAAATCTTTGTCTATAGTATTGCTATCGTCGTATACGTCTACCTTAAGATTAGCCTCACCATTTTCAATGATGATATTTGCACCATTAGGATTCAAATCTCCAATATAAAAGTCGGATAGGAAACCCGGACCTGGATACCCTTGTTGACCAGCTACAGGTGTGCTTTTTACCCTTGGCATAATTTTTCCCTCTTACTTAATGGCGGTAATTGATTGAAAGAAGTTCTCATATGCAGCATTTTTACTACCCTTATTTTTCTACCCCTCACTTTGCTTTGATGTGATTACTCCTCCAATCACGTACTTATAGGATTGCTTTTAAAGTTTATGCAACCACATGCACAAAAATTATAAATTTTTTCTAATTATCTCTGTATAAATAACTAGGTAAAGCTGAAAACCTTTGTGTAAACTACCTGATAGCGAACGAAATATATTCTCTACAGATTTTAAATTTATTTATTAAGCTAGCAAAGTTTATCTGAACTTACTTAGCACTCCGATATATTTTTAAGATGATTGTTATTTTGTTGATTTTTGTAATTGTGGGTGAAGTTCAATTAAGAACTCGATTATTCCTTATGCAGTTGCAGAAAAAGTTTTTTGAGGTTTGATCAAATTTACGGCTAACGAAATTGTCACAAAATCTTGATTGGTGCGTGACGGTGGTTTCAAATTATTTTGTCAAAGTTGATAAATTATCGTCACCGTCACAGCACCCTACAAATATTATTATAAATGCGGAAATTACAAACACCCCTCTCCGATAACTTGGAGAGGGGACGGGGGTGAGGTTAATCTGTATTGTATTGCATCCAATTGAGAGCCATTAATTATTTTAAATAACATAAAAATTGGTGCGTGACGGTAGTTTCAAATTATTTTGTCAAAGTTGATAAATTATCGTCACCGTCACAGCACCCTACAAAATTCGGAAATTATAAACACCCCTCTCCGATAACTTGAAGAGGGGCAGGGGGTGAGGTTAATTTCATTTTTATTAACAACCTTATATATCAAAATCTCAATACTTCTCGCTCCCAATCTTCCGCTACCGGAACAGTTTCCCAAACTAATCCTTCCCCTGACTCTAAGATTACTTCCACATACAATACGTCGGTGGAAACTGTTGCAATATCCTCGTTGTTTTCAAATTCTTGCAAATCTTCGGTTAGCAATCGCAGTTTGAAACCAGCAGGTATTTCACCACCAGCAACGGGATTCCGTAATTCAAATCTCCAAATTATATCTTCACCTGCAACTCTGGGTAATATCCGCAATTCATATGTATTATTTTCTATGGTTAATTCTTTGGATAATCCCCGAACTGATGCGCTACTCCGCATTCCTCCAGAAGCCATGACAAATTCTTTTTGCTCCCATCCCCAGATTTGAGATAAGTTTTTAATTCCCTCTTGCAACCATTGAGTAATTGATTGTTCGACGGGTAAACCTTGACGCTTTGCGTATAGTTTTTTTCTCCAGCTTGATTGTGCTATTAACGAACCCCAAACTGAAAAGGGAATTTCTAAACGTGGGAATTTAATTTCGGGGTTTCCCAAACGTTCTAAAAAATTTTTTGCTTGGGTTTCTGGTGTTGATTCTAAAGGAGTTATTTCGGCTCGTAAAGTTTCTGAATTATTAAATTCTTGAGCAACAGCTAATACATTAATATCGTCAATCAAATCTTCGCTTTCTAAACTGTAATTTCGGTCGTTATTATCTAAAATCCCTTTATTTACAAGATTTTCATGAGTTGTATAACCAAATATTTTGACAAAATTATCATCGGGGTTTACTTCAACTCCAATGTAATAGTCGGCTGCTAATTCTGGGATATCTACCCATTCCTGGGGTACCCGCAATTCATCACCATCAACTGCTAAGGTGGGAATTAATATTAAACGATAATCATCAAAATTTATAGGTGTTCCGTTAACCAATTCCCAGAAACTCGGTAGCGCTGCATAATTCACGGACAATTTAGCATCGGGAGCCATTTCTGATTCAAACCAAGGTAAAAATGCTTTTAGACAAAGTTGATTTATCCAAGCACGTCGAGAAGCACCCGGAGTTGAGTAGTTTTGTTCCGACACTTGGGAAGATTGAGGAATTTCCAAGTACAAATGACGCGAATCGAGAATTAACGGAATGTCTGTGTTGAACATAATCAAAATGGCTCCCTACGGATTTTAACTTTTTATTTTTAAACCTGTTCGGTTTGACTGTAGTTAAACTTGAGCCATTCCTCTAGGCTAATGTTTATAGAATCTATTACGACGGAATTTATAGAAATATGCAAGGTGTTTTGACTCCATTGGGTAAGAGTTTTTAACAATGACTTTCTAATACTGCTTAGAAGACGGGATACTTTATATTGCTTTATTTCTAATTGTTTGGCAATTTCGGTTTGGGTAAATTGCTGACTGTAGTAGACTTGCAGCAATTGTTGCGATTTACTGTCTAGTGCTGCTATGGCTTGATTTAAAACTTCGTTTAACTGTGTTTGCTGACTTTTGAAACTGTCTGCTTCTTCCTGCTCGACCATTTGAGCAAGTAAGGAATTTTGCACGTTTCCCGGCAATATATCTAATAAACTAGCATCTCCATCATCTTTGAGGGGAGTATCAGCAGAAACAAATTTGGGATAAAGAAAATTACGAATCGCTTGAGCGCTCTGTGTCAGCCATTTTTCAATAGTTTGCGAATTAACGGTCTCGGAAGATAAACCACGGGTTAAACGTTGAGTATTGTAAAGTTTAGCGATAGCTTCCCAGCCAGTTCTATCGGGTTTGCGACGCTGACGAATTTCTGTATTACCGGAAGTGTAAAGTTCTCCGAAGCATTCCCAAGCTAAAACGTAGTTGGCAATATTTTCTTCGTTCAAGCCCAAATTTTGCAATGATTTAATCAACCTTCTACGGCTGACTTTATGTAGTAAAGACCAGTCGGAACAGATATCAGCTTCCCGACGTACCCGCAACACATCGCGAATAATCCGCTCAAAAGATAATTCCGCGTAGCTTTTTAAATGAGAACTTTGTTCTGGATTAAAAGCTTTTAAAATTTTACCAACTTGTGCGATCGCAATTTGAAAGAAGTCTGAAATAGAAGAATGTCCCGAGGAATTGAGCGCTGATTTTCTCGCGGCCCAATAGCAAGCTTCTTGTAGGTAAGCACAAAGATGGGAATAAGCCAAGAAACTGTAATTTGGTGCATCTTGCTGGCTATCTTGAGCAGAATTTTCCCACACTTTATACCAATAAAGTGCCCAGAAGCTATGGGAATCTTGACGGTCAGATTTTTCCAAACAAGTTTTTATGCTGCGTCTTAATTTTGCGTCAGTTACCCAAGCATTAAATTTATCTATATCAAATTGTATAAAGGTAGAAAAAATTTCCACCGTACCTTGTCGGCGTTGCATGTAATACTCGCCCTCTAAAATATATATCAGTGATTGTAATTATATGACGGTCGAAGCAACGCGGGAAGTTTAAATACTTGCTACGTAAGGATTCTTACTGATTCTTCAAGAAATTTTTAAGTTATGTGCATAAAAACTCAGATGAATCGTAAAGGATAACAACAAGTTTCATCTTCAAATGAACAAACAATTATGCTCAATAACTTTCGTAAAACCTTTGTTTTAGTTGCTGTAATTGCAACTTTATCAACTGGTTGTCGTAATAGCAAACAATATGAAAATCTCGCAGTAGCAGGAGATAGTTATACAGATGCTGTGGATACATTATTGGAAAAAGCAAAGGAACTACATATAGAAGCAAGCTCGGAAGCGATATTAGCAGCTGATAGAGGTTTCAATCGAACAGCAGAGCAATATCAAAAAAATGCCGCTCAAGATGAAGAAATAATTACCACAATCAACGAAATTAAAAATCATAATCGACTGTTAAAAGAGTACTTTGATAAATTAAAGCAATTGGCTACTACCAATGCACCAGAAAGAACTAAAGATGAAATTAACGGTATTGCTGAAAATTTAGAGAAAGTTAGTAAAAATCTCGAAAAAACTGACTTTTTTCCAGAAAAGCGAGTTTTCCTAGGGATAGGAGATTTAGTTATCAATTCTAAAATTCAAGGTGCTTTGCGAGAAGAACTAGAAAAGCGCGATAAATTAATTTTGAGAGAGCTAATAATTCAGCAAGAAATGCTCAAAAAATTAAGTGGATTCATGAAAATAAGAGTTGATATTAAAAATAATGCGAAAGAGCTACATTTTGTAATTCGTCCCTTAATCAGGGAAGAGAAAATGACATATGAAGAAGAGAGAAACTGGATTAAAGAAAGATTAGATATATTGCAATCCGATAACCGAATACAACAATTAGAAAATGCTAGCAAGGTTTTAAAAAATTTTAAGAATGTCTTTAAAGATTCTGTTGAAGGAAAAATCACGGTAGCACGTCTAAATAATGCTTTAGAAGATATCGATGATTTTTTAGCACTTTTAGAAAAACCAGAAAAGCCAGAAGCAACCCAAGAAAACACAGCAAACACAGAGGAGAAATAGAAAAATGTTTACAACTGATAATTTACTAAGTCAAATGAGAACCAAAGTGTTAGAACTTTATTCTCCAGTAATTCAGCTTAGAATTGAAACAGAAGCAGATGAATCAAAGAGAAAAGAACTTATAGAACAGCGAGAATCTTGCCGTTATTATCTTCACGAATTAGAGTTGAAGGATTTACAAGAAGTATTAGCAAAAATGAAACCTTTAGAAGCAGAACTCAATTTGGCTATTCAATCTTTAGATGATGCACTTGAAGACGTAGAGAATACAGTGGGAATTATTGGGAGTATTAGGAGACTTTCTGGTATTATGGTGCGATTGTTTGCGATTTTTTGATTCAAATCTAAATTTTGACGGATTCAAGTTTGGTTATTAATTCCCAGACGATTGTTAAAAATGGTGCATCTTAAAAAATATGAAACCCTTGTAGAGACGTAACAGTGTTGCGTCTCTTGCTATATAAAATCATAATTGCGGCTATTCCTGTTTATAGCCTTTCTCAGTAAGCATGAAGTACACCTAGAAACCTCACCCCTAACCCCTCTCCTTATTAAGGAGAGGGGAAAGAAGCAAACTGTACCTCAGTTACTTGGTAAACGCTATATAAACAAATAATATTAATATTTTCCTTGAATTAACTTCCTATTTTCTGAGAGATTTTTCAAAAATATAATTTCAACTGCATAAATATAAAAACCCGTCGTAAAGGTAGATAAGAGAAAAGAACACAAGCAATTTTAAAGAGAAGTAAAAATGAAAAATAAATTAGCTACATTTGTATTATCAGCAGCATTAGTTATTCCTGGAATTATTGCATCTACTTCAAATTCGGCTGATGCAAAACCAACTAAACAACAAGCTAAACAAGTTTTACAGATTTTGAATCAAGTTAGTAATTCTTCTCGAACTATCCGTGTTTCTACAGCTTCAGCTACGATAGGCTCAGTTTCTACTCGAAGTCATACTTATAAACATACTCCTGGTGGTAGAACTGGAGTTAATATCTCATTACATGAAAAAATATTGATTTCCAGATTTTTAGACGAAGCTAATTGCTTAGTACAGATTGATGGTTTAAATCCTCGTACCGGTTTACCCGTAAAAACTCCTCGTTTAAGTTGTGCTGGAACTAATCTTAATAATTATGCACAGCAAAGATATTGGGTTGATAATGGCTGTGCAAAAGTTTTTTACAGTAATGCTTATACCTTTGATTACTATCAAAATCAAGTTGGTTTACAAAAGTTCTTAACCCAAATTCGTGCAGTTGCTAACGGTTCGAGATGGTTGTAGTTCATTGTTGAAACTTACTTTTTTACTTTAATATTTAAATTGAAATGTCTGGGGAGAAAGTATAAAGCTAATCTTCAGGCATTTTTGATTGTATTAATTTAATTTGATAAACATTATTTCCGCTTCAACTGCATAAAAATCAAAACCCGTCGTAAAGAGAAACAGCAGATTAAATCCAGAAGGATAAAAACAATGTTAGATTCTGGCTTCGATACTCAAAATAATATTCAAGGTAATTCTCAGTTTACTATCGATTCAAGTTCAATACTTGGTAATGAATCAAGCTTTATAGATAAAGATTTATTAGGTGACAGTAAAGAAGTTGGTGGAATTTTAATTTCTACTGATTTAGTAAATCTAGATAATTCTAATCATGGTAATTACGTTAATGATTTATCTTTAGAATTAGATATTACAGGAAAAGCTGTAGAACAAGTACAAAATCTATTAACCGGTTTAGAAGCAGATACTGCTCTTACCGATAAATTAGAACTTGCTTTCGGTGAAACTTTTAAAGCTGAAATTGCTGATAAATTAGTTGGTAACTTTGGCAAAGATAACTTTAGCGAAATTCCTGAAATAAAAATAGTTTCCGGCGATAAAGTTAATGGCGCTAATGGTGGATATGATAGTTTAAATGGAATAATTTATTTATCTAGAGATTTTGTTAATACTAATCAAAATGATGTTAATACTATTACTGGCGTAATTTTAGAAGAAGTTGGGCATTTTATAGATTCTCGTATCAATGATGTAGATGCTGCTGGTGATGAAGGAGAATTATTTAGTGCGTTAGTTCAAGGAAAGACATTATCTGAAGCAGAAATTGTTGCTATTAAAGCAGAAGATGATATTGATACTATAACAATTGATGGACAAAAAATTGAAATTGAATATTCTCAAGATTATGCTTCCAGAGCAAAAGAACTTTGGGACAGCAAAACAACAGATTTTAGCGAGCGAGATTTAGCAAAAACTCTTCAAAAAGAAGGAGCGACTGTAGAACAAATTGCTCAAACATTAAATTCCAGTGTTGGTTTTAAATTAGAAACCATTGCTGACGCTCTTGATAACGGTACTACCTTTAATTATTCTGATATTGCTCAAGGATTGTGGAATAGCGGTCATAAAATTGATGCCAAAAAATTAGCTGATTTGCTTTGGGATGAAGGAGCAACCGAAATTGAAATTGGTAAAGCATTAAAACATATTGGTTCAGATTTATCTACAACAATAGATGCTTTTTATGGAATTACCAAAAACGATGGAACCGGAATTAATCATAATAGCGTAGCAACCGGTTTATGGAATAGCGGTCATCAAATTGATGCCAAAAAATTAGCTGATTTACTTTGGGATAAAGGAGCAACCGAAATTGAAGTCGGTAAAGCACTCAATAACATTGGTTTAGATTTAGCGACAATCGCCAATGCCTTGGATGATGGTATAACAAAGAGCGATGGAACCGGTCTTGATTCTAATAGCGTAGCCACTGGTTTATGGAATAGCGGTCATGCAATTAGCACCAGAAAATTAGCTGATTTACTTTGGGATGAAGGAATTTATAGCACAGAAATAGCTAAAGCATTAAAACATCTTGGTTTTAGTTTACCTACAATTGCTGATGCTTTAGATGATGGGGTAACTACGAGTAGTGGGAATGGTATAGGTTACATTAGTGCCGCAACTGGTTTATGGAATAGCGGTCATCCAATTGATGCTAGAAAACTTGCTGACTTACTCTGGGATGAAGGAGCTTCAGCTAGTAAAATAGGTCGAACATTAAAATATCTTGGTTTTGATTTACCTACAATCGCTGATGCTTTAGATGATGGGGTAACTTTAAAAGATGGAACTGGTTTAGATTACGCTAATGTCGCAACTGGTTTATGGAAGAGCGGTCATAAAATTGACTCCAGAAAACTCGCTGACTTAATGTGGCAGGAAGTAATGCTTCCATCTGAAATCGGTAAAGCACTCAATCATGTTGTAGGTCGCAATCCAATACAAATTGCTAGCGACATGAGATACGGTATTTCTGGTGTTGATTTTAAATCTGAAAACAGCTTATTCTACAAACACCTAGCAACTGCTTTATGGAATAGCGGACACAAACTTAATACTAGACAATTGGCAGACCTGCTCTGGGATAGAGGAGCATCGCAGGCTCAAATCGGTAAAGCATTCAAATATCTCGGTTTTGGTTTAACCACAATTGCTGATGCTGTTGCTGATGGTGTAACTAAGAGCGATGGACAAGGTTTAAACTACTCCAGTGTCGCTACTGCTTTATGGAAGAGCGGACATAAAACCGGTACCAGAGAGATTGCCAGATTACTTCGCTATGAAGGTGCTTCAGCCGGTCAAATTGGTAAAGCAATCAAAAATCTTGGTTTCGGTTTGACAACAATTGCGGATGCTCTTGATGATGGTGCTGGCTTCAATTACACTACCGTAGCTAAGGGTCTATGGAGTAGCGGACATAAAATTAATTCCAGAAAACTAGCTGACTTACTCTGGGATGAAGGTGCTAGTCAAGGTGAAATTGCTCAAGCACTAAATTATGGTATCGGTCGCAGTTTATCAGGAATTGCTAGCGATATGAAATATGGAGTTACCTTAAGTAATGGCAAAAGCTTTAACTACATAGATGTCGCAATCGGTTTGTGGAATAGCGGACATAAAGTTAGTACCCGAAATATCGCTCTAGAACTGCAAAAACTGGGAGCATCAGCAGTTGATAATGCTAGAGCACTTAATTACGGTCTTGGTTCTAATTTAAGAACTATTGCCGATGCTCTTGATGATGGTGCAACCTATAGTTATGGACAAGTTGCTGATGGTTTGTGGAAAAGCGGACATGGCATTAATAGCGGAAATTTAGCTAAGTTATTAAGAGATGAAGGTGCTGGCTACTGGACAGTCGTAGGTGCTTTAAAATCAGCCGCAGGTCACAGTCACTTGGGTGCTATTGGAATAGCCACAAAAGGTGAAATAAGTGACTTTATTCATGATGCAGCCAAACAAGTTAAAGCAGTTGGAAATAAAGTTGAAAAACTCTACGACGACTCCAAATCGCTTTCTGGAATTTCTAAAACTTTAGATAGCGCTATAGAAACAGTCAAAAACACTGCTAAGGATGTTGAAAAAGCAGTCACCGATGATGTCGTAGATATACTGAAAAAAGTACCGGTAGTTGGTACTGCTGTCGGTGCAATTGAAGGTGTTATTAATGCTGTACAAGGAGATGAAAAAGGTGTATTAAAATCGGCTATAGATTCAGCCCTTGCTTTTTATGGTGGTTCTAATGTTATTACTCCCAAAATGGTTGATTTTGTTGTTGATGTATTTTGGGAATTGAAAGATAGCGATTACAAAGGTGCGGTTTCGGAAAGTTTGAATAATTTAGGTGTTAGCAAAACAGCTTCCGAGCTTTTTGTTTCTGTAGCATGGGCTATGGAGAAAGGTAATTGGGAAAATGCAGTTGATGCAGCTTTGAGTACAGTTGGCTTTGATAACGCTCAGGAGTTTGTTGATATTGCTTGGGGTGTTATTGATAAGAACTATCAAGGAGCGCTAGAAGCTGGTTTAGATTTAGTTGGTTTCGATTCTCTTAATATCGACCAAGCCAAAGCCGATACCTTTATTAAAGTTGCTGTTGCTGTCAAAGATGGTAACTACAATCAAGTTGCCGACCATTTAATTGCTTTAGCTGGGAATGATGCTCAAAAGTATCTTAACACCGATTGGATTAAGGATTTGAGAGATGAGAACGTAGCCAAAGCTCGTCAAGCAATTGAACAAGGTCTTTCCGAACTAGGATTTGATAAGGTCACTCAATGGGCTGATACAATTTGGGCAGTCAAAGAAGGACAATATCTTGATGCATTATCGGATGTACTTACTTTAGGGCAGTTTGAAGATGCACAAGAATGGTCGAAGATTATTGATGATTTGAAAGCAGAAAATTATCTTGAAGCGCTTACCACCGCATTTAATTTAGCTGACTTTGAAGATGGTAAATCTTTAGCTGAAGCAGCAATTGCTGTTAAGGAAGGTAATTTAATAGAGGCTTTTTATGAAAGTTTCGATTTAATTGAAGGTGGTAGCGATTTAAAGGATGCATTTAAAGCTATCCAAGAATTTGACCTTCAAGATTTTATCACCTCAATGGTTGATGCTCTGCCTCTTTTAATTAAGCTTGCTTAATTACTCCTAATATCGTATTCCCTTGAGTTGTCGGTAATTCTAAATATAAAAAATGTCACCCTTTTTCATTATTGGTAAAGAGGTGTCATTTTTTTATAAGTTTTTTAATTAATTAAAATCTTGTTTGAATTACTTTTTTCAGAAAACTTTCAACATAGCTGCATAAAAATAAAAACCCATCGTAAAAGGCAATAACAACTTAAAAAAGTAAAATTACAATGAGAAAAGCATTGATTAGCATTACTGTACTAGTACTTCACCACATAAGTTATGAGGGGTTAAAATCAATTTGATTTGAAACCGAATAATCCTCTAAATTCTCTTCCTCTGCGCTCTTTGTCTTGGAAAGTTGCTCTTGGGGGAAACCCCCAAGACCGCACTTTCCGCTGCGTCCTCTGCGGTTTTTTTAATAAACGCTTAGTACCCCGCAAAATTAATGTGGCGGAGTACTAGTGCTCCTTTGTCCCATTGATCTTGATGGCTAATCAAGGTTTGCAGTTCCATCGTTTTTACCTTTGAATACCACATTGTTGGCGAAGACCGCGCAACTACGAGCCTATTAATTCTGATGTGTGATGAAAAATAAAAAAAATTATTCTACCCCCTCTTCCCCCTCTTCCTCCTCCCTTTCTTCACCCATCATATGTAGTAAAGAATCAAAAATGTAAAGTAATTACAAACAATCTAGCCAAGACTAGTAATTTACACTATATTCTTAAAATGGAATTGCAGTATGCGAAAAAATACTTATGGGCAAATTAGTCATCTTAAAGCTGGGAGAGGGAGACTTTGAACGAGGTTTCCCTGTCGTCCTGCAAATTGGTGACGAAAATGCTCGACCCAGTACGGAAATTACAGGTAGTCTTCCCCCCAATCCAGAAATTACAACCGATTATTTCCGATGGCAGTCTATTTACCGTAACATCAGATTACCATCCCGTATTAAAGGTATATCAAAGCAAGTTCATCGAGTTCCTACTTTGGAAGAATGTCAGCAAGCTACTGAAGATTTTAAAATACGTTTTAATAATTGGCTGACCTCCGATTCCTTTCGTCCCATCCGCGAAAAACTTCTAGAAAAACTGACATCTGAAGACGATATCAGAATTTTAATCCAAACCAAAGACCTACGACTGCAAAAACTTCCCTGGCATCTTTGGGACTTATTAGAGCGCTACCCAAAGTCAGAAATAGCTTTAAGCGCTCCTAGCTACGAAAAAGTATACAGAGCTAATCAAACCAGCGATAAAGTGAAAATATTGGCAATTTTGGGTAATAGTGACGGAATTGATACCCAAGCTGACCGCAAGATTTTAGAACAGTTACCGAATGCAGAGATAAGTTTTTTAGCCGAACCAGAACGTCAAGATATTAATCATCAACTATGGGAACAGAACTGGCAAATTTTATTTTTTGCGGGACACAGCGCAACTCTTGAGAATGAAACTGGTAAAATCCATATTAATAAGACTGAAAGTCTGACAATTGCTGAATTAAAATATGCTTTAAGAAAAGCAGTCGAACGAGGGCTACAATTAGCCATTTTCAATTCCTGCGATGGATTGGGATTAGCAAGGGAATTCGCAGATTTACATATTCCTGAAATTATTGTGATGCGCGAACCCGTACCCGACCAAGTAGCGCAAGAATTCTTAAAGTATTTTCTCGAAGCTTTTGCAAGGGGAGAATCTTTATATTTAGCTGTCAGAGCAGCTAGAGAAAGATTACAGGGTCTGGAAAATAAGTTTCCCTGTGCTACCTGGTTACCCGTAATTTTCCAAAACCCCGCTGAGGTTCCAGTGTCTTGGCAATATTTATATAATTTACATCAAAATACAGATAACGATACAAATATAAACATAAACATAAATACGAATGTAAACAGCAATAATTTTCCTATATCTTTACCCGAATCTAAAGCTCCTCCTCAAAAACCAATTCAGAATCGATTAAATTTATTATTAACAATCCCGACCAGCATCATCATTACTGCGTTGGTCATGGGGATCAGATACTTCGGAATACTGCAATCTTTAGAACTTAAAGCATTTGACCAACTGATGCAAATGCGTCCCCCCGAACAACCAGACCCTAATTTGATAGTGGTAGGTGTAACCGAAGATGATGTAAAAATGCAACAGTCAGAAAAACGACGGGGTTCTTTATCTGATAAATTCCTGGACGGACTGTTGGAAAAATTAGAGTCATATCAACCAGCAGCTATCGGTCTGGATATATATCGGGATTATCCAGTAAGCAAGGATTATCCTAAATTAGTCAAAAGGATGCAAAATAGCCGCTTCGTATCGGTTTGTAAAGTTAGTAATTCTCAAGGTAAATTGGGTGTTGCTCCACCTCCAGAAGTTTCTCCAGAAAATTTGGGATTTAGTGACATTCTTCTGGATGAGGATAATATAGTTCGTCGTCATTATTTATCTTTAACCCCTCCTCCCGCTTCAACCTGTAATGCTTCCTATGCT
This sequence comes from Calothrix parasitica NIES-267, assembly GCF_002368095.1. Taxonomy (GTDB): domain Bacteria; phylum Cyanobacteriota; class Cyanobacteriia; order Cyanobacteriales; family Nostocaceae; genus Rivularia; species Rivularia parasitica. Next base: position 1,351,743 of record NZ_AP018227.1, on the reverse strand, counting down.
TTGAGCGTACAGTTAGCTTTGCGTTACCTTTATGATAAAGGGATTAGCTTAGATTTTCCCCAACAGGATACATGGCAACTGGGAAAACTCAAATTCAAAATTTTAGAATCACATACGGGAGGATACCAAAAAATTGATGCATTAGGACACCAAATTTTATTAAATTATCGTTCCTCGTCATCACAAACCCCAGCTATTTCACAAGTTACTTTAGGACAGGTGCTAAAAGGTGAAATAAATCCCGCAGCTTTCAAAGACAAAATAGTAATTATAGGTACAACAGCTGAAAGTTTTCGAGATTATTCTTTGACTCCCTATCCAATTCAGGGAAAATCGAAATATACACCTGGAGTTATTCTTCAAGCTCAGATGGTCAGTCAGTTAGTTAGTGCTGCATTGTATGGAAGACCTTTAATATCAAATTGGTCAATATTGAGTGAAACAATTTGGATTTGGGGATGGTCTGTAACCGGTGCTTTAATAGCTTGGTGCTTGCGAAAACCGATTTATTTAATAATAGTAATGGTCATCGGAATAATTATTTTATATAGCAGCAGCATAATTTTATTAACTTCCCAAGGTTCGTGGGTTCCTTTAGTTCCTGCGATTATTGCGTTCGGGGGTACAACCTTAGTTTGTAATCGTATTTTTAGCTTTAAAATTCAAACACAAAATTCTTAAATATAACAACTTTAGATTTGTATGAAATAGTTATTAACCATCCAATTAACCATAAAAAACATCAACAAAAAATACAGTTAACCCAAAATAAAATCGCTAATAACTATCCGTTTTCCAATTAACTAATATCATGAAAATACAATTAACAACTGCTTTAACTGTAGCTATTTTAAGTAATATCACTTATCCTTTAATAATCAACGCACAATCAGTTACCTCGATTCGTAGCTCAATCAACTTTAATCCACCACCTCCACCACCAGACCGCAGTGCCGCAGGAGACAGAGGAGCAGCAGCGAGTAGGGGATGCGGTCAAGGTACAGAATCCCTGATGGCACTGGCTCCCGATTACAAACAAACTATTAACTCAAAGCAAGGACGAAAAATTCCAATTACTAAAATTTGGGGTTTAACAACCGATGATTATCCTACTTTTTGGTTTTTTGTTCCTTATGACAAATCATCTATTACCGAAATGGAATTTGTTATTAAAGATGAGTCTCAAAAACCTAGTAAAACAATATATAGAACTCTTTTAAATAAACCAGAAAAGCCAGGAATTATCGGTATTTCCACAAAAGAAGCTACCGAACCACTACAAATTAGTAAAACAAAACACCAAAAAAATTATCATTGGTTTTTGAAAGTCAAAATCAAATGCAGCCCCCAACTACCAGCACAATTAAAGACAGTTGATGGGTGGGTAGAACGAGTCAACCTAAGCTCTACTCTCACAGAGCGTCTTCAGCAAGCAACACAAGAGCAAAAAGCAGCACTTTATGCAGAAAATGGGATTTGGCACGATGCTCTTACAAATTTAGCAGAAGCCCGTCTTGCGAAACCTAAAGATGCTCCACTACTTGCAGAATGGAAAAGTTTACTAAATTCGGAAGAACTCGATAATTTAGCAAACTACCCCCTTTTTTTAACGAAAGAATTTACACTTTGATTTAAGAAAAATTTAATAAAATTAGTATCAAGGTAAATTTTCAGGTTGAATTAAAAATCAAAATATAGCATTATGAGTCATTTTACCTATGGATGTGGTGGGCACCACCACTACTTCTTTAATGGATAAGCATATGCATATATCCAAATATTAACAATATGTTGCTGCGTTAAATAGAAAAAATGCGAGCAAGATGTCCTTCGGATAAGCGTTGAGCATTACCAAGAATTTTTTCAGTCTCGGTACGAATTTGGTTAAGTTCTTGACGCTCGTCTTCAGTCAAAGCTTCATGTCGTCCTCGCTTATCGCTTAATTCGGTTGAAGTACTTTGAGTATTGTCGAGTGATGTAGATTTATCGTTTGGTTGCGAAGGATACTATTGAAGATAAGATTGTGGATTTACATCATCATAAGCGAGATTTGGCGGATAGTTTGTTGGAAGATGCTGGTGTTAGTGGCAAGATATCTACGCAAGAGTTGTTGAAGCTGATTTAAGAAATGTAGATTAACTAATCGTTAAAACACGAAAAGTGCATAACCGCAACTTGCTCAGAGTTAAGAATTAATGACGGTTAAGAAAACTGCTCTGAGCTTTCTTTATAGAAATGCTTGGTTAAATTTACGCGCGTCATTTAATATGCACTCATATAATAGCGATCGCAAAGCGATGACTAATCCATCAACATATTATTGGACATTAATCAGAATTAATGCTGCGGGAAATCGCCAAGTTCAGCCGATTCCTTCAGCACAGACGTTTTTTAACCAGATATTTGCTAAGTTAATCGATGTCAGCAATCCGAATAATAAGGATATTCAATTGCAACTGTTGAATTTATACGGGGATGCATCTGTTGATAAGCGCATAAATGCACAACGCTGTCTGCTGTGCTTTATTTCTTGGGAAATTGAAAAAGTCTGCCTAAATTTAGAAAAGCAGTTTGGTGCGACTGGGGGTTTTACCAGTCGCGATCTACTTCCCTACGTACTTGATGATGATGGGAGGTTAGACTCCAAAAATTCTTATCAATGCTATTCTCTAGAAATATTAAATAGTTTTGATATAAATCAAAGTAGTTTATCATCATGGACGAGTAGAAAGGTAAAACAGCATCCTAGTTTGAGTAAATTTTTGCTCGAATGCGGAATTTACCTTTTAAGTGATTGGGCAATTCTTAACGATACTCAACCAAAACAGTTAGAGCGTATTTTAAGTCAATTTCACTCGTTAACTGCTACCGAAATTCAACAATATAAATGGTTATTACAAAGTTATCATACAGTGTATCGCGCTCAAAGATTGCAGCAACGTAAAGCTAGAACAAGTAAATGTCAGCCACCTAGTGTAGAACAATTAGAGCAAATTAGCGATAAATTGAACAATCTAAGTCAGGGGAAATACAGTTATGAACCTAATAACTTAATGTCAAAATTGCAGCAGTTATCCGGATATCTGCGAGAATATAGAATTCACGTTCGAGGTGGTTATTTAGCTAAGGAATCTATTGATGCTGCTGATACAAATATTTCTGCTATTAATAATTCTGAAAACGAAGCAGAAAACCAAACCAGCGAATTTTTAAAATTATATCGTCCCCAGTTTATTGAATGTTTGGATAATGCTTTAACTACCGTTACCGAAGCGAGGGTAAAGAAAATACAGCGTAAGGATGCTATCAAAGCGAAAAAATTTATTACAGCATTAGAATTATTTCACTGTCAGGGATTATCGATGACAGAAATAGCTAAACGTATAGAATTGAAAGCACAGTTTCAAGTAACTCGTTTATTAAAATTAAAAGAATTACGTGCTGATATCACAAATGAAGTTTTAGCATTATTAAAAAATCGAGTTTTGTATTTAGTAAAAAGCTATGCGTCTCTAGAGAAATTACAAGCTTTAGAATCACAAATTACTATTGCACTAACAGAACAAGTTACTAACTTAATTGCAGAAGCGGAAATAGAAGCATCGGCTTCGAGAACTAATTCAAATAGGAGTAGATTTGCTTCAAGATTGTGTGAATATCTAGATTTAAGAGAAAAGTGAAAGTAAAAAATAATTAACAAAAATGACTAACTTATCAGCAGAAATATTACCAATGAGCTTAGAATTTGAAAAATTATCACCAGAAGCAATTCCTCTATCGCAATCACAAATCAACCAAGCGGTAGAACTGAGCAGTCAAGTAAAAGATGAATCCTTACAATGGCAAACTTATTTGAATACTTTGAGTTTATCTGCTTTTGAGAACTGGTTAGATTCAAGAGGAAATTCTTTTAATGTCAATCAGGATGAATGTACTATTTTGCAACCGCGATTTGCTAATTTGATTCCTACTGTAGCTAATTTAAATGTAGGGGAATATAAAGTGTGTTTGATTACTACTGGTAGCTTTATCGACGAACAAGTTGATATATCTAGAGTAGTTATTGACTTACCGGAATATATTCCTCATTTTTACGTTTTAGTAGAAGTTATAGAAGAGGAAGAAAAAGCTGTTATTCAAAGATTTATATCTTATAAAGAATTATCTTCAAGACAGCAAAGCCTTAACTTCAAGCCTAATTCAGATTGGAATTATGAAATACCATTAACTTGGTTTTGTCACGAACCAGATAGATTATTATTGTATTTAAACTGTTTGGAACCAGTCGCAATTACTTTACCCGTAATACCTACAAACAGAGTTAAAAATTTAGAATTAATTAAAGAAGAACTTATTAATCAATTACCTCAATTACAAACAAAAGAACTTTGTGAAGCTTTAACTTGGGAACAAGCAAGCGCAGTTTTAACTAATCCAGAATTAATTGACTGGATATATAATTTACAAACTCAAACAGAAGATAATTTATCTATCAAAAATTTACAACAACATTTATCAGATATATTTAAATTAATTACCCAGCCAGCAATTAACGTCGGACGTTGGTTATGGGATGAATTAGATGATTTAGCTCAAACTAATTGGAATTTACTACCAAATATTACACCACAACCAGTAATGCGAAGTCCGGTAGAAGAGTTTACAGTAATTAACTCGCAACTACAACAACAAGGTTTAGAAATTCCTGTTCAAGCAAGAGGTGCTTATCAAGATTTATCATTGGCTGGTGTTCCATTGCGACTATATGCTGTAACTTGGCATTTACTATCGGAAACCGACCCCAATTCATGGACGTTATTGTTGGTATTAGGTACTCCAGCATTAGAAAGTTTACCAATAAATTTAAAATTAAGAGTTAGCGACCAAACTGGGATTTTAGTTGAACAGAAAGTTAATCCAGAATTAGGAAATAGTTATTTGTTTACTAGAGTTGTTGGTAATTTTGATGAGAAGTTTTTGGTTAGTGTAAGTTTGGGGGATGGGGTTGAGATTACTTTGCCTTTTGCGTTTGATATGAGTCGGTAAGCTCAGAACCTCACCCCTAGCCCCTCTCCTTGTTAAGGAGCTACCGCGTACACACAAGTACTCTAGATTGCTTTCACAGCGTTTAGATCCCCCTATATCCCCCTTGAAAAGGGGGACTTTAATTCAGATTCCCCCCTTTTCAAGGGGGGTTAGGGGGGATCTAGGAGATGTGTGTACACCGTAGGTTAATGAGAGGGGGATTTTGTAGGGTGTGCTACGGCTACGAAATGTTAACAAAATAAACAAATATGTTATCTTCTTGCCGTAACGCACCATCGACACTTTAATTAACATACCCGGCGGTTGAAACCGCTGATACACCAGCAAAGTCCCTCCGGGTATCTCCTATGTCCTCCGGACACGCTGCGCTAACGCGCTTTTTTGGGGACGGAAACCGACACCCCAAACTAGACTCACCACCTGCGTGGGTAATTTTAGGTAAATTAAAACCGTAACGCATCGTTAATAATTTACCGACAATAAACACATACTTATTCTTTTTACACCGTGGCTTTACAAAATATTTACCATTATTCCCTGTAAATTCCGCATAATTATTGCATACCCCCTGCAATACCCAGAGCTATATCTAATTAGCAATGTAATACAGCATTTTTTCCCTGTTGCTAGCAATAGGCGTTAAGCAAAGGAATATTTGTTGTCGGCATTCGTTAACCTAATGGTGAAATAAAATCAATGACTCAAAAAACCTCAGTGCCAAAAACCTTAATCTTGGGTTGCACAAAATTAGCTTCGCTGTCAGTTACAGTTGCAATGGCGCTGGGGTTGCTCATGAGTATTCCCAAGCAAGTCGGAGGACAAACCCAGCCAACTCCCTCAGCCCAACAGTCAGCAGAACTGGAAGAAGCCGAGCTGTTGAATAAACGAGTTGAGCAGTTATATAAGGAAGGTAAATACAAGCAAGCCATTCCTTTAGCCGAACGCGCATTAGCTATTGCAGAGAAAGTTTTAGGTAAAGAACATCTCGACACTGCACAAAGCCTGAATAGATTGGCAGCACTTTACCGCGATATGGGAAGCTATGACAAAGCCGAACCTTTGTTAAAGCGAGCGCTGGCAATTAGGGAGAAGGTGCTCGGTTCTCAACATCCCCACACTGCACAAAGCCTCAATAATTTGGCAGTATTGTACAACAATATGGGAAACTATGACAAAGCCGAACTTTTGCATCAGCGAGCGCTGGCAATTAGGGAGAAGGTACTCGGTTCTCAACATCCTCTCACTGCCAGTAGCCTGAATAATTTGGCAGCACTATACCAGGAGATGGGAAGCTATGACAAAGCTGAACCTTTGTTTAAGCGAGCGCTGGCAATTAGGGAGAAGGTACTCGGTTCTCAACATCCCAACACTGCACAAAGCCTCAACAATTTAGCACTACTTTACAAGCGTATGGGAAGCTATGACAAAGCCGAACCTTTGTTTAAGCGAGCGCTGGCAATATATGAGAAGGTATTTGGTTCTCAACATCCCGACACTGCAACTAGCCTCAACAATTTAGCACTACTTTACCGCGATATGGGAAGCTATGAGCCGAACCTTTATTAAAGCGAGCGCTGGCAATAATAGAGAAGGTACTTGGTTCTCAACATCCCGACACTGCAACTAGCCTCAATAATTTGGCAACACTTTACCGGAATATGGGAAGCCATAACAAAGCCGAACCTTTGTATCAGCGAGCGCTGGCAATTAGGGAGAAGGTACTCGGTTCTCAACATCCCGACACTGCCACTAGCCTCAATAATTTGGCACTACTTTACTGGAATATGGGAAGCTATGACAAAGCCAAGCCTTTGTATCAGCGAGCGCTGGCAATTTATGAGAAGGTACTCGGTTCTCAACATCCCAGCACTGCCACTAGCCTCAATAATTTGGCAGCACTTTACAAGCGTATGGGAAGCTATGACAAAGCCGAACCTTTGTATCAGCGATCGCTGGCAATTATGAAGAAGGCACTCGGTTCTCAACATCCCGACACTGCCACTAGCCTCAATAATTTGGCACTACTTTACTGGGCAAAAGGCGATATCACCCGTGCGACTGATTTTTTTAGCCGTGGGTTAGAAATTCAAGAACAAAATTTAAAACTGATATTTTCTGGAATTTCAGAACAAAGAAAGCAAGATTTTATCAGAACTTTTGCTGGCACAACTAACAATATTGTTTCTCTTTCCCTTAACGAAGCCCGCAACAACCCCAAAGCAGCACAACTAGCATTAACTACCGTAGTGCGTCGCAAAGGAAGGGTACTCGATGCAGTCACCGACAGCACCCAAATATTACGCTCTCAACTCAAAAATAATCCCCAAGCGGAACAGTTATTTAATGAATGGTTGGACGTACAGCAGCAGCTATCAGCACTGGTGTACAAAGAACTTGGTAAGCAAACACCAGAACAATATAAAGCCAGGTACAAAAAACTAGAAGCCAGAAGGGAAGAATTAGAAGCAGCAATTAGCGCTAAAAGTGCCGAATTCCGCACCGAAATTGAGCCTGTAGAATTAGCAGCAGTGCAAGCAAAGATACCCAAAGATGGAGCCTTAATAGAAATTGTACAGTATCGTCCGTATAATCCTAAAGCTAATAAACGGGATAAACCCCGATACGCTGCGGCGATATTGCGAAACCAAGGACAGCCGAAGTGGGTTGATTTGGGTGAAGCTGCCACAATTAACCAGTCGGTTTCTGAGTTACGTAGAGCTTTATCATCTCCACCATTAGATCCAAATCGCGGTATTGATGTCGAACCTGCTGAAGGGAAATCTGTTAAAGAATTAGCTCGCAATTTAGATGAGCAAGTGATGAAACCCATACGCTCTCATCTGGGAAATGCGCGTCATCTACTGCTATCCCCCGACGGACAATTAACGCTGATTCCTTTTGAAGCGCTACGAGATGATAAAGGTAAATATTTAGTAGAGAATTACGCTTTCTCGTATCTTACCAGCGGACGGGATTTGTTACGCTTCGATGCGACTGCTAATAATAATTCGGCTCCGGTGGTGTTTGCAGATATCGACTATGACGAACAACTTTCTACAGTTGCAGCAACTACGAGAGGTTCCGAAAATCGTCGTTCAACTGACTTAGCGAATATCACATTTACACCCCTCGACGCTACCCTTGAAGAAGCACAAAAAATTAAATCAATTTTCAGCAATACTAAAGTAATCTCCAAGAAACAAGCTACAGAAACTGCTCTCAAACAACTTCAATCCCCCAGTATTTTACATTTAGCTACTCACGGTTTCTTCCTTCCCGATCCAGAAGTAGATTTACTCACACCGGATGTGGGATTAATAACTAATAAAATTGGTAAACCACGGCAAAGAATGCAATTAGAAAATCCTTTATTGCGTTCTGGATTAGCTTTAGCAGGTTTCAATAATCGCAATAAATCAACTAATAATAATGATGGTGTTCTTACCGCTCTTGAAGTTGCGGGATTAGATTTGAAGGGAACTCAATTAGTTGTATTATCAGCTTGCGAAACCGGATTGGGTGATGTGAAAGTTGGTTCGGGTTTATACGGATTGCGTCGCGCTTTGGTGATGGCTGGTTCCCAAAGTCAGGTTTTGAGCTTGTGGTTGGTGAGCGATGATGGTACTAAAGATTTGATGGTGAAATATTATCAAGGTTTGAAAGCTGGGAAAGGAAGACATCAAGCGCTACGTGATGCACAACTGGAGTTTTTATCTACAAAAGGTTACGAGCATCCTTACTTTTGGGCTGCTTTTGTTCCGTCGGGAAATTGGAGAAAGCTTTGATTTTATTTTGTAACCCTCTAGGAAGAATTGTATTCAATAATTAAAGCTAAAATATCAATAAGAATATAAACAAAATCCCATGAGCCAAGGCACCGAAGAACGGGTACGATAGCGAATTAATGCAAAATTTCTACAACAATCTTGCCAAAAATAAACAAAAAATCACCAAAGCCGAAGCGATGCGTTTAGCTCAGTTACAGTTACTTTATAACAAAGATATAACTGTAGACGATATTAAAAGAGCGGGGGGTTTGATTCCAGAAGGAACATCACCATCATCTGGTAAAAAGTCCGAATCAAAAACATTTGCTCATCCTTATTATTGGGCACCTTTTGTGTTGATTGGGAATGGTTTGTAACGATTTGAATGACCTCACCCCTAGCCCCTCTCCTTGTGAAGGAGAGGGGAAATAAGTCAAGTTTTCCAGTATGTAAACTTTATTAAATATTCTCGTAAAATATCGCATTAATTTAGACTATACAATTAGGGTCACGATTACCAATTACCCATTACCTATTACCCATTCCCCAATGTCCAATTTCAATCTCAAAATCCAACTAATCGAAAAAACTTGTTTATTTGAACTTGCTTGGGGTGATGGTCAACAGCTTAATGCTACTTTAACTTATCCTCAAACAATCGCTAACTCGTATAACGAATGGCAGCAATGTTATCTAAAATTTTATAAAAATTCATTCAGAGGAAAAGTCGCCGATATCGGAACTATAGCACCACCTCCCATTGATTGGCGTGCTAAATTAGTGGAAGCAGAAACAAAGTTTTTATCTGAATTTCGTCACTGGTTACGCAGTGCTGAACTATATCAAATCCGCTCTATAATAACTAATACAAATAAAACAGATAGTAATGAATCCAAAACAAACGCATCCGTTATTAAAATCCAAAATGTGGAGGTTTTCTTAACTTGCAACTCTTTAGAATTAGAACGTTTACCTTGGGAAGCATGGAATATTGGTAGTGAATTCGCTGTTAATTCTGATATTAGGATTGTTCGTAAACCAATTAATATCAATGAACCAAATACAATTCCTATTCGTCATCGTAAAGTCAGAATTTTAGCAATTTTAGGTGATGACACTGGTTTGGGATTTGCTGAAGAAAAGAAGGTTTTGAATTCATTAAAAAAAGTTGTTGATGTTAAATTTATAGGCTGGGAACCGGGGAAGGATATTAATCAATTAAAACAAGAGATTGTAGACAATTTATCTGATAAGATTGGCTGGGATATTTTATTTTTTGCGGGACACAGTAACGAAAAGAGTTTAACTGGTGGAGAAATTGTTATTGCTCCGAATACCGCTTTATTCTTGAATGAAATTCAAACACCTTTAACTATTGCGAAAGAAAATGGTTTGCAGGTAGCAATTTTTAATTCCTGTAGCGGTTTGAGTATTGCTAATAAATTGATTGATTTAGGATTCTCTCAAGTTGCAATTATGCGCGAACCAATCCACAATCAGGTTGCAATTGAATTTTTTATGCAGTTTTCTCAAGCTTTAGCTGAATATAAAGACGTTCATCAATCCTTGCTTGAAGCTAGCGAATATTTACACAAAAAAAATTATAATTATCCCAGTTCTTATTTAATTCCTTCGTTATTTCGCCATCCAGCAGCAAATTTATTTCGTATCGAACCTTCTGGATTCAAAATAATTTTTAAAAGATTAAAACCAACACGAACAGAAGCAATTGCAATATCAGCTTTAAGTTTAATTAGTCTATTACATCCAGTTCAAGACTTATTACTAAATCAAAGATTGTTACTACAAGCTATTTATCGACAAACTACCAATCAAATTGCAGAACAGAAAAAGCCTGAAGTAGTTCTATTGCAAATTGATAATCAATCAATTCAAAAATCTCCTATTCCCATACCAGACCCCAGACCGATGAATCGGGAGTATATTGCATTATTAATAAACAAGCTTACAGAGTCAAATGCTAATATTATCGGAATTGATTATCTTTTAGGTAGAAATCACGGTAAAAACAACGAAATATTAGCCAAATCTATTTCTAACGCTATCGAAAAATCAGATAATCCTACTTACTTTGTTTTTCCAATTACCTTTGATAAAAGAGGTCAGAAGTTAGAAACATTATCCAAAATCGCTGATTCTAACTCTGTTTTGCATGGAGAAATTAAAACCATAGATGGGTATATACCAGTTTTACCTGTATTTGACGAAGATTCTGAGATTAAACCATTCGCTTACTTATTAAGTCTTACCCGTCAATTACAGAGTTTACCAAATCCACCAAAGCCAAAACTTAATAGTCAAAAGAATCTGGAACAAAATATATACAGTTATCTTCAAAAAACTAATAACAATCAAAACACAATTTCAGAATTACCAAGAAATCGAACTAAAAAACTAACCGCATTAAGTTATTGGCTAAATCAAATGTGGTTACATCCAATTATGGATTATTCGATTCCCCCTTCACAAGTATATCGTTCGATTGCTGCATGGGAATTATTAGAAAATTCAAATAGTAAATATAACTTTGAAAATCAAATAGTTATTATTGCACCAGGGGGATATGGTGAAGCTGGACTATCCCAAAATGGACAGGATAATCACAAATTACCACCAGCTTTCGCTTACTGGAACAAATTAGAAAATCCTGCAAATAATACTACCGTAATGATAGGTAGTGAGGTTCATGCATATTTAGTACATCATTTATTAAATAATAGAATAGTCATACCAATTCCCGATATTTGGATGATTTTTGCGGCAATTTTTTTAGGAAAAGTATCTTCACTATATATACATTTTGACAATAGTAATGGAAAATTATGGTTACTTGGATTTGGATTGCTAACTATTACTTATGGAATCGTAAGTTTACAAATTTATATATCAAAATTAGGGTTGCTTCTTCCTTGGTTTTTACCATCAATAACTTTTTTGTTTTACGTTACAAGTAATTTATCGAAATACAAAAATGAGTAAATTAAATCTACTTTTGACTAACTTATCAATTTTAATCGTAACTATCAGCAGCTTCTTACAACCTATTCTCGCCAAAGAAACGCAGATACCGCAACAAACTTTATCCTGGTGGAGTATCTTCCGCAGAAAACCCCCTAGAGAAGGAACAACAAAAGGTTCCCGTCCTTCGGAACAACTTTGCTTTATTTCCCCACAAATTTCTTCTCAGACTAAAACTATTTGGAACGCTAAACCATTCTTTCTCTGGAAAGGTAATATAAAGAAAATTGCAGTTGGAATTCCTCGTAGTAAAGAATATCTCAAAACTCAAATTGTCACCGGAAGTCAAAGCGTAAATTATACAGGTAAACCTTTAGAACCCGGTAAAATATATAGATGGTCAATCTTCTTGAGCGAAAGTGAAAATGCTTCTTCAACTCGATTAGTTCCCTTTAAAATCATGGAAGCACCACAACGAAATAGAATTACCGCAGAATTAAAGCTTTTAGAAAGATTGCAGAAAAATCAAGGTGCAGATGCAGAGAAAATAGCATTTACCAAAACTAAATACTTTGCTGATAAAGGATTATGGTCAGATGCTTTACAACAAGCTTATTCCGTTCCGAATCCTTCACCCGAATTGTCCCAGATGAAAGAGGAACTACCGAACCAGTTGTGTAAATAAAAGATTATTAGGATAAACAAAACTGATGTAGAGACGTAGCACTGCTACGTCTTTTCCAATTGGTAGAGTAATCGGTTTATGTTTTTTGCATACCCCTCACCCCACCCAGATATATAAAAAAATAGGGAAGCGAAATTAAATCATTTTCCAAAAACTGCATAACCCCCGAAGCACCAAGAAATATAAATAAATAGAACACCACGCACCTTAGTGCATCTACTATCTCGATTATTCATTAACCATTACAACAAGAGGAACGCAAATGAAAGTTTTACAAACAGCATCCGCAATCGTTTTACTCAGCTTCATGGTAATTAATCCCAGAGTAAACGCTCAAACATTTTCCGACACCAGCGTCAAACCACAAGTTGAGAAATTACAAGTTGAATCAAACCCCAATCAGAATTTGACACCAGACCAGCAAAAAGCATTAAATTATTTAAGACAGGGATTTACTATTTTCAAACAGAAAAACTATCCCGAAGCAATAAAGGCTTTTGATGAAGTAATCAAAATACAGCCAAACAATCAATATGCTTACTTAGGTAGAGGAGCTTCTTATGTTTTATTGCAACAATACAAACAGGGAAAAACTGATTTAGATAAATCGATTCAACTAGATAATTCAGTCTCTTATGCTCACTTCTTTCGGGGAATCGCTAATAGTGCATTAGGTAACAAAGATAATGCAATTACAGATTTAGAAACAGCAGCCAAACTATTTGACAGAGATGGAGATACAGAACTAGCTCAAACATCCCGTGATGCAATTCAGCGATTGCGTAATGCGTAATACGTCAAATCTAGCCCTCATCCTCTCGTTCTGTTCTCCCTGCTGGTGCGGATAGAGTTATGGGTTCGCTGTAGTTAGTTCCCGATGATGCAATAGCAGCATTGATGACGAATTTTCATACGAACTTAGGTAAAAACTAGGAAGAGAGGAGATAGAGGGTTTAGACAACTGGGGATTTTAAAATTCCTATAAGTTCTTGATGAAGATTTACCATTCACTGCATAATTACCGAACCATTAGAGATATATCTAAACATAGAGAATTTGAATTGCTAGTTATTATGTATCACAAACGATTTTTAGTCATTGCTCTAACAACTCTTATCACCACAAGCCTACAACCCTTTGGAGTATTAGCAGGAATATTACCAATACAGCAGGTATCAGCACAAACTGTAGATACGCGTAATGCAGAAGCAGATAGATTGGTGCAGCAAGGTATAGACCAACTTGAAGCCAATCAACTCAAAGCAGGATTACAATCATTTCAAAAATCATTAATTGTTTATCGAGACACCAAAAACCGCAAAGGTGAAGGTGTTAGTCTGATTGGTTTGGGAATCATTTACTCCCAATGGCAAAATTATTCAAAAGCCATTGATTACTACAAACAATCTTTAGTAATTGCACGGGAAATTCAAGACTCGGAACTAGAAGCACTAGCACAGAAAAGATTAGCCAAAGATACCGAAATTAGCAAAAATGCTCAAAACGAGAAAGCAAATAGACTGATAAACCAAGGTCTCCGACTGTCTGGAACAGGTCGATTCCAAGCTGCGTTAATATCGTGGGAAGAAGCACTAACAATATATCGACAAACTAAAAACAAAATCGGTGAAGCTAATGCGCTGAATAATATAGGAAGTGTTTACCTGCAATTAGGGAAGTCCCAAAAAGGCATTGATTACAATCAACAAAGCTTAGCAATCGCTAAACAAATCCAACATCCTCTTCTTCAAGCAAGGTCTTTGGGGAATCTGGGACTTGCTTATCGTTCTCAAGGGGAGTATGAAAAAGCCATTGATTTCCATCAACAAAGTTTAGCTATTTTCAGACAAATAGGCGACCGTATTGGTGAAGCTATGGAACTGGGTAATCTTGGATTTAGTTATCGTTCTTTAGGGAAGCCAAGAAAAGCGATTGGGTTGCATCAACAAAGTTTAGCAATTTTCAAACAATCAGGAAATCGCCTTGGCGAACGCAAGGAATTGAATAATATGGGAGTTGCTTACTATTCCCTCAAGGACTATAAAAAAGCCATTGAATTCTATCAACAAGCTTTAGAACTCGCTCGAAAAATTGGCGATCGCCGTGGTGAAGTTCTGGCACTGAGTAATCTTAGGAATGCGTACTATTCCTCGGGAGACCCTAAAAAAGCTGCCGAATTTTACCAACAACTTTTGGCAATTAGCCAAGAAATTAACAATAACTCTGCGGTTAAATAAGCCCAAAAAATTGTTTCTCCTCTGTTTCCCCTATCCCTATCCATGATGCATTACAAACGATTTTTACTCATCGCTCTGACAACTCTTATCACCACAAGTTTACAATCGGGAGCAACTTTACCAGGAATATTACCAGCACAGCAGGTTTGGGCACAAACACCTGATAGTCGTAAAGGCGAAGCACATAAGCTGTATGTGGAAGCAGTACTCCAGGTTCAGAACAATCAAACCCAAGCAGCAATAAAATCTTTTCAACAAGCACTAATTATTTTCCGAGACATCAAAGATAGGAAATCAAAGACCGCAGAAGTGAAGGAATTGCTTTGGGTAGCTTGGGAACTGCTTACTTTTACCAGGGAGACAAGCCAAAATCAATTGACTACTACAAACAGAGTTTAGCAATTGCCAAAGACACAAAACACCGCGATACTGAAGGAAATTTTTTAACCAATCTAGGAGTTGCTCTCTACAAATCTGGTAATCTCGCTGCAGCTGAAAAAACCTTGTATGAAGGACTTGCGGTTAGAGAATCTCTGCGAAATCAAAAATTAACTGATAGTAACAAAGTATCCTTATTTGACACCCAAACAAACACCTATCACAATCTACAACGAGTCCTCATTGCCCAAAATAAAACCGATGCAGCCTTAGAAATATCCGAACGGGGACGGGGACGTGCATTTGTAGAATTACTTGCTTCTCGCTTATCTACCAACCCCCAAAAACAATCCCCCACCCCACCAAATATTACTGAGATTAAACAAATTGCCAAACAGCAAAATTCTACCCTCATTCAATATTCAATTATTTACGATGAGTTTAAATTAGGGGGTAGAGAACAAACCAAAGAATCCGAACTCTACATCTGGGTAATCAAACCCACGGGTGAAGTCACATTTCGTAAAGCTGACCTCAAACCACTATGGCAAAAAGAAAACACAACATTACGCCAACTCGTAACCACCAGTCGTCAATCAATCGGTGCAAGAGGTGCAAATTTTCGGGGTATTGACGTATCTTTCAACCCCGATGCACCCAAAGCAGCTAATAAACTCAAACGTCTCCACGAATTATTAATTGACCCCATCGCTGACTTATTACCCAAAAACCCTAGTGCTAGAGTTACCTTTATTCCTCAAGAATCTTTATTCCTCGTTCCCTTCCCAGCACTCCAAGATAAAAGCGGTAAATATTTAATTGAAAAACACACCATTCTCACATCCCCATCAATTCAAGTTTTAGAATTAACCCGCAAACAAAAACAACGTATAGGAAAACAATCCATACAGGGAAGTAATATATTAATTGTCGGTAATCCCACAATGCCGAAAATACCGCCAAAAATCGGCGAGAAACCGCAACAGTTAACACCACTACCGGGAGCGGAACGGGAAGCAAAAGCTATTGCAAAATTATTCGGAGCTAAAGCTTTAACAGGGAATCAAGCAACAGAAACTCTAGTTACCCAACGCTTATCCCAAGCGCGATTGATTCACTTAGCCAGCCACGGTATATTTGATGATGTTCAAGGTTTGAATAGCGGAATCGCTCTTACACCTTCCTCCTCTCCTAATAAAAATAATGAGAAGGGAGATGGATTATTAACAGCAGGGGAAATTCTTGATTTAGAACTTAATGCTGAATTAGTAGTATTAAGTGCTTGCGATACCGGAAGGGGAAAAATTACAGGTGATGGAGTAATCGGTTTATCGCGTTCTTGGATTAGTGCCGGTGTACCTAGCGTGTTAGTATCGCTGTGGTCGGTGCCGGATGCACCTACAGCCGAGTTGATGACGGAATTTTATCAAAATCTGCAAAATAATCCCGATAAAGCTACTGCGCTGCGAAAGGCGATGTTAAAGATAATGAAACAGCATCCAAATCCCCGCGATTGGGCTGCTTTTACTTTAATTGGGGAAGCGGAATAATTGGTTCGTTCGTAGTTGCGCTACTCTACGAGAAAACGCTGAGCCGCACTTCGTGAACGCGTTCACAGCGCCAAAATACTTCATCCAGAGGCGAAGACGATGCAACTACAAACCTTTGTTAACAAAAACTGCATACCCCCATAACCGCGAGAGATATATTAAAGTATAGTCATTAATTTAAGTATAAAAACGTATGAAAACCGATAATAAATCTCAAAAAATCCGCTTTCATCAAGCATTGACAAAGCGTGCAGTTATATTATTTATTTCCTTATTTTTATTATCGGAATCAAGTGCGGTTAGTGCAGGCAATTAT
This sequence comes from Calothrix parasitica NIES-267, assembly GCF_002368095.1. Taxonomy (GTDB): domain Bacteria; phylum Cyanobacteriota; class Cyanobacteriia; order Cyanobacteriales; family Nostocaceae; genus Rivularia; species Rivularia parasitica. Next base: position 1,334,785 of record NZ_AP018227.1, on the reverse strand, counting down.
GGATTAAAAATTGTCCAAAAGCTAGAAACAACGCAGCAAAATAATACCCGTGCCGAAGCAGAAAAATTAACAAAGGAAGGATTGCAATTAATTAATCTGCACTATACAGTTGCGTAAAAATTCATTAGCGCGAGTATAAAACCCAAGGTTCATACAAAACTTTTTCTTATCATATTTCGCTAGTATAAAGAAAAGGAATAGATGCAACAACGAATGCCAAAAAAATGCAAAAAGTTAGATATATAATAAGACCAATCAATCAATATTTCAGCATTGACGTTTAGAACCATTAGGCATTGTAGCATCGCAAAAGTTGGTAAAATCTAATTTAATGCCGCTTAAAATTGTTTGAAATAAATTAGCATTAGTAAAATCTGTAAAGCTTAAATTAGCATTGCTGAGATTTGCCTTAGTTAAATTGGCTCCAGTTAAATCCGTTTTTGTTAAATCAGCATTGCTCAAGTTTGTACCTTGAAGATTAGCTCCGCTCAAATTCGCTTTACTTAAATTGGTATTGCTCAAATCTATTCCGCTAAAGTCTACATTACTGAGATTAAGACCGCTAAGATTTGTACCTTTTAAATTCATGACTCGCAACGAAGCACCTTCAAGCTTTGTTTTTCTCAGCAAACCGTTAGTTAAAATGCTGTCGCTGATATCTGCACCCGTCAAATCAGCTTTCTGTAAATTAACTCCCTCAAAATTGACACTTTTTAATTGTGCTGCGAATAAATTAGCATCGTATAGTTGAGCATTACTAAGATTAGCGTTAATTAGGATAGCTCGTGCTAAGTCAGCTTTCCTCAAGTTAGCATTTTCTAATTGTGCGGTTTCTAAATAACTGTTGCTCAGGTTAGCTTTAGTCAAATTTGCTTGATTTAAATTAGCTTCTCTTAAGTCTACTGCTTGTAAACTGCTTGATTGTAAATTCGCTTCACTCAAATTAGCTGAGCGTAAATCGCTAATAAATAAATCTGTATCTTCAAGATTAGCTTGATTGAAATTAGCTCCTTTTAAAAGCGCTCCTTGAAAAGAAGCTCCTTGAAGATTGGCTCCTTGAAAATCAAAGTTCCGTAAATCAAGTCCATCGAAGTTAGCTCCAGCCAAATCGGCTGCTTGTAAATTTTTATTTGGTTTACCGTTAATTATTTGATATATTTGCCGCCATTTTTGCTCAATCACGGTGCGATAGTTTACAACTGTATTGTTCAACTTTGCTCTATCTAATTTCACATCTTCTAGGTTGGCATCTTCTAAACGAGCATTTCTTAAGTCGGCTTCTGTCAAATCCGCATCTTTGAGAAATGCACCACGTAAATCTGCTCCGTTCAGATTTGCACCTTCAAGGTTGGCATCCTGAAGATTAGTTTGTCGCAGGTGCAGCCCACTTAAGTTGGCATTCTTGAGATTGCAGCCTTTACACTGCCGTGTTTCTAGCAATTTTTTGATGTTTTTGGATTTTGCTGCTTCTACTGAGGACATAGTTAATAAAGTAAAAAATACAGCGATGAATGAAACTAGAGGCTTATGGTATATTGCGAACTTCTTCATCAAAACAAGGTTTAATAAATAACATCAACCGACCATATTATACTTAAAATAAATAATTCATCTATGGGACTATTTCTGAAATCTATTGGTATATCAACTTCTATAATTCTGTGTATAATTCCAAATTCAGTTTTAGCCACACAAAAATTCTTTGGTGTTAATCCTAAACCTTATTTAATAGCTGAAGGGGGATTGGAGGAAAACCTCAAAGACTTTGAATACTGGTTAAATCTTTGCGATTTACAATCTGAATCAGGAAAATATGAAAAGGCTTTAACTGCTTGCGAACAAGCAATTACGGTTAAACCCAAAAATCCAATAGCTTGGGCAAGTCATAGCGGTATTTTACTAAAGTTAAAAAAATATCCGGATGCTATTGCTAGTGCTTCTAAGTCTTTGAAATTAAATAAAAATAATTCTTTGGCTTTGACATATAAGTGTATGGCATTTGAGGCTTTAGATAAAAATGAAACGGCTTTGGATGAATGCAACAAAGCTCTGAAAGTTGATGGTAATTGGGGTACGCAGTCGCCGAAATTAGCTTGGAGACACCGAGGAGTTATTTTAGCTAAAACTGGTAAATACGAATTAGCTCAAGTTGCTTTTACTCGCACCCTGCTAATTGAACCAAAAAACTCGTTGACTTTGGCTTATCGCTGTCAGATAGAAAATAAACTCGGACAATTCAAGCAAGCTATTTCTAGTTGTAATCAAGCTTTGAAAGGAAATGGGGATTGGGGTTCGGAGAATAAAACCTTTGCTTTGAAAAATCGAGCGGAAGCGAATACCCGGTTGAATAAATTTAATCAAGCAATTGCCGATTACGATAGATTGTTAGCGGTTAATCCCAAGGATGCAGTAGCTTGGGGAGCGCAAGGAATGTTATTAGAAAAACTCGCACAGTATAGCGACGCTTTAGCATCTTACGAACAAGCAATAGCCTTCAAACCAGATTACTCATTAGCTTTAGTTGGACGTGCTGCTGTATTAAATAAAGATAAGCAGTACGAAGAAGCACTCAAAGCCAGCGAAGCAGCTCTCAAAGGAGATGGGGATTGGCAAGTTATGGGAGTAGCCCAAGCCTGGAATGAGAAGGGTGCAGCATTGATTGGTTTGAAGAAATATAAAGCAGCATTAGCAGCAACAAATCGAGCCGTCGGGATCAAATCTTATTACCCAGAAGCTTGGAGCAATCGCGGAGTAGCCCTTTGGCATTTAGAGGAATATTCCGAAGCATCAGCATCAACCCAAAAGGCGATCGCACTTAATCCGAGGTATCCCCAAGCCCTGTTAAATCAAGCTCGTATCTTCAGTAAAAGAGCGCTATATAGCAAAGCACTGGGATTTTATGATAAAGCCATATCAATAGAACCATTAAATTACGAAGGTTGGATAAATCACGGCGTAACATTGTGGCATTTGAAACGATATAGAGAAGCATTAAACTCAGTCAATAAAGCCATTAGCATTGATTACAAAGCCTTTGAAGCTTGGTATAATCGCGGACTGATTTTAACATCAATGTATCAACATAAAAAAGCTCTTAAAGCATACAAACAAGCCAGTAAAATCAATCCAGAAAGTGCTGCAGCCGTTACCGGACAAGGAATCTCCCTCACAAAATTAAAACAATACCCCAAAGCCATAGCAGCCTTCAAAGCCGCACTCAAACTCAATCCAGAACAGCGCGTAGCGAGAGTAACCTTGAAAAAAGTAGTCAAACTGCAACAGGAAGAAGCGAAGAAAAAAGCAGAAGAAGCCAAGAAGAAGCAGGAGACGGGGAAGAAGGGGTAGAAAGTAGCAAGTAAGTTGTTCTACCAATTACCTATTACCAATTACCATGTTAAAAAAATTTCCTAAAACAGTATCTAAAGTTCCCAAGGCTGTGGTCAAAGCTTATTTAAAGCGTTATCCAGCCAAACTTAGGCTTTCACGATTCAATAAGCTGAAAAAGTACGCTTGGATGCAGTCGATGTGGGTGGAAATTCGGGATGAGCTATTCCCTGAAGAAACCTCAACAACTGAAGAATCATCAATAGTAGTTGCTAAACCTGTATTACTACCCCCAGCAGCAGGAGTACAACTATTTAATTCTCCTTACGGTCGCTATAGCTGTACTCAAGGAAACCCATTAAATTGTGATAACTCGGTAATTACAGAAGAAGAATTTGAAAGTGCTTGTTCGGTTTGCGGTTTTCCTAAACTTTTACCAGTCAAATCATTGATAAAAGGACAACTGGGAACTTATCGTATCGAACAGCATATTGGTAGAAGAGGAATCGGTTTTCAGTATGCTGCTACTCAGCTAGGAGTGAATCAACCGGTTGTTATTAAAGAATATCTCCTACCAGAACGATATTTCAATGCTGAAGAAATAACACAAAGAAAACAAGGTTTTAAAAGTTTAGCTGGCTTTTCCTTGGCAGATGGTAGGATTCAAGATTTACGATGCTTGCAGCCCTTAGAAGCAATAGTTGATGAAATACAACCACGCTGTTATTTGATAATGGATGAGCGTGGTGGTTCCGCTACATTAAATCGCTATTTAAGTTTAGGAGCATTTTCTCCTTTACAGGTAAGAGCAATCTTACAAATGGTTTTACAATCTCTGGAGTTCTTACACGGGCAGAAATTTCGTTTACCTTCGGGTAAAATTATTGATGGATTAGTCCACGGTAATCTCAGTTTAGATAGTTTAGTGTTGATAGGAAATTGGGAACCGGGAGCCGATATCGAATCCACAGATTTTTTTGTTTACCTTTGCGATTTAGCAATTTGGGAGCAGCTATTTCAACCGTTGACAGTTGAATCTAAAATCCAGAGGGGATCTCAAGATTTGGTTGCTTTGGGCTATATTGCTTTTTATCTATTAGCAGGAAAGGTTGTAACAGATTCCGGACAAGCTTTAGACCCTAAAATCGAAAATCACTGGAATTGTCTGGATTTAGATTTAAAGCATTTTATTCTACGACTGATGGAATTAGAAGTACCCTTTGAAAATGCTGAAATTGCCAGACAAGAATTATTGCGATTACCCAAAGTAGAATTTATATCGAGTAACTTTTTACCAGAAGAAGTAAAACTATTACCACCCGCAAAAAAGAAATATTCTCGTTTATTAATACTACTTATGAGCGTGCTTGGTTTGGGATTAATCGGTGGACTTGTATGGCTGCTATTTGCTAAACCACAATCGAGTGTAGCTGAAAGTAATACACCAGTACCTTGCTGTTTAAATAAAATAAAAGCTATACCCAACGGTAAATTTACTTATACTGCATCTGCAAAAGGTATTTGGGAATATGTATTTCAAGAAGAAGATTTGATTCGTAAAAGTGAAACCCTCGAAGAACGTATTCAAACAGCACAGCCAACATTAAAACTGAATTATCAGCCTTCAAAATCCAGAGAAGAAGCAATATCTAAAGTAGATTCGGGAGCAGCAGACTTTGCAATTGTCCCACTTATAGAACCACTACCAAATTCCTTGAAATCTGAAATTATTGCTTACGATGGACTCGTACCTATCGTAGCTTTTAGCTATTCCCAGCGAGATAAAGGACTTCCCAAAAAACTAAAAGGCAAAATAACCTTAAACCAATTAGAGCAACTTTATAGCGGGAATATTAATTATTGGGACGAAATTAAAGGGCCGACAGTACCAGTCGAATTATACGCACCCCAAGACAAAGAAGCACGGGAAATTTTCACCTCAAGAATCTTGAATAATCAGCAAACCCATTGGGGCGATAATTTGATGAATTCTCAAGTACGTTTGCTTTCCGAAATCCCTATGATGAGAGCAGTAATCAAAGACTTTGAAGACCGTCAAACAGGAGGAATTGGATTTAGCTCCATTTCAAAAATTGTCGGTCAGTGTTCCGTATATCCGTTAGCCCTGCAAAAAAAAGGAAAGTCCCCAGTACAACCTTTGATTATGGATAATGGAAAACCAATAAATCCCTCACTAGACTTGTGCGATCGCAAAGGGAGTTATTATCCCAACATAGAATTATTCAAAACCGGAAAATACCCCCTAGCATATCCCATAGCAGTAGTTTATCCAAGAGACAACGACCGTTCCCCCATCGGTGAAAAATTCGCCCAAATACTCAAAACCCGCGAAGGACAGAGATTGTTAGGTAAAACGGGATTGGTGACGGGGGAGTAGTGAGTAATAAGTAGTAAGTAGTAAGTAGGAAGTAGTAAGTAGGAAGTAATAAGTAAGAAGTAATAAAATATATTGTTGTGTTGTTGTTATTTTAGATAATTTACGCCTAATGTGAATTAAAAACGTCCCTTATTCTACAAGGGTTTTGAAGCTCGCTTAAATTCATATTTTTAATTTATCAACCTAACAATAATGGTTTGAGCGATTAACCCTCTTTTATCACTCCCGGAAAACAAAAATCAAAGTCAACAACTGTAAGCTTGATTTAATCAGCTAAGGAGCGTTTATTTTCTAATAATAATTAAAAGTGACAGCTAAAAAATCGAAAGTCAAGCTCTGAAACGCTTACAGTGTTTAGCTTTACCTAAACTGACAAAAGATGGTTAATTCACATAACACCGAAAGTTCTATGAGGATGGTAGCCGCGTCTATTTATAGCGCGGTGGAAATCCGAAGTCAGGCGAATTTATTCGCCGTCTTCATTAATCAATAATTGAATATATTCTCTTAACCGTTCCTGCCAGTTAGGGACGTTTTTTAATGCTTCTTTATCCTCTGGCGTTAATCGTATTCCTACTAGTGATTTCAATGCTTTAGGTCTGTCAGTAGTGAATCCCTCATTGTGTCCTTTTTTAAAGTGTCCTAATTCATTTCTCATATTGCTTGACGATTGGTTAACTAATGGGTATGCTAATTATAACAACATTTGAGAGGTCGGACAAATGGCTCGTAAAACAACTCCATCCTTCATAACGGAATTGCCGCTAAAAGTTGATAGCAAGATTGAAAAACAGTTAAATGCTAGATTTCAAGCAGGCAGGCAACTGTATAATACTTGTCTTAACGAAGCGTTGATTCGCATGGAATTGGTGCGTAATTCCGAGTCATATAAGCAAGCTAAAAAACTGAATCGGGAGAAAGATAAAAAGCAGCGCAAGGAACTATTTAAAACAGCTAGAGAGCAAGCGAAGTTTTCTGATTATGAGTTACAAAGTTTTGCTGTTTTAACTGCTAAATCATCTAAATGGATAGCTGTACAAGTTGACTCCAATACTCAACAAAAATTGGCTACAAGAGCATTTAAAGCGGTTGAGCGCATTCTGTTTGGAATGGCTAAACAAGTTAGGTTTAAGGTAACGACTCGCTTTAAGACAGTAGAAGGAAAGTCAAACAAGCAAGGCTTGCGCTGGTTAAAAAATCAAGTTGTTTGGTGTGGTTTAAAAGTTGAACCTATTATCGATTGGAATAATCCAGTAATAGTTCATGGATTAAATTCACCTGTTAAATATTGTCGTATTTTATGGCGTAACCTTAACGGTAAAAAGCGCTGGTTTGTTCAATTAATTAATGAAGGTTTACCGTATCAAAAACCTAAAAACTACGTAACACAAGGGATAGTTGGACTAGATGTAAACATCTCTAATGTTGCGTTTGTTGCTGATAATAAAGCTGGATTGCTGCCATTTGCGGAAAAAGTACCAACATTTGAGCGTGAAATAAAAGCGCTTCAAAGAAAGATGCAGCGTTCCCAAAGAATGCACAATCCTGATAATTTTGAAGCTGACTTTGATAAAAAAGTTGGTAACAGAATTGTTCGTAAAAAAGGTAAAGTTAAAAAAGGTAAAAAGCAATGGATAAAAACCCGCAACTATCGCCGGATACAAGCTAAAAAAGCAGAATTAGAACGTCGTAAAACTGCTTACGCAAAGTCTCAAAACCGTAAATTAGTTAATGAGATTTTACGTCATGGCAATCAAATCAAAACTGAAAAAGTGTCTATAAAAGGCTGGCAGAAACGTTACGGTAAAGCTATTTCTGCTAAGTCACCAGGATATTTCCAATCAGAACTTAAGCGTAAAGCTGAGAATGCTGGCGGTTATTTTCTAACATTTTCTACCCAAACTACTGCACTATCCCAAACTCACCTCGATGGCACCCGTATCAAGAAGAAGCTATCAGAAAGAGTGCATAGAGACGTTACAGGTATTAAACCTATGCACAGGGACTTGTTTAGTGCATATTTGGCTAGATGCGTTTATAACAACAAGTTGTCACTTTGGGATGCTCAATGCGAGTATCCAGGGACGGAGCCGTTCTTGTTAGACGGGTGGCAGCAATATCAATCTGCAAATCGAGTAGCCGAGTGTAAAAGTAGGAATAGTTATAGTTCCTTGGAGCAGATGTCTAACGAAGTGCTAACCTCTAACCAGATAGCCAAGAAGGGCGACAAGTTAGAAGGTAATGCCTGAATCGCCGTCTATTTATAGCGGCGAGTGGCTCAAGTAACTTGCTACTTCCTACTTCCTACACAATAGCCGTCTTCACCTGTCCTGCATAGATAACTCTAACTACTCCACCCCAAGCGCAATTACAAACTGCTGTATCGGGTAATGCAGGCATTTTATTTACAAGCACTTTCGTTGAACCAGGGTACCAAGGAGCTACGATTGAGGGTACGCAAGGCATCGGAGTTAATACTCCCAGAGCAGCACTAGTCGCAGATGCTACCGCAGGATTAGCAAGGGAAGTACACATTGCAAAAGGTAGAATATTAGCCATCGGCGCGAAATCCATGATAGAAGCTGCTGGCATTCCATTAATAAGCACTGGTGGACCTTTAGGAATCGCAATAAAACTACTAGGAGCGGTTCCAAAAGGTACGCATTGCAGAGAAGCACCGGTAACGACATGTAAAGGCATAGTTTTTCTCCAAATGATAAGTATTTTTGTGATTGATTTTTGTTATTTATTTTTCTTCATAAGGAAAAACTTTTTGGTTTACTGATATCTAATTCATCGAAATCAGCGGAGCGGATACGGTAACATTTGCATCACCTTTGACTGTAGTTGTTGCACCTGTAACTGTAGTTGCTGTACCTTTAACCGTAGTTGCGGCGCTACCCTCAACTGTAGTTGAAATACCTTTTACAGTCATTGTGGCTGAGGAATTTACGTTAATTCCAGATGGTCCTAATTCAATTTTGCTACCACCCATTTTTAAGGTGATGTTGCTTGAAGACATTTCGATGCTGCTTCCCCCGACTGTCAGTTTAATTTTCTGAGTTGCATTAATATCAATTTCACCTTTAGAATCAATAGTAATTTTTCTGCCGCTGTCATCTAATTTACAAGTATTTCCACCATTAGTTTTAATTTCAATTTGTTTATTTTGGTCGTCTAAAGTCACTTGATGACCGCCTTTGGTTTTAATTTCAATTGCTTTTTCAGTGTCATTCAAATTTACTTGATGACCGTAAACGGTATCAATATAAACACCTTTTTTACTGCTCCCTTTATCTTCCTCAACAAACTGAAGGGTGTGTCCGGTACGAGTTTTAAAGGTTCGCAGACGTACCTTACCAGACGCAACCGAATCTTCTGGGCTTGTGGGTGGTGCATCTTTACCATTCCAAACCCCACCAATCACGAAAGGACGATGAATATCGCCATGTTCAAAACCAACTAATACCTCGTCATTGACTTCCGGTAAACAATCGAAACCTCTATCTTTTCCCGCACCGATGGAAACGACTCTTGCCCATTCGCTTTCATGTTCTTCCGTCAAAGTAGGAAATTTAACTCGAACTCTTCCCCATTTTTTTGGGTCGTTATTGTTAGAAATAATCCCAATCAATAGCGTTTGTCCGGGTTGTAAACGAGGTTGAGGAGAAACAAAGGTAAATAAATCTTCTCCGCGCAATCCCCGAATGCTAAATTCTGTAGTATAGTTTCTATCCTGAAATAAATGGCGAGTTTCGGTAACGTAATAACTACCGCTATATTTACCGATTTCTTTGAGCTTAATTACTTTACCAGGTCTAATTTCCGGATTCCCCTCTGATGACGCATCCGCTTGGACAAATTCACCAGAAAGTTCATTATAAAGTGCTTGGGCGATCGCCTCTGCTTCTTTTGGTGAAGAAACAGGTTTATCTACAACGATTGTCTTAGGACTACCTTTAAAAGCCGTACTGATTTTTTTTCCTTCCCCTTGGTCTGTCTTAGTGAGGATTTGGGAATTTTGACTATTTTTTGTAGAGATAATAGCCTGCTTATTTTGGTAATCCCAACCTCTAACTTCAACTTCACTAACTTGTTCTGCACTACTAACGCGAACGTGAAATTTAGAAATATCTTTTAACCATTCCAAACTTAAGGAACTATCTTCTTTAGGTTTGCGAAAATGCAACTTACCATCTTGAACAAACAACTCAAAACCATTACGAGCGGCTCTTTCTCTTAGAAATTCCATGTTAGTCTGGTTTTCTTGAAAAATATAGCCAACTGGGTCTCCAAATCCGTAAGGACCACCAGTGGAATCGATTGTACCTTTAGAAATTCCCACCTCACCAATTATTTTGCTGACTATATCCGAATCCTTCATATTCTGAAAAGAACGGTTGTAGCGTCCTCGATGTAAGCGATGGCTGACATCATAACCCCTGACAATAATCGGAGCTTGAGATTCTGAATTAAACTGTGCTTCAATTGCAGTAATCTCTCCAGAAAGTAAAATATCTTCCTTACTCTCGCTAAAATCAGTATCCTCCGTGGTACTAGAACTAAAGCCAATTTCAATAGACTTACCGATAGTAAAAGTTTTGTCATATAACCAAGGATTTTCATTATCGCGACTAGAAAAATAATCATTACGGATAAGTAAGGTAAACATCCCCGGTAAATGCAAACTTTCTTCTATAGAAATTTGCAAAATATCATTAAGCAAATCATCGCTAGCAGATTTTCCGTCAATTTTGAGAATCGGTTGAGAAACGTACTTCACGGATATAAGACCTTAGAGTGAGTAGTAAGTAGTAAGTAGCGAGTAGTAAGTAGTAAGTAGTAAGTAGTAAGTAGCGAGTAGTAAGTAGGGAGTAGCGAGTAGTAAGTAGCAAGTAGTAAGTAGGGAGTAGCGAGTAGGGAGTAGGGAGTAGTAAGTAGTAAGTAGTAAGTAGCGAGTAATAAGTAGGGGATAAAGTTTATTTGTGTTCTTTTAGTTTTTAGTGGTAGAGATTAGTATTTAAATTATTTCATCTAATGGTTTGTTATTTAATTCTATATAAGCATTTATTATCCTAATCGCAAATCTTTTTGTTCTTTTTTGAATAGAAACATTATTATCCATAACAATACGATTTTCTGTTATTACTTGCTACTTGCTACTTATTGCTCGCTACTCTTATCAACTCCGACTCACGCGATTATCACCACTACGGTTTACATTACTGGGAGTTCCCATTCCTGGTTTAGAGATGGATTCGTCAATTTCTTCGAGAGTCAAATCAAGTTTTGCTCTAACGGGAGTACCATCTGGTAAAAACATCATTAACTTGTAATTCATAGTAGTAATAAAACAGCGAACAAACTGATGTTTACCCCAAGTAAAAACAAAAGTGGGTGGACGTTTGTTCTTATTATTGCCACTTTCTGTAAAGTCTAATGCTCGCTGAAATTTATGAAGATAGGGTAACACGCTTTTACCACCACCTTGCTCGTAGGTATCTAGTAAAATATCGCTAATTGTTAACTTACAGGGTTCTGGATAGGCAAAATTTGCTTTGGGTAAACCTTTACTCGTTCTCGCACCTTCATTTTTAGTAAGATTGATTGACTGAGAAAAGTTTAGCTCAGTAGGATTAAACATAAATTCAATTGTCCCACCCCCATCAGAAGAAATCAGTTGTGCTTTAACTAATGACATCGTAACCTTCCATCACCGTGATACAAATTTTACCAAGAAATGCGACCATGATAACCGCGACCGTGACGTTCTTGTTCTATTCTGAGCCGCTGCTTGAGTTGTTCGTAGACAACAACGGCTAATTTTTCTAGGGATTTTTTGTCTGTAGCATCAGCTACTTCATCACTTTTTTCTTTATTTTCAGAACTTTGATTAGATACTTGAACTGTGGCAATATTGTCCGAAGATTTTGCTTGTATAGTGCGATTCTTTGAGTTATTCTGCGCTATGGTTTGTCGAAGGATGCGTGTAGGAGTCGTTTGTCCTTTAACCAAGTTATTAAAATCCGACCATCCAGAAGAAGAAGCGTTATTAATTAAAGCATCCGGAACCGTGGAAGTCGGTTGTAATTGTTTTTCAACTTTTCTTTGTACTTGATTCTGAGGAGATTGATTAATTTGTGTAGGTGATGATGTAACTCGATGAGGAGAATTAATTGACGCAAGTGGATCTAAAACAGTCAGATTTTGCAGCACAGTAGGTAATTGAGGTATGGTTTGTTCAACTGAGGGCTGAATAGTTGTTTCTGCATCCGAGACCAAAGTATGTGAATCTGGTGAAGCTTGAATCGTATTATTAGCAGTTATATTTTCAGTATTTTCTACCAGGTTTTGAGATGCAATATTATTATTTTGTTTTAAAGAAGTTTGAATGATATCGGTATTTATATCTGTATTTTCAACTGATTTATCATTATAAACAACGTTTTCATTATCTTTAGCTTGTATATTTTTATCTATAGTTTCTTCTAAAAGATTTGTTTCCGAAAAAGGTTGAATAATACTTTGATTTTCCGAATAACTAATATCTGTTTCGACAGAATAATTCTTATTTTCGGTTGTGGGAATAGTATTTTGAGATTCCTCAGCTATCGAAGAACGTTGAATTGAATTTTCAACAAGTGGTGAGTTTGTATCTATTCCGATTGAGGAATTCTTATTTTCAGTCGTGGGAATAGTGGTTTGAAATTCTTCAGTTACCGAAGAACGTTGGATTGAATTTTCAACAAGTGGTGAGTTACTATCTATTCCGATATCGGATTGGTTGTCAGACGTTGAGG
>NZ_AP018227.1:1320391-1321197 GCF_002368095.1 Calothrix parasitica NIES-267 | reverse complement strand
ATTTTCGGTTGTGGGAATAGTGGTTTGAGATTCCTTAGCTATCGAAGAACGTTGAATTGAATTTTCAACAAGTGGTGAATTACTATCTATTCCGATATCGGATTGGTTGTCAGATGTTGAAGAAAGTGAAGTTGAATTTTGGTTATTTTCGGTTGTGGGAATAGTGGTTTGAAATTCTTCAGTTATAGAAGAACGTTGGATTATATTTTCAGCAAGTGGTGAGTTTGTATCTATTCCGATATCGGATTGGTTGTCAGATGTTGAAGAAAGTGAAGTTGAATTTTGGTTATTTTCAGTGGTGGGAATAGTGGTTTGGAATTCTCCAGCTACCGAAGAACGTTGGATTGAATTTTCAACAAGTGGTGAGTTACTATCTATTCCGATATCGGATTGGTTGTCAGATGTTGAGTAAAGTGAAGTTGAATTTTGATTATTTTCGGTTGTGGGAATAGTAGTTTGAAATTCTTCAGTTATAGAAGAACGTTGAATTGAATTTTCAACAAGTGGTGAGTTTGTATCTGTTCCGATATCGGATTGGTTGTCAGATGTTGAGTAAAGTGAAGTTGGATTTTGATTATTTTCGGTTGTGAGAATAGTGGTTTGAAATTCTTCAGTTATAGAAGAACGTTGGATTGAATTTTCAACAAGTGGTGAATCGGTATCTATTCCGATTGAGGAATTATTATTTTTGGTGGTGGGAATAGTGGTTTTGGATTCTTCAGCTACCGAAGAACGTTGGATTTGGTTTTCAGTAAGTGGTGAATTTTTATCTGTTCCGATATCGGGTTGGTTGTCAGATATTGAGT
>NZ_AP018227.1:1318537-1319055 GCF_002368095.1 Calothrix parasitica NIES-267 | reverse complement strand
TTTTTCGGTGGTGGGGATAGTGGTTTGAAATTCTTCAGTTATAGAAGAACGTTGGATTTGATTTTCAGCAAGTGGTGAGTTTGTATCTATTCCGATATCGGATTGGTTGTCAGATGTTGAGGAAAGTGAAGTTGGATTTTGGTTATTTTCGGTGGTGGGAATAGTGGTTTGAGATTCCTTAGCTATGGAAGAACGTTGGATTCGATTTTCAACAAGTGGTGAGTTACTATCTATTCCGACATCGGATTGGTTGTCAGATGTTGAGTAAAGTGAAGTTGAATTTTGATTATTTTCGGTAGTGGGGGTAGTATTTTGGGATTCCTTAGCTATGGAAGAAGGTTGAATTGAATTTTCAGTAAGTGGTGAGTTGGTATCTATTCCGATTGAGGAATTCTTATTTTCGGTGGTGGGAATAGTGGTTTGAGATTCCTTAGCTATGGAAGAACGTTGGATTCGATTTTCAACAAGTGGTGAGTTACTATCTATTCCGACATCGGATTGGTTGTCAGATGTTGAGA